>NZ_JBQFZP010000001.1:0-613826 GCF_056542305.1 Ruegeria sp. AD9
GACATGATCCTCCAGCGAGAACTCGTAAAACAGCGACGCTTGCGCTTCCTGTCTCGGTCCCATCATGGCTGATCCCTCCCTTTAGGAAGAATTGAATCAGCAACTTACCAACCGATCAAGCCCGAGTTTTTCAACAAAATAAGACTTGAGACAAATCTTCATTGAACAACCCCGCCCTCAGATATGGGGACTCGAAGGCGGGGCAAACGTCATGGAAATACACTCACGAGCCTCGTAATCTCGAGACATCGCAATTGTAGCATTTCAATCGACTCTAGACTTTGATGCGGGTCAGCAAACACTAAATGTCCACTTCGTCCCTGCGGTGGGCTTTGCAGGCGCGGCGAACAGCGGCTTTGACGGGCCGCAGTGCAACATCCCGAGCTACCGTTGGAGGTCGGCTTTGGCGCCGGAAGAGGCAGTCTGCTGAACCGCGTGGAAGGTCGGCTTTGTCCCGCACAGCAGACCTTGATGAACCGTGCGGCTAAAGCCCGCTTTGAGCGAACAGTAATGGCTGCACAATCCAATTTCGGTCGAGCAGCAATCCGACAAGTATACAAAGCACTAGGAAACTGTCTGATGAAATCTCAAGAGCTCTTATTGACGCCCTAAAAGTCGGAGGTTGGAATCAAACTTCAAAGACAACTACCAACCAATTGATATTAAATTAAAATAGCTCCAGTACCCACTGACCTAAAGGCCCCGTGAGAGCCTCTTAGTGCCCCGTAGAGCGGTCCATTGCGACCTCTTGGTCTTCCCCTGCCAGAAAGAAGCAAACGGCCCCGTAATGCTCCTTTGGATTGATCCAATGAAGCCAAGCATCTCGTTGACTGTATCGATGAAAAAAACTCTCAAAGCCACTCAAACTTAACAAACACTCGGAGCCATTCGACTACGCTCTTAGCGTTCATAGTAACCCGCAAGGTAGGACATTATGTTATCCACCGTTAGCATTTTAGAAGTAGACTACAAGCAATCTAATACACATCGTATGGTAAACCCAAATCTTACACACATGAGCAGTAAGTAATTGAAGCAGATAAGGTAATAGTCTCAGTATCTACTGAGAATTCTTCTTCATCAAAGCTCCACCTCTAAGGTAGGCTTAACTCCAGCATGCTCAATGAAAGCTTCGGTGAACACTTCTTTTGCAGCATCTATGTCCTTTGCGCGAACAATGAGACAATCATGGATTGGAAGTGCTGGTACATTGTGTTCACGTTTCAGCATAAGGAGAGTTTGATTCATTATGTTTGAGTCAATTGCCTGAAGTTTCAGAGAGTTAAGCCCATGAGTTTCTAGATCATTCAAGAAGGGGTAGTACTCTAGAAGCTTAGTTTGGACCGGATTGCTTCTTCTGCTTACCCTTCCATTGCCGACAATTGTATTTACTGCCTGTTTGACTTCGGCTCGATCAATTCCCTCTATCTCGTAGAGGTCGACGCCAACTTCATACTCGGCACCAAAAAAGCCATGAAGCATGGTTAGTTGACAGGCCTTTATGTCGATTTCGGCTGTAGCTTCACCGCCAATCTGGATTCCTTTACGGTCTTCAGACTTCCAATTGATGTAGGTGGACTCAGAACCGTAAAATCTACCCCCCATATCCCATTGATAGTCCTCAGTATCGCCATTGTTGAACAAGCGATACAGCACAGGAGGCGCACCAAAGCTGTACTGCCATTCAGCCAAGAATCCATTGATTTCCCGAACATCAGCTTCGAGCGCATCAGTCGTTGGTGTTCTTTGGTAAGAAATGAGTCTTCCCTTAGCCTGACCATTAGTCTTTGTTGCTCTGAGGCTGATTGGTTGGGACTTTTTGAATTCTGTTCTGAAATGCAGAGACAACGTAGCTGGGCTGATTCCAAATTCCTCAAGCTTTGTGAGCAAAAGGGGTGTCGCCCTAAGTCGTGTAGCCCATCTCTTATTCGGAGTGTTCGGGTGATATATCTCCCCGTCCCAATCATCACTTCCCCTGAAGCCATCAGCGACATCCATTAGCCCCATTAAAGGCCACTCTTCCTTTAGGGTTTCGTAGTGCCTGCTGGTAGCCAAAGTACCTTTGAATTTGGTTCTATCCCCCAATCTCCAGCAGTAACCATTCGACTCTGTGTTCAGAGCTGCTTCAAGTAAGTCGCCAATAAGTGCGGCAATCGTGGCTTTTAATGATAGGGCTACTTCCGCTTTAAGCCCTCTTTTTCTTCTTCCCTGCCCTCTTTGAAATGAAACGGTCTGATCCAGTATCGCGTCAACAGCCTTATGAGCCTCTTCAGAAAAAGGCAGCATAACCAAGGGGGCCATTTTCGCTGCCCTCAGTTCTTCAGGTTCAAAGTCTGGCCTGACTTTAAGCGGAATGTTCCTGTCGTCTTTCATTTCTCTTCACTTCACCAAATTACGTCAGACGTCGAGCGCCTTCTGACTCGCATTCGATCATATGCAGTAGATGATTATGAAGAACCGAGAGCTCATGTCCTAAACCGTAGGATTCCCCCACACCGTAAGTCTTCCATCCCCCGATCCTGTCATGAATATCCTTTGGACAGCCTGTATTTCTTAGCCTGTCTTTCATCGAATGCCTTAGGCTATGCATACTTTGCTTTTCACCTCTAAGCCCCTGTTCAGTTAGCCATTTGTTCAACGCGGCTGAGGTTGCATTTTTGTCGTAGTCACCATGCCTAGTAATCATGGGGAAAAGATAATCCTCTTCTGAAGCAGCCATCGCTTGTTTCACGCCCCATAGAGCTGCACCAACCAAGGGAACTTTCCTAGCGGACCCGTCGTTTTTGACTTCTCTAACGCTATTTGCCGCGATGCAGACATACGGTATCGGTGCATCTAATTGGACATCACTCCGAAGTAATCCTGCAATCTCAGACAGTCTCGCACCAGTATCGCTTAGGGCTGCAATCAACCACCTACGCTCATCGTTCATCTTCATGCACCGTTTCTGAATGGCCATGACCTGTTCAACTGTAAATGGGTTCTTTGTCGGTTCAGTATCCCTTTCGGATTCCGGTATTTGCAATTTTTCCAGAGGGTTATTCATAGGCACTTCAAGCTCAATGATAGCCGTATTGAATACTGGCCTTACTTGAGCGAGATACCTTTTTATCGTCGCTTTTTTCACCCCGCTTTCAAGCAGGTCCTTGACGTACGCGTTCCCGTGTTCCCGCCGAAATTGATCTATAGGCATGTCTCCGTTGACCCTTATGAACCTCTGTGTGGCTCGGTCAAACTGAGGGTCTGATGACCGTCTTGGATGAAAGTACAGGTGTTTCTCGATAACTTCAGAGAAGCAGGGGCAAGTGAGTTTGTGCAGTTCGTCACCTTCAGCGTAAAATAACTCAGCTGCCATCCTAAGGCCTGCTGGTAGTCGTTCCTTTACGATACCGGGGTTGTTTCCGTAAGGGTCGTGAGAGTGAGCGAGAAGTTCGCCTACAAACTCTTCCGGCTCTATGTCGTATTTGTCGTACTCGACGGCTTGACCCGGCTTCAGGCCATACTTTCGAAGTACCGCCATTCCCTCTTCTCTAGTCTGAAGGTCTGATTGCCCCTTCGACCTCAACAGGCTCCACTCCCTGTCGATGCGCCTAGTTTCTTCGAGTGACCGTTTTGCTGCCAAAGCAGGGTTGTCAGTCTTGAGCGAGGAAAACAGATGGGCTTTTCCAGCGTATTTATTCTGTAAGTCGCACGGAATTCGACGGCGGTAGTAGGCTGTACCTCTACGCCACTCTACGTATTTTATCTTCATACTGATTGGGCCGATTTTGAACCAACTTGCTGTCATGTGTCACCTAATGTGTCACTCAACAGAGCGCAATATCAATCTAACTTATTGTATTTATTGTGTAATCTTCATTGATATGGCGCACCTGAGAGGATTCGAACCTCTGGCCTCTGCCTTCGGAGGGCAGCGCTCTATCCAGCTGAGCTACAGGTGCCTTGGCCGTTAGCTAACCTTGTTCCAATCCGGGTGCAACTGCAAATCGCGATTGCCGCACCCTTATCAAGACCAAAATCAGGCAAACAGATCATGCGCCAATTCAAGCGCTTCGATCAGTGTATCAACTTCATCGGTAGTGTTATAGAGACCAAAGCTGGCGCGGCATGTTGCAGTCACCCCCAGATGGTCCATCAGCGGCCCGGCACAGTGGTGACCGGCGCGAACCGCTACACCTTTCTTGTCGAGAATGGTTGAGACGTCGTGAGCATGGCCAGCACCGTCCAGCGTAAAGCTGAAAATCGCGGCCTTGTCCGGGCGAGTGCCTTGAACCTGCAACCAGTTCAGCCCAGTCAGACGTTGCATCGCGTAATCGCGCAAGCTGGATTCATGAGCTGCGATGTTTTCCATCCCCAGGTCCATCATATACTCCAGCGCCACGCCAAGACCGATGATCTGAACGATCCCCGGCGTGCCGGCCTCGAACTTCATTGGCGGGTCATTATAGATGATCTGATCCTTGCTGACCTCTTTGATCATGTCGCCGCCACCGATAAAGGGGCGCATTTCGGCCATGCGTTTGGATTTGATGTAAATCGCACCCGACCCTGACGGCCCATAAAGCTTGTGGCCTGTGATCGCGTAGAAATCGCACCCGATTTCTTCGACATTTACCGGCATGTGAACGGCACCCTGACTGCCATCAACCAGAACCGGGACGCCCTTGGCGTGGGCACCATCAGTTATGGCTTTCACATCCACGACCGTACCCAGCACGTTCGAGCAGTGTGTCACTGCAACCAGCTTGGTTTTCGGTCCGATTGCATTGATTACCGCCTGCGGGTCAAGCCCGCCCTCTGCGTCGACATCGACCCATTTCAGTACGACGCCCTGTCGTTCGCGCAGGAAATGCCAGGGTACGATGTTTGCATGGTGCTCCATCACACTCAGAACAATCTCATCGCCCGCTTCAAGTCGCGGCATAGCCCAGCCATAGGCGACCAGGTTGATCCCTTCGGTCGTACCAGAGTTCAGGACGATCTCATTCTCGTTCGATGCCCCCAGAAACCGCGCGATCGTGCCACGAACGGCCTCGTATTTCTCTGTCGCAAGATTGGACAGGAAATGCAGTCCACGATGGACATTCGAATACTCCTCGGCATAGGCCCGCGTCACCGCGTCAATGACCACCTGAGGTTTCTGAGCCGAAGCACCATTGTCGAGATACGTCAAAGGCTTGCCATTCACCTGACGCGACAAGATCGGAAAGTCAGAGCGGATTTTCTGCACATCATACATAAGAGAGGTATTCCTAGACGGGCCCGGTTGGGCTTAGAAACAGAACGAAGGGGATGGCGACAAGGGCTGACAACACAATTACCGCAAAGGATTTCCAGAGCGACCCGAGTTGATGCGCTTCGTTCAGAAAATGAAGCGTGACGTAAAGGCTCAGGATTGCTGTCGCCAACAATGTCATCATCATCAGGAACGGTAGGGTCAGGCTCAAGATCAGCGTCACGACCAAGGCGGCTATTTGCAGGAATTGCAGCCAGATCGTCAAAACCATCAGATCATCGAACTTCGCCAGACCTCCAAGCATTCGCCCGACCAGCAGGAATGCGACGATGCTCAGCATCATGGCCCCGGCCGAGCGCACCAAAACCATGGGAATGCTTTCGAGCGCCGGAGAGGGTTGGCCTGCCGCCATTGTTATCGACAAACCTATTCCCAATTGGACAACGCAGTTCAAAACGACCGCCAGTGCAAATGCCAGCCAAAGCACTTCTCGCCCCAGCTTGAGCGCCATCAGCCGTCGCGCCGCTTCGGCCGGGTTCCTGATCGTCAGGACAGCTATATTTCCCAGAAAACTCGAATTCATGCGACGGACCTTTGCACTTGTCTGAGACCGGATACCCAGAACCAGACAAAAACAGCAACCCAGACAAGACCCACAATCGTCAATGTAGGCCCTGGTCCGATAAACCCGGCGACAAGGCCGTTCAGCAGAACCAGCGGTGCAGACGACAACAGCGCCCAGAACAGCGCCAGGCGCGCACCATAAGCGCTTCCCTGACCGCCAAACAAGCGCGCCGCCCAATGAGACACCAGTGCCAGCGTGTAAAAGACCAAGGGCAGAATGAACACGGATCCAAGCAGAGCACCACCCAAAAGCATGTTCAGCTCAACGCCTTCCAGATGCGCTTTGCGCGCAAGGCCAGGCATCTGGGCGATGAATGCCACCACACAAAACGCCATGACAAAGATCAGCGCCCGGTCTTCTCGTTGACCCATATCCAGAAGCCTGCGCACCACGCGCCCCGGCCCCTTGTACGTTGCCAGGATATCCGACGACAGGGCCATCAGCTTCGGCGCGCCAGCCACCCTTCCAGACGGCTTACGATTTCATCTGCCAATGTGCTGTCTTCGATCTCGTCCACTGCTTCGGCCAGGAATGCCAGCGTCAACATGTTGGTCGCGTCCTTGACCGGTACACCCCGTGACCGAAGATAGAACAACGCCGTATCGTCAATCGCACCCGAAGTTGAGCCATGGGAACACGCCACGTCATCGGCGTAGATCTCAAGTTCCGGTTTGGCGAGGAACTGGCTGTCATCATCCAAAAGCAGCGATTGACTGATTTGGTAGCCATCGGTTTTCTGGGCCCCTTGCTTTACAAGGATCTTGCCTTGAAACACTCCGGTCGCACCGTTGCGCAGCACTTTCTTAAAGACCTGACGGCTTTCGCAATTCACCGCGTCATGGGTGATGAACACCGTGTCATCATGGTGGAAATCACCATCCCCAACACAGGCCCCGGCCACATGCGCCACCGCATTGTCGCCGGTCAGTTCAACGACCTGTTCGTTACGGGTCAGCACCCCATTCGCCGTCAAGGTGAAGGACTTGTAGACCGACTCTGCCCCCAAACGCGTGAACATATGGGTCGCGGCGCGACGTTCATGGTCCCTGCCCTGCGCCCGCACATGATGCAGCGTCCCCTTGTCGGCAATTTCAATCTCTGTACATTTGTTGAAACGCGACGCCGCCGGGCCGGATTCAAGAATAGTCACCTCGGCCCCGCTTTCCACGCGAATGACGTGATGCAGGATCGCGTCGGATGTCGGCGAGGCATGACGATAGATCAGGTTGATCGGTTTGGAGGGTTTGCCCGTAACGTGAATGGCAACGCCGTCCGACGCAAAGGCCGTGTTCAATGCAGCCAACGGGCGTTGAACCGGGGACTGGCCGCGCGCTTCCAGAACGCCATACAGGTCTTTTGCCCAATGAATGTCTTTGCAGCAGATGTCTTCAATCCGGTCGATCTTGACACCGTCCAGCGACAGATCATCGGATTCCTCGGCGCTGAACACCCCGTCGACAAAAACAATTTTCAAACGGTCAAGGTCGTTGAAAAGCACCGGTTCATCATTGATAAACACCGCCGCAGGCAAAGCCTCGGCAGAAATCAGACTATCGGGTTGAGTGTATTTCCAATACTCATCCCGGCGCCCCGGCAGCCCGGATTCAAGAACACGCGCCAAAGCGTCTTCGCGTGCACCACGGGTGCAGCCCGCATCGGGCATGATCAACGTAGCCAGACGCGCCTCGGTTGCGGATTGTTTCGCTTGCGGCAAAGCCATCAGTTCACCTCGGCCAGAATGTCGGCATAACCGTTGTTTTCAACCTCAAGTGCCAGTTCAGGTCCGCCCGTCTTAACGATGCGACCATTGGCCATGATATGCACAACATCCGGTTTGATGTGATCCAGCAGGCGCTGATAATGCGTGATCACCAGGAACCCACGGCCTTCGTCCCGCAGGGCATTCACACCTTCGGCCACCAGTTTCATCGCGTCCACATCAAGGCCCGAGTCGGTTTCGTCCATGATGCACATCTTGGGTTCAAGCATGGCCATCTGCAAAATTTCGTTGCGCTTTTTCTCACCGCCCGAAAAACCAACATTGACCGGGCGCTTGAGCATATCCGCGTCGATCTTTAGCGTCTTTGCCTTGGCACGCACCTCTTTCAGAAAGTCTGCGGCAGACAGTTCCTCTTCTCCACGGGCCTTGCGCTGCGCGTTTACCGCGGTGCGCAGGAACGTCATGTTGCCAACGCCGGGGATTTCAACCGGGTATTGGAAGGCCAGGAAAACACCTGCTGCCGCGCGCTCTTCCGGTTCCATCTCCAGCAGGTCCTGACCGTCCAGAGTGGCCGAACCTTCGGTTACTTCGTACCCGTCGCGCCCCGACAGAACATAGCTGAGGGTCGATTTGCCCGACCCGTTCGGCCCCATGATCGCGTGTACCTTGCCAGCCTCGACCGTCAGGTTCACACCTTTTAGGATCTGCTTGTCTTCTTCTTCAAGCTGTACGTGCAGGTTTTTGATTTCCAGCATTTTTTGTCCTTTTGCGTATCGCAAGGGGCCCTTGGCCCCGCATTGTTCTAGCCCAGTAATCTGCGGATCAGTCTGGCGATGATCCAACCCAGGATCGCCCCGCCACCTACTGCCCAAACCGGGTTGATGAATTCCATGTAATGGGTGTTGACGTAGGCCACGCCAAGCAGACCGCCCAGAACCGGCAATGTGTACCCAAGCCAGGTCAGCACATTATCCTTACGGATGCGGGTTCCGGGTGACCGCGTCATCACCCAACCGAACCTTCAAGTGAGATGGCCACCAACTGCTGTGCTTCCATCGCAAACTCCATCGGAAGCGCCTGAAGCACGTCTTTGCAGAACCCGTTGACCACCAGAGCCAC
Organism: Ruegeria sp. AD9; assembly: GCF_056542305.1. Taxonomy (NCBI): domain Bacteria; kingdom Pseudomonadati; phylum Pseudomonadota; class Alphaproteobacteria; order Rhodobacterales; family Roseobacteraceae; genus Ruegeria; species Ruegeria sp. AD9. The sequence goes on from NZ_JBQFZP010000001.1 coordinate 8,701, forward strand.
GGCTTCTTCCTCGTCCATGCCGCGCTGACGGCAGTAGAACAGCTGATCGTCATCCACTTTTGACGTCGTCGCCTCGTGCTCAACGCGGCTCGAGTTGTTCCTGACCTCGATATAGGGAACCGTATGTGCGCCGCACTTGTCACCGATCAGCAGACTGTCACACTGCGTGTAGTTCCTGCTGTCCTTGGCTTTCGGGTGCATCGACACTAGCCCACGATAGGTGTTCTGGGCCTTACCCGCACTGATGCCCTTGGACACGATGCGCGACTTGGTGTTTTTGCCCAGATGTATCATCTTTGTGCCGGTATCAGCCTGCTGATAATTGTTGGCAATCGCGATCGAATAGAATTCACCCTGGCTTTCATTGCCGCGCAGGATGCAGGACGGGTATTTCCATGTCACGGCCGATCCGGTTTCCACCTGCGTCCACATCACCTTCGACCGGTCACCCCGGCAGTCGGCGCGTTTGGTCACGAAGTTATAGATACCGCCCTTGCCGTTTTCATCCCCCGGAAACCAGTTCTGAACGGTCGAGTATTTTACCTCGGCATCTTCTTCGACGATGATCTCGACCACGGCAGCATGCAGTTGTGCCGTGTCACGCTGGGGTGCAGTACAGCCTTCCAGATATGAGACGTACGAGCCCTTGTCAGCAATGATCAGGGTGCGTTCGAACTGACCGGTGTTCTCGGCGTTGATGCGGAAATACGTGCTTAGTTCCATCGGGCAGCGAACGCCCGGCGGGATGTAGACGAATGAGCCATCCGAGAATACAGCTGAATTCAACGTTGCATAGAAATTGTCCGATACGGGAACCACGGTTCCCAGGTACTTCTTGACCAGCTCAGGATGCTCTTTGATCGCCTCAGAGATCGAGCAGAAGATCACGCCTGCCTTTTTCAGTTCGGCCTGAAAGGTCGTGCCCACGGAAACCGAGTCAAACACTGCATCAACCGCTACCTTGCGGCCTTCGGCAGGTGCATCCTCTGCACCTTCAACACCTGCCAGAATCATCTGTTCTTTCAGAGGGATACCAAGCTTTTCGTAAGTGGCGAGCAGCTTTGGATCAACCTCATCCAGAGATTTGGGCTTCTCTTCCATCGATTTGGGGCGGGCATAGTAGTACTGGTTCTGAAAATCGATTGGAGGATAGTGAACCATGGCCCATTTGGGCTCTTCCATTTTTGTCCAACGCTCGAAAGCGGCCAGACGCCATTCGGTCATCCACTCAGGCTCATCGTTTTTCCCCGAGATCAGACGGACGATATCAGGGTTCACGCCTTTGGGGGCGTATTCCATCTCGATATCGGTATTCCAGCCATATTTATATGTGCCGACCTCACGAACCGCATCCACGGTTTCCTGATCGACACCTTCTTTCACCTGGGTCTGGTCCAAAGTGGCCATGACTTACCCTCCGTCAGATCACGCAGCCCGCGCGCGATGCTTTTTCTCTTTTTCAAGCCACGTTTCGGCGAAACGCAGCACATCTTCTTCCGTCGTCTCTGGCCCCAACGAAACGCGGATTGCGCATGAGGCCACCGTCTCATCAAATCCCATTGCCGTCAGAACCCGACTGGTTTTGACTTTGCCGCTGGAACAGGCGGATCCCGCACTGATGGCAAAGCCAGACAAGTCCATCTGCATCACCTGCGTTTCGCCTTTCCAGCCGGGCGTCGCGAAACACAGGGTATTCGGGAGTCGCTCCTGATTTTTCCCGACAAAAATAGTAGATATTGCACCAGCCTCAAGGGCGTTTTCTAGAATATTTCTAAGTTCTCTGACTTTTTCCCATACTCCATCAGCCAGATCGCGTTGAGCTGCCTCGGCAGCCGCGCCAAAACCGGCAATACCCACCACATTTTCAGTGCCGGATCTTCGCCCCATCTCCTGACCGCCACCGCTGGCCAAAGGTTCGATATCGATACCTTGCCGCAGGATCAAAGCGCCAACACCTTTTGGCCCGCCAATCTTATGCGCCGACAGGATCGCCATATCTGCGCCACTCCAGGCAAAGGAAAACGGAATGCGTCCAACAACCTGCGTAATATCCAGCAACAGCCAATCAGCGCGTCGCGCGCCATAGGGCCACTGGTTCCGTACTTTCTGTGGCGGCTGCGTGATGACTCCGGTCTCAGAGTTTGCTAGCCCCATCGCCAATATGTGCCCGGGGCCATAGGGATGCTCGCTACAATGGGTCAGATCGAAATGCGACCACAGCGCATCGTGGGCGGTGCTGTCGACAAAGAAGTCGCAGCTTTCGGGGCGGTTTTGCAGAACCCGCGCTGCTTCGGTCGCGCCAGAGGTAAATATGACCTCTTGCGGACGGCAACCGACGGCCTCGGCGACCTGCGCCCGCGCGCGTTCGACCAACGCCTTTGCGGCACGCCCTTCTGCATGAACAGATGACGGGTTCCCGACCACATCCATCGCCGCGATCATAGCCTCGCGTGCTTCGGGTCGCAGCGGTGCGGTCGCGTTATGATCCAGATAAACACGTTTCATGGATACATCTTTTCCCGCAGGGATGTCATATGCATGTTCGACCTGCTCAGCTCATTCATCGACGACGGAAAACAGGCTTGGAACTGCCGGGCAAGGCGCAAGGTCGTTCCTGATCACATCAGACAGGCGCGTCTGGTGCAAAAAGACATAAACATGCGCGCTCAGGCTTTCCCACAAACGGTTCGTCAGGGATTGCGCCCTGCTGCCCGATGACGCACCGGATGCTCCGGCCCCTTTTTGCAGGGCATCAACCGTCTCATCCACGGCCGCAAGAACCTCGACCACGCGAATCTCGGACGCGGGACGTGCAAGACGATACCCCCCTCCGGGTCCACGGACAGATGCAACCAGTTCCGCGCGACGCAGCTTGACGAAGAGCTGTTCAAGATACGGCAGAGAAATGTCCTGCCGTTCCGAGATTTCGCCCAGGGTTACCAGGCGATCTGTCGGCTGAAGTGCAATATCCGCCAAAGCGACCATTGCGTAACGCCCTTTGGTCGAAAGCTTCATTCTCTGCCCCCTTTTAGACGGATCTGCGCGAAATCATTGACGCCGACGCTGCCAGTGCGTATCTCCGACTGGCAGCGCGATTGCGCCAAGCAATGTAATTAGAACCGTTCTAAGGTGTCCGACGATTATAGTCAAGTATATCCGGATGCCCGCACGAAAATGACAGGACCAAAGCACACATGCCCGAGGTGATTTTTCCCGGACCCGAAGGCCGCCTGGAAGGCCGCTACCACCCGCAAAAGGAAAAAGACGCACCGATCGCCATCGTGCTTCACCCGCATCCTCAGTTCGGCGGGACCATGAACAACAAGGTGGTCTATAACCTGCACTATGCCTTTTACAACATGGGCTTCACAGTGCTGCGCTTTAACTTCCGCGGCGTTGGTCGCAGTCAGGGCGAATATGATCAAGGTGTTGGCGAGCTGAGCGATGCGGCATCTGCGCTGGATTACCTGCAATCCATGAACAACAATTCGAAACACTGCTGGGTTGCGGGCTTTTCGTTTGGGGCGTGGATCGGAATGCAGTTGCTGATGCGCCGCCCCGAAATCACGGGTTTCATCAGCGTGTCGCCGCCTGCCAACATGTATGACTTTTCCTTCCTTGCGCCCTGCCCGTCTTCGGGCCTGATCATCAACGGTTCGGCTGACCGTGTGGCACCACCAGCGGACACCACTGCGCTGGTCAACAAACTGCACGAGCAAAAAGGGATCACGATCACCCATAACGAGGTTGAGGGCGCGGATCATTTCTTCCAGGATCGCCACATGGACACGCTGATCACAGATGTCAGCGACTATGTGAAACGTCGGCTGACCGAGAACACCCGATAATGTCCGACACCATCACATCGCTTGCGGCCAAACTGGCCGAAGATACGATGAAGGTTATGGACGAAACCGGCGAAGACCGGTTCTTTGTAGAAGTGGGTCAGGTTCTTGGTGCGGCGTCTCAATCTTTGGAAGAGGCATTCCTGACGGAAATTCGCGTGCGTCTGGCTGAACGCAAGGCACGACAATTCGTGATCAAACGCCTCGCCGCGCATCGCGCGAAACTCAAGGCGATCGAAAAGCAATGACCGACCGCCTTGTTGCGCAGGTCGCGTTTCTGAAACGGGCCGACAGTCTGAAACTGGTCGAGCGGGCAAATGTCCTGCTTGACCAATCGAGGCCCGAAAACTCCGCCGAACACAGCTGGCACTTGGCATTGTGGGCAATGGTCATGGCACCACTGGCCGGGCCGGACATCTCGGTCGACCGGGTCATCCGCATGTTGCTGCTGCATGATCTGGTTGAGATCGTGACAGGTGATCACCCGATTCACCTCGACACGGATTGGGGCAACGTGGCTGAGGCTGAACAGGCCGCCGCACAGGAATTGTTTGGCCTGTTGCCCGACGAACAAGCACAGGAATTTCTTTCGCTCTGGCGTGAGTTTGAGGCGGATCAGACCCCGGATGCCCGGTTTGCCAAGATTCTGGATCGCTGCCAGCCGCTGTTTCAGGTTCTGTGCGCCACCGACCCGCGGCAGGATCATGTAGAAATTGCGCGGTCGAACCTGGCGGACGGGCGCGCATCGTATCTGGCCCTTGCGTTTCCGCTGGCCCACCAACATGCCACAAACCTCTTGAATAACTCGGACCCTCAGGAGGACGCATTCACGAGAAGATTGGCGTTTCTTACAGAAGCGGACCAGTTGAAATCCGTTCTGCGCGCGTCACGCCTGATGGCCAGCGACCGGTTCGAAAACTCGGCGGAACATTCTTGGCATGTCATGCTCTATGCCTGGGTATTGGCGGAATACGCGCATTCGGATGTTCAGTTGGACCGAATACTACAGATGTTGCTTTTGCACGATGTTGTCGAAATCGACGCGGGCGACCACCCGATCCACGGTCATGTCGACCACGCGGAACAGGAAGCCAAGGAACAGGCCGCCGCCAAACGATTGTTTGGCCTTCTGCCTGACTGTCAACACCGGTCATTTACTGAACTATGGCATGAGTTTGAGGCGGCTGAGACCACAGAAGCCAGATTTGCAAAGGCTGTTGATCGTTTTCAGACACCCATAGCAAATCTGGAAACAGGTGGCGGGTCATGGGTCGAATACAGCGTTAAATTCGATCAGGTTGTTACGCGTGTCCGACCCGCAATTGCAGCGGGAGCGCCTCAGCTGTGGGACTGGCTGCAACCCCAACTGGTTGCGCATTTTGAATACTGTGAAACACGCGACCCTCAGGCATAAAAAAAGGAGCCTGAAGGCTCCTTTTTTCTTGCTTGGTTTCTAGCGGCGTTCAAAAAACACTACTACCATCAAACTGTTGAACCAAGTTGGCTGCATTCACTTCGACGGACCCCCCGTCAGCAAGCCACCCAATCGCCACTATCAGAGCCGAAGCAAATATGATTGATTTCGCAAATAACGTCATCGCTCAAAACTCGTTAACAAAATTAAAAAATATGGGGCAAATATTACATTCATTCGATTGAAAAAACAGTCAGGTATACCTGACCCAAGGTAATCTTGTAGACTGCAAGGCGGTCGACGTATTTCACTCACGCAAATCGCCATCTAGCCACCCGACCCACCCTTTTCGAGGTACTCAAATGCCCCAAGCCTATCTGTATTTGTTGCTGGCTGTGCTGGCGGAAACCATTGGCACGACGGCCTTGCAAGCCAGCCAGCAGTTTTCGCGGTTCTGGCCATCCGTGATTGTTGTCGTTGGGTATGCGTTTGCATTTTACCTCATGGCGCTGACGCTGAAGGTCATGCCTGTCGGTATCGTTTATGCAATCTGGTCCGGTCTCGGTATATTCCTGATCGCCGTAATCGGATTCATCGTGTTCGGCCAAAGGCTGGATTGGCCTGCGATCCTGGGGTTGACGTTGATCTTGTCCGGAATCCTGATCATTCACCTCTTTTCAAAGACTGCCGGACACTGAACCACGGTTAGGGCTGGTATATTTTGCCGCGCCACGTTATGCGCGCGGCAACTTCCCGTTCAAAGGCTGACCTCTCATGGACCTGCGCAACATCGCAATCATCGCTCACGTGGACCACGGCAAAACAACCCTGGTCGACGAGCTGCTCAAACAATCCGGTGCATTCCGGGAAAATCAGGCCGTCGCGGAACGTGCCATGGACAGTAACGACCTGGAGCGTGAACGCGGCATCACCATCCTGGCAAAGGCCACGTCGGTCGAGTGGAAAGACACACGCATCAATATCGTAGACACCCCTGGTCACGCCGATTTCGGAGGCGAGGTCGAGCGCATCCTCAGCATGGTCGACGGTGTTGTTCTGTTGGTGGACGCCGCAGAAGGCCCGATGCCCCAGACCAAGTTTGTAACGTCCAAGGCACTGGCGCTGGGCTTGCGTCCGATCGTGGTCCTGAACAAGGTCGACAAGCCGGACGCCGAACCTGACCGCGCGCTGGACGAGTGCTTTGACTTGTTCGCCAATCTCGGTGCGGATGACGACCAGTTGGATTTCCCTTCAATGTACGCCTCGGGCCGTTCTGGCTGGGCGGATATGGAGCTGGACGGCCCCCGCAAGGACTTGAGCGCACTATTCGACTTGATCGTCGATCATGTCCCTGCCCCGAAACAGATCGAACACAAAAATGAACCCTTCCGGATGCTGGCCACGACGCTGGGAAGCGATCCCTTCATCGGCCGTATCCTGACTGGCCGCGTCGAAAGCGGAACGCTGAAGGCTGGCGACAGCCTCAAGGCGCTTAGCCGCGATGGTTCGGTCATCGAAAACTTCCGTGCCACGAAAATCTTGGCGTTCCGGGGCCTGGGTCAACAGCCCATTGACGTGGCCGAAGCAGGCGACATCGTGACCATCGCTGGCATGAGCAAAGCCACCGTAGCGGATTCGCTGGTAGCTCCTCAGGTCACTGAGGCCCTGCCCGCGCAGCCCATCGATCCGCCGACCATCACCGTGACCTTCGGTATCAATGATTCTCCGTTGGCAGGCCGTGACGGCAAAAAAGTTCAATCTCGCGTCATTCGTGACCGCCTGATGAAGGAAGCCGAGTCGAACGTCGCCATCCGTGTCACCGACACCCCCGGCGGTGAGGCGTTCGAGGTTGCGGGCCGCGGCGAGTTGCAAATGGGTGTTCTGATCGAGAATATGCGCCGAGAAGGCTTTGAGCTCAGCATCTCGCGCCCGCAGGTTCTGTTCCGTGAAGAAGACGGGCAGCGGCTTGAGCCCATCGAAGAAGTTACCATTGACGTGGATGACGAATATTCTGGTTCCGTAATTGAAAAGGTTACCGGCGCACGTAAGGGTGAACTGGTCGAGATGCGCCCGGCCGGTACGGGCAAGACGCGGATCATCGCCCATGTCCCGTCCCGCGGTCTGATTGGTTACCACGGCGAATTCCTGACCGACACGCGCGGTACAGGTGTACTTAACCGCGTGTTCCATGACTGGGCGCCACATAAGGGGCAGATTCCGGGCCGTCGTGCAGGTGTTCTGATCTCGATGGAGAAAGGTCAGGCCGTGGCTTATGCGCTGTGGAACCTGGAAGAGCGTGGCCGCATGTTTGTTGGTCCCCAAACAGACGTGTATCAGGGTATGGTGATCGGCGAACACTCGCGCGACAACGATCTGGAAGTGAACCCGCTCAAAGGCAAGAAGCTGACAAACGTACGCGCCAGTGGATCCGACGACGCGGTCCGCCTGACGCCGCATATCCAGTTCTCACTGGAGGAGGCAATTGCCTATATCGACGATGATGAACTGGTGGAAGTCACGCCAAACGCGGTGCGCCTGCGGAAGCGTTTTCTTGACCCGCACGAGCGTAAGCGGATGGCCAAATCTGCCTAGAACACCCTCAGGTTGCAAACCGACCAAAGGGAAACAATGGCATTAGTGTGGCAAATTTGCTTCCAATTCGACAAAAGACGAAATCAGAAGAACCGGGCTCACTGCCCGGTTTTTATTTGAAAACTAACACCTTTCTCCACATGGTTGAAGATTTCCTATCCGATCCTCACCAACAAGATATTGTAAGCGCCCTCGAATTATGGTCAAAACACGTCAGAAGTGTGACGTCCTTCACAAACACCGATACAGGAATGGTGCATAGAAGGACTTAGTTTAGTTATCGAGTTCCAAGGAGTTCAAAAAGGGTAATAGAGCTCATAAGTTTCCACTGCTTTTTTTGCGACAACTTTTCTGCTTTCACCTGCCGGTGAAACCTTTGCCGCTGGGACATGTACAGTTGCAACAGCACGGCAATCCGCTGCGTCCTCGCAAGTTTTGTGCGAATGCGACGCCGTGACATCCGGCATGGTCCGCTATTTTCAACGTCGGCATGACTTCGATAAGATACTGGAGCGCGTCGGTGCAGAATGCGCCCCGCTGGCAGGCCTGCTAAGTGACTTCCCGACCGCATCGATCGGTGTCTCAGACCAGAGATCCGGGGACGGACCTTCCCAGGAAAACGGCGCCCACCAATGGCGGCGGTGGTAACCCAACCGGGGGTGAAGAGCCCGGTGGTGAAGAGCACGAAGAAGACCGATAGAGACGAAAACCAGCCCAAGGAACGCGGAGAATATTCGATAGCAAAAACTCCGCCGGTCGTGGGTTCGAGGCCAGAAAACGCCGATACGCAAAACATTCGAACTAATCCGGCCAAACGTCAGGTCAAAGACTACACTCTTGGACGCAGATCAAATTTGCGTCCAAGGGCACGAGCTTGTGTGTGAAATGGTTCCACACAGATCAGCTGCGTCCGTAAACTCCGACCCATTGACTGGGTCGCTTCGGATCCTGCATTCGCAAAAACAGGTAGCGTGTAGCTGTCCAGGGTTTGATCCGGTTTGTGAGATTATCCAGAATCAGGTCGCCCTGCGCCGAACGGTAAACCAGAACCGCATGAGGTGTCCGGCGTGTGTCCAGTACGGTTGCAATCAAAAGCTTACTTGGATCAACCCCCGCATGGATCAGATCTCTTTTCTTCAACAATGCAAAGTCTTCACAATCACCGCCTCTGGGTGTTGGCAATGCCCATCGCTCACGCGTTTTGTACTGAGACTGATCCGTAACTTCTCGGGTCGACGCATTCACGCGACGATTCACTTGATTTACCACCGTCAGCTCTTGGTGGCTGGACAACGTCACCGAACGTTTCGCAGTGCAAGCCCAGTTATATTGGTTGCATAGGTTGATTGCGCCTGAAGGCGGAGGCGAAGACGCAACGATAGGGATAAAAACGCCGTCGGATGCCTGCGCGACAGGTGCGGACGCTAAGACGCCGATACACACGGTGCAGATGCCCAATGCGCGCGACGCAACCGATGCAATCACGGCAACACACCTCTTGGGTAAATTCGTTAATGAAATCATGCGAGGTCCCCGATCCGATGTTCTTCGAGCGATTGCATGTCCAACTGCACCACATTCTGTTTCTTGAAACTATCTGTGATCAGGTGTTCCGCGCAATCATTTGAGAACCTGCAAGGGAAACAGGGCAAAAATTCGTCCGAGAATCTGACAATTTTACGTAAGAATTTTGTTGGCGCGGCCACAATTTGGTCAGGAACCATTCGGTAGAACGTGAGAACCGGAAGATAAGATATTGAAACCTAACAACTATATAAAAAAACAGCCCGCTATCGCGGGCTGATCGGCATCAACCAAACATGACATAAGCCGAATCTTGCTTATCCACTGCCGGTTTTCTTGAAATTATCAGTGCCTTGGAAGCAAGGCCCAAATGTCACTCGGTGATTTCTACCACAATCAGTTCTCGCTCGCTTGCGCCGCGCGCGTGATTCAGGGCTTGCTGGTACTCATCCGAGTGATAGCATTCAACCGCAACCTCCAGCGACGGGAAGCGCGCCACTACGTTTCGTGGACGTTCCTTGCCTTCCAGCTGAACGTATCGCGCAGCACGGGCGATAAACTCGCCCCCGTGCTTGGCGATGGCCGGTCCGGCCAGTTCGGCGTATTTGCCGTAAGCCTCGGCGTCTGTCACCGTGACATGCGCAATCCAAAGAGCAGGCATATTATCCTCCCAAAACCTGTTGTGCGGCCTTGATTGCCGCATCTGCATTTGATGCATCCTTGCCACCGCCCTGGGCCATGTCAGGACGGCCGCCGCCGCCTTTTCCGCCCAACTCGATCACGGCCGCTTTTACAAGATCCACCGCCGAAATCCGTCCGGTCAGGTCTTCTGTCACACCTGCCGCAACGGCCGCCTTGCCGCCCGTATCCGCAATCAGCAGCACCGCACCCGATCCAAGTCGGCTTTTGTGTTCGTCAATCAACGCAGGAAGGTCCTTGCCTGAAACACCGCTGAGGGCTTGCGCCAGGAATTTCACGCCATTCACTTCCCGCGCCTCGGCACCACCGCCCTGACCGGCCCCGCCAGCCATAGCCAGATCCCGGCGCAACTGAGCCACTTCGTTCTGCAAGGCCTTGCGTTCGTCCAAAAGGCTTTTCACGCGCGCCACCACGTCGTCCGGTTGCGCTTTCAGTTCCGATGCGACCTGAGCCAGACGTTGATCTTGCGCCGAAAGATAGCGGAAGGCTTCATCGCCGGTCAGCGCTTCGATCCGGCGCACACCAGCACTGCTGGCGCTGTCACCCAACACAACAAAGGTGCCGATATCACCTGTCTGGCGCACATGTGTGCCGCCACAGAGTTCTATCGACCACGTATCTCCGTTATGGCCTTTTCCTGTTGGCGCCTTACCCATAGAGACAACACGAACCTCGTCACCATATTTCTCGCCGAACAGGGCCTGGGCACCCAATGCGCGCGCGTCGTCGGGTGTCATGACCCGGGTTTCAACAGTCGAATTCTGGCGGATGAAATCGTTCACCTCACGTTCGACTTTTTGGATTTCCTCCAGGCTCAGCGCTTTGGAATGACTGAAGTCGAACCGCAGACGATCCGCCGCGTTCAGCGAACCGCGCTGCGCCACGTGATCACCCAGCGTTTCGCGCAATGCTTCATGCAGCAGGTGCGTGGCCGAGTGATTGGCGCGAATGGCGGAACGGCGGGCATGATCAACCTCAAGCTCTACCGCATCGCCTTTGCGAACAACTCCGCTTTGAACTGCTACCTTATGAGCATAGACCTTGCCGTCGGCAAACTTCCTTGTGTCCTCCACGCGGCTCAGGTGATCGCGATCCTCTAACCTACGCAACGCGCCAGTATCGCCGACCTGACCGCCGGCCTCTCCGTAGAACGGGGTCTGGTTCACGACGACCCAACCGCTGTTGCCCGCGTCGATCTTGTCGACCAGTGCACCATCAACAACCAGGGCGACAACCTGCGCTTCGGCTTTCTCGGTATCATAGCCCAAGAAATCCGTCGCACCGGCGGTATCCAGCACATCGAACCATACGACCTGATCCGCCGCTTCACCTGACCCGGCCCATGCGGCACGTGCCTTGGCCTTTTGTTCGGCCATCGCGGTATCAAAACCGTCCGTGTCGACGCTCAGGCCCTTTTCGCGCAGCGCATCCTGCGTAAGATCCAGTGGGAAGCCATAAGTGTCGTAAAGCTTAAAGGCCGCTTCACCTGACAGGGGAGCCCCCTCGGAAAGCCCCGAAACCTCATCATCCAGCAACTTCAGACCACGGTCCAGTGTCTGCTTGAACCGGGTTTCTTCCAGCAGCAGCGTCTCTTCGATAAGCGGTTGCGCCTGTTTCAGTTCAGAATAATGCCCGCCCATCTGCTGCACCAGCGTAGGCACCAGGCGATGCATGACAGGATCCTTGGCGCCCAGCAGGTGCGCATGGCGCATGGCGCGGCGCATAATCCGGCGCAGAACGTATCCGCGACCGTCATTGCTGGGCATCACACCGTCTGCAATCAGGAACGAGGTCGAACGCAGGTGATCCGCGATCACCCTGTGATGCACGTTCTGGTCGCCATAGGGATCGACACCGGTCGCATCCGCCGAAGCCTCGATCAGGGTCTTGAACAGGTCGGTGTCATAATTGTCATGGCTGCCCTGCAACAGCGCCCCAATCCGTTCGAGCCCCATACCGGTGTCGATGGACTGCATGTCAAGCTCGACCATCGAGCCATCTTCGAACTGCTCGTTCTGCATGAAAACGACGTTCCAGATTTCGATGAACCGGTCGCCATCTTCCTCGGGTGATCCCGGAGGGCCACCCCAGATGTGATCGCCGTGATCATAGAAAATCTCAGTGCACGGACCGCAAGGTCCGGTCGGACCCATCTGCCAGAAATTGTCATTGGTGGCGATGCGGATGATCCGGTCCTCGGGCACACCGACCTTCTTCCAGATTTCAAAGGCTTCATCATCGGTATGATAGACGGTGGTCAACAGGCGGGTCTTGTCGATACCGAATTCCCTAGTGATCAGCTCCCATGCAAAAGGGATCGCTTCATGTTTGAAGTAATCCCCGAATGAGAAGTTCCCCAGCATCTCAAAAAACGTGTGGTGACGCGCCGTATAGCCAACATTGTCGAGGTCGTTGTGCTTGCCGCCCGCCCGCACACATTTCTGGGCCGTTGTGGCGCGTTTGTAATCGCGGGTTTCCAGACCGGTGAACAAGTTCTTGAACTGCACCATGCCTGAGTTCACGAACATCAACGTCGGGTCATTGCGCGGCACCAGCGGGCTGGACGCGACGACCTCATGCCCTTGTTTTTCAAAGTAGTTCAGAAAAGTCGATCGGATGTCGTTCAGGGTTGGCATAGGGCTCTCTCGGCGCACATATATCTTGGTCTCCGTTGGTTTAGCCCCCCGTCAAGTGAGTGTCCACAGCAGAGGCACTCTGGAACGAAACAAGACGACCCGATCAGGCCGCCTTGTTACAACTGTTGCAGTCTTTACGCAGAGGCTACGGATCACCCGCCTCAGGGCATCAGGCCTCCAGAATATCGTCATCCTCGGCAAACCCTGGCGACAAGTCGAATTCCAGCCCATGCGCCGCGCGGATCTTGTCTTCGATATCCAACGCCACCCGGCTGTTTTCCCGCAGGTATTGTTTGGCGTTCTCACGCCCCTGCCCGATCCGCTCATCACCATAGCTGAACCAAGACCCGGACTTTTCGACAACACCGGCTTTGACACCCAAATCCAGCAATTCGCCCATCTTCGAGATGCCTTCGCCATACATGATGTCGAACTCGACCTGCTTGAACGGCGGGGCCACCTTGTTCTTCACAACTTTTACGCGGGTCTGGTTCCCGACCACCTCATCCCGGTCCTTGATCGCGCCAATCCGGCGGATATCCAGCCGAACCGAGCTATAGAATTTCAGCGCGTTGCCACCGGTTGTGGTTTCCGGACTGCCGAACATTACGCCGATCTTCATCCGGATCTGGTTGATGAAGATGACCATGCAGTTCGAGCGGCTGATCGAGCCTGTCAGTTTGCGCATCGCCTGGCTCATCAGTCGGGCCTGCACACCGACACTGCTGTCGCCCATGTCCCCTTCGAGTTCCGATTTCGGCGTCAGGGCAGCGACCGAGTCGACAACAACCATATTGACCGCGCCCGAGCGCACCAGAGTATCCGTGATTTCAAGCGCCTGCTCACCGGTATCGGGCTGCGAGATCAGAAGCTCATCCAGATCAACACCCAGCTTGCGGGCATATTGCGGGTCCAGAGCGTGTTCCGCATCCACGAACGCGCAAACTCCACCCCGCTTTTGCTGCTCAGCTATACAATGAAGGGTCAAAGTGGTTTTGCCCGAGCTCTCAGGCCCGTAAATCTCAACAATACGCCCCATCGGCAGTCCGCCGATACCCAGCGCGATATCCAGACCCAGCGACCCGGTCGAGCTCGCCTCGATGTCCTGCCGGGCATCTTCGCCCAGTTTCATGATCGATCCCTTGCCGAACTGCCGTTCGATCTGGGCCAGCGCACTGTCAAGCGCCTTTTGCTTGTCTGCGTTTTTCTTGTCGCTCATAGTCAGAAGATCCACCATTGTCCTGTCGCCTTCCCTTTTGTCACACCCTTAATCGGGCGGCAATCGCTGCTTTGTTCGCCTCTTGTTCCTTATGAGATCAAAAAGAGAACATTTCAACCAAAACTTACAGAAATCAGTCTTCTGCAATTGTGTTAAAGAGTCGTTTACGACAATCTGCACAAGTAACATGGCAATTTTTCGGATCGGTAAATGCTTGTTTTTTATAAAGAACGACTGGCTTTTCTTTCTGTCCCCAAGACCGGAAGCACGGCTTATCATACGGCGTTGCGTGACCGGGCAGATCTCATCGTTTCACATCCACCAGAGCTGAAACACGCCCCGGTGCGTCGGTATGACCGGTTTTTCCAGACCATGTTTCGAAAACTGTTTGATACCGAGATGGAAATTATGGCCGTTGTGCGCGAGCCGTTGGATTGGCTGGGCAGCTGGTACCGGTTCCGCAGTCGCGAAGACTTGATAGGTCAACTACGCTCGACACGTGACATGAGTTTTGACACGTTCGTGCAAGCCTATTTGCAGGACACACGTCCCGAATTTGCCAATGTCGGCAGCCAGGCGCAATTCTTCCGTACCCGCAACGACAGCGCTGGCGCTCGTCATATCTTCAAATACGAACATCAGGACAAGGTGTTGGATTTTCTGCAAACACGGCTGGACATGCAGATCGATCTGAAGCGCGAAAACGTTTCGCCTCAGGGAGATTTGCATCTGTCACCTGCTACCGAACAAAAGTTTCGAAATGCCTTCCCGGAAGAATTTGCGCTGCACAAAGCCGCATTGTGATTCATCAGTTGAGTTGTTGAAACACGGCCTCAGTCAGTTGGTTGAGGGAAAACGGCTTGGGCAGAAAGGTTGAGTTGGCAATATCCGGACCCGTATCACCGAAAACGCCTTCGGTATACCCGGACACGAAGATCACACGCGCGTCCGGGCGCGTCTCCCTGGCCTTGCGCACCCAGGTCGGCCCGTCCATTCCCGGCATGACTACATCAGTGACAAATACGTCAACATTTAACGCGGAATCTTCAAGCAATCGAAGCGCCTCTTCCGCCGAGTCCGCCTCGAGCACGGTGTAACCCTTCAGCCGCAGGGCGCGCGTTGCAAATGCACGAACAGGCGCCTCATCCTCGACCAGCAGCACCACGCCCTCACCCTGCCTGGCGCTCTGAGATTCGGGCTGGGCTGGCAACTCGGCTTCGACTTCGGTCGCTGTCTCACAAACCGGAAGGAAAACCGTGAACTCGGTACCCCGTCCAATAGCACTGTCGACAAAGATAAACCCGCCGGTCTGCTTGACGATCCCGTATGCCGTTGACAACCCCAACCCGGTGCCTTCTCCAGTTCGTTTCGTGGTGTAGAAGGGTTCGAAAATCTTCTGCAGCTTATCTGCTGGGATACCAACACCGCCATCCACAACCTTGACTGTCACATAATCGCCCGGTTGTACGGTTGCCCTGTCCCGCATGAGAGGTTGAAAAAGGGTCAACACACTGGTTTCAATGCGAATTTCACCCCCGTCTGACATGGCATCTCGTGCGTTAACGACAAGGTTCATCAGCACCTGCTCAAGTTGACGCTTGTCCGCCCGCACGGGTTTGAGCACCGGATCGTGGCTCAGCGTTAATTGCACCTTTTCGCCAACCAAACGGTTCAGCAGGTGAATAAGGTCCGAGATCGTGTCACGCAGATCCAATACTTCGGGCCTGAGGGTTTGTTTCCGCGAAAACGCCAAAAGCTGACTTACCAATGCGGCGGCCCGGTTGGCATTCTGGTTGATCTGCACCAAATCCCCGTAATCCGGGTCATTCTGGTCATGGCGCAACAGCAACAGATCGCAGTGACCGGAAATAGCCGTCAGCAGGTTGTTGAAATCATGTGCTACACCTCCGGCCAATTGCCCTACGGCCTGCATTTTCTGGCCCTGAACGAATTGAGCTTCCAGCGTCTTCAGTTCAGTCGCATCGTTCAGAACCGCGATCAAGCATATCTTTCCGTCGACAAACACGCGGCTCAGGGTGACTTGAACAAAGATTTCCTTGTCGCCTCTAATGAACTGCAAGAACTCTGATCGCTGCGTTTCTTCATGCGCTTCGGTCCGTTTCAACCAATCCAGCACAGGGCCACTCATGCCCCGCATGATGTCGCTGATGTTACAGCCTTCAAGCTGCTTCTTTCCCAACAGTTTCGCCGCCAGCCGATTACTGTCCAGGATGATGCCGTCCTCGGAAAGCCTGAGAATTGGAACCGGAAGGTCGGAGAAAGACATGACCGCATCCCGTGCGGGCATCTGCGTAATCGGTAACAAACAAAGGCTTCGTTCCGACCCGGATTGAGAAAGTTCGGACACGGCTGCCAGAATATGACCATCGCGGGTCCTGACCGCGTTGACAGCTCCAATCCGCGGTTCTGCTTCGCTGAAAATATCCTGCACTCCGGCAGGGTGCGCACCAAACAAACGCTCGGCCGTGGCATTGACGCGCAATACATCACCTGCGCGTCCAATGGTTACAACCGGCAAGCCAAGGGTTTGCCAACTATACTGTTGAACGTAGTTAAAGCTCCAGCAGAACAGCCCCGGCCTCAATCGATGCACGGAAACTGAAATGGACCGGCCGCCACCGGGAAACTCGCTCTGGGCGCGTCCCGCGGATTGCGCACGTGATTGCAGGCTTAGTAAAATCGCCGATGGATTGGCAAACTTGGAGCGTAAACAGCGGGCCAGGGTTTCGCCCCGTACGGCCCCCAACTTTTTCTCCGCCAGGACGTTCGCGGCCAATATGTCACCATTCCCGTTTGAGATCACAACCGGAGCATCCTCGCGCTCTGCGAAAGCGGCCAAAAGGGCCGATATCTGATGCAAATTCCTGTTTGTAATCGCCCCCTTGATCCCAAACAAAAGCGCCACACCCAACAGGGAGATGCCTGTTGCCAGCAATCCTTTTGTCCAGTCCGACGGCATAAATCCAACCGCAGGTGCCAGGCTGATCAACAGCGCCAGAAACACCAACGACCCGATCCGAAACACCGATGGAGTATTGGCGGCTGAAGGGGCTGGAAAGAACTCAGTGATGTCAGGCATAAACGGCTCGGGCACATGTTTTGCGGTAGTAACAGGTAAAATTGGTTAACACTCGCCTAACGGCGCTAAAAAACAATTCAGCTACCCAAGGTTGTATTTAC
This sequence comes from Ruegeria sp. AD9, assembly GCF_056542305.1. Taxonomy (NCBI): domain Bacteria; kingdom Pseudomonadati; phylum Pseudomonadota; class Alphaproteobacteria; order Rhodobacterales; family Roseobacteraceae; genus Ruegeria; species Ruegeria sp. AD9. Next base: position 25,831 of record NZ_JBQFZP010000001.1, read on the forward strand.
TGAAAGATCAGCGCGTCAAGTGTGACGTAAAGAATCCGTCGGACCCGCGCGTTACCTGCCATGCGTGCCGGAAGGTTTCGCGCCAGCCCGCATGTTGCGCCAGAAACCTGTCGACAACCGCATCGTTCTCGTCCGCAAGAACCGAGCATGTCGCATATGCCAGCACTCCACCTGCTTGGACGAACGGCGTGATTTGTGCAAGAATGTCAGCTTGGATGAGCGTGAGATCTTGCAAACGTTCTTCAGTCAATGCCCATTTACCTGCTGGTGCGCGCCGCCACGAACCGCTGCCGGAACACGGGGCGTCGGCCAAAATGACGTCAAAAGGCCCGTGATTGGCAAGCTCTGTGTTGTTCAGGATGGTTATTCTGGCCCCTGCCCGTTCTGCCCGCGCCGGAACATCCTTCATTCGGCGTGCGTTTACATCATGAGCGTACACTTCGACACCCTTGTAGGCCGCAATCGCAAGCGACTTGCCACCGCCTCCGGCGCAGTAGTCCAAAACGCGCATTCCAGGGCGCAGACCCAAGGCAGCAACGACAGCCTGACTTGCCGCATCCTGAAGCTCGACCAAACCCTGAGCGTAAGCCTGACTTAGCGCGATCCGACGCGCCCCTTCTGTCACCTCCAGAGCAGTCTCGCATAACGGTGTTGGACGGGCTGAAATACCGTCGGTCGCCAAAGTATCAATCGCCCGGGTTATATTCGTTTTCAACATATTGACCCGTAGAAAAACCGGGGCGCGCTCTTGCAATGCCAATGCGCACGGCACGGCGGCATCGTTCAAGGATGCAACGAACCGTGGCCACAGCCAGTCGGGAAGATCATATCTCTCGGCGTCGGATGCAAAAGCTCTTGATATTTCGTCATTTTGAAGGGCTTCCGGCGCGTGGCGGTCGCCGGTAAACAACTCAACCGGATCTTCACCCGATGCGCGAATTGCGCCGATCATCAGGCCGCGGCCAGTTCCGGAACCACCCAACGCAGCAAACGAGCGTTTGCAACGCAAAGCATCAAACACATGATCGCGAATAGCTGCCCGATCCTTGGAGCCCGCAAACCTGCTGCGCCGTGCCCAACCGGTCAGCGCCTTTTCAACCGGGGCCCCGGCCAGAATGTCGTCCAGAATTTCAATCGAGGCCTGAACGCGGGCAGCAGGTGTCATCACGGATTACCTTGGCTGAAACAGGCCGTGACAGGCCAATCCAAAATCACTACGGCACCCCGTGCATGGGTGCCGTATGTCATGCGCAACGGCTTACATCAGCCGGTAGTTCGGGCTTTCACGTGTGATCTGAACATCGTGTACGTGGCTCTCTTTCAGACCTGCGCCCGTGATCTTCACGAATTGGCAGTTTCTGCGCATCTCTTCGACAGTCGCGCAGCCGGTGTATCCCATCGCAGCGCGCAAACCACCAACAAGCTGGTGGATCACTGCGCTGGCTGATCCTTTGTAAGGAACCTGCCCTTCGATCCCTTCGGGTACCAGCTTGTCATTTGCCGCGTCCTTCTGGAAATACCGATCCGCCGATCCGCGCGCCATCGCACCAAGACTGCCCATACCGCGATAGGATTTGAACGACCGGCCCTGATACAAAATGACCTCACCCGGGCTTTCATCTGTGCCCGCGATCATCGAACCGACCATGGCGCAAGACGCGCCGGCCGCAATTGCCTTGGCAAAATCGCCCGAGAACTTAATGCCACCATCCGCAATGACCGGAACATCCCCCGCCGCAGCCGCACAATCACTGATCGCGGTCAGCTGAGGGACACCAACGCCCGCCACCATGCGAGTTGTACAGATCGAGCCGGGGCCAATGCCCACCTTGATGGCGTCAGCACCCGCGTCGATCAGCGCCTTGGTCGCCTCGCCTGTAGCCACGTTTCCGGCAATGATCTGAACCTCGTTCGACAGAGTCTTGACCCGTCTGACCGCATCCAGCACCCCCTGAGAGTGACCATGCGCCGTATCGACGACGATGATATCCACGCCCGAAGCCACCAGCTGCTCGGACCGCTCAAAACCCGCGTCCCCAACCGAAGTCGCGGCAGCCACTCGCAGGCGGCCAAGCCGGTCTTTGCACGCAGTTGGGTTCAGAACCGCCTGTTCGGTGTCTTTCAGCGTTAGCAGACCTGTCAGTTTTCCCGTGCCGTCGACCACCAGCAGCTTTTCGATACGACGGGCCCGCATCAGGCTTTTGGCCTCTTCCAGATCGGCGGGTTCTTTCAGCATTGCCAGGTTTTCCGAGGTCATCATCGCCTTGATCGGCGTGTCTTCGGAATTGGCAAAGCGCATATCCCGGTTGGTTACGATACCAACCACGCGACCATCCGCGTCAACTACCGGGAAACCGGTGAAATTATAGCGCTCGACCAGAGCCTTCGCATCGGCCAGGGTCTGATCCGCGCGCAAGGTAACAGGGCTATAGACGATACCCGACTCGAACCGTTTGACGCGGCGAACCTCGCGAGACTGCTCTTCTACAGAAAGGTTCTTGTGGATGACCCCAATACCGCCTGCCTGTGCCATGGCAATGGCCATGCGCGCCTCGGTCACCGTGTCCATGGCCGAGCTCAGCAGCGGGATGTTCATGGTAATCTCACGCGTGACACGCGTGGTTGTGTCCGCTGTTGCCGGCAGCACTGAAGATGCGGCCGGAACCAGAAGAACGTCGTCAAAGGTGAGTGCCTCACGAATCTGCATCTGAATACCCCATGCAAAAGCCCGTTTGGCGGTGACCCTATTGCATGGATTGAACCAAAGGAAAAGCCCTTGGGGGCAACTCTGTGGCTCCAGTTGCCTATACAGCCAAAGAAAACGACGCATGCCGCGCAAATCGTGCCGCTGTTAGCCCTTTCCCTTTGCGCTCAAACCAATATCTTGCCGGGAAAACGCGCGAACACAAAAAGGCATGTCACTCATGACCACCGACCCACTTGTCGTCTTTACCCCGTCCGGCAAACGCGGGCATTTTCCTGTCGGCACGCCAATTCTGACCGCAGCCCGCCAATTGGGAGTGGATCTGGATTCGGTCTGCGGGGGCCGTGGTATCTGTTCAAAGTGTCAGATCACCCCAAGCTATGGCGAGTTTCCCAAGCACGGCGTCACGGTGGCCCAGGATGCGCTGAGCGAATGGAACGCGGTCGAGCAGCGATATGACGACAAGCGTGGCCTGAAACCCGGTCGTCGTCTGGGCTGTCAGGCCTCGGTTCAGGGCGATGTCGTGATCGACGTGCCGCCGGAAAGCCAGGTACATCGTCAGGTCGTTCGCAAAGCCGCCACCGCACGCGCCATCACCATGGATCCAGCAACTCGTCTGTATTTCGTGGTGGTCGAAGAACCCGACATGCATTCGCCAACCGGTGATCTGGAGCGCCTTGAACGCGCGCTGCGCGAACAGTGGAATATTGACGCGGTCACGGCGGACCTGTCACTTTTATCCAAGTTGCAACCGGTTCTGCGCAAAGGCAAATGGGAAGTCACTGTGGCCGTTCACAAAGGTCACAAGGACAGCGTCGCACGCATTGTCGAAATCTGGCCCGGCTTGCACGAAGGCGGGCTGTATGGGCTGGCCATCGACCTTGGCTCAACTACGATTGCGGCTCACCTGACCGACTTGGAAACCGGCGAGGTCAAGGCTTCATCGGGCCTGATGAACCCGCAAATCCGCTTTGGCGAAGACCTGATGAGCCGTGTTTCATATTCCATGATGAACCCCGGCGGGGATCAGGAAATGACAAAAGCCGTGCGCGAGGCGATCAATGATCTGACCACCTCAATCGCTGAAGAAGCCGGCATTGACACCGCGCTGATCGTGGAAACGGTGTTTGTCTGCAACCCGGTCATGCACCATCTGCTTCTGGGTCTGGACCCGGTGGAGTTGGGTCAGGCGCCTTTTGCCTTGGCATCGTCCGAGTCGATGTCCCTGCCCGCACGCGAGATGGAACTGACCAACATGAACCCTCGCGCGCAGGTCTATATCCTACCTTGCATCGCGGGCCATGTAGGCGCGGATTGTGCGGCGGTTGCCCTGTCCGAGGAACCCGGTATTTCCGAGGATTTGGTTCTGATCGTCGATGTGGGCACCAATGCCGAAATCCTGCTGGGCAACACCAGCCGAGTTCTGGCCTGTTCCTCACCCACCGGGCCTGCGTTTGAAGGCGCTCAGATCAGTTCTGGCCAGCGCGCAGCACCCGGCGCGATCGAGCGGATCGAAATCGATCCCCTCACCAAGGAACCCCGCTTTCGCATCATTGGGTCCGAGAAATGGTCGGACGAAGACGGCTTTGACCTTGATGTCGCCACCACTGGTATCACCGGTATCTGCGGCTCGGGCATTATCGAAGCTGTGGCCGAGATGCGTATGGCCGGCCTTCTGGATGAAAGCGGCCTGATCGGATCGGCCGAGCAGACTGGAACGGCCCGCTGCATCCCCGAAGGCCGCACTCACGCTTACCTGATTCACGATGCCAGCGCCGAAGGTGGCCCCCGCATCACTGTCACGCAAGGCGACATCCGCGCCATCCAACTGGCCAAATCCGCGCTTTATGCCGGTGCGCGTCTGCTGATGGACGAGATGGAAGTCGACAAGGTGGATCGAGTGGTTCTGGCCGGTGCCTTTGGCGCCCACATTTCAACCAAGCACGCAATGGTTCTGGGCATGATCCCTGATGCTCCGCTGGACAAGGTCACCAGCGCGGGTAACGCCGCTGGTACAGGCGCGCGGATTGCGCTGTGCAATATCGGATCACGCGCTGAAATCGAACGCGTCGTGCGCGAGATCACCAAGATCGAAACCGCAATTGAGCCGAAGTTCCAAGATCATTTCGTGGCCGCCAACGCGATCCCGCACAAGACCGATCCGTTCCCGGAACTGGCGCAGGTTGTCACGTTGCCCAATCCAAGCTTCAACACAGGCGGAGAAAGCGAAACAGGCGGTGGACGCCGCCGCAGACGCCGCGGTTAAACCAGCATAGGAACGACTCGAAGGTACGCCTCGGGTCGTTCTCCATATTTGGTTCAGGTTGAGCGTCGCACCTCGTCCAGCGACGAAACGCCCATCTGCGCCATGGCAATACTCATTTCATCACTCAGCACAGACCACAGCTGCTCAAGCCCTTCTTCCCCTTCTGCCGCGATTGCAAATTGCAGGATGCGGCCGAAGAAGGCAAAATCTGCCCCGTTTGCCAAGGCTTTCAAAACATCCTCGCCCGAGCGCAAACCGCTGTCGTAAAACAGCGGATAATCCGGACCGACGGCGTTCCGAATTTCCGGCAATACGGCAATCGGCGCTGGCGCACTGTCCAACTGGCGCCCTCCGTGGCTTGAGACCTGAATGGCATCGACACCTGCCGACTTGAGGCGCAACGCGTCTTCAGCATCCAGAACGCCTTTGACCACCAGCTTCCCGGCCCACTGTTCGCGCAGACGGGCCAAAGTCTCCCAAGTCGCCTTGGCCCGGCTTTCCCGACGATCAAAATCATATCCGCCCATCAGGAAATTCGCCATACCGGGCTTGCCCCGCAGCAGCGTGGACAGCGACCACCGCGGATGAAGCGCAAAATCAAGCACCTGTTTCGGGCCCATTTTGAACGGCATTCTGAACCCATGGCGCAATTCACGCGGGCGACGCCCCACTTCGGGCACGTCCACCGTCAGCACCAGCGTTTCGTACCCCGCAGACTTTGCGCGATCGACCAGCTTGAATGTACCACTGCCATCACCGCTGAAATACAGTTGAAACCAGGCATGTCCTTCTGCCTCGAGAATCAGGTCTTCCATCGGAGTCGATGCGACGGTTGATACCCCAAGCGGCACCTCGTACCGCGCCGCAAGACGTGCCAGCATCAGGTCTGCACCGGGGGCCGACAGGTTGCACATACCCATCGGTGCGATGCCAAACGGGCGCTGGGTCGACCTGCCAAAGACGGAACAAGCAAGCGACCTTTCACTGACGTCTTTCAGAATCCGTGGACGAAGGATCTGCGCATCCAGTGCAGCCCTGTTTCGGGTTGCGCCAACCTCGGCCCCGGCAGACCCATCGATATAGTCAAACACCATCCACGGCAGGCGCCGCCGGGCCAGGCGGCGCGCGTCTTCGGAACTGTGGATAGCGCTGGATAGCATCAGGCCTGTACGGCCTTCATGAACCGGTCGCGGATCACCACCGGATCCATCGTGATAACCGGCATCTTGGCATTTCCGCTTTCACACTTGGCCACAATGATGGTCATCTGTTTCGAATCCAGCGCTTCTTGCAGCACGCGGCCGGTATCTTCGGCCTGACATTCGATTACGCGCTCGCATCCTGCGGCTTCCGCCATTTTCGCCAGAGAGGTCTTCTGCCCCGCATATGTCGGCTGATCCCCAGTGGACCCGTACGACCCATTGTCGACGATCAACAGGATATAGTTGTCCGCCACGTTATTGGCGATGGTCGGCAAGGTACCCAGATTGGTCAGGACCGACCCATCCCCATCGATCACGATAACAGGCTTGGGCTGCGACAAGGCCAGACCCAGACCGATGGATGAGGCCAGCCCCATCGTGCCCAGCATGTAGAAATTGGTGGGCTGGTCGTCGATGGCATGCAGTTCCTGACTTGGAATGCCGATGTTACAAACAACAAGCTGATCGCGCAGGATCGGAGCGATTTCTTTCAGAATTTCAGAACGGATCATTGGTCGCCATAGCCTCCCCAGAAACTGGCATCGGTCAAAATGGCGACCGGTTTGTTGCACATAAAGGTGTATTTGAGGATCGCGTCGAGTTCCTCAACATCTGACTGATGGTGGAAGTGATAAGTCGGGATATTCAACTGAGCCAACAGCGCTTTTGTATGCACAGCCATTTCAACCTGGCAGGCAACCGGTTCGCGCAGCTCTCCGCGATAGGAAATCAGCATGGGCAAAGGCATGCGATAATACTGGATCAGTGTCGCCAGCGTGTTGATCGTCACACCGATTGCGGTGTTTTGCATGATGATCGCGGGACGCTTGCCGCCCATCCATGCTCCGGCGCACAGGCCCATCCCCTCGTCTTCCTTGTTGGACGGGATGTGATGGATGTCCTCTCGCTGGTCGATTTCAGCGATGACGCCTGCCAGTTGCTTGCAGGGGACGGTGGTGACGAACGAGATATCGTTGGCCACCAGATCGTCGGTTATCTTCTTGTCTATGTTCATGGTCGGGCTGTTGGTCCTGTTGGGGCGCATGGTGCGATGAAGGAAATCAGGTTCTGCGGTGTACGTGTACAGCGCAGGGGGCATGACGAACGACGCGTGACGCTGTCGATCCCAAAAAATAGTCGCTCAGGTCCGGTTTGTGGGAACCTATAACAATGCAGTCCACATTGTTGCTGGTCGCGTAGTCAATAATGGTGCGGGCGGTGTGCCCTTTAATGATTTCGGCTTTCACACCGTCGAGCCCGTCAACCTTTTGCAACAATGCCCCCCTCGCACGTTCGAACCCTTCGGCCACTGCGGACTTGTCCAGATAGGCGCTGACCGATCCCTGTGGCATTTCGTAGACATGTAAGCCTATGATCTCGGCCCCGTTTTCCGATAAGGCACGCGCGACTTCCAGCGTATGTTGTGAAATGCCGTGATCCAAAGCCATCGGGACCAGAATTTTCTTGTACATGGTGGCCTCCAGTTCTGTCGGGTTTATCCCCAGGGTCTCAGGATAATCTTCGGTGCGGCTACGGAGCCAGAGCGGATATCGCGAAACGCCTGGGCGCCATCGGCCAGTGCACGCTCTTCAACCCAATTCAGGGCGCCAAGACGGCCGTCAAAGATCGCTTGAGCGGTGTCGCGGAAATCCTGCGCGGAGTAGGTGTAGGATCCGATAAAGGTAATTTCCTGCAAGGTCATGCGACGCACGTCCAGACCTCCGGCATCTTCACCCAATCCGACATGCACGATCACGCCGCCCGGCGCGGCCATGGCCGAAGCGACCGACCGTGTCGCGGCATATCCGACAGCATCAATGACCAACGGGAAAGACCCATTGGGCGCATCCATGAGTGCAAAACTTTCGATTTCCGCCAGAAAAGCCCGGCGCAACGCGTTTGGTTCCGCGATTGTAACGTCTTCAATGCCCTGTGCCCGCAGGGCCAAGGCCGCCGCAAGGCCAATGGCCCCACCGCCAATCACCAAGGCGCGGCGGTCCATCGCAGAATGCAGAGCCTCGATCCCCAATCTGACTGCGTGCCAGCTTACCGCCAGAGGTTCGGCCAGCGCAGCTTTGGCGAAAGAGACATCCTCGGGCACGTCGACAAGATTGTTGCCGGGCATCGAGACGTATTGCGCGAAAGCCCCCTCACGCGGTGGCATCGAGATAATCTGACGATCCGGGCACAGATTCTCGCGACCCGTCCGACATGCAGCGCATTGACCACAGCTTACCAGCGGATTGATCGTTACCCGATCACCGGCACGTAATCCGTCGACAATGACACCTGCCGCCTCGTGCCCGAGGATCAGGGGCGCTGAGCGACGTGCATCATGGCCCAGATAGGCGTGCATGTCCGATCCGCAGATGCCGACCGCCTCGACCCGGATCAGGTGTTCCGATGCGCCCGGTTCAGCATTCGGCACATCGTCGAACACCATTTGTTCAACACCTTTGTAAACCAGAGCCTTCATTTGGCTGTAAACCCTCCGTCAACCATCAAAACCTGCCCCGTGACATAGTCAGACGCCCGAGAGCATAAGAACAAGATCGGCCCGTCAATATCCTGCATCCGCCCATTGCGTCCGATACAGGTTTGCTCGGCGTTCCGTTCTGCGCGCTTGGAGTCGTCGAACACGGCCTGCGTCAGTTCGGTGGGGAAGAACCCCGGCCCGATGGCGTTGGCGGTTATGCCAAAGGGCGACCAGGCCTCGGCCATGGCGCGTGTCAACTGCCCGATCCCCGCCTTGGATGCGCCATAGGCGATACCACCAGGAAAAGCGCGCGTTGTTTGCAGCGAGGCGAAATTGACAATACGCCCCCACCCCTTTTCCTTCATCGCCGGAACCATCGCCTGGCTGAGGAAGAACGGTGCGCTGAGGTTTAGGGCAAGCGTGGCATCCCACCCCTCAGGAGTAACATCATCCGCAGCCTCACGCGTGTTCACCCCAGCCGCATGGACTAGAATATCGGGGGGGTCAAACTTGGAAGCGACGGCCTGCGTCAGCGCATTCACCCCATCGCGATCTGCAACGTCTGCAACAACCGCTGCAGCGCGCGTGCCAATCTCGGCCTGCATCTGTGCCAATGCCTCGCTGCGCCGGGCTACGCCGACAACACGCGCACCGGCAGCGGCAAGAGTCCGAGCCACTTGCCGCCCAAGCCCCGAGCTGGCACCGGTGATACACGCCACCCGGCCTGTCAGGTCGAATAAAGTGCGCGGGTCATCCATCGGCGGTCAAGTCGAACTGCTCGTCCGGGAAATACTTCGCAAGACGCACATCTGCGGCGCGGGCGTGACCTTCCATTCCTTCCAACCGCGATATCCGCGCGGTCGCTTCGGCAATGGGCTTCGACCCTTCGCGCGTGGCCCGCTGCCAAGTAACGATCTTCATGTACTTATGGACACTCAACCCGCCAGTATAGCTGGCCGCGCCCGATGTTGGCAGAACATGGTTCGTACCGGTCGCCTTATCACCGTATGACACGGTGGTTTCCTCGCCCAGAAACAGCGATCCATAACAGGTCAGCCGTTCCAGCCACCAGTCCAGATCCTCAGCCTGAACCGTCAGATGCTCAGGTGCATATTCGTCGGAACAGGCGGCCATCTCTTCGCGGTTGGAACAGACGATAACCTCGGCATAGTCGCGCCATGCGGCCGAGGCGTTTTCGCGGTTCAATTCTGGCAGATCGGCGATTAGCGCAGGCACCAGTTCCATCACTTTTTGCGCAAGGCCACGATCATCAGTGACCAGCCAGACCGGTGAGTTGTATCCGTGCTCCGCCTGACTGACCAAATCGGTGGCGACGACATGCGCATCGGCAGACTGATCGGCAAGGATCAAACTGTCGGTCGGACCTGCGATCATGTCGATACCAACCTTGCCGTATAGGATGCGCTTGGCTTCGGCCACGAATTGATTGCCGGGGCCCACAAGGATGTTGGCGCGTGGCAAACCAAACAGACCGTAGGTCATGGCGGCAACGCCCTGCACGCCCCCCATAGCCAGAATGCTGTCGGCCCCACTGATATGGGCCGCATAAACGATGGCAGGCGCAACCCCTTCGCCAGGGCGCGGAGGCGAGCAGGCCGTGATGTGGCGACATCCCGCAACCTTGGCGGTGGTCACTGTCATAATTGCGCTGGCGATGTGGCTGTATCGCCCACCCGGCACGTAACACCCCGCAGCATCCACTGGAATCGCCTTCTGCCCAGCAACGAAGCCCGGCACGATCTCAGTCTGGACGTCAGAAACGGTGGCTTTTTGCGTCTCGGCAAAGCGCCGAACGTTGTCGTGGGCGAAACGGATGTCGGCCTTCAGCTTTTCAGAAACTTTTGCACAGGCGGCCTCAATCTCAGCCGGGGTCAGCAAGACATTCCCTTCGTACTTGTCGAACTTGGCGGCATATTCTCTTGCCTTTGCATCACCGCCCGCCTCGATATCGGTCAGAATGGTCTTCACTGTATCATGCACCTCTGAGGCGTGTGATTGAGCCGTTAAAGTTGCCTTTTTCAGATATTCGCGAGGCATGTTCAGCAGGTCCTATTGGTAGATTTCAGGTAACAATGTTGTCGACACGGCTGGCACGTAGGCGATCAGGATCACCACGATCAGCATGGTCAATACGAAAGGCACAGCTCGGGCGGCTATCTTCAGAATGGATTCACCGGTAATGCCAGACACGACGAACAGGTTCAGCCCAAGCGGCGGGGTGATAAAGCCCACTCCCAGTGCGGTGATCATCATGATGCAGAACTGGATCTCGTTCATGCCGATATTGTCAGCCAATGGTTTCAGGATCGGTGCCAGGATCACGATATTCGGTGTCGTCTCCATGACGCAGCCCGCTGCGATCAGGATGCCGATCATCAGCAGGATCAGCAGATACGGATCGTCTGTCAGCGAGGTCACCGAAGTGACAAACCCTTGCGGAACGCCCATGATCGCCAGCGCCTCGGCCAGCGGTGCCGAAAAGGCGATGATCGGCAGGATCACCCCATTCACCTTGGCAGAGCTGACCAGCATCGACGGAAAATCTGCCAATGTCAGCGTGCGCAGGATGAAGCCCATGATGATGGTGACGACAACAGCCGTGGCACCAGCCTCAGTCGGCGTAAGTCGGCCCGAAAAGATGCCATAAAAGATAATCCCCGGTACGATAAAGGCATACCAGCCGGACCTGAGCGCCTTGCCCAGATTGGCGAACCACTCCCCCATGGTCATCATTCCGCCGCCTTCGTAAGCATAAAGGCGGTTCATGATGATGTTGGTGATCAGGATCGACACCAGGATAGCCAGACCCGGGATCAGAGCGGCCAGAAAAAGCGTCGATGCAGAGATACCCAGCACAAGGCCAATGATGATATAGGCGATTGAGGGCGGTATCAGAATACCGGTGCAGGCACCGGCGGCGACCAGAGCACAGGCGTAGGGGCGCGGATACCCGCTTTCCACCAACCGGTTGATTGTCATCCGGCCGACCGCAGCAGCCCCGGCGGCATCCGACCCCGAAATCGCCGCAAACATTCCGCAGACCAGCACCGTGGCCGATCCGAAACCACCCTTGGCGAAGCATGTCAAAGCCTCGGCAACATCCAGAAACTTGCGTGACAACCCCGTCCGTACCAGAACATCCCCGGTCAGGATAAACAAGGGCACGGCAGTCAGGGCAAAAGCGTCGATGCCGGTAAACAGGCTCTCTCCGACAAGGCTGAGAGGAAGGTCACCGGACATGATCAGCATTACGATCGCAGCCGTTCCAATGGCCGCCCAAACCGGTACGGCCAAGGCGATCAGGGCAACAAACAGGATCACCGGCAGATAAAAATCCCAGCCCAGTTCAACGGTTTGATTGAGGGAGTTCCAAAGCATCCGGTTTCTCCTCAGTCAAACAGTTTGTCGCCTTCGAAGACGGGCGTGCCGTCGCGAAGGCATTTCAGATCGCGCAACAGGGATTGGATCAGTCGCCAGATCATCAGGGCAAACCCGGTCGGCACAGCCATCAGGAACCAAACCTTGGAAATCCGCAAACCGTCCGTAACGGAACCAAACTTGGCCGAAACGTGAACCGCTTCATACGACCAGTAGAGTGCGATGATCGCCACCATGAACATCACCAGATCGCCGAAGATATAAAGCAGCGCTTTGGGGCGCGGCCCGACATAGTGCATGATCACATCGATCCGGATATGGGCCCGCTCTTTCACCGCGGCAGCCGCACCTATCCAAGCCAGGTAGATAAAGGAATACCGTACGATTTCCTCGCCCCAGATCGAGGAATAGGCGAATATCTCGCGCCGCAGCACCTCGATGGCCATAGTGATCACCAGCATCACGTAGAACACCAGCAGCAACCAGCGTTCGGCGTTTCGGTCAATTTTCTGAAGAACGGTCATCTGATCCTCCGGCGATGGAACAGCCAGGTCCGCACCTGCCTTGTCGGGCCGCTGTTGGCCGCGCGGTACAAGAATCGTGGACGCCAGCAGGCGCCCACGGGTTTCACCTTAGGCGTCGTGGACGTAATATTTACCCTGCGTACCAGCCGCTTCGACCAGCTTCTCAAAGTTGTCCATCGAACCAGCCAGTTCCGTCTTGAACGGATCCCATTCCGAACGCTGATACCCACCGGCATCCTGCCATTCCGCCAGCTGATCATCGCTGAGCGAATGGAATTCAACACCAGCCTTGTTCAACTCGGCCATGGCATAGGCGCGGGCCGACGGAACCTTGGACAGGTTCTGATGACCAGTCATCTCGGCACCCCACATGATGCCTTCCTGCACGTCAGCAGGCATCGAGTTGAACCACTCCAGATTACAGGAATAAACCTGACTGTCCGGAACGGCCTGCGTGAAGGTCACATGGCTGAGGATGTCCTTGAAACCGAAAACATACAGCGCCCCTACCGACGGGTCGAGCGCGTCGGCAACACCCTGCTTGATCGCCGAAGGCGTTTCACCCCATGCGACAGGCGTCGGGTTGGCACCGACCATGCGATAGTATTGTTGCAGCATCTTCGATCCGGGAACGCGGAACTTGATCCCGCCCATATCTCCCGGGGTTATGACCGCATTGCCGCCCTGCCGGACTGCGACAACACGCGGATCGATATTCACGTAGAACAAAGCTTTGAAGCCTGCCGCCTCGACCTTGGGGTGGACTTCGCTTTTCCACGTGTCTGAATGGACAAGGTTGGTGAAGCGCTGGTTCGACCCGCACAGATACGGCATGTTGATCAGGTCGACCGTGGACGCAAAAGGCGCAAAATTCGACAGAGAATGCTGCGCGGCCTGAATCGTTCCACCCTGTACTTTCTGCACCAGCGCGCCGCCCGCGCCTAGCTGGCCACCGGGGGCCAATTTGACATAGACCTTGCCGTTGGTGGCATTCTGGATGTTTTCCTTCAGGTCCAACTGCATGATGGGATAGCTGCGCGACGCGCCCAGCACATAGGCTGTCGCCACCGTCATAACATGGTCAGCGGCCTTCTCACGCTCACTCTCTTCTTTTGCGGTTTGCGCGGCGGCCTCTGAAGACCACAAAACACCCCCAACCCCGGCAACCAATGCGGCTGTAAACGCGCCACTTGCGCTCAGCTTCAGAAAGTTGCGGCGCTCTGCTGACGCCAGTTCAATCTTGTCGTTGTTCATGAATTGCCCTCCCAAGCAAAAGTTCAGCTGCCGTTCGTTGCGTTTCGGTCAGCTTCCTTTTTCAGAATTGCGACAACGAACAAAATCGACGCCGCGAACAGAACCAACATCTCTCCTACGTCGCCAAGAAACGCGCGGCCTGCGAAAGCACCCAAAGCAACGTTGGCGAAATAGATCGCGAAAACGACGATAGATGCAGCAAGGACCATTTCCGGGACTCCCTTTCAGAATCGGCTCAACACCTTTGTAAGCGCTTACATCAATATTGCAAGCGCTTACATTGACCCTTTCATCATCTGAAAAATGCGATTAACTTAAGCCAACCAGAATTGAGAGTTCGAGAATGTCAAAAAATCGGTCTGCTCCGACACTGGATGACGTTGCCAAGGCCGCGGGCGTTTCGACCGCGACAGTGTCCCGGTGTCTGAACAACCCGCAGCAAGTTGTTGAAGCAACGCGCAAGCGTGTCCTGTCGACGGTTGAAGAATTGGGGTACACGCCAAATTTCGCGGCCCGCGTGATGGCGGCCAAGCGGTCATTTACCATTGGCGCCATCATCCCCACCATGGAAAACGCGATATTCGCAAGGGGGTTGCAGGCGTTCCAGGAAGAGATACATCAGCGTGGTTACACATTGCTGGTCTCCAGTTCAGCCTATGAGCCCGAAGCGGAAAAGGATCAGATCCGAACCCTGGTCGCACGGGGTGCAGATGGGCTGTTATTGATCGGTCATGACAGGGACGCAGATATTTATGATTACCTGGACAGACGGAAAGTGCCCGCGCTGGTTGCCTGGTCCTTTCTGCCGGACAATCCTGTGCCGTCAGTTGGGTTCGACAACTGCAAAGCCATGAAAGCGCTGGCAGACCAGATCATCAGACAGGGACATTCACGTCTTGCGACAATATCGGGTATCAGTTCGGGCAATGACCGGGCGCGGCTCAGGATCGCAGGGATAAAAAGCGCCATGGCTGACCACGGCCTGCAGCCGGATGACCTAATGGTGATCGAAACCACGTATGAATTCGAAAATGGCGCGACGGCGTTCAGGGATCTCATGGCGACTGACACGCCGCCGACCGCCGTTTTGTGCGGAAACGATGTTCTGGCTGTCGGCGCATTGAGACAGGCGCAAAAAATGGGGCTCCGAGTGCCCGAAGACGTGTCGATTACCGGCTTTGACGACATCGAAATCGCGCGCATTGTCAGCCCTGCCCTGACAACGGTTCACGTGCCCCACCGTGAAATGGGTCAAAAAGCTGCGCAGGAGTTGATACGGATGATCGAAACGAACTCTGCGGGCCAGTCTTTGGAGCTTTCGACCTATTTGGTCACCCGAGACTCCCTGCTTGACCGCATTCCTTAAGGCTCAGGAAGTTCGGCGATTTGTTCCCGAGTTTATTGCGTGTGAAAGGTGCACCGTTCTACGATTCAGTATGACGATCCGCTTTCATTGACCTGAATCAAGGCACGCAATACGACCACATAGTGAAGTACGAATATATCAACGGGCCCGACGCTCACCTGCCTGACCCCAAGCAAATTTACCGGTGATCAGTATTTCAACGGCGCGAAGGTTTCACTCCAGGGGCGCGGCAAATGCGAGGCGCACTCTTCTGCCGACTACGCTCTGGCTTCTCGGGACCAAACGCACGTCAGTCACTCATATGATCGAGGCAACGGGACCAAGCAGAGAAACTTTAATGCCAACCCAAGACACGCAACGCATTCCAATTGGCGGATAGATGATGTCCATCGTTGAACAAAATACACCAAAGCTGCGACGGGCGCTGACGACCCCGCTGCTCACGCTCTATGGGCTTGGGGTAACCGTCGGCGCTGGAATATACGTGCTTGTTGGTGCGACGGCCGGGATTGCGGGCCCATTTGCCGCTGTTTCGTTCCTGATTGCCGCGCTTGTTGTTGCGCTGACTGCCCTGTCCTACGCAGAACTGGCAACCCGATATCCTGTGAGTGCGGGTGAAGCCGCTTATGTCGAAGCAGGGTTTCAGAAAAGCTGGATGGCCGTGCTGGTCGGTCTCGCCGTGGCCGCCTCGGGCATCATCTCGGCCTCGGCCGTGGCTATCGGGGCCGCGTCGTACCTTCAAACGCTTACAGGTTTAGGCATTTCAAGTCTGACAATCGGTGTAGTTCTGGTCATGGGGCTGATCGCCCTATGGGGGATCACGCAGTCGGTAATGGTGGCGGCAGTCATTACCATCATAGAAATCAGCGGGCTACTCGTCGTTATTGGTTGGGGCCTGTCCCTTCCTGAGCCTCAGGGCTATGCGCTCACCCAGATGGTTCCCGGGCTGGACCCAAACGCCTGGAGAGGGATATTGGCCGCTTCGCTTCTGGCGTTTTTCGCCTTTGTGGGTTTCGAGGACATGGCGAATGTCGCTGAAGAAGTTAAAGACCCCGCCGGAACAATCCCGAAAGCGATCCTGTTGACGCTTATTCTGGCTACGGTCTTGTATCTTGGTACGTCCATGACTGTTCTGTATGTGGTGCCGATCGATGTCCTTTCGACGTCCGCCGCGCCGCTGGCCCTGATTTTTACGGACGCGCCCGATGTTATCCAGCAGGGGTTTTCAGCCATTGCCATCGTTGCGACGATCAATGGTGTTCTGATCCAGATGATCATGGCATCCCGCGTGATTTACGGGCTCGCGGATCGGGATCATTTGCCAAAGTTTCTGGCTAAGGTATCTCAGGTCACTCAGACGCCAACGGTATCGACAATCATGGTCACGGCGATAATCCTGTTGCTGACCCAAACGCTTCCAATCGCCATTCTGGCCGAGCGGACGTCGCAAATTGTTCTGGGAGTCTTTGTGCTGGTCAATCTGTCACTGATCCTTTTGAAGACCCGGGCTGAAACCGATGAACCGCAGTTCCGCGTGCCGCTTGTTGTTCCCCTCTTTGGGGTGGTGACCAGTTTGTTGCTTTTTGCGTCCGCATTTCTGTAACCCTGTGTCATTAGGTCAAGGAAATCCTGCGATGCGATTTACGTGAACATGACCACTGACCAGCCTTCTACAAGAGTGCGGCTTTCTGCATGGTGGCATAGAACCTTTGTTGATCTGGCCCGACAGATGCAATGGTCCTACCTGCCACCGCTCATGGTCTATTTTGCCGCCGGTGTTTCTGGTCTGACATCGGTCGTCGGTGCCTTCTTTCTTAAGGACTACCTTAACCTATCCGCATCCTTTGTTGCCGGGCTGGCGTTTTGGGCCGGGCTTCCCTGGATCCTGAAAATGCCGCTGGGTCATATTGTTGATCTGTTTTGGCGGTGGAAGTCATTGCTGATCCTATTGGGGGCAACCCTGATCACCTTGTCCCTGCTCACCATGTACGGGCTTGTAGCCTTTCCCGGACATATGGCTGATGTCATGCCGCTGGAACATTGGTACATCATTGCCCTGCTCTTGGCGCCTTCCGGCTATGCCATTCAGGATGTTGTCGCCGACGCGATGACAGTCGAAGCCGTTCCAAAGATCAATCCCGACGGACAGCCGTTTTCGCCCGAGGAAACCCGTGCACAGCATACAACAATGCAAACCCTGGGCAGGATCGCCATTTTCTCCGGTTTTGCAGCCGTTGCCGCGGTCAATATCTGGGTGTTCTCGGGAACCGAGGGCATGCAGAAATCAGACCGCCTTGCATTGTATGGCAACGTCTACCTGATCGCGCTTGTCATTCCACTGCTGTCCGTCAGCGGTGTGGTTTTGCACGGTTTGATACAGCGTCAACGTCTTCGCCAAGGTCATCCCCCTCATACCCATGACGAAACCACCGAGGTCAAATGGCCGATCCTGCTGGGCGGTCTCGCCTTTGTTGTATTGAGTATCGTGTTAGGAACATCGAATTTCCAACTCGCCCAGGAAACTATTTTTGCAGTCTCTCTGAGTGTGATCTTGTACCTGATGTCACGCTTGGTGAAGGAACTGAACCCAAATCAGGCAAAGGCCCTGATTGGTACGGCGATAATCATTTTCGTGTTTCGTGCGGTTCCTCTGCCCGGGTCGGGGTTGACCTGGTTCGAAATCGACGAGTTGGGGTTTGACGAGCAGTTCCTGGCAATCCTGGCGCTTCTGACGTCCCTGCTTGCATTGGTGGGGCTCATCGTCCTGAGACCGTTTATGGCCAACCGCTCGATTGCTCAGGTCGTCATCATTCTGACCATCGCGTCGGGGGTCCTCGCCCTGCCCAACCTAGCGCTGTATTACGGCGTGCATGAATGGACATCTGCGCATACCGGCGGGATCGTAGACGCAAGGTTCATCGCAGTCCTCGACACCGCAGTTGAATCTCCGCTGGGTCAAATCGCGATGGTTCCGATGCTGGCCTGGATCGCACGTAATGCTCCTGTGCATCTGAAGGCAACTTTCTTTGCCGTCATGGCGTCATTCACCAACATGGCATTGTCGGCCAGCAGTTTGGCAACGAAATACCTGAACCAGATTTTCGTGGTGTCGCGCGCGGTAACCGACCCGGAAACCGGTGTCGTCACATCGATTGCCGATTACGGCCAACTTGGGCACCTGTTGATCGCCGTGGGCCTGATTTCTGTGATCGTTCCGTTGGTGGTCGTATTCCTTGTTCAAAAATCGCCGTTCCAGACCAACGACTGATTACTGGCTGACAGTTTCTCTCAGCAAGGTTTTCAGGTGCAAAACCGGAACCCCGATGTTCGAGCCCCCGAACTCTGGCAGGATCGCGGCGTTAATCGCGACCACCTCTCCCTTGCGGTTCAGGGCCGGCCCTCCGCTTCCTCCTGACGTTGTTTCAGCGTCATAAACGACTGCACCCGGGCTTGTCTGCGCCACAATTCCTCGGCTGGCGAGAGGTTGAACCTGGTTTTGCGCAGATAACCGTGCGGCGATCGTCCAGAAATTGACGGACCCGTCTTTTTCGAGCGTATTCAGAAACTCCGGCCCCGCCTGCGCAATTAATGATTTCAGGCCAGTAGGATACCCCAGCAGAAAGACTTCGTCACCGCTTCGTGGAAGATCTTCCGCCAGTGGCAATCCCAGCCCCTCGATACGGTTTGGATCAACCGACAAAAGTGCCAGATCAGCGGTATCACTGAACCGGTCCAAAGTAGCCTCGATCGGATCGGTCTGACCTGGCAGATAGGCCAGCAACCGAAGCATCTCGGCCTCAAGACCTGCGTTTTTCAGTGCCTGAGCTTGGTCGCCGGATGTCCAGGGCAAGGCAACGTGGCGGTTGGTGGCCATCAGCGGCGTACCCTCCAGCAGAAATCCGGTGCCAGTGAACTGGAACTCCGCGGGCTCGCCTGTTGCGTCCGGTTCGATCCAGGGTTGTCCGAAGGGTGTTTGCAACTTCTCTCCGTTCGGCCCCAACACGTGGCGCAGCAGTTTACCGCTTTCGATATGACGCAATCCGTAGGCGCCCTGAATGAAAGCCACGGATTGAGTAGAGGCGGTGATGACCCGCGTAGACGCCCCCGCGCGTTGTTCAAGGGTACCCAGCCGCTGCTCGGTTGATATCAGCTGGTTCTGAAAGGCTTCCCTCAACGCCACAAGGTCTTCGGGGGTTAGAACATCTTCCCGCGTCTGGCTAAGCATGGTCGCCACAGCTTCAATCTTGCGAGCTTCCTGTTGCAGGCTGTCGGCCAGTCTCCGGTCGTTTTGATAAAGCAGGAACAGCAGACCTGCGATCAGCGCAATCGCGGCTACTACCGTAATCCTGAAGAACATAGTGGTTTGAGAAACAAGCCTTCGCCCACTCTCACGCAGCGCACCCGACATTCTTTGGGCAAAGGGTCGGCGACTTGACCGCGCATAGGCATAGGCGTCGCTCAGGATATCCTCGACCGTATGACGAATGGGAAACCTCTGAGTACATATGCGGTATCGGGAGATCGGGCCCAATTCGCCAAACTCGATCATGTCGCCGTGTTTCAGCGTTGCCGACACAATCTTGTGGCCATTGACCCAGATGTCTTGCCCTGCCAGCGCGTTGAGCACATAGCCCCCCTCGGTCCACTGAAGCGTTGCGATATCTTCGTCATGGGGCGGTGTGTTGTCTTTCAGGCGTAGGCCTAGCGCACGGCCTTCGCCAACAGAAACAGTCAATGCGCTGTCGACAAGCCAGGAAACCGTTCCACGGGACGGGCCGGTCAGGCTCTCCAGAAAGGCATGAACATCACCTGCGCAAGGCTCTTGGGGTGTTCTCGTGCCGGTCTGATCAATTTCCCGCATAGTTGGGCTCTGCTCAACAGTGATGGGGTCACTCTATCATAAGACGCCCGGAATCCTACTAATCGCAAGGGGGATGCCCCAAACCGGGACTATCTAAAGGCATAAATCAATTTGGTGGAACGTCCCGAAAAGACCCCCATGCCTGCCAGAGCAGGCCTTCACCGGAAATCGCCGTCTGACCTGAGAGTTCTGGAGCGGGTAGCGGGAATCGAACCCGCGCGTTCAGCTTGGGAAGCTGACAGGCTACCATTACATCATACCCGCCGCACCTCTGAGATATAACCAGAGTTCCCTGACGCGCAAGCCGGATCGTTTCAGCTCGCCCGGAAAACATCACTCAGTCCGCGCACGAAGACTGTCGATCAGCGAGTCTTCAACATCCAAAGCCTGGATGGCCGCCTCAAGCGTACGGCTGTCCAGATGTTGCGGGTTCAGATCGACCCCTGCTGAAAACGCTTTGACAATGGCCTTCATGGCGCTGATGCGCGCATATCTTTTGTTATTGGCCGGTATTACGTGCCACGGCGCCAGATCGGTTGACGTCCGGGCCAGCATTTCATCCACGGCGACCTCGGTAACATCCCATTTCTCGCGATTCCGGAAATCCTCGTATGTCAGCTTCCAGCGCTTCAACGGGTTTCTGAGCCGTTCTGTAAACCGCTGCATCTGTTCATCTTCAGAGATGTGGAAGAACAGCTTGACGATCCGGGCACCATCGTCGACCAGCATGCGTTCGAAATCATTGATTTCCTGATAGGCAGCGCGCCAGCGCGTTTCCGGGGTCAGGTTCTCGATCCGCTCAACCAACACGCGCCCGTACCAGCTGCGGTCAAATGCTGATATCGCACCGGACGGTGGCAAACGTTCCCAAAACCGCAGCAGGTAATGCCGGTTGAGGTAGTAGTTCCGGGGTGCCCCAATTGGCCAGACCTTAAAGCTGCGCGGGTCCAGAGCTTGGCTGATCCTGCGAATGGTTCCCCCCTTGCCTGCCGCATCCCAACCCTCGAACACCAGCACACCCTTGAGCCCGTGAAACAGATAAGCTTGCTGAATCCTGGCCAGTTTGGCCTGAAGATCAATCAGTTGCTCGAAATACTCCTTTTTGCCCAACCGCTTGGTCAGATCCGCTTCTGAGAGTTTCGGGGGGTGATGTTTGCTCATCGTGCCACCTGATCGTTGCGTCCCGGATCAGGATATCCTGAACCATTACGCAAAATCGACATTGATCAGGGTCAAACGAAAAGGCCGGGCGCAGTGCCCGGCCTTAGCTGTCTTTGTTGATGCAATCAGGCGCGGCGACGACGGCCACCGCCGCGACGACCACTGGCTGCGCCACCAGCCTCGTCAGGTGATTTGTTGAACCGGATCCACTCACCACCATGCGGGTCGTTGTTGGTCAGCAGGTTGGCAGCGCGGATGGCCTCCATCTCTTTTCCGGCGCGCGGCTTGGTGGAGCCCAGGCCGAACATCTGAACGAACGCCTCGTCATCCATACCTTCTGGCAGAATGATGCCAGCTGCGGCAAGGGCTTCTTTTTTCTCGGCAATTTTTGCCTGCGTCACTGGCAGAGCCACCGGGTTCATAATCGCCGAGGTCATGCCGGCACCCATTGCCATCGGCAGGAAGGCATTGTTGATGCCGTGGCGGTTCGGCAAGCCGAACGAGATGTTGGATGCGCCACAGGTGGTGTTCACACCCAGTTCCTCGCGCAGGCGGCGAACCAAAGCAAACACCTGCTGACCAGCTGTTGCCATCGCGCCAATCGGCATGACCAGCGGGTCAACAACGATGTCATGCGCGGGGATTCCAAAATCGGCAGCACGCTGAACGATCTTTTTGGCCACTTCGAAACGGACATCGGGGTCTTCCGAAATACCTGTGTCGTCGTTCGAGATTGCCACAACAGGAACATTGTATTTTTTGACCAGCGGCAGAACCAGTTCCAGGCGCTCTTCCTCACCGGTGACCGAGTTCAGCAGCGGGCGACCTTCCGCCGCCTCAAGACCCGCCTCCAGAGCACCGGGTACCGACGAGTCGATACACAGCGGAACTTCGACCAGACCCTGTACCAGCTCAACGATCTTGCGCATCAGTGGCGGTTCGGTCTCGTTCGGGTTGGGGTTCGAGTTGTAGACGACGCCCGCGTTGATATCCAGAACGGTCGCGCCCGCCATCACCTGCGCCAGCGCATCCTTCTCGACGGTCGAGAAATCGCCTGCCTCCAGTTCGGCCGCCAGCTTTTTCCGACCGGTCGGGTTGATCCGCTCTCCGATCACGCAGAACGGTTCATCAAAGCCCAGAACGGCAGTTTTTGTTTTTGATTCTAAGACTGTACGGGTCATGTCCGTTCCTTAGGAGTTTGCAGGCTGCGCCGAGGCACCGCCATTATTGATCGCCCAGTTGGCGTTGGTTTTGATCCCGCCCAGCGGGAAGAAGTGCACGTTGGTGATGTTGAAATCCGGGTTGGCCGCTTTGTGGTTGGCCAATTCAGTCACAACATCGTTCGGTTCATAGGGCAAGAGAAGCTTCGACACATCCATGGCGCGTTTTTGCAGAACTTTCAGCGACGGGCCGACGCCGCAAGCAATTGCGAACTTGATCAGGGTCTGCAGTTTGGCCGGACCGGCGATACCAATGTGGATGGGCAGGTCGATACCTACCTCTTTCAGACCATCCGCCCAGGCGATGATCGGCTTGGCATCGAAGGCAAACTGAGTTGCCAGGGCCATCTCGGCATCCGTGGTTTCGTTGAATTTCTGTTTCCAGCGCAGGGCGTCATCGACGTTCTTGGTGGACCCATCGGGATCGATGTCCTTGTTACCCTCGGGGTGACCGGCAACATGAAGACGCTTGAACCCTGCCTTGTCAAACAGACCGGTTTCCATCAGCTGCATGGAACTGTCGAAATCGCCATGCGGTTTTGTCACACCACCGGCCAGCAACAGCGCCTGCTCGACGCCCGCCTCGCCCTGGTACATCGAGATCCAGTTTTCCAACGTCGCCGCATCCTTGATGATCCGCGCCGGAAAGTGGGGCATGACAGGATAGCCTTCGGCTGCAATCCGCTTGGCTGTCTTGACCATATCTTCAATCGGGGTGCCTTCGATATGAGCAATGTAGACGCGTGTGCCTTCGGGCAGCAGCGCGCGGAAATCCTCGACCTTTTCGGCGGTCCGCGGCATGACCTCGATCGAATAGCCTTGCAGGAAGGCTTCGACGGTCGGGTTCACAGGGCTGTTTTCGACCACATCACGTTTCTTGAAGTTCAGCAAAGCCATTGAGGCCTCCCATTAAGATACGGGCTTATGCCCAACCGTCATTTGCGATCAGCGCTTTGATGCGGTCCTGATCGTATTCCTTTTCCAGACGCAGGGCCTCGGCCTCGGCTACTTCTGCCGGGTCGCCATCAACCGCAAAAGGCTCGGCCTTGCGCCATTCGGCCAGATAGGCATCACTGTCCTTGGCGTTTACCTTCATGGCGGCGCGGTCGATGGCTTGCTCGAACCGTTCTTCCAGTTGCCGCTTCGCGCCGCGACGGCCTTTGCCGACGATGACCTGAGCGGGAATGTCGCGCCAGTACACGATGGTGACGTCAGGCATTACTGTGATTCCTCCTAACCCGATGGGCCGGTTCTAAACTTCAATGTGGGGATTGGTCGGTCGGTTTTCGACACCCGGCGCTTTTCAAGCGACGTTTTCGCCCACGGTGGCGTGGCGGGGTTTTAACCCGTCTCGCGGCAAAAACGCATACCAAAATTCTCATTGTCACTATGAGAGCATTGCATAATGAACAAAAAGCCCCGGACCGCATGACCCGCCCGAGGCTTGTTTCAACGCGTCTTGCCAAGGTTAACCGACCAACCCACCGTCTTCACGAGTAACCGCAATGATGGCTGAACGTGGAACCGAGTTACCACCGTCGGGCCAGTGGCTATTACCGTCTTCACCGGGGTGTTGAATACCAACAAACATGGTGCGGCGATCCGGCGACCAGCTGAGCCCAGTGATCTCACACTCGTTCGGGCCAACCAGAAAACGACGGATTTCACCGGTAACCGGGTCGCCTGCCAGCATCTGGTTGTTCCCCTGCCCTTCGAAGTCGCCCTCGTTGCTGTATTTGCCGTCGGTCTGGATCCACAGCAGGCCGTTGCTGTCAAACTTCAGACCGTCGGGCGAGTTGAACATGTTGTCGGCGTTGACATTGTCCGAACCGCCATACGCATCCTGATGCACGGTCGGGTTTCCGGCCAGTACATACAGGTCCCATTCGAAACCCGATGCGCCATGGTCTCCGCCTTCAGGGCGCCAGCGCACGATCTGACCGTATTTGTTCGCCTCGCGCGGATTCGGCCCGTTGACCGAAGTGTCGTCGCCACCGGCATTCGGTTTCACACCGCGGTTCTTGTTGTTGGTCAGGCAGCAATAGACCTCGGGCGCGTTCGGGTTGGCCGCAACCCATTCCGGGCGGTCCATGGTGGTCGCGCCAACAGCCGATGCTGCTTGCCGCGTATGGATGCAGATTTCGGCCTGCGACGTCATACCAGTTGTTTCGGGGGTCAGGTCCAGCCACTCACCAGTCCCGTCGTCGTTGAACTTTGCAACCGACAACGTACCGTTCTCAAGCAGCGCATGCGTGTCCACCCCAGCGGCATAAAAACCTTCCGAGACAAAGCGGTACAGGAACTCGCCCCGTTCATCATCACCCATGTAGACAACGACACGACCGTCATTGTTCACAATGGCCTCGGCGTTTTCGTGCTTGAACCGACCGAGCGCGGTCAGCTTACGAGGGGTCGAGGTTGGCTCGGTCGGATTGATTTCGACAACATAGCCTGCGCGGTTCGGCTCGTTAGGGTTTTTCGAGACGTCGAAACGCTCGTCAATTCCGGCCCATCCGTATCCCCAGTCCTTGGACGAAACGCCGTAGCGCTGAAGTTCGGCGCTGACCTCATGGTTTTCGTCCTCAGTCGAGAAGTAACCATTGAAATTCTCTTCACAGGCCAAATACGTCCCCCATGGGGTCATGCCATTACCACAGTTGTTCCAGGTGCCTTTACAGATGGTGCCTGTCGGATCGGCGGCAGTTTTCAGCAGATCATGGCCAGCGGCAGGCCCCGTCAATGACATGTCTGTCTGCGGCGTGATGCGGCGGTTATACGAGCTATCCTTGACGATGCCCCATTTGCCGTCGGTAACCGCAATCTCGACCACCGTCACACCATGCGCCATCATGCCTTTGGCGACATCGTCATCCGAGGCGGCTTTGGCGTCCGGGTTGTTGCCCCAAAGGATATCGCGATTGGTGTATTCGTTGTTCACGACCAGTAGAACGTGACCCTCGTGCAAAAACACATCCTGACCGTCGGTGTTATCACCAAATGCGCGCTCTTGGCTGGCAGCGGTTCCACGGGTGGCCGGATCAAATTCGGGCACATCAGACCAAAGCGGGTCGCCCCAGCGCACCATCACCTCGGCCTTGTAGCCCAGCGGCACGATGACGTCATCGGCAGTTGACGCCGGAATCGCCTCAAACGCAAATCGATCTGCGGCTGCGCGCGCACCAGTTGGAAGCAGCGACCCACCCAAAGCCGTGAAACTTCCCATCGCCAATACGCCACCTAAAAATCCACGACGTGACAAGGCACGTTCAACGACGCGGTCAAACTCACATTCCTCTGGGCGCGGGTTCACCATTTCATCGAATTCGTCAAAGGTCAGGACACGTTTATCTTTCATGGCAGGCTCCGTCTGCGGCTGATTGCGATCAAGAATCCCTCAACCGGGATCAAAGATCAAATCGCACCTCAGTATGAACGGCGTGTGACATCCAAGCCAAATTTGAAATGGAAATCGCTTGCACGTCGACGACGCCCCGCCTAGGGTCAAATCAACTCGAAAATCGGAGGGCGTTACGATGGCGCCCAAGCGTCCCAAAGGTGCGGGCGCGTTCCCGAAAGCGGTCGAAAGCCCCGCGCCGGCAAGACCCGATCTGGATGCCCTGTATGCGGCTCTGGATTTGGGAACAAATAGTTGCCGCATGTTGATAGCCCAGCCCAAGGGCAGCGGGTTTCATGTGGTTGACAGCTTCTCCAAGTCCGTGCAGCTGGGCGCGGGTCTGGAACGCACCGGACGTCTGTCGCGGGCGTCGATGGCACGAACCGTTCAGGCGCTGCGAATCTGTCAACAAAAGCTGAAGCGGAACAAAGTGAAACGGATGCGTCTGATCGCAACCGAAGCCTGCCGCCGCGCCAAGAATTCCCGCGAGTTCATCCGACAGGTCAAACGCGAAACCGGGCTGACGCTTGAAATCATCCAACCCGAAGAAGAAGCCCGTTTGGCGGTGATTTCCTGCGCCCCGCTGGTGTCCACCAAGACCGAACAGCTGTTGGTTGTCGATATTGGCGGCGGTTCGACCGAGCTGGTCTGGATCGACATCTCGTCCGTCCCACGCCGTGACCGCCCGGCTGCGATTATGCGTTTGCATAACGGATTTCACACGGCCGACAGCCCTTTTCCGGCTGCAAAAGTTGTAGACTGGATCAGCGTACCGCTGGGTGTTGCCACGTTGCGGGATCAGTTCAATGACGTCGAAAACGACGCCGCTCGCTTTGCATTGATGAGCTGGTTTTTCGAAGAAAACCTGGCCGATTTCGCACCTTACAAAGATGAACAGACCCGCGAAGGTTTTCAGATCGTCGGCACCAGCGGAACTGTCACAACGGTTGCGGCATCGCATCTTGGCCTGAAGCGTTATGACCGGACCAAAGTTGACGGGCTGCGTATGACCAGTGACCAGATTGACAAAGTGATACGCGGGTATTTAGAACTCGGCCCTCATGGGCGCCGCCGGGATCCTCGGATTGGGGAAGACCGGCAGGCCCTGATCATGTCCGGCTCGGCCATTTTGCAGGCATTGTTGCGCTGTTGGCCCACTGATCGCCTTTCCGTGGCAGATCGGGGCCTGCGCGAGGGCCTGCTTTATGCGCAGATGAGCGCGGACGGGGTACTGGAAGACGGACCGTTCTGATGGCGAAGACACCAACTGGCAAAAACAACTCGGGGCGCGGACAACGTGACCTGAAGGTAAAGGTAAAAACCGCACGTGGTCGCAAGCTGAGTTCGACCCGCTGGCTCGAACGGCAATTGAACGACCCCTATGTCAAGCGCGCCCAGACCGAAGGATACCGTGGGCGGGCCGCGTATAAGATCATGGAACTTGACGACAAGTTCCGCTTTCTCGTACCCGGAGCACGGGTTGTTGATCTGGGATGCGCACCCGGTGGCTGGTGCCAGGTTGCAGTCAAACGGGTAAACGCGCTTGGTGAAAAATCGGGGAAACGGATCGGAACGGTGCTGGGCATCGACTTGCAGGAAGTGGAACCGGTTGCGGGTGCCGATACCCATGTGCTGGACTTCATGGAGGATGACGCCGACCAGAAGGTCAAGGACTGGCTGGGTGGCAAGGCCGATGTTGTAATGTCGGACATGGCCGCAGCGTCCTCGGGTCACAAGCAGACCGACCATCTGCGGATCATCGCGCTGTGTGAAACTGCGGCCCATTTCGCCTTTGACGTGCTGGAAGAAGGTGGCACATTTGTAGCCAAGGTTCTTGCTGGCGGCGCCGAGGGCGATTTGCAAAAACTTCTGAAGCAGAAATTTCAGAAAGTGGCGCATGTGAAACCGCCCGCATCCCGTTCAGACAGCTCCGAGAAATTCGTTATAGCAACCGGGTTTCGCGGCTGAACTTAATCTTCCAAACGGATACGGTTTCCGGTCAGACGTTGTTCACGCAACGACGTGGCCGCCATACCCTGCAACATCAGAGTATCCCCGTGCGAAACATATACAGGCTCGCGATTGCGCAGCTCTTCAATGCGCTGCGCCAGTGTAGCAGGGTTCGGCCCGGTTGCTTTCTGTCTTGTTGACTCAGTGGACATACATCACCTCAAAACAACAGTTCTGAAATGCTGTTATCGTAAAATCTTGCCGTGAAGATGGAACAATTCGGGCAAGCCTGTGCCGGATCAGGGGCCCAGTTGTTGCAACAATTGCAGCAAGGCCGGGTCATCGGGCAACCTGCCCAAGGCTTCGCGCAGGGCTATACGGGCGGCTTCCGGGCCGCGATTAATCTGTGCCAGCTGTACTACCATGGGCCACGCTTCGGCGCGCTGAGGGTCCAGCGCTACAACCTCGCGAAAGGCCCGTTCGGCGGCCGGGGCGTTGCGCAGCGTCAACGCCATGCCCCCCAGAACCAGATGCGTTTCAGGGGCATCCAGCCTGTTCTTGATCGCCGCCTGCCACTCGGCCATCCCTTGCCCGGCCAGATCCTGTTGTTGAGGTGTCAGAGCTTGAGGAGGGATACTCAGATACTCCTTGGCGGCGGCAATGCGAACGTTGCGAAAAGGATCAGACAAAAGGGGCTCTAACCTTTGCGCACGATCCGTTGGGCTCGCCTGACGCTGCAAGGCTGCTGCATTTGCGCGTATCAGCGGATCGTCTTCCTGCAACAGTGGCGCTGTGTGCGCGGCAACTTCGGGCGAGCCGAAGGGTTGCAGCAGATACGCCGCTGTTGCGCGCACGATAGCGGGTTGCGAGGGGTCCATTGCGACAGCAATTAAACCCTCTGGCGTTTTCAACTGACCATCGGCAGCAGCTTTGAATACCGTACCAAAATGTGCGCCCCGATTGGCTGTGTCAGGAAACCACCCTTTGATCCGGCTGGCAGCCCAGACCTGATCCTTATTCTGGTGGCAATCAGTGCAGGCATCAGCCCCTAATCCCAAATCCGGTCGCGGCACGCGAAAGCTGTGATCCCGGCGACCGTCCACTCCCATATAAGTGCGTTCGATCATGTGGCAGCTTTTGCACTGGGCACCCGCGCTATCCATAACGTGATGATGGTGACTGGGGGTATCGTATTCCTGTTTCGCTAGCGTCGGGAATTCAGGGTTTGCGGCCGTGGAATGACATTGCGTGCAAATACCGTTGCCTTCGGCCTTCAACTGCGCGCTGTGTGGCTCGTGGCAGTTCATACACCCGACCCCTCGGGCATACATCTTGGATTGCAGGAACGAGCCGTAAACGTAGACCTCATCAAGTATCTGCCCGTCCGGATGATACGAACCGGGCCGCAACACAGCCAGGTTATAGGCATCATGATACGGGGTTCCCGGCAAAGGATTTCCGTTGCCATGCGCCTCGCGCCGCGAATGACATCCGGCACATTGCTGGATCCCGGCCTCGGTCTGGCCCTTGCCCCAGCTCATCGAAAAGCCTCTATCACTCAGCCCCCCGGCAACGCCCTGCCCTTTGGTCCAATCGATATGTGCCGACCCCGGTCCATGGCAAGCTTCGCAGCCAACACCAATCTCGGCCTGTCGCGAAGAGTATGTTCTGGATTGCGCGTCGTAGTTCTTTTCAAACCCTGTGGCGTGACATTCGGCGCAGCGCGCGTTCCAGTTCTTGTAAGGGCCCGTCCAGTGCAGCCCGTCTTCTGGTGGCAGATCCTGATCGGGGTATAAGTGGTACCAGCGCTTCTGCTGAGTGTCCCAAACCACATCAAAACTTTGCAACCGCCCCGGTTCGGTTTCAAACAGATATTGTTGCAGAGGCGTAATCCCAACGACGGAATGCACATCATATGCCGTCGTCGCACCGTCTTTTTCCGTTACACGAGCTGTGAACCCGTCTGCCTGTTTAGTAAATTCAACCGTCATCCCGTTCTGCACGAACCGGGTTCCATCGAAATCGGCGACCAGATGGCCGTCGCCAACTTCCGTCCAGGCCAAGGCATGGTGAGACGAAGCCCATGCCTCGGCCTCGCGTTGATGGCAGTCCGAACATTGATCCGATCCGACATATTCCAGTGACTGCGCCTGCCCTTCACTTGCGAGGGTTAAGCAAGCCGCCAGAATGGCAAATCTCATGCCTTATCTCCTTCAGCGGCGTTCCGAAGGTCGATCAATGCGCCGTTGTATTCAGCGCCAAGGATCAGCATCGCAGAACACAGATACAGGAAGATCAGCGCAGCCATTGCCCCGGCCAAACCCGCATATGTGGCACTGTAGGTGGCGAACTGGCTGATATAGACTGAAAATGCCCATCCGCCAGCTGCCCACAAAACCAATGTCAGTATGACGCCGGGCAGGATCTGGGTCAGGCTGTGCCTGCGGGTTGGCAGAATTAGATGTGCCAGCAGGACGGTGCCTGCCGGAACGGCCACGGTAAACGTCCACCGCAGGCGATCTACGGACAGCCAGTCCGCTACCGGAGCTTCGGTATGCTCTGCCACCAGTTTCGTGTAGACCGGCAAGACCACCTCGACCGTTGCAATAACAAGGATTGCCGAACCGCCAAGGATAACCAGAACCAGACACAAAAGCCGGGTCTTCCAAAAAGGCCAACTGTCCTGATCGTGATAGGCCTGATTCATCGCAGCGCGAACTGCGGCAACCCCGTTGGAGGCAAAGTAGATCGCAAGTAAGCCACCCAGCGTAATCACACCCGACCCTGCCCCGGCCAGAACGGCACGCAATTCGGCCACGATAGGGTCCGCAACATCCTTGGGCCATGCCCCGAATAGCAGATCAATCAGCTCATCGGTAACATAGTCCTGCGACAATGCCCCGGCCAGCGCCACGGTGAACAACACAAAGGGAAACAGGGCCATCATCAGCGACATGGCGACGTGGCTGCTCATGACAGGTCCATTTTTCCTGACGAACCGGCGAAGTGCCAGCCATAGCGCCTGAAGCGGGCGGCCAAACGGGGGAATCGTAGGCTTTGTCATCCTGCAACCCTAACCCGCCGAAATAAAACACAGAACCCGTCATCGGTATCAAAGTGACAAAAGCCGGTCTGCAAACCGCTGACTGCATTGCTAAAACCGGAATGCAGGTGCAGGATTGGGCAAAGCGGGACGATCACTAGCCTGCTTAAGAACAGATAAACAGGATACTGAATGATCCCGGATCAGGAAGATTTCACGGCTCGCCCCAGGCTAAAACTGTCTGTTGTCCGCGACACCTGCATTATCGCAGCGCTGATGGTGCTGGGGCTTTATGCGGGGGCGAACTTCCTGATCCCGCTTGCCATGGCACTGCTGGTCAACGTTCTGATCATTGCGCTGAGCGACCGCGTCGTCGCGCTAACCCACGCTCCAGTCTGGCTGGCAAATATCGCTGGTGTGACCATCGTTCTGGCGGGTTTGTTCATGATCATGTACGTGCTGGGCAGTCAGGCAACGCAGTTTGCACGGTCCGTCAGCACGTACGAAAACCAGTTCGACGGGGCGGTTGAGCGCATAACCGGTCTTGTCGGCAACGACGTCACCACTTTCATCCGCGACAATCTGGTCAGCATCGATATGACCTATGTCGCACGCCTGTTGCTGGGCAGCGCTACGTCCCTACTGAACCAGTTCTTTCTGATCAGCCTCTATGTCGCGTTTCTGATGGCCGAGCGTCTGGCCTTTCGCAAGAAAATTCAACTTGCGGCTGGCGACCCCCAAACCGGCGCTGATTTTGCGACCATGCTTGATGCCATATCGATCAGCCTGCAACGATATGTTGGGGTTAAGACCCTGATCAGCCTTATCACAGCGGGCATCAGTTATTTTGTATTCAGGGCCCTTGGTTTGGAATATGCGGAAACCTGGGCCGTTTTGACCTTTGCTTTGAACTTCATTCCTTCGATCGGGTCGATCATAGCGGTGTTTTTTCCGGCCATGATCGCGCTTGTTCAGTTTGATACGATCGTTCCGTTTCTTATCATCTTATTTGGGTGCGGCACCCTTCAATTCCTGATCGGTAACTTCCTTGATCCGGCCATGCTGGGCCGCTCGCTGAACATGTCGACATTCCTTGTCATTCTGGCGCTGACATTCTGGACAACTGTCTGGGGCCTGATCGGTGCTTTCCTGAGCGTGCCACTGACGGTCTGTATTCTGATCGTGTTCAGCCACATCCCTGCTTTACGCCCGGTCGCGATCCTGATGTCTCTGGACGGCCAATTGGGCGAGGAGGACGGTCAAGCGCGTGCTAATAACTGAACTGCGGCGTGGCGTAGGCTTAAGTTCGTCGGGTGCCGTACACAGCGGCCAGCCTGTCCGCGTATGTTGGACCGCATACCGGTGTCACGACCCGAAACCTCAGGTCTGACAACTGGCTATCAATGCGCCCCGATCCAGCAGTCGAACCCGGCCATACCCCAGTTCGATTAACCCCAAATCCACAAGCCGGTGAAGGTTCCTGTGCAAAGTCGGTTGCGACACAGCAATCATCGCCGCCAGATCGTCCTGGGAAACATCAATCCAGCCATCGGTTTTCGAGGTCCCTTCGTCCAAGTGAAGCAACCTCAAGACCAGCCGCTTCTCCGTTCCCGTCACAGCCAGATTTGCCATGATGCGCAAAGCGGTCCGCATATTCTCATGCGTCAACGCATAGAAATCCCGGATGTAGTCAGGATTGTTCTGAATCAACCGCGAGATGCTTAAATTTGGGAAAAACAAGGCTTGAGTGGCTTGCGTCGTGATAACACTGACCAGACGCAGCGCACCTGCAAACAAAGCCAGATCGCCGATCCAGAACCCAGCGCCGTCGCGGTGAAGCACAAACTCCTGACCATCATCCGCTGGGGCCGTTATCTGCACACCACCGCTGAGAATCGCATAGATACCATTTGCCGGATCACCATAGTGATACAGCGTCTCTCCCGCCTCTACCGATTTCGGTATGCCAAGGGCTGCCAAATCGGCCTGAAACTCTGACGAGCGTTCACTGAACCATCCGGTGTTTCGTAATAGCTTCAGATTATTCATTTTGTCTCACATTTGTACTTTGCGATATAATCATATGATGAGTTTCCGACGCAAGAAGTAACCTATGCTAATGGTGTTCGATTCCTGCTACCAAAGATTTTCAATATGGGAATCAACACTTTGCTGCCGCGTTGTTCATGCATTTGAACGCCGTGTGATTCATTTCCTTTGGGGTCGCCAAGATCCTCTCAGATCAGGAGCAAACCATGTTACCTCCACGTTCGCTATCCGGCACCTGGCGCAGTAACTTGCGCCGACTTGCCGTGGTAACCGCCACGTTGACACTGGCCATACCCGCCTGGGCGCAGGACCAGAAACCGAATATCCTTGTGATCTGGGGCGACGATGTTGGTCAGTCCAACATCTCGGCCTACACGCGGGGGTTGATGGGGTATCAGACACCCAATATCGACCGTATCGCCGAAGAAGGTATGATGTTCACGGATTACTACGGTGAACAGTCGTGCACGGCTGGGCGATCATCTTTCATCATGGGGCAATCCGTTTTCCGCACGGGCCTGTCCAAAGTTGGCCTGCCGGGCGCTGAGGAAGGCATGCAGATCGAAGACCCGACCATTGCGGGCCTTCTGAAAGCGGAAGGCTACGCCACGGGTCAGTTCGGAAAAAACCACCTAGGCGACCGGGATGAACATCTGCCGACAAACCACGGTTTTGACGAATTTTTTGGCAACCTCTACCATCTCAACGCCGAGGAAGAGCCGGAAAACATCGACTATCCCAATGATGCTGTTCTGCCCGATGGCAGAACCTTCCGACAAGCTTTTGGCCCGCGCGGTGTAATCAAGTCGACAGCGGGTGGCGAGATCGAGGATACCGGCCCGCTGACCAAGAAGCGCATGGAAACGGTCGACGATGAAACCGCGGCGGCTGCGATTGAATTCATCCGCAAACAAGAGGAAAGCGGCACGCCGTGGTTCGTCTGGTGGTCAGGCACCCGGATGCATTTCCGCACGCATGTTTCCGAAGAGAAATGGGCAAAAGCAAATGAAATCGTCGGCAAGCAGGTAGATGAGTATACGGCTGGCATGATCGAACATGATATGCATATTGGCGACTTCCTGACTGCGCTTGATGAGCTGGGCATCGCCGACAAAACCATCGTGTTTTACTCGACCGACAATGGTCCGCACATGAATACCTGGCCAGATGCCGCGATGACCCCGTTCTGGGGTGAAAAGAATACCCAATGGGAGGGCGCATGGCGCGTACCTGCCATGGTTCGGTGGCCCGGCAAGATTACCGAAGGCGCTGTGTCGAACGAGATCGTGCACCATATGGATTGGTTACCGACATTCCTGGCTGCAGCTGGCAACGAAACCGTGAAAGAAGAGCTTCTGGAAGGTGTCACCGTGGCCGAAGTTGGCGGCGGGCGTGACTATCGCGTGCATCTGGATGGCTACAACATCTTGCCGTTGCTGACCGGCGAAACAGACAAGAGTCCGCGCAGGGAAATCTTCTATTTCACGGACGATGGTGACCTTGCGGCACTGCGCTTCGGTGATTGGAAAATCACCTTCCTGGAACAGAAGGCATGGGCAACCTTGCGCGCCTGGATGGAGCCACTGACCCCTCTGCGCGTGCCATTGATCACCAACCTGCGACGCGACCCGTACGAGCGTGGCTACCGCACATCGAACACCTACTATGACTGGATGCTCGACCGTGCCTACATGCTGGTACCTGCGCAGGCCTATGTCGCGCAGTTCCTTGAAACCTTCAAGGAATACCCACCCCGACAGGAAGCGGCGAGCTTCAGCCTCGACAAAGTGATGGAGAAGTTGACGTCACCTCCGGGCGCACCGTGAACCTGACTGTTTGATCCAAGACACAGCAAAGCCGGAGTCCCGATACCGGGGCCCCGGCCCTTCTCATTAGCGGTTGAAAATTGAGGAATAAACCGTGCGTCTATTTTTGATATTGTGCAGTGTGCTAGGAGCGACGGTCGCCATCGCTGACCCCTTGCCGTCATGGAACAATTTAGAATCCAAAGCGAAAATCGTTTCGTTTGTTGACGAGGTAACCGACCCTGCCTCAGCTCATTACGTGACGCCTGATGATCGGATCGCCGTATTCGACAATGACGGAACGCTTTGGGCCGAACAGCCGGTGTATTTTCAGTTCCTTTTCGCCATGGATCGTCTGGCCGATCTGGCCAAGCGGGACCCGTCGATCCTGACAACTCCTGCTCTGGAAGCTGCTGCAAAGGGTGATCTAGCGACCGTTCTTGAAGGCGGGCATGAGGCGCTGATCGAAGTTGTCAACGCATCGCATTCTGGCACCAGCGTCGAAGAATTTCAGGCAGCTGTTGCGCAGTGGCTGGAAACCGAACGCCACCCCAACACCGGCCTTCGTTATGACCAGATGACCTATCAGCCGATGGTCGAGTTGCTGCGTTATCTACGTGACGAAGGTTTCAAGACCTACATCGTATCCGGCGGTGGCATTCATTTCATGCGCGTCTTTGCCGAGGATGCCTATGGTATCCCGCCGGAACAGATATTGGGGAGTTATGCAGACAGCACCTATAAGGTGATCGACGGCAACCCGACGATCATCAAGGCACCGGGGCTAGCCTTCATCGATGACAAGGAAGGCAAGCCGATCAATATCGAACGCACGATTGGCAGACGCCCTATTCTGGCCGCAGGCAACTCGGACGGAGATTTCGCTATGCTGGATTGGACAACGTCGGGTGATGGTCCGCGTTTGGGAATTCTGATCCACCACACGGACGCCGAACGCGAATGGGCTTATGACCGCGAAAGCTCGATCGGAAAGCTGGCAGATGGGCTGGATCGGGGTCCTGACAAGGGATGGATCATTGTCGATATGGCGCAAGACTGGTCACGCATCTACACTGGGGCAAACTAAACGGCCCGAAAGATGTAAGACCCCATGTGGACAGCACTGGTATCTATCTTTGTATTCACGTTGTACGTGGCTGCATTTGTGTTTTCGATCCGAGCGGCACAAACCGCGCGGACACCGCAAGGTGCCGTTGGTTGGGTGGTTTTTTTGGTTTCAGCCCCTTTCCTAGCGGTGCCGTTGTATCTTTTTCTGGGACACCATCGCTTTCACGGATATCGCATCGCGCGCCAGAAAAGTGAGCGGGTTGTTGAAGGGATCAAAACCTTTGCCGATTACTCAAGGCCCGATCCCTCCTCAATGTCCATCAATCCGCGCCCGTTCGAGTTTCTGGCGCATCTTCCTGTGTCCAGCGGAAACGGTGCCCGGCTACTGGTTGACGGGCAAGCCACATTCGACGCCATTTTCGACGCCATCGACAAGGCCAAGAACTATATCCTCATTCAGTTCTACATCATCAGAGACGACGCACTGGGCCGCAAACTGCAATCCAAGCTGATCGAGGCGACGAAACGTGGGGTTCACGTCCGTTTCATGACCGATGCAGTCGGCAGTTACGGATTGCCGCGCGCGTATCTGGATACCATGCGTGAAGCCGGAATTGATGTAGCCGACCCGCGTCAGCAACGCGGCCCAAATTTCCGGTTTCAGCTGAATTACCGAAACCATCGTAAAACTGTCATTATCGATGGCGAGACAGGCTTTATCGGTGGCCACAATGTTGGCGAGGAATATCTGGGCAAACATCCGCATTTCGGTCATTGGCGCGACACTCACATAATGATGTCCGGTCATGTCGTCCGGCAATTGCAGCTTATCTTCACTGAAGATTGGCATTGGGCGCATAACGAAGACCTGATTGATGAACTTGACTGGGCGGGCAGTGAATCCGAACAGAACATGAATGCCCTGCTGGTCGCGACCGGACCCGGAGACGAAACCGAAACTGGCGCCATGATGTTTTTTGCAGCTATCGCCGAGGCAAAAGAACGGTTGTGGATTGCGTCGCCTTACTTCGTACCCGACATCGATGTCATGACAGCGCTGCAACATGCCGCGATGCGCGGTGTGGATGTGCGCATCCTTGTTCCTGACATGATCGACCATCGCCTGCCATGGCTGGCCGCGTTTGCCTATTTCGATGAAATCCGCGACTGTGGCGTGCGCGTATTCCGCTATACCGGCGGGTTCATGCATCAAAAGGCGTTCGTTGTCGACGATACGCTGGCCGCTGTTGGAACAACAAACCTCGACAACCGATCCTTCCGCCTCAACTTCGAAGCAATGGCGCTGTTCTTTGATGCCCGGGCTGCCCAGGCCGTCGACCAGATGCTACAAGAAGATTTCGAAACCAGTTTCGAATTGACCCGTAGGTTGCGTCAACAACCGGCCCACATCCGCTTTGGTGCGCCGCTGGCACGGTTGTTTGCACCGATCCTTTAGGAAAAGAACTTCTCCTGAAAAACGCGGGTCATCAATGCGACCAGATACGCGGTCGACAATCCAAACGCCAACAGCCCGGTGACCGAAGCAAACGAGCCGAAAATGCGCAGCCCTTCACCCAAAACGATGTCGCCGTATCCGAGCGTCGTAAACGTCACCAACGAGAAATAGATGGCCGAGTTCCAGTCCGGCAGAACATTTAGCAACACCCAGACGATAGCCCAGATCCAGACCTGAATGGTGTGCGTTGCGATAATGAAGCCCAAGGCAACGGCAATCGGCCCCGCGGTTGCCACAAACACCCCGCGTGTGACCCATTTTTTGTCCATCTTGATAATGGACATCGTGCACCAGGTCAGAAAGAGAATCTCGATCAGGATGCAAATACCCAGAAAGGTACTGCCCCAAACGATCTGATGCAGCAACGTCATGTATTTACACCCTGATTTTCGGCCACGAACTGTCAGGGCACAATGACCTTTCAAAACGCAAGGCACAACCCCGCCACCGGATAAGGTAGCCTGCGGCGAAAGGAACCGGAGTAAGGTCTGCACTGGACAGTTGGGAAGTCCGGCGCACATCCTGTGCAAAAAAGGGCGCTTCATGCTGTTGATCATCGACCGAGTTCAAAAGACTTATCCCGGCGGGCGGCCTGTTCTGCGCGACGTGTCTCTGACACTGGATCAGGGACAAACGCTTGCTCTGACCGGTGAAAGCGGCAGCGGTAAGAGCACCTTGCTGAATCTGGCCGCCGCCCTGGACAGTTTCGACAGAGGCGAGATTACGCTGGATGGCACGCCCCTGTCCCCTTTGGATGATGCGGGCCGGGCCGGGTTGCGGCGCAGAAAGGTTTCGCTTGTGTTCCAGCAGTTCAACCTGATCCCATCGCTGACCGTGGGGCAAAACCTGTCCTTTCATGCCCGCCTTGCAGGTACCGAAAATGCCCAATGGTCCGGGCAATTGGCAGACCGGCTTGGGCTTTCGGATCTGCTGGACCGCTACCCCGAAAGCTTGTCGGGCGGCCAGCAGCAGCGGGTGGCCATAGGACGGGCCATGGCCGCGCGCCCGAAACTGTTGCTGGCGGACGAGCCGACTGGCAATCTTGACGAAACCGCCAGCGCCAAAGTGCTGGACCTGATGCTGTCACTTGTGGCTGATACTGGCGCAGCTTTGCTGCTGGTGACGCATTCCCCGCAAATCGCGGCCCGTCTGGACACGCACCTACGCCTGAGCAGCGGGCGCATCCAATGACATTGGCCGTCGTCCAGGCCCTGCTGTCCCATTGGCGGGTGCATTGGTTGCAACTGGCAACGCTGCTGATCGGTATCGCCCTGGCAACTGGTTTGTGGTCCGCTGTACAGGCCATCAATGCCGAGGCCCGCGCCAGCTATTCCCGTGCCAACGCCCAACTGGCACTTGGGCAGTTTGACGAATTGCACGATCCAGCCGGTTTCATCGCCATGTCCCGTTATGTCGACCTGCGTCGCGCGGGGTGGCAGGTGGCCGCCGTACTGGAAGGCCCTTATCGGGTCGCTGGACGTACGTTGCGTTTGATGGGCGTGGATATGGTGGCCCATCCCGCCCTGCCCGCAATTACCGAGGCCCAGCAAAGCGGTGCGCCGCCCGAACCGGCGGACATATTGACTGCTCCGGGTCGCCTGCTGGTTTCGACAGAATTGGAGCCCTTGTTGCGCGATCAGGACACTCTGCCCCCGGTTCTCAGTACTTCTGCGCTGCCGCCGGATGTGATCCTGACGGATATCGGCGTTGCCGAACGTCTTCTGAATCAGCCCGGTGCAATCTCGCGGCTCATTATTCTGCCCGATCAGCCGCGCGGGCTTCAGTCCCTAACCACGATCACGCCAGAGCTGGAACGTATCAGCCCTTCACAAAAGATCGACACTGCTCGGCTGACCGACAGTTTTCATTTGAACCTGTCAGCCTTTGGATTGCTGTCCTTTGCGGTCGGCCTTTTTATCGTGAACGGCACGGTCGGGCTGGCCTTTGCACAACGCAGAGGCATCATCCGTTCGCTGCGGGCACTGGGTGTCTCGATGCGATTACTGGTCTGGCTGATCCTTGCTGAACTGACTTTTCTGGCCCTGATCGGTGGGCTCGTCGGGTTGCTTTTGGGCTTCTTTCTGGCCGGAGCACTTCTACCCGATGTCGCGGCCACGTTGCGTGGCCTTTACGACGCACCAGTAACAGGGCAACTGACGCTGCAATTGCAGTGGGTTTTGGCAGGGATCGCCATGGCAGTCTTCGGCACATTGCTGGCCAGCGGCCACGCATTATGGCGCCTGTCGCGCATGCCCCTGCTGGCAAGTCCGGGCGTTCAAGCGTGGCGGGGCGACCCCCGCGCGCGCCATCTTGCAGCGGCATTGGGATTGGTCATGATCCTGGGTGGCGTTTTGGCTTATGTCAGTTTCGGGGGGCTGATCGCCGGGTTTGCCCTGTTGGCTGGCTTGCTGACCGGTGCAGCGCTGCTGCTGCCTGCGCTTTTGTCTGTAATGCTTTCACTCTGCGCCCGCGCGGCGCGGGGCCCTGTTACGCAATGGGTCTGGGCAGATATGCGGGCACAACTACCCGGGTTGTCACTTGCCCTGATGGCCCTGTTACTGGCTTTGGCAGCGAATGTCGGCGTAGGCACGATGGTGTCCAGCTTCCGGCTGACATTTGTCGGGTGGCTTGACCAGCGCCTGACGTCAGAACTCTACCTGACTGCCAGCGACGACGATCAGGGGCAGGAGATTACCGACTGGCTGCGCCCTCAGGTCGAAGCTATTCTGCCAATCCGAAATGTGGAATTGTCGCACGAGACGGGGCCTTTGTTTCTTTACGGTGTAGTAGATGATCCGGTCTATCGGCAGAACTGGCCAGTGATCACCTCAAGCCCGAATGCATGGGATGACGTCATGGCCGGACGTGCGGTTCTGATCAACGAGCAACTGGCGCGACGTGCCGATCTCTGGCCCGGCGATGCTTTGGCCTTATCGCCGGACCACATCCTGACCATCGCTGGGGTCTATTCGGATTATGGGAATCCGACCGGGCAAGCTATCGTCTCGATGGACCAACTGAACCGGATCGCGCCGGGTGTAGAAGCCCGCCGCTTTGGCATTCGTCTAAACCCCGAAAACGCAACCGAAATGGCGCAAACCTTAAGGGAACGGTTCAACCTTCCACGTCAGGCTGTCGTACAGCAAGCTGCAATGAAGGCGCAGTCGCTTGCGATATTTGAGAAGACTTTTGTCGTGACCTCGGCGTTGAATGTACTGACCCTCGGCGTGGCGGGATTTGCCATTCTCACCAGTCTGCTGACCCTGTGGACCCAGCGCCTGCCACAGATCGCACCGGTCTGGGCGCTGGGGCTAAACAGGGCGCAACTTGCACGGTTGGAACTGTTGCGCAGCCTATTGCTGTCGGCGTTGACCGCCTGTCTGGCGCTGCCACTTGGGCTTGTTCTGGCATGGGTTCTGCTGACGGTGATCAACGTTCAGGCCTTTGGTTGGCGCCTGCCGATGTTCGTCTTCCCCTGGGATTGGCTGTGGCTGTTCCTGCTGACCCTTCTTGCCGCCCTGCTTGCCGCCGCACTGCCCGCGCTACGGATGCTGCGCCTGCCACCCGCCGATCTTCTGAGAGTGTTCGCCAATGAACGTTAGAAGCTTCCTGTTCCTTCTTATGTGGCTCTACCCGATACCGCTTTGGGCGCAGGGCTATGCAGGTCTAGGCGGAACCGCTGAAGGTTTTGAAGTGCCGGCAGCCGGGTATGAATTTGATTTCCCAAAGGATCACGGCCCCCACCCGGCCTACCGCATCGAATGGTGGTATCTGACCGCCAATCTTCAAGGGGACGACGGCCTGGACTATGGCATTCAATGGACCCTGTTCCGGTCAGCCCTGAAACCCTATGACAGCGACGGGTGGCAAAGTCCGCAACTTTGGATGGGTCATGCTGCTGTTACGACCCCCAAGGATCATTTTTTTACCGAGCGATTGTCACGCGGGGGGATTGGCCAGGCCGGTGTAACCGCACAACCGTTTGAGGCCTGGATTGATGAATGGCGCATGGCCGGATCGGATTTGGACAGCCTTTCACTGACGGCCAATGGTGATGAATTCGGCTATGATCTTTCACTGACTGCGCAAGGGCCATTGGTATTTCACGGCGACGCGGGCTATTCGGTTAAATCCGCCGATAGACAGGCAAGTTACTATTACTCGCAGCCCTTTTACACAGTCGAAGGCGTGCTGCATTTGCCGGATGGCGAGGTGCAGGTAACCGGTCAGGGGTGGCTGGATCGGGAATGGTCCTCACAACCCTTGGCGGCGGATCAGAGGGGCTGGGATTGGTTCTCGCTCAGTTTTGAGGGAGGCGATAAGCTGATGGCTTTTCGCCTGCGCGGGGATCGAGGCGATTTCACCTCGGCCACCTGGATCAATTCTGACGGCAGTACTGAGGCCATCCCCAACGGTACAATCGGCCTTTTGCCGCTGAGTACCGACGAGGTTGCCGGACGCAATATCCCGACACACTGGCAAGTCGACCTAGCGGATCGGGGCATAGATATTCAGGTCTCAGCCCTGACACCTGATGCGTGGATGGGTACCAATTTCGAATACTGGGAAGGCCCTGTCACCGTAAACGGCAGCCATAAAGGCGTTGGCTATCTTGAGATGACAGGTTACTGAACCAACCCGACTTTTCTTTACGACCGGCGACGCGATCTTTTGCGCGCTGGAAAATCAGTCAGCGAACCACATAAACTGAGACGTTGGAATGCCGCACCACACGCGCTGCATTCGGACCAAGCAGATAGTCTTTGAAATCCGGCCTATGCGCGCCGATCACAATCAGGTCGGAACCGGCACTTTCGGCGGTTTTCAGGATCTCCTGATAGGCTGTGCCTGTCGCGACTACATGGCGGATGCTTTCATTGCGCTCTGCCCCCAATGCCGAAATGCATAGCGCCGTCAGTTTGGCTCGCGCCTCGGCCAACGCCTTGTCGTGAAAACCTGTTTCAAAAAACCCGGACACCCAGCTTTCCCCGAAATCGGGCAGCACAGTCACGACATCCAACTGTGCCCCTTCCAGATCCGCCAAAGCAGCGGCTTTTTGCAGGACCGGAGCATCAATCTCGCCATTGCTGATATCAATGGCACACAGAACAGAACGTGTCATGCGGGCACCCCTTGTCTGGCGGCACGGCCGCGTTGCAGGAACGCGATAAGACCCAAGAGGATCATCGCTGGGATATACACCAGCTGCTTGGGCAGCTGGTCGGACGGCAAGCTGACCGACGTCAGGCGTACGGGTTCATCGCCATAGTAGTCAAAGATGGCCAGATCGTCGGCCACCGGCGCGCCAAACAGCGGCTCGTCAAGCTTGACCAGCCCGTCCTCGGGAACCAGCAGCAGGCCCATCGCCTCGACCCGTGCGGCCCCTCCTTCTTCGTCGCCCACAGTAACAACAACGGTTGTGTCCACCATTTCAAGCGTATCGTAATCGGGGCCTGCGACCACTAGGCGGACATCCGTTCCCGGCGGTGTCTGACCAA
Source organism: Ruegeria sp. AD9 (assembly GCF_056542305.1). NCBI lineage: Bacteria > Pseudomonadati > Pseudomonadota > Alphaproteobacteria > Rhodobacterales > Roseobacteraceae > Ruegeria > Ruegeria sp. AD9. The sequence goes on from NZ_JBQFZP010000001.1 coordinate 68,587, forward strand.
TGGTCTCTTCAAATGCAGCGGGTTCAACCGATTCGAACGGAGGCGAGATGCGATCCATGAAATAGTCCGGTCGGAACAGGGCAAACGCCACCAGAACCAGGGCAACACTTTCATATATACGGCTGCGGGCCAGGAAATACCCCATCGTGCCCGCCGTGAAGACCAGAATCGCTATGGTCGCGAAAATTGCCACCGTAATTCCTTCGAACCATGTTACGTCAATCAACAGAAGATCGGTGTTGAAGATGAACACAAAAGGCAGTGCCACGGTGCGCAGGCTGTAGAAGAATGCTGTGAAGCCGGTTTTGATTGCATCACCGCCTGATACAGCGGCAGCGGCGAAACTGGCCAGACCCACCGGTGGCGTCACATCCGCCATGATCCCGAAGTAGAAGACGAACAGGTGCACGGCAATCAACGGCACGATAAGTCCGCTCTGCGCCCCCAGTTCAACGACCACTCCGGCCATCAACGAGCTGACAACGATATAATTCGCCGTGGTCGGCAGGCCCATGCCCAGAATCAGGCTCAGCAGGCCAACCATGATCAGCATCAGGATAAGATTGCCGCCCGACAGGAACTCGACCAGATCAGCCATAACCTGACCAACACCCGTCAAGGTCACGGTACCCACGATCACGCCCGCAGTTGCAGTTGCCAGTGCGATACCGATCATGTTCCGCGCGCCGTCAATCAGACCTTGCCACAGGTCAGCGACACCGTCGACGAAGGTACTGATTAAATTGCTCTGCCCCCGGAAAAGCGCCTTGAGCGGTTTCTGCGTCAGCAGGATTACGAACAGCAATGCGGTTGCCCAGAAGGCCGACAGCCCCGGTGATTTCTGTTCGATCATCAGGAAGTAAACCAGAACGACGATCGGCAGCAGGTGGTGCAAACCTGCCTTGTAGATATCTGCGACAACCGGCAGCGTGACTTCCTTTGCATTCGGATCGTCAGGCTCAAGGTCCGGCACTTGTGCCGCCAGAAAAAGCAATCCGACATAAACCGCGCAGACGATCAGGCTCAGCACAAGGCCCGCCGCGGACGGAATCAAGCTTGTTACAGCATCAACCGGGAATTGCGAGCCATAGCAAAGCCCTGCAAACACCAGGAAGAAGGCCAGCATACCCACAACGGTTCGCGCCAGATGCACGTCTCGGTCACCCAAGGTCGGCATGTTCCGCTTCACCGCTTCCAAATGCACGATATAGACCAGTGCGATGTAAGAAATCGCCGCTGGCAGGAAGGCGTGGGTGATCACCTCGACATATGAGATGCCCACATATTCCACCATCAGGAACGCCGCAGCACCCATTACAGGCGGCATGATCTGACCGTTCACGGAACTTGCAACTTCGACCGACCCCGCCTGTTCGCTGGAAAAGCCAACGCGCTTCATCAACGGAATGGTGAACGTACCGGTGGTAACAACGTTGGCAATCGACGAACCCGAGATCAGGCCGGTTGCCGCAGACCCCACAACGGCCGCCTTGGCAGGGCCGCCCCGCAGGTGACCCAGGGCGCCAAAGGCCATTTTTATGAAGTAGTTCCCTGCCCCGGCCTTATCGAGTAGCGCGCCAAACAGCACGAACAGGAACACGAACTTCGTGGAAACACCCAGAGCGATGCCAAACACGCCTTCGGATGTGATCCACATATGGCTCATGGCCTTTTTCAGGCTCGCACCTTTCCACTGGATCACTTCGGGGACCCAGGAAGACGATCCAAAGAACACATAGGCCAGGAAAACCGTGGCTATGATCGCCATTGCCGGACCAAGTGCGCGGCGCGCGGCCTCAAACAGCAACAGCAGCCCCAACAAAGCCACCCATTTGTCGATGTCATCGGCCAGCAGGCCATTATTGACCAGTTTCTCATAGAAGATGTAGCCGTACAGCGCGATACCCGCGCCCAAAACGCCCATGACCCAGTCCTGAACAGGGACATAATTGCGCGGGCTGGATTTCAGCGCCGGATAGGCCGCAAACGCCAGAAAGATCGCAAAGGCCAGATGGATCTGGCGTGAATTATTCACCACGCTTCCGGGCAGCAGGTAATTCGACAAGGGAGAGGCCAGAACGATCTGATATACCGACCACAAAACGGCAACAATCGCCAGAAACAGCCCCACGTTTCCAGCGGGATTTCGCGCCCCTGCATCGGATGAGGCGACAAGGTCCTGAAGCTCTTCCTCCGAGAGTGGGCGATTGCCCTGTGTATCGGAACTCATGTGAAATCTCCCCGTCCTGCGGCCTTGGATTCTTTGGCCCTCTTGTCCCCGGTTTATCCCGGATGTGAACCGGGGCGCCGCAAAAGGACGCCCCGTGTAAAGTCTGGCTTACTGAATCCAGCCTTTTTCTTTGTAGTACTTTTCGGCGCCCGGATGCAGCGGAGCGGACAGGCCGTCCGAAATCATCTCCTCGGGCTTGAGATTTGCAAATGCCGGGTGCAGCTTTTTGAAGTCTTCGAAGTTTTCAAAGACCGAGCTTACAACCGCATAGACAGCATCGTCCGACACATCCGCCGAAGTCACGAAGGTCGCGCCCACGCCAAAGGTGGTGGTGTCATTGTCCGAACCCCGGTACATGCCACCCGGGATAGTCGCAGTGCGGTAGTATGAGTTGTTGTCGATCAGACCCTGAATCGCATCACCGGTGACGTTCACCAGAACAGAATCGCAGGCTGTCGTAGCTTCCTGAATCGAACCCGACGGGTGACCCACGGTGTAGATCATCGCATCCAGTTGGTTGTCACAAAGCGCAGCCGACTGCTCAGCCGCTTTCAGCTCGGACGCCAATTCGAAATCATCGACGGTCCAGCCCAACGCTTCCAGAACCACATCCATGGTGCCACGTTGGCCAGAACCCGGGTTACCGATGTTCACGCGCTTGCCCTTGAGGTCTTCAAAGCTGGAAATACCGGCATCCGCGCGGGCCACAACGGTGAAGGGCTCGGGGTGGACCGAGAACACCGCACGTAGCTTTTCGAAGGGACCTGCCTCTTCAAATTTCGAGGTGCCGTTATACGCGTGATACTGCCAGTCGGACTGGGCAACACCGAATTCCAGCTCGCCTTCGCGAATGGTGTTGATGTTGTAGACCGAGCCACCGGTCGATTCGACCGAGCAGCGCACACCGTGTTCTTTCCGACCCTTGTTCACCAGACGGCAGATCGCGCCACCTGTCGGATAGTAAACACCGGTCACGCCGCCAGTACCAATTGTAATGAACTCTTCGGCATAGGCCGCCGGAGCCAACATGGCTGCGGTTACAAACGCGCCGAGGCTCAATTTGCTGCTGTTTTTCATTTCAGAACTCCCACATTTTTTGTCTGGCAGTTGGAATTCAAATCAATCACCCTGCTCATGAGTCCGTGCCGATAAAAAAAATCGGCCCGCTTCACAGCAGATGCAACCTGTTGAATTTTCCAGTTTCTCCCAACCCCCTTGAGGGTTCATCCAGATGCATTCAATGTCAAGGCCAGCGCCAGCCTGACTTGCTCCATTCCGCATATATGAGCGTAAGTTTTGAATTTTCCCCTCTGGCACACAGGAAAACCCGCCAGATCAGTCTTCCGGAACTTTACTGTCCTTTTCTGTTCAGGTCGGTTCGACAGCAGGACGTATTCGGTGCCCCTGTATTAGCATGAGACTGATAACAGAGGACTGAAAAGAACGAGACCAGATCGAAAAGTGAGAGTTAAGTGTGCGAGCACGCAATAAGCCCAAAAAGAAAAAACAGGAAGCAGGTTCCCCTAACCCCCTGTTTTTACTTTGGTACCCAAGGCCGGACTCGAACCGGCACGGTATCACTACCGGGGGATTTTGAATCCCCTGCGTCTACCATTCCGCCACTTGGGCCACGGACACTGGATTAGCGCCCATCAAAGGGAAGGTCCAGAGGCAAAAATCATCCAATAATCCATTTGTTTCGACCGCGATGGTTGACGGGCCGTCAGGTGCGTGGTTTGGCTTTCCGGGGCCGAGAACGGGATTTGAGTGCTTAATGTTGCGATCACTTTATGACTGGACAATTCGTCTGGCGGAACACCCTCATGCGCTGTGGGCGCTGGCTGTTGTGGCCTTTGTCGAAAGTTCGTTCTTTCCGATTCCCCCCGACGTTCTGATGATTCCGATGATCCTTGCGCGCCCGTCGCGCGCCTGGCTGATTGCAACTGTTGCTCTGGTGGCTTCGGTTCTGGGCGGGATGCTGGGCTATGCGATTGGTGCGTTTTTCTATGAAAGTCTGGGGCAGCCCATTCTTGAATCCATGGGCAAGGCCCATGCGATGGAAGAATTCAACACACGCTTCAACGATTTCGGGTTCTGGGCGGTCCTGGCCGCCGGAGTGACGCCTTTCCCGTACAAGGTCATCACCATCATGTCCGGCTGGACAGGAATGCCGCTTGGGACATTCATCGCAACGTCGATACTGGCACGTGCGCTCAGATTCTTCCTTGTTGCGGCGCTGCTTTGGGGCTTTGGCGAGCCGATCCGTGAATTTATTGAAAAACGCTTGGGGCTGATGTTCACCTTGTTCATCGTCCTCCTGTTTGGCGGCTTCCTGGTGGTGAAATACCTATGACGAGACGTTCACAACTTATCGCACTGGCAAGTCTTGGGTCCCTGGCCCTTCTGCTGGCAGCTTTTGGCTTTCAATATCTGGGCGGCCTTGTCCCCTGTAAAATGTGTATCTGGCAGCGCTACCCGCATGGGGTCGCAATCGCGATTGGCGTTTTGGCGCTGGCCTTGCCAAGACTGAGCATCCTGCCGCTATGTGGCGCGATGGCAGCGGCTGTCACTTCGGGTATTGGGTTTTACCACGCCGGCGTTGAACAAGGATGGTGGGAAGGTCCGACCAGTTGCACATCCGGCAGCATCAGTGGGATGTCGAATGACGACCTGTTCGACCAGATTATGTCAGCGCCTTTGGTTCGCTGCGACGATATCCCGTGGGAAATGTTCAACATCTCGATGGCCGGATGGAATGCCATTGCCTCGGCTGTTCTGGTACTGATCTGGCTCGCGGCGTGGCGGGCAAGCAAGGCCTAGAATTCGTCCAGTTCCGCATCCCAATACAGAAAATCGATCCAGCTTTCGTGTAAGTGATTGGGCGGAAACTTCCGACCAACATTGCGCAGTGCTTCGGCGTCAGGCTGACGGGGCGGCTTTCGCAGGCTCATTCCTGCCTGACGCAGCGATTTCGACCCTTTGCGCAGGTTGCACGGGCTGCACGCCGCCACAACGTTCTGCCAGCTGGTCACCCCACCAGCGGCGCGTGGCACCACATGATCAAAGGTCAAATCACCGCGGCTGCCACAGTACTGGCACCGGAACTCGTCCCTCAGAAATAAATTAAAGCGCGTGAAGGCCACGCGCTTTCTGGGTTTTACATAGTCTTTCAGAACAACGACCGAAGGTATTCGGATCTGCGTACTCGGGCTGCGAACCACTTCGTCGTATTCGGCCACGATGTCGACGCGATCCAGCCAGGCGGCCTTGATCGCTTCCTGCCAGGGCCACAGGGACAACGGGTAATAAGACAGGGGGCGATAATCGGCGTTCAAAACCAATGCCGGATGATGCTTCAGCGCACCAGGCTCCCTGACAAATTCGGTCCTGAAGTCTCCGTCCATATCAGAATCGCTCCTCGCTCTGCTCTGCCCGTTTTTGACATCAGAGCGGGGAACACCCGCCCCGGCCTTAGTATAACTATATATCGTGTTAATACTCTGACAAGCCCTGATTTTCCACAATATGTCGCAAACTGGGTAATGCGAATCCGTAACAAGCGCATGACAGTTATCCACAGCTTGCGCGGGACGCACTCTTCGGGGTATGCGCGGGTCATGTCCTGGTTCATTCGCTTCAACAAACCTTATGATGTGCTGCCGCAGTTCACCGACCGCGACAATGGGGATACTCCGCGCAGTACACTGTCCGATTTCATCGATCTGCCCGGGGTTTATCCCGCCGGTCGGTTGGATCGTGACAGCGAAGGTTTGATGCTGCTGACTGACCACGGCAAGTTGCAGGCGCAGATATCGGATCCCAAGCACAAGATGGCAAAAACCTATTGGGTTCAGGTCGAAGGCATCCCGGACGAAACCGCCCTGAAAGCGCTGCGAAACGGCGTCGAGTTGAAAGACGGCCTGACCCGTCCGGCGAAGGTGCGCCAGATCGACGAGCCAGACGACCTGTGGCCCCGCACCCCACCAATCCGCGAACGCGAGACAGTTCCAGACAGTTGGATAGAACTGTCCATACGCGAGGGCAAAAACCGTCAGGTGCGTCGAATGACGGCCGCCGTGGGCCTGCCGACCCTGCGCCTGATCCGTTATCGAATCGGAGACTGGACTCTGGACGATCTGGAACCGGGCCAGTGGGACAGCCTGCCCATGCCATCCCTGAACACCACACCGCAACGAAAACGCGACCGTCGACCGCGCCGGTGACATACCCTGCCCTGATCTGCTAAACTTGAGTCATGAAACTAACTCCCGGAATACCGGCCCCTTCGGCGATTCTGGAAGCGTCGCTTTATGTCGATGATCTGGACGCAGCAGAACAGTTTTACGGCGAAGTACTGGGCCTGGAACGCATTCAGCGTGTCGCCGACCGCCACGTGTTTTACCGAATTGGCGGATCGGTCCTGCTGATCTTTAACCCGGAACAGACGGAACAGCCGCCCCTCAACCCGGACATGCCCGTTCCGCCACATGGCGCCCGTGGTGCCGGGCATGTGTGTCTTGTACTGACCCGTGATGAAATCGCGGTAATGCGCAAGCACCTTCTGGACTGGAATGTCCCCGTAGACGCAGAATTTGACTGGCCCGGAGGCGCACGATCTTTGTACGTGCGCGACCCGGCCGGAAACTCAGTCGAGTTTGCGGAAGCGCATCTTTGGTCTTAATCCGATGCGAAACGACAGTGTTCTGCTGATTTAATCTTACCGGCTAAAGGCTCAGCTTGTCGCGCATGAAGGCCAGGGCCACACTCAGCCCGTCCGGGGCGATGCCGTGCCCGGTGCCCTTCATGACATGAGCGTAGACCTCTTTGAAACCGGCGGATTGCAGGGCCTCTGCCGCTTCGGGCAAGGATTGCGGCGGGACGACGTCGTCGGCATCGCCATGCACCAGCAAAACCGGCATCCGGCTGACGGTTTCGTCTGCCAGAAGGTCCGCCTCTAGCAAACGGCCTGAGAAAGCGACAATTCCGGCCACGGGGTCTTCACGGCGGGGCGCGACATACAAGCTCATCATCGTGCCCTGACTGAAACCAAACAGGACTACCTGTTCGGGCAGAACATCTTCATCCACCATCAGCGCATCCAGAAAGGCATTAAAATCCTCGACCGCCATTTCCATGCCCCTGCGCGCTTCTTCCTCAGACGACCCGTCAATCCAGGGAATCGGAAACCACTGAAAGCCATTGGGCATTCCGGGGATCTGCTCGGGCGCGTCCGGGGCCACGAACAATGTGTCGGGCAGATGTTCACCCAACGGGTCGGCCAAACCCAGCAGATCGGCACCGTTTGCGCCATAGCCATGTACGAACACCACAACCGAGCGCGTGTCGCCCGAAACAGGCTCTTTCCGGAGCGCATTCAAAACCCGTGTCATCTGATCCCTTCTCTTTGCTTTGCAACCCGGTAATAGGCCCACAGCACTCGCGCCGCAACCGAGCGCCAGGGCGACCAAGCCTCGGCCATCTTGCGCAGTTCTTTATCCGTTGGGCGATTGGGCAGGTCATAGAGGATGCGCGCGGCCTCTTGCAGCGCCAGGTCGCCGGGGGCGATCACGTCAGCGCGACCAAGTGAGAACATTGCGTATATTTCCGCAGTCCATACGCCGATGCCTGGCACTTGCGTCAGCGTGGTCACAACCTCCGCATCAGGAACATCACGTAACGCTTTGTAATCTATACGCGCTTCTGCCAACGCCTTTGCATATCGGATCTTCTGACGGCTTAGCCCTACGGCCCGCAGATCGTCATCCGTTGCCCACATGATCTTACGCGGACCTGTCAGTTTGGCGTCTTGCAGGCGTTGCCATATTGCATTGGCCGAAGCCACGCTGACCTGTTGGCTGACGATAGCACTCAGTAGCTGCGCGAACCCGTCAGGACGGCGACGTAGCGGCAATGGGCCAATCTGTTCCATTGCATAGGCCATGCGTGGGCAGCTCCGGGCCAGCCATTCAGCCCCTTCCGCCACACAACCCGGCGTTTCGATGATGCGGCCAACGGGCATGTAGTCCCCCTGCTCGGTTGTTACTGGCACGTTAGGCGCATGTGCCGCAGATGCAACCGGGTTGTGCCGCAAACACTTAGCCGATACCCATTCCGCCATGACCATGATCTCGACCCTTCCTAATGACCGTCAGGCCAAACGCAACGTTGCTGTCTTAGTGGCGGCGCAGGCCATTCTGGGCGCGCAGATGCCAATGATGTTCATCGTCGGAGGGCTGGCCGGTCAGTCGCTGGCGACCAATCCCTGCCTGGCGACATTGCCCATTTCACTGATTGTTCTGGGATCGATGCTGGCGGCCACGCCAATTTCGGCCATCATGCAAAAATGGGGGCGTCGCGTCGGGTTCTTTGTTGGCGCGACATCCGGTGCGTTGGGCGGGTTGATCGGGGCCTATGGCCTGTTTCTTGGCTCTTTCCCCGTCTTCCTTATCGGCAGCCTGTTAACAGGCATCTACATGAGCGCGCACGGGTTCTATCGCTTTGCAGCAGCAGACACCGCATCAGACGATTACCGCCCCAAAGCGATTTCCTATGTCATGGCTGGTGGACTGGCGGCTGCCATCATTGGCCCGCAAATCGTAAAACTCACATCCGAAGCCTATGTCATCCCTTTTCTGGGCACCTATCTGGCTGTCATTGGGATCAATGTTCTGGGGTCCGCCCTGTTCTTCTTCCTTGATATTCCAACACCTGCAAAACCCACCGGCTCCGAGCCCAAGGGGCGGTCGCGACTGGAATTACTGAAAACACCTCGCATCGCCGTGGCCATCATATGTGCCATGGTATCTTACGCGCTGATGAACCTTGTGATGACGTCAACGCCGTTGGCCGTGGTTGGTTGTGGTTACTCGGCCAATGACGCGGCGGACATCGTTACCAGCCACGTGCTTGCCATGTATGTGCCCAGTTTCTTCACCGGTCACCTGATCGCCCGGTTTGGTATCGAAAGGATTGTTGCGCTGGGTCTGGCGATTCTTGCAACTGCTGGCCTGGTCGCCTTGCAGGGCGTTGAATTGGGGAACTTTTTCGTTGCCCTCATTCTTCTGGGTGTTGGGTGGAACTTTGGCTTTATCGGCGCGACCACGATGCTGGCCGCATCGCATGAGCCGCCGGAACGCGGCCGGATGCAGGGCCTTAACGACTTGCTGGTGTTTGGCGGAGTGACTATGGCCTCGCTGGCTTCGGGTGGATTGATGAACTGCTCGGGTGGGTCCCCGGTCGAAGGGTGGACAGCAGTCAACCTTGCAATGATCCCATTGCTGACACTGGCAGGCGGGGCCCTGTTGTGGCTGGTTCTGCGACCGGCCGACCCGGAACGGGCCTGATCACCAGCGCCCGCTGCCCACAGCCCACATCAAGGACAATCGCTGCTGTATTTCTCCCGGTACCAGAGCACCGGAGGCAACACGTTCGGGTCGGGCTATGGCTTGCTTCAATATCCGTTCGGCCAACCACCCGGAATATAATGCCGACCGTGCCTCAACCGAAATATCAGCCCGATGCGATCTGGCTTTATACAGACGATTCAATGCGGCCCCGGCCAAGGCACGCACCCCTTCGTAGGTGCCGTCCAGCAACGGTATCCGCCCGCGTCGTTCCAGTTCAGGGATAGCCCTGAGCCAGTTCGCCACCCCGACCGCATATCCAAAATCACGCAACGCTGGTTCATCCGCTGCCCCCAGCGCCTGAGCGGATGCAACAAACAATGAACCCGTACTGTGATCGATATAGGCGTCAAAGTGTTCCTGATCTTCGAACGGGTCACGGTATATATCCCAACGCCTTACGGCCACATATTCATCCAAAACGCCTGCCAGATGGGGCGAAAGAACCCGTGACAAGGGTGTTACCACCTCGTGCCGCCGTACGGTTGCCCCTTCAGCAATTTCCTGTAGCGCGTCACGCCACCATTGCAGCCGCATCTCGGCGATCATCGGCTCTTGCGTCACCCAGGGTGCGCGGGCAACTTCGACGTTCAGCGCGTAAATTGGGAACAGGACTGCACGGTCTGCAACCGGTGCAGCCATCGCTGCGCGGAAACGATCTGGATCAGCCCGTTGCACAAGTGCCGCGCAGGCTTTGACGTCTTGGTCAAAGATCGCGCTCACTCGGCTGCTGCCTTTTTCGGATCACAATCGCGCACCAATTTCCACTGAATCGCATCCAGAAGCGCCTCGAAAGACGCATCGACTATGTTCGCGCTGACGCCCACGGTAGACCAGCGCCGCCCCTGCCCGTCTTCGCTGTCAATGATGACACGCGTGACCGCTTCGGTGCCGCCTTGCGTAATCCGCACCTTGAAGTCGACCAGACGCATATCTGACAGTACCTGCGAATACTGGCCCAGATCCTTGGCCAAGGCTTTGGCCAGCGCGTTCACCGGCCCCCTGTCGCTGCCTGACTCGTCCATGGATTCGCTGACAGACAGCTTCTTTTCGCCATCCACTCTTACGACAACAACGGCCTCGGACAGGCTGACCATCTTGTTGTATTTGTTCTTACGCCGTTCAACGGTGACTTTGTAACGCTTGACCTCGAAGAACTCGGGCAATTGACCCAGCTCTTCCCGCGCCAGCAGTTCAAAACTGGCCTGAGCGGTGTCATAGGAATATCCGTCAGCCTCGCGGGCTTTTATCTGGTCAAGGATGCGGCCAAGTGCCGGGTCACCTGCCTCAACACGCAAACCGGCCTCGGTCAAACGCTTACGCAGGTTTGACTGGCCAGCTTGGTTCGACATCGGAATGATACGCGAGTTCCCGACGCTTGCGGGTTCCACATGCTCATATGTCGATGGATCCTTGAGGATCGCGCTGGCGTGCAGCCCGGCCTTATGCGCAAAAGCCGACGCCCCGACATAAGCCGCCTGCTTGCTGGGCACTCTGTTCAGAACATCATCCAGCATCCGGCTGATGCGGGTCAAACCAGCCAAAGCCTCACGGCTGACACCAATATCAAACTGCGACGCATAGGGTTCCTTCAGCAATAGCGTCGGGATCAAAGCGGTCAGGTTCGCATTACCGCAACGCTCGCCCAAACCATTCAATGTGCCCTGAATTTGCCGTGCACCGGCCTCAACAGCAGCCAGAGAACAGGCAACGGCATTTTCGGTATCGTTATGGGTGTGAATGCCCAGCCGATCACCGGGCAGCCCGGCTGCGATCACCTCGGATACAATCCGCCCGACCTCGGACGGCAAAGCGCCACCATTTGTGTCGCACAGGACAACCCACCGCGCGCCAGCCTCAAGCGCTGCGCGACATACATCCACGGCATATTCCGGATTGTCCTTGTAGCCATCAAAGAAATGTTCCGCATCAAACAGCGCTTCACGCCCCTGCGCGACGATATGCGCGACCGAGGCGCGCACGTTTTCCGTGTTTTCTTCCAGTGAAATGCCAAGCGCGTGGGTGACGTGATAATCATGCGACTTGCCGACCAGACAAACAGCCTGCGTTCCCGCATTTATCACCGCAGCCAGCACATCGTCATTCTCGGCTGATCGTCCTGCGCGTTTGGTCATGCCGAATGCCGTCAACCGGGCCGCGGTTTTCGGAGCCACCTCGAAAAACGCGCTATCGGTCGGGTTGGCGCCGGGCCAACCGCCTTCGATGTAATCCACGCCCAATGCGTCCAGCGCCTGCGCGATCTGCACTTTTTCTGCGGTCGAGAACTGCACGCCCTGCGTTTGCTGCCCATCACGCAGGGTTGTGTCGTAAAGGTAGAGGCGTTCCTTGGTCATGGTTCTGGCTCTTCGGCTTGACCGGGCAGTGCCCGACCGCGGGTGGGTGCGAAGCGCCCGCCCATGGGGGGCGGTCGGGCGCTGCCCGGGCAAGCCCGGGCGGGAGAATGTTAAATGTTCTTCAGTTTTGACGGATCAAAGTCTGGACCGGGGAGCAAATCAACACCGGCTTTGCTCATGCGAACCTCAACGCCTGCTTGGACTAACCTATTCTTAAGTTGATCTACTTCACTGAAGTCTTTTGTGATTTTCGCGCGTGTTCGAAGTGTATCCAATTCTGCTCCCAAAGTTGCCAAATCTGGGTGATCAGAAACACCAGATCCTGACGAGTTTTGTAAAAAGTCTCTCTTCCAAGCTTCTCTATTCGCATCCGAAAGGAAACCAAGCCAACGCGCATTGTCCAGAAGCTCTTGAGAGCTCTTAGACTCAAGTGTCGCAAGCCTCATCAAAGCCAGATGCGTATTTAGATCGCTCGCTAAAGCTTCTACTATCCTAGAGTCAGGTACGAAATCACTTAGTGGCGTCGGCTCTAAATCAACCGTTAAGCGGTGCCAATCGTCGAGCACATGATATGCATGATCGGCCTTCGATTTGGTCCAATCCATCGGCTTGCGATAGTGCGTTTGCAGAAAGACAAACCGGATCACCTCGCCCGGCACGCCCTGCTCCAACAGGTCATGAACGGTAAAGAAATTGCCCAGCGATTTGGACATCTTCTTGCCTTCAACCTGCAACATCTCGTTGTGCAGCCAGACCCGCGCGAATTCGCCATGCGGGTGCGCGCACTTGCTCTGAGCGATCTCGTTTTCATGATGCGGGAACATCAGGTCATTGCCACCACCATGGATATCAAAGCTCTCGCCCAGAAGTTCATAGCTCATGGCCGAGCATTCGATGTGCCAGCCCGGACGTCCCCGACCCCATGGGCTGTCCCAGCCCGGCAGGTCGTCGGTCGAAGGCTTCCACAACACGAAATCCATCGGGTTCTTCTTGTATGGCGCGACCTCAACCCGCGCACCCGCGATCATGTCATCGACCGACCGGCCAGACAGCTTGCCATAACTCTCTTTCCAGCTGTCGACCGCGAACAGAACATGACCTTTGGCGGGATAGGCATGGTCCTTGGCAATCAGGTCTTTGATCATCGCGATCATCTGGGTGATATACTGGGTCGCGCGCGGCATCTGGTTGGGTTCCAACGCCCCCAACGCCCCCATGTCGTGCAAGTACCAGTCGATGGTCTCGTCCGACCGCTCCTGCACCAATTGCTCAAGTGTACCTTCTGCACCAGCCTGTTTGCGCGTCAGTGCCGTCGCGTTGATCTTGTCATCCACATCGGTGAAGTTGCGCACATAAGTCACATGCTTTGCGCCATAGACGTGGCGCAACAGGCGATAGAGCACATCGAACACAACCACCGGACGGGCATTACCCAAATGGGCGCGGTCATAGACCGTTGGGCCGCAGACATACATCCGCACGTTTTCAGGATCGATCGGTACGAAGTCTTCCTTCGTCCGCGTCCGTGTGTTGTGCAGCTTGATCGTCGTCATCGGTCGGGCTCCTAAGAAACAGCAAAGGCTTGCGCGTTGGCGCGGGCTTAGCAACTTGTCTCAGGGATGAAAACGAAAGAAACCGGCCCGCTTGATAAATCAGCAGGTAATGCAGCAGATAATGATGCAGGTCACCGGGTTCATGGGACATCGGTTAGCATGGGATCATTCGCAAGCCAAGTGTTGAGTTTGCCACCGCCGTTCGGCACAGTGCCGAACATGGACCGAGATTTCGTCAATTCCATCTGCAAAACGCTACCCGGCGCTGAACTGTCCGATCCCTGGGGCGGTGGCCATGACGCCTGGAAAATTGGTGGCAAAATGTTCGCTTGTATCGGGATCGCAAATGATGGTGTTTCCGTCAAAACGCCTGATATCGAAACGGCGCAGATGTTGATAGACACCGGGATCGGCATAAAAGCCCCCTATTTCCACCGCAGCTGGGTGCGTCTTCCGTTTGACACCGGCGCAGACGAAATGCGCCGCCGTTTGACTATGTCCTATGACCTTGTCCGCGCATCATTGACCAAAAAACTTCAGGCCTCGATAGCGCCGCGAACCTGATTGACAAACGCCCGCTGCTCTGCCCCATTCAGCGCAGAGTAACCGGGGCCCTTGTCATGGAATTGTCCAAGCGCATCACGCAGATCACCGGCGGCAGCGACGGGTGGGAGGTGTTCAATCGGGCCCGACGGATGCTGAATGATGGGCATGCCGTGACAGAATTGACAATCGGCGAGCATGACGTTCGTACCGACCCGTCGATCCTGCACGCTATGGGCCTGTCGGCCCGCAGCGGTCACACCGGTTATGCCACTGTGCCCGGAACAGATTTGCTGCGTGATACGGTTGCTGCCCGGGTTCAGTCCCGCACAGGTATTCCAACGACGCGCAACAATGTACTGGTCACGCCCGGTGGGCAGTCCGCCCTGTTCGCGGCGCACATGGCGGTGTGCGATCACGGCGACACCGGGCTGTTTCTGGACCCTTATTATGCCACCTATCCCGGGACGATTCGCGGTGTCGGGGCCATTGCCCGCGCTGTTCGGACCGCTGCAGAGGATGCATTTCAACCGCGCGCCGAATTGATTGATGCAGCCGCGGAAGGCGCGGTTTCGCTGTTGATCAACACACCAAACAACCCGACCGGAGTGGTGTATTCCCGTCAGTCACTTGAAGCCATTGCCGATGTTTGCCAACGCCGTGACCTGTGGCTGATATCAGACGAAGTCTATGACACCCAGATCTGGGAGGGCGAGCACCTGTCTGCCCGCGTGCTGCCCGGAATGGCCGACCGTACCTTGGTTGTTGGATCAATGTCCAAATCTCATGCCATGACCGGGTCCCGATGCGGGTGGATCGTTGGTCCTGAATACGTGATCCGTCACCTGATAGATCTGGCTACTCATACAACCTATGGCGTACCGGGGTTCATTCAGGACGCGGCCAGCTTTGCACTGACCGCAGGACACGAACTTGAAAACAAGATCGCCGCGCCATTCCGTCGCCGCCGTTCATTGGCGATGGACGTATTAGCGGCACAGAACACAGTGGGGCTCGTCCCGGCGCAGGGTTCTATGTATCTGATGCTGGATGTACGGGCGACCGGGTTGACGGGTGAAGGGTTTGCGAACGCCCTTTTGGACACTCATGCGATTGCGGTCATGCCGGGCGAAAGCTTTGGCAAAGCCGCAGCGGGGCACATTCGGGTTGCCATGACCGTGGATGATGAGAAATTTGTCAGTGCCTTGAGAACCCTGTGCATGTTTTCAGCGCAGCTCGCCAAGCGACACGCGGCTGAATAGCCGCATTCAAAACCGAAACGTTGTACGCAGGTTGAAAACATTGGTGTCCAGACTGCCGCTGGACCGGGTGACATCGTCGAAATTCTGCCGCAGTGCTTCACCGCTGATGACGAAATTCTCGCCAATCGGATAGGCCAATCCGATTCCGTAAACCGCGGCTGTGTCACTGTCGACCGATGTATCAGCCCGCGCTGCGCCTACGACCACGTACCCCAAAGCGTTACCGAAATCATATCCACCACGCAATTTCAAGCTGGTCATGCTGTCGAGACTGCCCTGAGACTGTCCGAGGTTCAGGGACAGCCGATTATACTCCAACTCACCGCCCAGAACGAAATTCCCAAAGTCCCGGTCATAGCCCAGATGCGCACCAAAGGCCGTATCATCGCCATTCGCACCACCCGGACCATCGGCATCTGCAAATCCAAAACTGAAACCGGCATACCCGCCAGTCCAATCCTCCGCCGCAACAGGGTTAGCGCCGGCGATAAATATCGCAACAACAAGGACGGAAATAGGGTTCATAGTCGGGTTCAATGCAACACCGCTCTGGTTTCGATCAGAGGTATGACTTCAATTCAATCTGTGACCTGCTGCTCACAATTCAACTCCGCGCAGCAGACCTTGGAAGTAAGTGAATGCAGTATAACAGATTTCTTCCAAAACGGGCGAAAATCTCGGCGTTTGGTTCTCTGACCCCATAAGCCGTGAGAATTGTCCATATGAATAATCATCAAAGGTCGCAAATAGAACAGATTGTGTCGCCGCGTTTTGGAATTGTCGCGCAAGACGTTGAGGGGCAAAATGGCAGACGATGACTGGAAAATCAGCCTGATCAGCCGCACCATTGGGGCGGATCGTGGCCGTGCCGCACGAGGACGGCCGTAAAGGTGTGCTTGCAGACACCTTAAGACATCACTCAACGACCGGATTCTTGAAATGAACGACCAACCCCGCAATTCTTCGCGCAGTGGCGGCCGCGCCGCGCGCCGTGCTGCCCGTGCAACCGCACTGCCTGAGCACCTGCGACCTGTCCGCCCCGGAATGGAAGGCGGCGTCCTGAATGTACTGACACAGGCGCAGATCGAACGCATCCACGAAGCAGCACTTACCGCGCTTGAAACCATTGGCTTGGCGGATGCCCCGCAAAGTGGCATTGACTATCTGGTCGGTGCGGGCTGCACCTTGGGTGACGATGGCCGTATCCGTTTCCCTCGTGCCCTTGTCGAGGACACGATTGCTAAGGCGAACCGCTCAGTCACTTTGTACAGCCGGGATGGAAACACCGATCTGGAATTGTCGGGCACCAAAGTGCACTACGGTACGGCCGGGGCCGCCGTGTCCATGGTCGACGTCCACGGTCGGGAATATCGCCATTCCACCGTGCAAGATCTGCACGATGCCGCGCGAATCTGCCAACAGCTTGATAACATTCACTTTGTGCAGCGGCCAATGGTCTGTCGTGACATCGCGGACAACCTCGAAATGGACCTCAACACAATTTACGCCTGTTGTTCTGGGTCCTTCAAACATGTCGGGACATCCTTCACCGAACCAAGCCACGTCGCACCGGCGATGGAGATGATCTATATGATTGCGGGCGGTGAAAACAAATTTCGCGAGCGCCCCTTCGTTTCGAACTCGAACTGCTTTGTTGTTCCTCCAATGAAATTCGCAACCGAAAGCTGCGAAGTGATGGAAGCATGCATCAAGGCCGGTATGCCTGTCTTGTTGCTATCTGCCGGTATGGCCGGTGCCACAGCGCCGTCGACCATCGCCGGTGCGATCACGCAAGCAACTGCGGAATGCCTGGCGGGATTGGTTTATGTTAATGCCGTAAGTCCCGGTGCCCCGGCGATTTTCGGCACCTGGCCCTTTGGTCTGGACCTGCGGACCGGTGCCATGTCGATTGGTTCAGGGGAACAGGCCCTTCTGACTGCCGGATGCGCCCAGATGCACCGGTTCTATGACTTGCCGGGCGGAGCTGCGGCTGGCGCATCGGATTCGAAACTGCCCGATATGCAGGCCGGCTGGGAACAGATGTGTTCGAACGTCATGGCAGGTCTGTCCGGTCTGAACATGGTGTATGAGGCGGCCGGGATGCATGCCTCGTTGCTGGGGTTCTGCCTGGAAAGCCTTATCCTCAGCGATGATCTGATCGGACAGGCGCAACGCTGTGTACGCGGGATCGAGGTGACGGATGACACGCTGGCACTGGATCAAATGGCGGCGGTATGCATGGGCGGCCCAGGCCACTATCTGGGAACTGACGCAACGCTGAGCCGGATGCAGTCAGATTACGTCTATCCAACATTCGGAGATCGCTCCTCGCCGAAAGAGTGGGTGGAGCTTGGCAAGCCCGATCTGGTGGAAAAAGCCGTAGCCCGGAAAGAGGAAATCCTTTCCTCCCCTTCCCCTGCAAGGTTCGACCCGGTTCTGGACGCCGAGATTCGGAAAAAATTCAAAATCCATCTTCCCGCCTAAGGTGATGGAAAAGGCGGCCCGAAATGGATCGGGCCGCCTGTTCATTCGATGCCTACCCGTCGCTGGGCGGCAGCAATCCTGCCTCCTGCGCGATCGCGACCTCGTCTGCATCCAACGCTCCGTCACCATTGGCATCCATGGCCGAGAAAGTGTCAGCGTTGATTTCCGGTACGACTGCCTGAATTTCCTCGATGGTCAAAAGACCATCACCGTTGGTATCGGCTGAGGATTGGGCCGAAGCAACGCCGGGCAAGCCCAGAACGGCCACGGAAAGCCCGATCAAATAATGCGATTTCATTTCAGTGCCTCCTGAAAGGTGTGTTTGTGTTTACGTCCGGACAGCGCCCAGAAGCACATGGACACCCCGGCGCGTCACGCGCTTTGGTAGAACTTCGTGATTTCACGCCAATCTTCGCGTGTTTGCCCGAGTCGGGTTTGCGGCCCTCCGCCTGAAGAAGGCGGCAAAACCTGTATCGGCGGCTCTTGCCCGACAGGACCACCTCAATCCGGCAATGTGGCGCTTATCCGGGACGACTCGGCGGGTAAAAAGAAAGGGGGCCGAAGCCCCCTGTCAGTTTCGCCTTCCAGGCTCATTTCGTTGACCGCCCGGTGTTTTTTTGCCTGCGGCCTGGACTGCGCATGGGGCGAGCGCACCCGCCCCGTGAAAGAGTGGGAAGGAGCAAATATTCCGCCCCACCCTGTTCCCGGCCAACACGGGCATGTCGGCCGAGTGGAGAATGGTCAGTCGGTAACAGACCTGTTCTCCGTATTCGTCGGGGTCGGTTACTTAGGGCAGCGTCCGACCCCTACGCCCCGGGGTGCCAGGGCGTTAAATTCAGCTACACCCGCTTGTCGCGCCGCAGGTGTTGCACTTCATGCAAGTTCCGTTTCGTACCAGCGTGTAGTTTCCGCACTCGCCGCAGGGGTCGCCCTCATAGCCCTGCATCTTGGCTTTGGTGCGGGCGTCCATCCCTGTTGCCACTGCCGTTTCGGTGGCAGGCGCTTCAAAGACAGTTGCTGTTTCTGCTAAACCGGCCACGTCACCATAACTGCCGTTGAACACCATCAGATCCTGCGGCAGACGCTTGCGCAGATACCCGGTTGAACTGATTTGTTTTAACACTTCCAACGACTTGGACGCCGCAGTTTCACTGATTTCCGAGACGTTGGAAACGCCTTCCTCTTCACCGCGTCCCAGATCATCAAAGGTAGCACCCTCGGGTTTCACATGGGCCAGATCGGTACGGTCCAGATAAGACACGGCCAGTTCGCGGAAGATGTAATCCAGGATCGACGTCGCGTTCTTGATCGAGTCGTTGCCCTGCACCATCCCTGCCGGTTCGAACTTGGTAAAGGTGAAGGCGTCGACAAATTCCTCCAGCGGCACGCCATATTGCAGACCGACCGACACGGCGATGGCAAAGTTGTTCATCATCGCCCGGAAGCCAGCACCTTCCTTGTGCATGTCGATGAAAATCTCGCCCAGTTGACCGTCTTCGAACTCACCCGTGCGCAGATAAACCTTGTGGCCGCCAACGATGGCCTTCTGTGTATACCCCTTTCGGCGATGCGGCAGTTTCTCGCGATGACTGCGGATAATTTCCTTGACCACAACCTTCTCGATCACCTTTTCGGCCAGAACGACGGCTTTTTCCTGAGCAGAGCCGCTTTCCAGCACCTCGGCCGCCTCGTCATCATCCTCGACCAGCGCAGCCGCAAGGGGCTGAGACAGTTTCGAGCCGTCACGGTACAGCGCGTTGGCTTTCACACCCAGCGACCAGCTAAGTTCATAGGCCTTCTGGCAGTCTTCGATTGTTGCATCATTCGGCATGTTGATCGTTTTGCTGATCGCACCCGAGATAAAGCTTTGTGCCGCTGCCATCATGGTGATGTGGCTGCCAACCCCAAGGAAACGCTTGCCTTTCTTGCCGCACGGGTTGGCGCAGTCGAAGATCGCGTAGTGTTCTTCCTTCAGATGCGGTGCACCTTCCAGAGTCATGGTTCCGCAGACGTGGTCGTTGGCCGCGTCGATATCCGCGCGGGTGAACCCCAGATGGCGCAACAAATCAAAGGTCGGGTCATTCAGCTTGGTCGCCGGAATGCCCAGAACACCGGTGCAGAAATCTTCGCCCAATGTCCATTGGTTGAAGACGAACCGGATGTCAAAGGCGCTTTCCAGCGCGGCGTCCACCTTGGCCAGTTCATTGGCACCAAAGCCGTGGCCAGTCAGTGAGGTGTGGTTGATCCCCGGCGCATTGCCGATTGTGCCGTGACCGACCGCGTAGGATACGATCTCTTCGATCTGCGACGAGGAATAGCCCAGCTTTTCCAGCGCAGATGGTACCGAGCGGTTGATGATCTTGAAGTAACCGCCGCCTGCCAGTTTCTTGAACTTGACCAGCGCAAAATCGGGCTCGATCCCCGTTGTATCGCAATCCATCACCAGACCGATGGTGCCTGTGGGGGCAATCACCGTGGCCTGTGCATTGCGGTAACCGTTCTGCTCGCCAAGGCTCAGCGCCTCATCCCAAGCGGACATGGCCAGATCGACCAAACGCTTGTCGGGGCAGTTGCCATGGTCCAGAGGCACCGGCTTGACGGCCAGTTTCTCGTACCCCTCAGTCACACCCTGCGCCGCGCGGCGGTGGTTGCGGATGACGCGCAGCATATGCTCGGCATTGCGCTTGTAGCCCTTGAACGGGCCAAGCTCACCGGCAATTTCAGCTGAAGTGGCATATGCCACACCGGTCATGATCGCGGTCAGCGCACCGCAGATCGCCCGCCCCTCGTCCGAGTCATAGCTGTAGCCCATGTTCATCAACAGGCCGCCAATGTTGGCATAACCAAGGCCCAGCGTGCGGAAGTCGTACGACAGCTGCGCGATTTCCTTTGACGGGAATTGCGCCATGGTCACCGAGATTTCCAGCGTCAGCGTCCATAGGCGCGAGGCGTGCATGTAATCGGCGGCCTGGAACTCACCGTCCTTGAGGAAGGTCAGCAGGTTCATCGAGGCCAGGTTACAGGCCGTGTCATCCAGGAACATGTATTCTGAACACGGATTCGAACCGCGAATTTCACCATCTTCAGGGCACGTGTGCCATTCGTTGACCGTATCGTGGAACTGGATGCCAGGATCAGCACAAGCCCATGCGGCGTGACCAACCTTTTCCCAAAGATCGCGCGCCTTGACGGTCTTTGCGACTTTGCCATCGGTGCGGTTGATCAGCTGCCAGTCCGCGTCTTTCTCGACAGCAGTCAGAAACCCGTTGGTCACGCGGATCGAGTTATTCGAATTCTGTCCCGAGACCGAGCTATAGGCTTCCGAATCCCAATCCGTGTCATAGGTCGGGAATTCAATGCTGTCGTGACCCTGCTTGGCATAATCCAGCACACGTTTGATGTAAGTCTCGGGGATTGCGACCTTTTTCGCCTCGCGGATCGCCTTTCTCAGCGCTTCGTTCTTGTTGGGGTCATAGGCATCATCGGCCGCACCGTCCCATGAGCGAATGGCCTCGAAAATACCGTTCAGCATCTTTTCGTGCATCTTCGATCCGGCAACGATCGAGGCCACTTTCTGCTCTTCGATTACCTTCCATTCGATGAATTGTTCGATATCGGGGTGATCCGCATCGACAATGACCATCTTCGCTGCCCGACGGGTTGTCCCGCCTGATTTGATTGCGCCGGCGGCGCGGTCGCCAATCTTGAGAAAGCCCATCAGGCCCGAGGATTTGCCACCACCCGACAATGCCTCGCCTTCCGCACGCAGATGGCTGAAATTGGTTCCGGTGCCCGAGCCGTATTTGAACAACCGTGCCTCGCGCACCCATAGATCCATGATGCCGCCTTCGTTCACCAGATCATCATCGACGGACTGGATGAAGCAGGCATGTGGCTGCGGATGTTCGTAGGCGGATTTGGATTTGGTCAGCTTGCCGGTCTTATAGTCGACGTAGTGGTGCCCTTGCGCCGGACCGTCGATTCCATAGGCCCAGTGCAGGCCAGTATTGAACCATTGCGGGCTGTTTGGCGCGGCGCGCTGAGTCGCCAGCATGTACCGCATCTCGTCGAAATAGGCGCGCGCATCCTCCTCGGTCGAAAAGTAGCCACCTTTCCACCCCCAGTATGCCCACGCACCGGCCAGCCGATCAAAGACCTGCTTGGAGGAAATTTCGCCCTCGAACTCAGCATCTTCAGCGGGAACCGACCGCCAGAGGAACTCGGGAACATCTTTTTCCTTAACTTTGGTCAATTTGGACGGGACGCCAGCCTTGCGAAAGTACTTCTGGGCGATCACGTCGCTTGCCACCTGCGACCAGGTTGACGGAACTTCGATCCCTTCCAGACGGAATACAATGGTTCCATCGGGATTGCGGATTTCAGATGTCGCGGACACAAAATCCAGTTCCGAATAGGCATCCTGATCTGGTTTGGTGAATTTTCTTTCAATCTTCATGTCCGCAGCCCTAGTTAAATTCCGCCTAATTTTCGGTTCACGGCACTACATTTTGAGTTGCGGAGCACCACCCGCAACGCCGACAGAAGCGCGCAAAGGTACTGGACGCTGCTTTGGACAGCGAAAAAGCCGTTACAACGGCTGCACGTTAATAGACTGTGCTTATCCGACCCTCGCCTGTTGCCGTCCCGGCTTGAACACCAGATATTGTGGCAATCTCTTCGGCTCATACAATTTGACGTATATTGCCATAGAAGGTCAACGCCCTTTTTCAGCCAAATTTGAAATCTTTTTTGTTGACCAGACCCAGACATGAGGGAAGCGAAACTCAGGGCACGATTCCTCCACAGGCTCGCCTGCGGTAAATTTTCGGTCATGACTCGAAGTCTCAATTCGAATTACCGTTTTTACCAGCATAGTTATCTGTATTTGATCAACCAACACCTCGCTGGTTAGGCTGCAAAGGAATCAGCTTCGCCGGGTCTGTCAAACCCACACTGAACGACCAAAGGTTCACTTCGAAATGAGAAAGGCCAAACGAATGAAGTTGCTTCGCTTTATCCCCGCGTTGGCCTGTATCGTGGCCTGCACGCCACAAGAAACGCCCACCCCGTCACGTAGCGCGCTGTTCGAAACCCATCCCGAAAGGTTATTTGAGGCATTCGAAACCAGTTGTTCTGGTCCCGGCAAGGTCTTTGAGAAAATCGGCGAACAGGCTTTTGAATGCAGCGAGTATCTGCCCCCAAAAGCGGCTGCCTATTTGATTCTGAACTATGACGGATTTCCGCAGGACCTGCCCCAGAGCGTCATGCGCCTGACATCGTCAAAAACAGGGTCCGGCTATCGCGTTGACGCACGATCGTACTTTAAAGTGCCGCAGAAAACCGGCGCAATCGTTGAGGTTCCACTGGAAAGTGACGTGCTGGATCAGGCGATCAGCTCGTTGTATCTGGCGATGGGCGGCACGCCCACATGAGAATATGAAGGAAGTGGTCGGGGCGGCAGGATTCGAACCTACGACCCCCTGTACCCAAAACAGGTGCGCTACCAGACTGCGCCACGCCCCGGACCGTGCGCCTTCCTAACGATGACAATCTGATTTGAAAAGCCCTAACAGGGCCAAATCGCAGGACCTTGCGAAAAAATTTCATGCTGCATCTGAGTGCCGACGCCGATAGTATAGCGCGCGGACAATCCGGCATTGATTTCCAGCACCGCAAAAACTGCATCCCCACCTTCAATCGGTGTCAGATCGCCGGGAATCGCGCTCTCATGCACATGTGTCACTGTGCCCGTACGGTCCAGAAATATCATGTCGAGCGGAATCAGTGTGTTCTTCATCCAGAACGCGACGGGTTGCGGTGGGTCGAACACGAACAGCATACCGGATCGATTCGGCAACGACTCGCGAAACATCAGACCCCTTGACCGTTCCTGTGGCGTAACTGCCATTTCCACGTCAAATCGGATTGTCGCGCTGTCGTTTCGGAGTGTGACACGACCGGCGCTGCACGCAGCAAATGCCCCCCCCGTCCACAGCGTGATCAGAAGCGTCCAGAATACCAGAAAACGAGTCATGGAACGGTCAGCCGTCCAGCGCGGCTTCCCAGGCGAGAACCTGCGCCGCCATTCGGCCACGTTTGCCGTCAATTACGCGCATCGCAAGCGCCTCTCCGGGCTGAAGGTCAGCAAGCCCCGAGCGCCGCAACACTTCGATATGCAAGAACACGTCTTCGCCGCGCCCGAAAACATTTGCGAACCCGAAGCCCTTGCCTTTGTCGAACCACTTCACCCGCGCGGCCTCCAGAGGAGCTTCTGCGATAGCGTCCGGATCCAACTCGGCGAAATCGGCCAACATCATCGACTCGGCGCGCGCCGGCGGGTCGATTGCAACAACCTCAACCGCCTGAACACCTCTGTCCGTGCGGTGTGTCATGATCTCGATACCCGCTCCGTCCGCGACGGAACTTTGGCCGAAATTGCGCAATACGTTCACATGCAACAGAATATCCGGGCCGCCTTCGTCAGACACAACAAAGCCGTATCCCTTGGCGGGATCGAACCATTTCACGTGTCCACGGACGCGATACATGTTGTTCAGGTCTTCAGGCACGGTTTTCCCATCGCGAATTTTAGCAGTTCGTTAAGGGTCTGTTGTTTATGGGATTGGCAGACAATTTCAAGCCGAAAAAGTTGTTTACTTTCTGCTTGTTGCATTTCACGACACGTGAACGTCATGGATTCAACCTTTCAACATGCCATGCCGATCCCGGCTCAATTCGTTGCCATCTGAACCGATCATGCAAGCGGAACGCTCCATCGGCCCAGAATTCTATCTCTGTCGGCGTCAATCGGTACCCGCCCCAGAATGGAGGACGAGGTGGATTCGGCCCAAGTTTAGCAGTCACTTTCGCGACTTCTGCCATCAAAGCTGTCCGACTTGAAAGCGGTTGTGACTGCTTTGAAGCCCAGGCACCCAGTCGGCTTTTCAGTGACCTCGATGCATAATACGCATCAGCCTGGGGCCCGTTTTCACGACATACTGTACCACGAACACGAAGTTGACGCCGCAAAGATTTCCAATGCATTACAAATGCGGCTTTTTCAGACGTATCCAGCTCGTTCGCTTTGGCGCTTTCGTAGTTTGTATAGAAAACAAATGAATCCGCTTCGATTTCCTTCAGCAGAACCATGCGTGCATTTGGCAAACCGTCCGGGTCAACGGTTGCAAGCGCAATCGCATTCGGGTCGTTCAATTCGGTTTCCTGGGCCTCAGCCAGCCACCGGGCCGCTATTGCAAACGGATCGGAGCCAGCAAAGATGCCATCACGCTCGGTCATTTCCATCCCCTGGAAAGTATTAATGACGAGCCTAAGGCGAGAACCCGCTGCGAGCAAGAGCGCACGGCCTTGATGCAGCGCTACCAATGGCATAAACCATGCCAATCTAACGCGAAGACAGGCGGAGAACCAAACATGTCAAATCAGTTGATGGCCGGCAAACGTGGCCTCATCATGGGACTGGCCAATGACAAATCTATCGCATGGGGAATCGCCCGCGCCTTGTCCGAAGCCGGAGCTGAACTTGCCTTTTCCTATCAGGGTGACGCCCTAAAGAAACGTGTGGACCCACTGGCTGCGCAACTGGGCAGCGAAATCGTTCTGCCCTGCGACGTGAGCGATGAGGCTTCAATTGATGGGCTTTTCTCGGCACTGGAAGAGAAATGGGGCAAGCTGGACTTTGTCGTTCACGCCATCGGTTTTTCTGACAAGAACGAACTGCGTGGGCGCTACGTGGATACCAGCCGGGCCAATTTTACGCTGACGATGGATGTATCCGTCTATTCGTTCACCGCAGTTATGCAGCGCGCGGAAAAGATGATGTCTGAAGGCGGCAGCGCCATAACGCTGACCTATTACGGAGCCGAGCAGGTGATGCCCCACTATAACGTGATGGGTGTTGCCAAGGCCGCTTTGGAAGCGTCGGTCAAGTATTTGGCGGAGGACCTGGGCAAGGACGGCATTCGCGTGAACGCGATTTCGGCCGGTCCGATCAAAACGCTGGCCGCCAGCGGTATTGGCGATTTCCGCTACATCATGAAATGGAACGAATACAACTCTCCGCTGCGCCGCAACGTGACCATCGACGATGTCGGCAAGTCGGCCCTGTACCTGTTGTCAGACCTCAGCAGCGGCGTCACCGGTGAGAATCTGCACGTGGATTCGGGCTACCATATTGTCGGAATGAAGGCCGTTGACGCCCCAGACGTGGAAAAAGGTTAAGAACATGAGCGCTAAGGACCGCCTGCCGCACGAAAAAGGATTTCACATCAGCTGGGACCAGATCCACCGCGACTCGCGCGCATTGGCGTGGCGTCTGGATGGGCAAGGCCCCGATGACGGCAGCTGGCGTGCTGTTGTGGCGATCACCCGTGGCGGCATGGCCCCTGCGATGATCGTCAGCCGGGAACTGGATATACGTACAGTCGATACGGTCAGCGTGAAATCCTACCATCATCAAGCTCAGGGTGAGGCGGAAGTTCTGAAAGCACCCGATACCAACCTTATGGGTGACGGAACCGGAATTCTGATCATCGACGATCTGGTAGACAGCGGAAAAACATTGGAGCTGGTTCGGGAGATGTATCCAAAAGCGCATTTTGCGACGGTTTATGCCAAACCCAAGGGACGCCCATTGGTGGATACGTTCATCACCGAAGTCAGTCAGGACACGTGGATCTTTTTCCCGTGGGATATGGCCCTTCAATATGTCGAGCCCTATCGGGGCACCGATTGAAATCAGATCAGTAGGCAGCACATGACGCTCAGCCGTACCGCCGCAACATTCGCGCCGCCAGTGATGGAAGCGCGCCGATGGGTCGAGGGCGTTTCGTTCCCACCCGAACGCCCGTTGATCAACGTAAGCCAGGCGGCGCCGGTTGACCCGCCGCCACTGGCATTGCGCGAGGCTATGGCCGAATTTACCGTACGCGAAGACCATGCGCATCTATACGGCCCCGTGCTGGGAAATGACGATCTTCGCACGGAACTGGCTGCGCAGATCAGCGCGCATTATGGGGCAAAGGTCGAGGCACCTCAGGTTGCTATCACCTCAGGCTGCAATCAGGCGTTTTCAGCAGTGATATCGGCCATCACCGGTGAAGGGGATGAGGTTATTCTACCAACCCCATGGTATTTCAATCATAAAATGTGGCTGGATATGTCGGGTGTTCAGGCGGTGGACCTGAAGACCGGCGACGATTTGCTGCCCGGTCCGGAGCGCGCGCGGGCGCTGATAACGGACAAAACACGCGCAATTGCTCTGGTCACGCCCAACAATCCCGGCGGCGTTGAATACCCGGAAGACCTTGTCCGCGCCTTCTCTGAGCTGGCGCGCGAAACCGGGATTTACCTGATCGTCGACGAAACCTATCGTGACTTCGACAGTCGCAGCGGGCCGCCACATGACCTGTTCCAGCAACCAGACTGGGATCAGACGCTGATCCACCTGTATTCCTTCTCCAAGGCATACAGGCTGACGGGTCACAGGGTCGGTGCCATTGCAACGGGCCCTGCACTTCTGGCTGAGGTCGAGAAGTTTCTCGACACCGTTGCCATTTGCCCCGGTCAGATCGGACAGTTCGCCGCGCTTTGGGGTATGCAAAACTTGTCGCAATGGCTGGCAGGCGAACGCGACGAAATACTCGACCGTCGCGCTGCCATCCTTGCGGGTATGCCCGCGCTGGAAGCCGAAGGTTGGCGCCTTTTGGGGCTTGGGGCGTATTTCGCCTATCTGGAGCACCCGTTTGACATTCCGTCTGACGAGCTTGCCCGGCGTTTGGTGCGTGAAGCCGGTGTTCTGTTATTGCCCGGTACCATGTTCATGCCCGCTCACCACCCAGACGGGAAACGGCAAATACGCATTGCCTTCGCCAACCTCGACCGCACAGGTTTGGGCCAATTGTTCGAACGGTTGCAGGGCCTGTCCTTCTAAGCTTGCCCCCCGGCGGTGTGCGTCGTATTCAAGGCGGCAACCGACAGGGCAGAACGCTGCCGTAATATCAAGAGGGCACCATGGCCGCAGGCGCTAAAAGTCTTTCGAAAACCTTTGTCTGGATTCTGATGGGCATGCTGATGCTGGGGCTTGCGGGGTTCGGCGCGGTCAACCTGAGCGGCACAGTCCGTACTGTGGCGCAAGTGGGTGATGAAAGCATCTCGATCGATGATTTTGTCCGCGAGTTACAGCGCGAGATCCGCGCGGTTGAGGCGCAATCGGGTCAGCCCCTGCAAATGTCGCAGGCACGCGATCTGGGACTGGATCGCAATGCGCTTGCCCGCCTGACGGCCTTGGCGGCGTTGGACAACGAGGTGAGCCAGCTTGGGATTTCCATAGGGGATGAAAACCTGCAAAATGAGATCGTGTCTGTCCCGGCCTTTCAGGGCGTAGACGGCAATTTCGACCGCGAGGCATACCGCTTTCAGCTTGAACAGGTCGGCATGACGGATTCCGAGTTCGAGTCAGACCTGCGCAAAGAATCTGCCCGTACGATCGTTCAAGGTGCGATCATGGGGGGTGTGGAAATGCCAGCCACCGTGACAGACACAATGGCCAACTATATTGGTGCCCGTCGCAGCTTTACCGTTGCGACGGCAGGGGCCGCGACTTTGGAAACCCCCGTGGCCGAACCGACTGACGCGCAGATTCAGACCTACTATGACGAAAACGCTGAACAGTTCACCCTGCCCCGCACGAAACAGCTGACGTATGCGATTCTGTCTCCGGCCATGTTGGTGGACACGGTTGAGGTTGACGAAGAGGCTCTGCGAAAACTTTTTGAAGAGCGGTCGGCAGAGTATAATCAGCCAGAACGCCGTCTGGTCGAGCGCCTGAATTTCCCGGATGAACAAGCGGCCAACGACGCCAAGGCGCAGCTTGAGGTCGGGGGCACGACTTTTGAACAACTGGTTCGGGACCGTGATCTGGAGCTTTCGGATATCGACCTGGGCGACCTCACGCGTGAGGATCTGGGCGAAGCCGCCGACGCCGTGTTCGCGGCAGAACTTGACGCCGTTGTCGGCCCTCTGCCATCGGTATTTGGCCCCGCCCTGTTCCGTATCAACGGATCCCTGGCTGCAAACAGCGTTCCCTTTGAGGAGGCCGAACCGGCCCTGCGCGAAGAACTGGCGACAGAACGCGCCCGCCGCCTGATCGAGGCGCAGTCCGAAGATGTCAACGACATGCTGGCTGGTGGAGCGACTCTGGAAGAATTGGCAAATGAAACTGAAATGGAGCTGGGTCAGATTGACTGGACCCGCGACAGCGCCGAGGACATAGCGGCCTATGACGGGTTCCGCGCGGCCGCCGAAGCCGTGCAAGAGGGAGATTTCCCTGAAATCGCATTTCTCGAAGACGGATCGATCTTTGCCTTGCGCCTGAACGACGTTCTGCCACGCCGCCCTGAACCGCTGGAAAGCGCACGCGACCGTGTCGCCGCTGCCTGGGTACAGGCAGAGACCAATAAAGCCCTTTTGGACAAAGCAAACGCCGCACTGAGCCAACTGGCCACTGATGGTGACTTCGCTGCGACTGGCCTGCCCTTCCGCGTTGAAAACGCACTGACGCGTACCGCGTTTCTTGATGACGTCCCCGCCAGTTTCATGAATGAAGTGTTTCAGATGGAACTCGGTGAGTTGCGTGTCATTGGTGGAAATGGTGCAGCCTTGCTGGTGCGTCTGGACGAGGTTCTGCCCCCCGAGGATTCCGACGAACTGCGCCGGTTGCGCGACGCGCTGGCAACGCAGATGGATCAGGCGCTGTCGCAGAATATTTTTGACGCATACGTACGGGACGCTCAGACCCGCGCCCGCCCGGTCGTGGATCAGCAGGCGCTGAACGCCGTGCAGGCGAGCTTTTAAGCGAGACCAAGATGGCCCTGACACCCGATTTCGATACCTTCGCACGCGCCTATGAAGCGGGCGAAAACCAAGTGGTTTACACACGTCTCGCCGCCGACTTGGACACACCCGTGTCGCTGATGCTCAAACTGACGGGAGCGCAGAAAGATGCGTTCATGCTGGAGTCGGTTACGGGCGGTGAGGTGCGTGGCCGCTATTCGATCATTGGCATGAAACCGGACCTGATCTGGCGCTGTCACGATGAAGTGTCCGAATTGAACCGCTCGGCGCGGTTCGACGCCGACGCCTTTGCTGCGCAGGACGGCAATCCGATGGACAACTTGCGTGCCTTGCTGGCCGAAAGCCGTATCGAGTTGCCAGACGACCTGCCTCAGGCCGCTGCCGGGCTGTTTGGATATCTGGGCTATGACATGGTTCGGCTGGTCGAATACCTGCCGGACGTGAACCCCGATCCGCTGGGGCTGCCAGATGCGATCATGTTGCGCCCGTCTGTTGTCGCAGTATTGGATGGTGTCAAAGGCGAGGTGACCGTGGTCTCACCCGCCTGGGCCAGCGACGGTCAATCTGCCAAGGCTGCCTATGCGCAGGCGGCCGAGCGTGTAATGGATGCGGTCCGCGATCTGGAGCGCGCGATGCCCGCCGAAACCCGTGATCTGGGCGACGCGCGCGAAATTGCGGAACCGGTGTCGAACTTCACCAAATCCGGCTATATGGAAGCGGTTGAAAAGGCCAAGGAATACATCCGTGCAGGCGATATCTTCCAGGTTGTTCCTGCGCAGCGTTGGACGCAGGATTTTCCGCTGCCGCCTTTTGCGCTTTATCGTTCGCTGCGACGCACCAACCCCTCGCCGTTTATGTTCTATTTCAACTTCGGCGGTTTTCAGGTCGTTGGGGCCAGCCCCGAGATTCTGGTGCGTGTTTTCGGCAGCGAAGTCACCATTCGCCCGATCGCAGGCACCCGTCCCCGTGGCGCGACCCCCGAGGAAGACAAGGCGAACGAGCTTGACTTGTTGGCCGACAAGAAAGAGCTGGCCGAACACCTCATGCTTCTGGACCTCGGGCGCAATGATACCGGCCGCGTGTCCAAAATCGGCACTGTACGTCCCACCGAAGAGTTCATCATCGAACGCTACAGCCATGTGATGCACATTGTCTCGAACGTGGTGGGTGAATTGGCGGAAGACAAAGATGCGTTGGACGCCTTCTTTGCCGGGATGCCTGCGGGCACCGTCTCGGGCGCGCCAAAAGTGCGCGCGATGGAGATCATTGACGAGCTTGAGCCGGAAAAACGCGGCGTCTATGGCGGAGGTGTCGGCTATTTCAGTGCGGGCGGTGACATGGACATGTGCATTGCCCTGCGCACCGCCATCGTGAAGGATCAGAAACTCTATATTCAGGCTGGTGGCGGTGTTGTCTATGACAGCGACCCCCAGGCCGAGTTCATGGAGACTGTCCATAAGTCAAACGCCATACGGCGCGCAGCGGAAGATGCCGCTCGGTTCACCGGAAACGGCAACAGTTAAAAAACAAGGGCGGCTGATCAATTGATCACCGCCCTGTCTCAAGCTGTCACTGTACCTGTTTCATCAAGACGGCCGAGATCGGCGCCATCGCTACCCGGCTGCCGCGATCCTCAAGACCCCACAGCAACAGGGCCGAGATTGTCTCGGGCCGCACCCGCCCCAGCATGACAACGGTTCCTTCCTGACCTGCCCGGAACGCGGCTTGATCCAGGAAGCGGCGCATGATTCTGGGATCCTGTCGCGCCCCATCGATATCGCGGAACACAACGCTGGACGGAATGCCATTGCGAACCGCCAACTTCTGGACAGTATTCAGCCCATTGTCCTGAGTGATCAACCCTCGTCCGGTTCCGGCGGCAATCGCCGCGACCTGATCGGCCAGCTTGCGATTTCCCTGAATGCCGCTGTTCACGCCTTCCAGAATACCCACTGTTTCAGGCAATGTATCCAGCCACACAGACAGCGAAACTTCGGCATCCTGCGCGCTTGCTGCCTCGGGCAAGTCCGCAAGGGCCAGAACTTCGAACCCGGCCGCGCGGTGCCGTGCCATCTTTTCCGCCGCATCCGGATCAGACGGGTTCACGGCAAAGCTGATCGGGTAAGGGAAATCCTGCAACGCTTCAGCGCCGAATGCGCCTTCGTCATCAATCAGAATGATCGACATCAGCGGCTTAGATTCCGGGTTCTCGAACTTGGCGGCAAAACGTTCAATCGGTTTTTCCGCAGATGGCTGTTCGGAAATCGCCTGTTCTGCAACAGGCTCATCATCGCGTTCCGTCAACGGCAGGATACGTTTTCCGACAATCGAACTGGCACTTTCTTCCTGTTCTCCCCCGATCTGAGGCAGCGCAGCAATACGCGGAAGCTCACGGGGCAAGGTATCTTCATCCCCTTCCACCGCAATCGGACTGCTTTCAAATGAATTATCAGTCGTAGTGTCTTTTGTTTGTGGTTCAGCCTCGACCTGTGGCAACGGATTTGGTTCGGGCTCAAGAACTGCGACCTCGGTTGTGTCAGACTCGGTCGGCGGCGTGGGGGTTTCATCAATTACAACCGGCACGGACTGTTCCTGCTGAACTGCGGGTACCTGGCTGGGCTCGGGCGGCGCAGCGGGGGCTTCGGTCATGACGGACACTTCGGTCGCCACCGTTGCAGCGGGCTCGTTCGGAGCCTCGGCCACTTTGCCAACCTCGGGCAGCGGCTCGGATGACGCTTCCAACCCGGACAAATCGGCCAGATCTTCGCTGGCATTATCGGCGGCTTCTGGCGCACGCGGGGCCAGTTCCACCAGATCGGCATCAGAAACATCCTCGGCAAGTTCAGTAGGCGCCTCTGGTGTTTCTGAAATCGTCGGCGCTGGTGCTTCGGTCGCGACAACCGGTGTGTTGACCATCGGCGTGTTGAGCGACACGACCGCACCCAAGATCAAAACAACGATCGCCCCTGCGACCATTCCTCCGAAAAATCCGCCCATATTTCCTGCCTTTCGCCTCTTTTCCCTGCCTCGCCCTGCTCTGCGCCATCTGGTGTGGCGCTCGGTCAATTGGAGGCGTCAGAAACCGTATGTCCTCTTGACGCTGCCGCCCAAGCCTGAGCATGTATGTGCGGACATTATACCGTGGCCCGGGGTTGCATCGCCAGCCCGAAATGCCCAAGCGAAGATAAGTGCCCATATGCTGCTGCTGATCGACAACTACGACTCGTTTACCTACAATTTGGTACATTATTTGGGCGAACTTGGTGCCGAAATGGTCATTCGCCGCAATGATGCGCTGGATGTACAGGAAGCAATGGCCATGAACCCGGCTGGCATCTTGCTAAGCCCCGGCCCCTGCGACCCGGATCAGGCGGGCATCTGTCTAGCTCTGACCGAAGCCGCGGCCGAGACTAAAACGCCCCTTTTGGGGGTTTGTCTTGGGCATCAGACCATCGGACAGGCGTTCGGTGGCAAGGTTGTTAGATGCCACGAAATTGTGCATGGCAAGATGGGCATCATGCACCACACGGGAAAAGGCGTCTTTGCTGGCCTTCCATCGCCCTTTGAAGCCACACGCTACCATTCGCTGGTGGTCGAGCGCGAGACGCTGCCCGACTGTCTTGAGATCACAGCCGAGCTGGAAGACGGCACGATCATGGGACTGCAACACAAGGAACTGCCTATTCACGGTGTTCAGTTCCACCCTGAATCGATTGCTTCCGAGCATGGTCACGCACTTCTCAAGAACTTCCTGCAAGAACTGAAAGTCCCCGCATGAGCGACGCGCTGAAACCGTTGATCGGAGCAGCCGCCGATCGTCCGCTGACCCGTAAAGAGGCCGAGACTGCCTTTGGCATCCTGTTCAACGGCGAAGCCACGCCAAGCCAGATCGGCGGGCTGTTGATGGCGATGCGCACGAGGGGGGAAACGGTAGATGAATATGCCGCGGCCGCGGCTGTCATGCGCGCCAAGTGCAATGCCGTGCGGGCGCCCGAAGGGGCGATCGACATCGTTGGCACGGGCGGGGACGGAAAAGGTACTCTGAATATCTCGACCGCGACGGCCTTTGTCGTCGCAGGCGCTGGCGTGACAGTCGCCAAACACGGCAACCGCAACCTAAGTTCCAAATCAGGCGCAGCGGATGCATTGGGTCAAATGGGCATCAACGTCATGGTTGGCCCGCAAGTCGTTGAAAGTGCTCTGAAAGATGTCGGGATCGGATTCATGATGGCGCCGATGCATCACCCGGCCATTGCGCATGTTATGCCTTCGCGGCAGGAGCTGGGAACGCGCACGATTTTCAATATCCTTGGCCCACTGACCAACCCTGCCGGTGTCAAACGGCAACTGACTGGCGCCTTTAGCCGCGAGTTGATCCGCCCCATGGCTGAAACACTAGGCTTGCTGGGGTCAGATCGCGCGTGGCTGGTGCACGGATCAGACGGGACAGACGAATTGACGATCACCGGTATCAGCTGGGTCGCCGCTTTAGAAGATGACGTGATCAAAGAGGTCGAGCTGCACCCCGAGGATGCTGGCCTGCCCGTGCACCCTTTCGAAGACATCCTCGGCGGAACCCCTGAAGAAAATGCCATCGCATTTCGTGCGCTGCTGGACGGCGCTCGGTCAGCGTATCGTGACGCCGTGTTGCTGAACTCTGCCGCCGCATTGGTTGTCGCCGATGCTGCAAGTGATCTGCGCGAAGGCGTGGCCATGGCCGCCGAGAGCATCGACAGCGGTGAAGCCAAAAACAAAATCACGGCCTTGGCCGCCAAGACTCAGGAGGCCGCATGACCGAAACCGTTCTGGACAAGATCAAAGCCTACAAACTGGAAGAGATCGCAGCAGACAAGGCTCATAAGTCCTTGGAAACTCTGGAAAGTGAAGCACGCGCCGCTTCGGAAACCCGCGGGTTTGCCGCAGCTCTTCAAGCTGCGTCCCGGCAAGGTTACGGCCTGATTGCCGAGGTCAAGAAAGCCAGCCCCTCCAAGGGTTTGATCCGGCCAGATTTTGATCCGCCTGCCTTGGCCAAGGCCTATGAAGAAGGCGGTGCTACGTGTTTGTCCGTGCTCACCGACACGCCGAGCTTTCAGGGTGCCAAGGAATATCTAACACAAGCGCGTAACGCGACATCTCTGCCCGCTTTGCGTAAGGATTTCATGTATGACCCTTATCAGGTGGTCGAGGCACGTGCTTTGGAAGCCGACTGTATTCTGATCATCATGGCATCCGTCAGCGATGATCAGGCAGCCGAGTTGGAACAAACCGCTTTCGATTGGGAGATGGACGTTCTGATTGAGGTTCACGACCAAGCCGAGCTTGAACGCGCAGCCCAACTGAAAAGTCCTTTGATCGGCATAAACAACCGCAATCTCAAGACCTTCGAAACCACTCTTGATACGACTCGGCGCTTGTCCAAACTGGTACCGGCAGACCGTACTATCGTGTGCGAAAGCGGGTTGGGCACGCCAGAAGATTTGCGGGATATTGCGCGCTATGGCGCCCGGTGCTTTTTGATCGGCGAAAGCCTGATGCGCCAGGACGATGTCGAAGCGGCCACCCGCCACATCCTGTCCAATCCGCTTATCCCCGGAGTGATGTGATGCCGCTGACCCATTTCGATGCTCAAGGTCAGGCGCACATGGTCGACGTCTCGGGCAAAGAGGTCACAGATCGTATAGCCGTGGCTGTGGGTCACGTTAAGATGGCACCGGAAACCTATGAAATCATTTCAGAACAACGCGCTGCTAAGGGCGATGTTTTGGGCGTTGCCCGCCTGGCCGGCATCATGGGTGCAAAAAAGACGCCGGATCTAATCCCGCTCTGCCATCCTTTGCCAGTAACTAAGGTTGCCGTTGAACTGACCCTCGACCCGGATCTGCCGGGAGTTCAGATCGAAGCAACGGTCAAAACGTCAGGTCAAACCGGAGTTGAGATGGAGGCCCTGACCGCCGTTTCCACCGCGGCCTTGACTGTGTACGACATGACCAAAGCCGTCGACAAAGCGATGGAAATTGGCGGTATTCATGTAAGTCTTAAAGACGGCGGAAAATCAGGGCGTTACGAGGCGAAATGATTACCGTCGAAGAAGCGCGCGCCCTGCTGTTCGATCTTGTCGGCCCTCTACCTTCGGAACAGGTTGCTCTGGCCCAGTCTGCGGGACGTGTTCTGTCGCACGAGGTTGTGGCAACGCGCGACCAGCCGCCATTTGCGGCATCATCGATGGATGGCTATGCCGTCAAAGCCGACGAAGTCGAGCTTCATGCCATGTTCAAAGTGGTGGGCGAATCCGCTGCGGGTCGTCGTTTCGACGGCTCGGTGGGCCCCGGTCAGGCCGTGCGTATCTTTACCGGCGCTCCGGTTCCCGAGGGCGCGGATTTCGTTGTGATTCAGGAAGATACCGACCGGCGTGGCGATCTGATCACAATCACAGACGACCCCGGCCCCAAAACGAACATCCGCCCTGCCGGTGTGGATTTTATGGCAGGGACCCCCATCACGGCACCGCGTTTGATCCGCGCCGAAGACATTGCCCTGATGGCTGCAATGAATATCGCGCGGGTCCCGGTTTCTCGAAAACCCGTCATTGCCCTGATCTCGACCGGCGACGAACTTGTCATGCCCGGCGAAGAACCGGGAACGGACCAGATTATCGCGTCAAACACGTTTGGACTGCGGGCATTGCTTGAGGGGCTCGGTGCTGTGGTTCGTGTCCTTCCGATTGCACGGGACACGGTCTCATCACTTGAAACGGCTTTTCACCTGGCACGAGGGGCCGATCTCGTTGTGACGATTGGCGGTGCGTCGGTTGGGGACTACGACCTTGTGTCTGACGTTTCGCAGGGGCTGGGGATGGATCGGTCTTTCTACAAGATCCGAATGCGCCCCGGAAAACCTCTGATGGCTGGTCGCATGGGTGACACCGCGATGGTCGGGCTTCCGGGGAACCCGGTCAGCGCGATGGTCTGTGGCTATCTGTTCCTTGCCCCGATGGTGCGCCGGATGCTGGGGCTGGAAATGGTTCTGCCACCCTTTCGCTCTGCCCGGTTGACCGAACCACTGTCACAAAACGGCCCGCGCGAGCATTACATGCGTGCGGTTCTAAGCGAAACGGGTATCCAGGCCTGTGCAGATCAGGACAGCTCTCTGCTCAGCGTTCTGGCGCAGGCAAACGCCCTTTTGGTCCGTCCCCCGAACGACCCCGCCCGCAAGGCCGGGGAAACGGTTCGATACCTGCCGATCTGAACTTCGCCCAAATTCATTGACACAAAACGTGAACATGCGTAGAACAAAAGAAAACGCATGAGCGACGAGGTGTGAGCAATGCTAACCAAGAAGCAATTGGATTTGTTGAAATTCATCCAAAAACGCGTGCAGGCGGACGGTGTTCCGCCCAGTTTCGATGAAATGAAGGCCGCGCTTGACCTGCGGTCGAAATCCGGCATCCACAGGCTGATCACTGCGCTGGAGGAACGCGGCTTTATCCGTCGCCTCGCGCATCGTGCCCGCGCGATTGAAATTGTGAAACTTCCTGAAAGCCTTGGCGGTGAACCAACTGCCGGATTTTCACCCCGCGTGATCGAAGGTGACCGGCCCAAAGGCCCCCGCCCGGCCAATATTGAACCGGTTGCGGTGGACGCGTTGGAATTGCCGGTGATGGGCCGGATCGCGGCGGGTGTCCCTATTGAAGCGATCAGTCATGTGTCACATCACGTGGCGGTCCCCGGCCCCATGGTTTCCGGGAAAGGCCAGCACTATGCGCTTGAGGTTCGCGGTGACTCGATGATCGACGCGGGCATCAATGACGGTGATGTGGTCGTCATCCGCGAAACCGCGACTGCTGATAACGGTGATATCGTGGTTGCACTGGTAGAAGATCAGGAAGCGACGCTGAAACGCTTTTTCCGCCGCGGCAACGCTATTGCACTCGAAGCGGCCAACCCGGCTTATGAGACGCGCGTTCTTCCCGAAGAAATGGTCAAGGTTCAGGGTCGCCTAGTCGGTCTGATCCGCACCTATTGACCCGGCTTTAAACGACGGTCCCCTGCGGGCTTCGGGGACCAGAGCCGTTGGCCTGTCAGTTCTGCGCTGGAAGTCAGCTTTCCGTCCGACAATGACAGGCTGCCGGTTTCGCTCAGGTGATCCGGATCGAAGATGGCGCACGCGCCCGCAAGGGGCAGCGCGACCGTCGAAACAATGATCTGGTTGTGTTTGCATTCGTCGAACGCGCGCGCGGCCTTTTTGCCCGAAATATGGATGATTTCCATATCCTGATAAGGGTATCGCTGAACGGTGCTGCTATCCGGCCATCGGCCTGCTGCCGCAATCTGATCAACACCGTCACCGTCATTCTCCAGCCAGACGCTGGCGACAAACCCACTGCCTTTGCTTTTACTCAGGGCCCGACCCTGAGAGGTCATCACGCCGACCAACCCCCCGTTTTCTGCAATCAGAACATCTGGCCTGTGGCCCGAATTCCAAAGCAAAAATGAAAGAATGACGGGCCCGACCCCGTACCAACGCGCCCGCCCTTGCCACAAGGCCAGCCACAAAGCCCCAACAGCAACAAGTGGCAATACATACCAGGACGGACTGACTACAAAACCCTGAGCACCGCCGAGATGTGACACCCAGTTTGACACCCACAGGATCCAATGCAGAGCCCAGCCCATTACGGTCAGCGGGACAGCCTCCAACCCAAATGGGGCCGCCAGTGCGGCGATAACTGCCGCTGGTACAACAACAAGGCCCATCACGGGCACGGACAGCAGATTCGCCAACAGTCCATAGTGAGACATCGTATTGAAATGCGCAGCGCCAATTGGGGCCGTGGCAAGCCCGGCTATCGCCGAGGACATAACCACGCCAGCAATCGGTTTTAACCAATTCGGGCCCGGTAACGGACCCACCTTTTGCAATGCACCGAAGACGGCGACCAATGCTGTCGTTGCGGCAAAGGACATCTGAAACCCTGGGCTAAGCAGCGACTCGGGCCAAAGAACCAGAACGATCAGCGCAGCAACAGAAACCGCACGCAATGAAATCGCACGCCTGTCGATCAACACGGCCCCCAGCATGACACTGACCATGACATAGGCGCGTTCGGTTGCGATATTCCCGCCGGACAACAGCAAATAGAGCGTTGCCGCGATCAGCGCGAACACAGCCGCAACTTTTCGAACAGGTAGCCTCAATGCCACGTAGGGGATCAGTGACAAACCAATGCGACAGGCCACAAAAACAAAACCCGTCAGTAACCCCATGTGAAGTCCGGAAATGGCAAGCAAATGCGCCAGGTTCGACGCGCGCAGGGACAAGAGCGTCTCTTGCCTCATACCACTGCGATCACCTGTGGTGACGGCAGCAGCAAACCCACCGATTTCTCCGGGCAGGATTTGTTTCACTCGCCGCGATATCGCCATTCGGATTGCGGTAATCCGAACACCGCCAATACCGTCTTTGGCTGGCGCAATCGTCAAAACAGGAACGCGGGTATACCCGACCGCACCCAACCCCTGAAACCAGGCATGGCGACGAAAATCGAACCCGCCAGGTTCAACCGGGCCCTGCGGCGGCGAAAGATGCGCTGTGGTCATGATCCGTTGGCCAGGCGCAAAAGGGTCTGTCGTGCCATGAACAGAAAGACGGATGCGTCGCGGCCTGCGCTCATTCGGTACGTCCCCTACGCGCACCTGATCGAGCGTCAACCGCAACGCATCCGAGGCAGACCGATCCATGGCGACGACCCTCCCCTCGACAGGGCCATAGTACCGCCAGGACAGAACCGGTTCTGCCACCATATGGGCGCGAGTACCTGCCAGTATTACACCGACCGCAATCAGCGCCCCCCCGGTCGCTAACGTTCCCACCCCCGGTGGCAGCCGGCGGCTTAAGGCAAAAAGAGCCAGGAACAAGCACGACAGACCTGCATATACCGGCCAGCCGGGCTCGCTCCGGGCACCGAAATAGAGACCGATCCCCGTTGCCAGCATGACTGGCGTCCACGGAAACAGGTAACCTGTCTGGTGCAGCAGCGCGGCCTCGACCCGTGCAAGAACACGCATGGTTGCCCCCGTCCTTCGGGCTCGTTAGACAGGCGTCAAACTATGCCAGATACGGTTACCAAAAGGTTAATCCTCAACATGTCCGAACAGGTCGTCACACGTTTTGCCCCCTCGCCCACAGGTTTTCTGCACATCGGTGGCGCGCGCACCGCATTGTTCAACTGGCTTTACGCCCGCGGACGTGGTGGAAAGTTCCTGCTGCGGATCGAAGACACCGACCGGGAACGCTCGACCCCCGAGGCGACCGCCGCGATCCTTCAGGGCATGGAATGGCTGGGACTGGACCATAATGGCGATGTAATCAGCCAGTTCGAAGGAGCTGCCCGGCATGCTGAAGTCGCGCACCAGCTTCTGGCCGAGGGAAAGGCATATAAATGCTTCTCGACGCAGGACGAAATTGCCGCCTTTCGTGAACAGGCACGGGCCGAGGGCAAGTCGACCCTGTTCCGCAGCCCCTGGCGTGACGCTGATCCTTCAGCACATCCCGACCTGCCATTTGTCGTTCGCATCAAGGCTCCGCAGGACGGCACAACAGTTATCCGCGATCAGGTTCAGGGCAACGTGACCATTCGCAACGACCAACTGGATGACATGGTTTTGCTGCGTTCCGACGGGACACCGGTCTACATGCTGGCGGTGGTGGT
Source organism: Ruegeria sp. AD9 (assembly GCF_056542305.1). NCBI lineage: Bacteria > Pseudomonadati > Pseudomonadota > Alphaproteobacteria > Rhodobacterales > Roseobacteraceae > Ruegeria > Ruegeria sp. AD9. Next base: position 108,995 of record NZ_JBQFZP010000001.1, read on the forward strand.
CGACGATCATGATATGGGTGTTACCCATGTCATTCGCGGCGACGATCACCTCAATAACGCGGCGCGCCAGATGATGATTTACGAGGCGATGGGCTGGGATGTTCCGGTCTGGGCCCATATTCCGCTGATCCACGGGCCAGACGGTAAGAAACTGTCCAAACGCCATGGCGCGCTTGGCGCGCAGGAATACCAGGCCATGGGCTATCCCGCCGCCGGGATGCGCAACTATCTGGCCCGTCTGGGCTGGAGCCATGGTGACGATGAATTCTTTACTGATGCACAGGCAAAGGAGTGGTTTGATCTGAACGGCATCGGCAAAAGCCCTGCCCGGTTTGATCTGAAAAAACTGGAAAACCTGTGTGGTCAACACATCGCCATTTCTGAGGATGCTGCGTTGCGGCATGAAATCGGAGCCTACCTGGCCGCAGCTGCTTTACCACCCCTGACAGATTCACAATCGAGTGATTTGGAACGTGCGATGTATTGCCTCAAGGATCGGGCGCGGACTTTTCCTGAACTCCTTGAAAAGGCTCACTTTGCCTTGACGGAACGCCCAATCGTTCCCGACGAGAAAGCCGCAAAGGCGCTGGCATCTGTATCCGACGGTATACTGGAAGAATTGACGCCGCAGTTGCAAAATGCTAGCTGGTCTCGAGACGAACTGGAGGAGACCCTGAATTCCTTTGCCGAGTCAAAGGAGCTCACGTTCGGCAAGCTGGCTGGCCCACTCAGGGCCGCCTTGGCTGGTCGGGCCGTCACGCCTTCGGTTTTTGACATGATGCTTGTGCTGGGACGGGATGAAACCCTGGCGCGGCTTTCAGAAGCAGCGAAATAACCCGAATTTCATAAACGGGTAACGCTGCTCCGCTAACACCCGGACTGCGCGAAAGCGCGCAGTCGTTGCCCGCACTGCCCGAGGTTTCTTTGGCATGCGTATGAATGAAGAAGGGATAACCATGACAGACAGCAACAAAACAGCCACTCTGACCGTTCACGGCAAAGAGTATGAGTTGCCGGTTCATACCCCGACCGCCGGTCCGGATGTCATTGATATTCGGAAGCTTTACGGTCAGGCAGGGGTATTCACCTATGATCCCGGTTTCACTTCAACCGCAAGCTGTGACAGCACAATAACCTTTATCGATGGTGAAAAAGGCGAGTTGCTGCACCGTGGCTACCCGATCGACCAACTGGCAGAGAAATCGCACTTTCTTGAGGTCTGCTATCTGCTGCTCTACGGAGAGCTGCCGGTCGCAAAAGATCTGGAGAAATTCGAAACCACGATCACCCGCCACACCATGCTGCATGAGCAGATGCAGTATTTCTACCGTGGTTTCCGCCGCGACGCGCATCCCATGGCCATTATGGTCGGTGTTGTCGGCGCAATGTCGGCCTTCTATCACGATTCGACCGATATCGCGGACCCGCATCAGCGCGAGGTCGCCTCGCATCGCCTGATCGCCAAAATGCCGACAATCGCCGCATGGGCTTATAAATACCACACGGGGCAGCCCTTCGTGTATCCGCGCAATGACTTGGATTATGCGTCGAACTTCCTGCGCATGTGTTTCAGCGTTCCTGCCGAAGAATATGAGGTCAACCCGATCCTCAGCCGCGCGATGGACCGTATCTTAACGCTTCACGCAGACCACGAGCAGAATGCGTCAACGTCCACCGTGCGTCTGGCGTCGTCATCGGGCGCAAATCCGTTTGCATGCATCGCCGCTGGTATTGCCTGCTTGTGGGGGCCGTCCCATGGTGGCGCCAACCAGGCATGTCTGGAAATGTTGGAAGAGATCGGCACCGTAGATCGCATTCCCGAATTCATCGCCCGTGCCAAAGACAAGAACGACCCGTTCCGCCTGATGGGCTTTGGCCACCGCGTGTACAAAAACTTTGACCCACGCGCAAAGGTGATGAAGCAGTCGGCCGACGAGGTTCTGGATCTTCTGGGCATTGAAGACAACCCGAAACTGCAGGTCGCTAAAGAGCTCGAACGTGAAGCGCTGGAAGACCCGTATTTCGCCGACAAAAAGCTGTTCCCGAACGTTGACTTCTATTCGGGTATCATCCTCGAGGCGATGGGTTTCCCGACCTCAATGTTCACACCAATCTTCGCACTTTCACGGACCGTTGGCTGGGTAAGCCAGTGGAAAGAGATGATTGAAGATCCACAGAACAAGATCGGCCGTCCGCGTCAGCTGTATCTGGGTGAGACGCTGCGCGACTACGTGGACATCGAAAACCGCTAATCCATTAGGGTTCGCAATCAATCCAGAAGGCCCCGGTTAAACCGGGGTCTTTTGCTTTCGATACTGAAGCAGCGGACGGTTCGGCGTTTGGTTTCAGAACAAGCTCATTTGATCCCCGGGTTGCGGCGGAACTGCAAACCGGTCGCATCGTAACGGAGCGGATTTTATAGAAAGCCCCAGTCTTTTGCAGGTTTTAGCGAACCTCAGGGCGATGAGCTCGGCATATTCCCCTTCACCCCGCATCCTGTGCCCCCAGCGCGGGTCGTAATCCCGCCCGCCATGCATTTCGCGCAGCTTGGACATGACCTTTTCTGCACGGGCGGGTTCATGCTCTGCCAGCCAGTCCTGCCAAAGCTGAGATACTTCGCGGGGCAATCGCAACATGATCCAGCTTGCCGCATCTGCGCCCGCCTCTTTTCCAGAGTCCAACAGGTTCTCCAACTCATGATCTGTCAGCCCAGGCACAATAGGCGAGGTCATTACGCGAACCGGAACGCCCGCATCGGTCAACGCTTTGATCGTCTGCAACCGACGCGCCGGAGACGGTGCGCGGGGCTCCATCCGCCGGGACAGACCTGCATCCAGCGTGGTGAGCGATATACCAACCCGCGCCAATCCCCGGCTAGCCATGTCAGCCAGAATATCCAGATCACGCTCAATCAATGCTCCTTTGGTCACGATTGCGACCGGGTGGTTGAATTCTTGCAAGACCTCAAGGCACGACCTTGTAATCAGGCGGTTTTTTTCGATGGGCTGGTAAGGGTCGGTGTTTGTCCCGATCGCGAGCGTGGCGACCTTGTAGGACTTCGCCGACAGTTCCTTGCGCAGAACAACGCTCATGTTGGGGCGCGCAACAAGGCGGGTTTCGAAATCCAGTCCTGCGGACAAGCCCAGATAGGCGTGGCTTGGTCTGGCGAAACAATAGACACAGCCATGCTCACACCCCCGATATGGGTTGATCGAACGATCAAAAGGCAAATCAGGTGAACGGTTAAAGGTGATGGCACTGCGCGCCACCTCATCCCGCGTCTCGGTTCGCAGGGGCGGCAAGTCTTCATCGATGTCCCACCCGTCATCAACAGCCTGCGTTGCAAACCGTTCAAACCGCCCAGCAGTATTGGACGCCACCCCCCTTGCCTTGACGACATACCCGATGCTCACGATATATTTGTTCCCTATTTGTTCTTCTTGTACGATAAGCCTGAAACAAAACCTGTGCAAGCCAACCCTTCGAAGAAACAGGAACGCACAGATGAAAAATAAACAGGATAATATTGCAGACTTTTCAATCGAGCCGGTGCCATTTTTGGCATATAGGTCGGTCCCGAAACGACCAACGTCGCAATCGTCACAGTCAGAATGCGACGTTTTGGCCAAAACGGAAAAAATGCCACCACGGGCCGATGGCCCGCCCAGCACAGGGAATACCCCATGTCCGACGAAGAAGATATCGTCCTGTCCGAACTGAATGATGACGAACTGGTCGATCAGATGTTCGACGATCTCTATGACGGATTGAAAGAAGAGATCGAAGAAGGCACCAATATCCTGCTGGAACGCGGATGGACGCCGTATGACATCCTGACCAAAGCTCTGGTTGGCGGCATGACCATTGTGGGCCATGACTTCCGCGACGGCATTCTGTTTGTACCTGAGGTTCTGCTGGCGGCCAACGCGATGAAAGGCGGCATGTCGATCCTCAAGCCGCTGCTGGCTGAAACCGGTGCTCCGCGTGTTGGCAAAATGGTTATCGGCACCGTGAAGGGCGACATCCACGATATCGGCAAGAACCTTGTGTCGATGATGATGGAAGGCGCAGGCTTCGAAGTTGTCGATCTGGGAATCAACAACCCTGTCGAGAATTATCTGGAAGCACTGGAAACGGAACAGCCCGACATTCTGGGCATGTCCGCCCTGCTGACAACCACGATGCCTTACATGAAAGTCGTTATCGACACCCTGGTCGAACAGGGCGTGCGCGATGACTACATTGTTCTGGTCGGTGGCGCGCCGCTGAACGAAGAGTTCGGCAAAGCCATCGGTGCAGACGCCTACTGCCGTGACGCTGCTGTCGCAGTGGAAACCGCCAAGGATTTCGTGGGCCGCAAACATAACCAACTGGCTGGTTAAGACCACTCAGGTTTTTCTTGAAAGGCCGTCCATTTTGGGCGGTCTTTTTCGTTTTATTACACCGCCTCCGTCCTTAGGCGTCTTGATTATCCGATTGTAAACGAAAGTGCGGTTAAAAACCGAAACGTCCAAGTTTCCGGGGTTCCGTGCCGCAGTCATTCACAGCCATTTCGTTGGGCAAACTCGCCGATATCGATCATGTTGAGGGCAATTACGTCGCTGAAAACGCCTCCGCGCTTGTTGGGCAAACCTTCGGTCACACGGACGCGCCGTTATCGCACAACAGCGTGACATGGAGCGCCGTAGGAAACCCCGGCTCTGCCTATGACATGAACAACATATCTGCCAATGATCGGTTTTCGATCGACGGCGGCGCGCCGCAAACCTTTGATGGCACATCAGTGTACCACGCCACCGTCACTTATTTCGACGGCACAAGTGCAAACATTACTGCCGTTGTCGCGCAGGATGTGGATGGCAACACATATTTGGTGCCTGAGTTCTCGGCCAATGCAGATCAAGCCGCTCTGGAAGCGGGGCCTATACATTCGATCACCTTCAACAGCCTTGCTGGCAATCGATATTCAGGCATGGTGTCCAGCCGTGAAGACTGGGATCTGGTCCCCTGCTTTACCTCTGGCACGCTGATCAGAACCCGCAAAGGGGAACGCCCAGTGGAAACGCTGCGCCCCGGCGACTGGGTGGAAACCCTTGATCACGGGTTTCAAACGGTGCGCTGGGTCGGGCAGCGGCGGGTTCAGGCGGTTGGCGTGTTCGCGCCGGTCCTGTTCAAGGCAGGCGCGCTTGGGAACACCCGCGATCTGCTGGTGTCGCAGCAACACAGGATGCTGATCCAGAGCTGGCGCCTGGAACTGCATACCGGCCAAAACGAAGCACTGGCCCCCGCCAAACACCTGATCAACGGACATGACATCATCCTCAAACCCGGCGGGGTCGTAACCTACATTCACATTCTGTTTGATCAGCATGAGCTGCTCTGGTCGGAAGGCTGCCTGAGCGAGAGCTTTCATCCCGGTGCCCAAAGCTGGAACGCCCTTGAACAGTCAGCCCGACAAGAGATCCTGTCCTTGTTCCCCGAGATATCAAAGCAAGGTACTGTCGCCTACGGCCCACCCGCTCGGCCTCTGTTATCGGCATTCGAAACACGAACGTCGGCAGCCTGACACGAGATGTCGGAAGAAGGCTTGCCTGCAAGCTATTTTCATTCTCTTGTGCCATGAGCCCATAAGGATGCCGATCCATGCCAAGCGATACGTTACCAGATGATGCAAGCCTGACGACCAAAGGCTATGACGGCGTGGAAAACGCAAGCATCCTGCTGATCGCCTGTGGGGCGCTTGCGCGCGAAATTCTGGATATCAAAACGCGCAACGGCTGGGATCACATGGCGCTGACCTGCCTGCCTGCAATCCTGCATGTTCACCCGGAACGGATCACCCAAGCAGTTGAAGACAGCGTGGCCAAACACCGCGACAGGTTCGAAAAAATCTATGTGGTTTACGCCGATTGCGGAACCGGAGGTCTGCTGCAATCCGCTTGTGAAAAACTGGGCGTCGAGATGGTAAAAGGCCCTCATTGCTATTCGTTCTTCGAAGGCAATCAGGCCTTTCAGGAACGCGGCGAGGACGAAACAACTGCCTTCTACCTGACTGATTTTCTGGCCCGCCAGTTCGACGCATTTGTCTGGAAACCACTGGGTCTGGATCGCCACCCGGAACTGCGGGACATGTATTTCGGCAATTACACCAAACTGATTTATCAGGCCCAGATCGACGATCCGAAACTGACCGAACGCGCACGGGAATGCGCGGACCGCATGGGATTGGCGTTCGAACGGCGTTTCACCGGCTACGGCGATCTGGAAACCACTTTGTCAGACTGGGCAAACCGCCCCGAGTGACCTCAGGCGTTTTCCTGCGCGACCTGGCGGATGCGTTCAATCATGGCCCGCAGACCATTGGACCGCTGCGCTGACAGATGATCGTTCAAGCCCAATCGGGCCAGTTCCGCTGCCGCATCGACCTGAGGCACCTCGGACACCGGCAGCCCGTTGTATAGGGACCGAAGCACGGCGATCAGCCCGCGAACGATCAGTGCATCACTGTCGCCATCAAACTTGAACACGCCTGCTTCGATCATCGGGTGCAGCCAGACCTGACTGGCGCAGCCGTGAACCTTTGTCGCCGGAACTTTCAACGCGTCATCCAAAGGCTCCATCGCCTTGCCCTGTTCGATGACATGGCGATACCGGTCTTCCCAGTCTTCGAGAAACTCGAAATCCTCGACAATGTCTTCAAAGGCAGGCGTGGCCATGGCGCAGTGATCCTTTCGTTGAAATCACAATGTGACCTATGCCGACGACCACCTGCTGTCCAGCCCCAGCTGTGGCTTTTCAACGCGAAGAATATACGCTAACCCATTGTCTGAATTCGTGTGAAAAGCAGTGGGTCCATGCAAAAGTCTCTGTCCGTTCTTATCATCGCCATGCTGACCCTGACTGCCTGCGGCAGCTGGCGCGACTCGCGGGTGAATCCGTCAAACTGGTTTGGCTCCAGCCGGTCTGTGAAGTCTGAAACGCCGTCGGACCCAAATGCCGCCGATGCTTTGGTTCCCAAGACAAGAGAGGGAAGAGGCCTGTTTTCGCGCCCAGACGCCGAAGATACCAGCATTCCAATCGCCAAAATCGATGAGCTGCGGATCGAGCCAATTCCGTCGGGCGCGATCATCTATTCCTCTGGCACCGCGCTTCGGCAGGGTGCCTATAACGCACGCTTGGTTTCGGTTAATTCAGAAGAAAACAAAGAAAAGGGAATTCTGGAGTTTGTATTCCGCGTGAATTACCCCAGCACAGATACCCCGCAAGGATCTGAACGAACAAGAATGGTGTCGGATGCCATTAATGTCTCGACCCAGGATCTTGAAGGCATTCGTCTGATCCGTGTTGTCGGGCAACAGAATACTTTGGAATCGCGGCGGCGGTAATCGCCGCTAAAGCGAGACGACCTTGACCGCCTGCCCTTTGGCCGCCAGCGCGATTTTCCCCTCGCACAGCTTTAGTGCGTCTTCCCCAAAGACCTCGTAACGCCATCCCGACATCGCGGGCAGTTCTCGTTCGCCAGCGGCAATCTGGTCCAATTCGGAACTTGTTGCGATCAGCTTGGCCGCAACGCCTGAGCTTTCAGTTTTGGATTTCAGCAGAACCCGAAGCAAGTCGGCCAAAGCCGGGTTGACCTTCAGGTTATCCCGGGAATTGTCGATCTTCGGCAGATTTTCCTGCGGACAATTTGTGCCCTTCGTCACCGCAGCAAGAATACCTTCGGCAATCGGGCCCTTGCGCGCCTCGCGCAGCAAAAGGCGTGATCCACCGAGATCGGCGACTGTCTTGGGCTTGGTCGACGCCAGTTCGATCAAGGCATCATCCTTGAACACCCGGTTGCGCGGCACGTTATGTTCCTGCGCATACCTTTCGCGGAACTGCGCCAGCTCGCGTACAACAGCCAGGAACTTGGCCGAATTCGTTCGCGTCTTGACCCGCTTCCAGGCCTCTTCGGGACGAATGTCATACGTGGCAGGCTGCGTCAGCGTACGCAGCTCTTCAGCCACCCAGTGGCTGCGCATCGTCTTCTTGAGTTCCGCGGAAAGATATTCGTAGATCCTGCGAAGATGCGTCACATCCGCCAGTGCATATGTTTTCTGCGCCTCTGTCAAAGGGCGGCGGGACCAATCGGTGAACCGCGAAGTCTTGTCGACGCCCTGTTTGCAGATCTTCCGCACCAGCGTCTCATAGCCGACCTGCTCACCAAACCCGCAGACCATCGCGGCGACCTGTGTGTCGAACAACGGGTTGGGGAACACACCGGCCTCGACCCAGAATATCTCAAGATCCTGACGCGCGGCGTGGAACACCTTGACCACGTTCTCGTTTCGGAAAAGCTCATACAGCGGTTCGAGAGACAGGCCATCAACCAGCGGATCAACCAGAACCGCGCTGTCTTCATCATCAGAGGGAAGCGCCAGTTGCACGAGGCACAGTTTCGAATAATAGGTCCGCTCGCGCAGAAACTCGGTATCGACTGTGATATATGAATAGCTTGCGGCCGCCTTGCAGAAATCGGCCAGTTCTTGCGTCGTCGTCAGAGTTTTCATGCGCCGTACTAGTTTTGCTCTTGCTCTTGTGAGTACCCGTAAATTCCCTCGCCTCCAAGCGATACCGACGACCATAGGACGATTTTCAGGCGAGTGTAAATCACCCTCGGAACCTCACGGCATGAGAACGGGTGACCTGTTGCCTTCGGCAAAGCGGCGCAGCACCGCTGGATAAAGTTCATGTTCCCGGATCAGAACTTTTGAAGCCAGAGTTTCCGGGGTATCCGCTGGTTCGATACCCACACGCGCCTGACCCAGAATCGGGCCATCGTCCAGCGCCGCTGTCACCTCATGGACCGAGCAGCCATGTTCCGTATCGCCCGTTTCAATTGCGCGGGCGTGGGTGTGTAACCCCTTGTATTTGGGCAGCAATGAAGGGTGGATGTTTAACATTCGCCCCTGAAAGCGGGTTACGAAATCCGCGGTCAGGACCCGCATGAACCCGGCCAGGCAGACAATATCCGGCCGCGCGTCTTCCAAGGGCTTCAGCAACTCAGCCTCAAAGGCTGTGCGATTGCCCTTGAATGGCCGGTGATCGACCACTGCGGTCGGAATGCCACGGTCCGCAGCTTTTTTTAGCCCGCCCGCCTGCGCATCGTTGGACAGGACCAAACAGGGCCGCGCCGGATGATCACCGGTCATGCTGTCGACAAGCGACACCATGTTGGACCCGCCGCCCGAAATCAGGATCGCGACGCGCTTGTGGCTCACAGCAGTTTGCCCGAATAGGCAACTCCGGGCGTTTCGGTGACAGTACCAATCTGCGCCACCGTCTCGCCAGCCTCGGCCAGCAAGGTCGAAAGCTGATCGGCCTTATCCGGGTCGCACACCATGATCAGACCGATGCCACAGTTGAAGGTCTTGAGCATCTCAGCTTCCGCGATACCACCAGTCTGCGCCATCCAGCTGAAAACAGACGGCAATTGCCAACTGCCCAGATCAATCTGGGCCCCCAACCCATCCGGCAATACGCGCGGCAGGTTCTCGGTCAGACCGCCACCGGTGATATGGGCCAGCGCGTGAACGCCACCTTCGCGGATCGCGGACAGGGCCGGTTTGACATAAAGGCGCGTCGGCGTAAGCAGCACCTCGCCCAATGAACCTTCACCAAAGGGGCACGGTGCATCCCAGCCCAGACCAGACAGTTCGACGAGTTTACGTACCAGTGAATACCCGTTGGAATGCACTCCGTTCGACGCCAGACCAAGCAGCACATCCCCCGCCTGAACCCCAGAAGGCAGGTCAGCGCCGCGTTCCATTGCCCCGACCGAGAACCCGGCGAGATCGAAATCGCCATCAGGGTACATGCCGGGCATTTCGGCAGTTTCGCCACCAATCAGAGCACAACCGGATTGTGCACACCCTTCGGCAATTCCTTCAATGATCCGCGCGGCCGTGTCTGTGTCCAACTTGCCTGTCGCGAAATAGTCGAGAAAGAACAAGGGCTCGGCCCCCTGACAGATCAGGTCATTGACACACATGGCCACCAGATCGATGCCAACCCCGTCCACGACGCCGGTGTCGATCGCAATTCGCAGTTTTGTACCAACCCCGTCCGTGGCACCAACCAGAATGGGATCCTGATACCCGGCAGCTTTCAGGTCGAACAGTGCGCCGAAACCGCCCAGACCGCTCATCACGCCGGGGCGGTTGGTTCGCTTTGCTGCGGGTTTGATCCGGTCAACCAGAGCATTGCCCGCGTCAATATCCACGCCTGCATCGGCATAGGTGATTCCGTTCTTGCCCGCTGTCATGGCCAGTTCCTTTTGAATGCTTTGCGGGCGGGTTATTCGATTGTGGCGTTTGTTGCAACGGTCAGGCTTGACGCGGCTGTTCACCGTGATACGCAATGCGCCTAGGCGGGCCTGTAGCTCAATTGGTTAGAGCAGAGCGCTCATAACGCTTTGGTTGGGGGTTCGAGTCCCTCCGGGCCTACCAAATCACCGCCACTTGCCTTGAACACCCCGCACATCTCACTGGTTTTGTTTGCGTTTTTGACAACAAGCATTCATCCTGTCCCGTGCAACCTGTCCAAACGCGGTTCGAATTCAAAGGCATTGGTCCAGTTCGCAGATTTCCAGTTTCGATCAAAGCGTCCTTGGGTGACAGGTCTTGCTGAAATGCTCCAAAGTCTTGTCGCGGGAATCCAGACGCACAAATAATCAAATTGGCGCAGGTTTGAACCGGTAAAGGTGTCAGTTTACCGGCCAATAATGATATCCGCGCACAAACCGCCCAAGCGTTCACTTTTGGCCAGTCTCAGGGTGCCACCATGGGCCCTTGCAACATCCGCCACGATTGCCAAACCCAAACCCACGCCACTGCCCTGATTCTGGTTGCGCGCAGGGTCGAGCCGCGTAAAGGGTTTGACGGCATCTGTGCGCTGCTCTGCGGGAATTCCAGGGCCATCATCTTCAACACGGATGCGCAATGACTTGGTGTTCAGTGACAGGCTGACCTCGGCCCGGCTGCCGTAGCGCACGGCATTGCCGATGAGGTTTTCAACGGCCCGACGAACAGCCATGGGGCGCAGCATTGCCGTTCCCTGCCCCTCGACAGCGACCAGTTCGGCTTGATGCCCGGCTCGTGTCGCGTCATCTACAATCTGTCGAACAAACTCAGCCGGATTGATTTCCTCCGGCGATCCTTCGGACGCCCCGCGTGAGAATTCGAGGAATGCATCAACCAAGGACTGCATTTCCGCAACGTCCTTTAGCAAAGGTCGTGCCTCATCCTCGGGTAACATTGCCAGTCCAAGTTTCAGGCGCGTCAGAGGCGTGCGCAGGTCATGACTGACGCCGGATAACATCAGCGTCCGTTGTTCGATCTGACGTTCGATCCGTGATCGCATATCCAGAAACGCATTCCCCGCCGCGCGTACTTCGATGGCACCGCCCGGCGAGTATGGTACGCTCCGCCCTCGTCCAAACGCCTGCGCCGCATCGGCCAGCCGTGTGATAGGGCGCAACTGGTTTCTCATGTACAAAAATGAAATCGAAGTCATGATGATCGCGAAAAACAGCATCGTCACGATCAACTGATGCGGCGCCGCTGGCGACAATCTACGCCGGTCGAAGGTCAGTTCCAGCACCCCTAGATGCGAATCCAGGTACAGACGCGCTTCGCGGCTGCTTGGCAACGCAACAGCACTCAGCTCTGGCAACCTTGCGCGAAGCTCGGCCTCGACCTGCGGCGCTATGAAGTCGTACCACCGTGGACGATCTAATTTGGGAGTTTCGTTGGGGGGCAGAAATCTGGCCTGCATTTCCAGCGCCAGAAGATCCGGGCGCACTTCGGCCAAGGCCTGGTGCTGCGTCTCGGCCCTGTCCATCATGGTGGTGATCAGCATCACTTCCCTTGAGGCTGCGCGCGTCATCTGGTCAGTGACATCTTCCAGATGCTTTTGAAGAAAGGCAACTCCTACAACCAGCAGCAACGCGATCACAGGAAGAACCAGAATCAGCGCTGCTCGGGCATAAAGGCTGCGTGGCATATATGGTTTGAGCCAGTGCGTGGACATGCGCTAAACCTAGCGGGCTGCCCGGACAAGAGAAAGAGCACAGAATGCAGGCACCAGACGAATTCAATCCACCCGCTGGTGTTGCGACAGAATTGCAACCGGGTCTTCGGCGCATTCTGGCCCCCAACCCGTCACCGATGACCTATCGCGGCACCAACACCTATCTGCTGGGCGATCGTGACATTGCCGTCATTGATCCCGGCCCCGCAAGCGAAGAGCATTTGAACGCGATCCTGAATGAACTGCGACCTGGCCAGAGAATCAGCCACATACTCGTCACGCACACACATCTGGATCACTCACCCTTGGCAGCACCCCTTGCCGCGCGAACAGGGGCTGCGATCTATGCGTTTGGTGGTCCCGAATCCGGTCGCAGCGCTGTTATGGCGACCCTTGCAGCGCGTGGATTGGCCGGAGGTGGCGAAGGCATCGACACCGCGTTTCGTCCGGATATCGAGGTTGCGGATGGTGAGGTCATCTTTGGCGATGACTGGCAGCTTGAGGTTATTCACACTCCGGGGCATCTGGGAAACCACATTGCCCTGGCATGGCAGGATACCTGTTTCACCGCCGACCATGTGATGGGATGGGCCAGTTCGCTGGTGTCACCACCGGACGGAGACCTGACCGATTTCATGACAGCCTGCCACCGCCTGCGCGCGCGCGACTGGTCGGTTTTTCACGCGGGCCACGGTGCGCCAATTTCAGACCCTGCCGCGCGATTGGACTGGCTGATCCGACACAGGCAAAACCGCGAAGCTCAGATTCTGACTGCCTTGGAGGATGCAGACGGAACGGCGCGGCAATTGGCCAAGCGTATCTACACCGACACACCCGCAACCCTGCTGCCAGCCGCGGAGCGGAACGTTTTTGCCCACCTCGTTGATCTGACTGGAAAAAAACAGGTGTCACCACACGGCGAACTATCTGCCACCGCAATTTTTCGCAGAGATCCTTGACGCCCGAAAAAAAATTTAAGTTCGCGTGCTTAACCTCTGGACGCCGGGAATCCGGATTGCTATACGCCCCTCAGTTCCGGCGTAGCTCAGCGGTAGAGCAGTTGACTGTTAATCAATTGGTCGTAGGTTCGATCCCTACCGCCGGAGCCAAAATTTCCCAATATTCAATCTTTTTCAGGGTTAGAAACCACATCGGTATTCTGAGGCTTTTTCGTTGAAAAAAATGATGGCCGCCCTCTGGACGCCGGATACTCCGGTTGCTATACGGCGCGGACCGTTCCGGCGTAGCTCAGCGGTAGAGCAGTTGACTGTTAATCAATTGGTCGTAGGTTCGATCCCTACCGCCGGAGCCAATTCACCCCGCCAGATCGCGTCTCACCCCCCAAGGGCATCCTTGAAATCCGCACGCAGGTTGCGTTTCAGCACCTTTCCGGTTGCGTTCAGCGGCAGCGCGTCAACAAAGACAACCTTGTCCGGAATCTGCCATTTGGCGATTTTCCCTTCGAAGAAGGCCAGAACCTCGTCTTCGCTTGGATTTTCCCCCTCGGCCCTTACAGCGACCAGCAACGGCCGTTCGTCCCATTTCGGGTGCGGAACACCGACCACGGCTGCAGTTGCCAGTTTCGGGTGCGCAACAGCGATGTTTTCAAGTTCGACCGAGCTGATCCACTCCCCTCCGGACTTGATGATATCCTTGGATCGGTCACGAATGGTCATGTATCCATCGGCGTCTAGCGTTGCGACATCGCCTGTGGCGAACCAACCGTCTTGCAACAGATCCTGATCCTGCATCAGGAAATAGCTGTCCAGCACCCAATGCCCCCGCACCATCAGATCGCCCTGCGTTTCACCGTCATGTGGCAGATCTTTTCCGTCATCATCCACGATTTTCAGTTCAACCCCGAAAGGAGGCCGGCCCTGACTCAGACGGATAAGGTGTTGTTCTTCAAGCGGCAGCACCAGATGTTTGGCCAATGGGCAGTTGGCCGTACCAAGTGGGCTCATCTCGCTCATTCCCCACGCATGGACCGTATCGACGCCATATTTATTCCGGAAGGTTTCCATCATCGAGGGCGGGCAAGCAGCTCCTCCGATCACGGTCCGTTCGAGGCTTTTCAAGCTCGTCCCGCATTTGGCGGCATGTGCCAACAGTCCCTGCCAGATGGTTGGCACCCCCATGGCCAGCGTCACGCCATAGGTGTCGATCAGATTAACCAGCGCCTCGCCATGCAGATCCGGGCCGGGCAAAACCAGACGCGAGCCTGACATAGCACAGGCATAAGGCGACCCCCATGCATTAACGTGGAACATAGGAACAACGGGCATCACGACATCCATCGCCGAAAAGCCGATCACGTCGCGCGTATTCGACGCGAAACTATGCAGGACCGTCGATCTGTGGGAATAAAGAACCCCCTTGGGATGGCCAGTTGTGCCCGAGGTGTAACAGAGCCCCGAGGCCGTATTTTCATCCAGTTCAGGCCAATCAAAGGCCGCGTCACCGGTTTCGGTCAGCTCATCATAGAATTTCACGTCGGGTATCTGTGCGGCGGCGTCATCATTGCGGGGGCCCATCAGAACAAAATGGCGAACATCCCTCAGCGCACCGTGCAAGGTGGCAACCAGCGGGATGAAGGTTGCATCAAAGAACAACACCCGATCCTGAGCATGGTTGATGATATAAGTCAGTTGTTCAGGAAAAAGCCTCGGATTGACCGTGTGACAGACATATCCCGCACCCGAGGTGGCATAATAGATCTCCAGATGGCGACGATTGTTCCAGGCCAGCGTCGCGACCCTGTCCTGCGGCTCCAGACCCAGCCGCGTCAGGGCCGACGCCAAACGCCGGGCGTTCACGGCTATCTCGGACCAGTTGGTTTCGGTCACTGTTCCATCCGTTTCGACCGAGATGATCTCGGTCTGGCCGTGGTAGCGCTGCGCGTGATCAATCAACGACGAAATCAGCAAAGGCTGCGTCATCATCTGTCCCAGCATGGACATCCTCCCGTCATGGGCGGGACCTTGCCTGGCCCCGGCCTGTTCCGTCTGGCACTGACAGGCAGAGGTGTTCCCTGTCACGTCAGTCCAGCCGTTTCCTAAGACGGAACCCTGCCAATCATTTAATTGTCTGACAATAAGAGAATGCAACCCACACCGATAGCGGACTACATTCCCGCCGCCTAATCCCGGTGTTTCAGTGCGTAGGCGACCAAGGCCGCGGTCGACCCATCCTTGCCCTCGGCGCTTTCTTCACCGTCCACGATGGGGCCAAGCGAATTGGCCAGTTCCTTGCCCAGCTCAACCCCCCATTGGTCGAAAGAGTTGATGCCCAGCAACACGCCTTCGACAAACACCCGGTGTTCGTAAAGCGCAATAATCTGACCCAACACAAACGGTGTTAGTTTGGGGTAAATCAACGTTGTCGAAGGACGATTACCGGGGAAAACCCGGTGCCGGGCCTGCCGGTCCCGTTCATCACCCAGATACCCCTGCTGCGCCATGCGTTGTCGCGCTTCTTCGAACGAACGGCCACGCATCAGGGCCTCGGACTGCGCCAGACAATTGGCCAAAAGCAGACGGTGGTGATGGGTCAGTTCGGGTTCGTGCCCCTCGGCCGCAACCATGAATTCGCAGGGAATGACATCCGTGCCCTGATGGATCAGCTGGTAAAACGCGTGTTGTCCATTGGTGCCCGGCTCACCCCAGACGACAGGTCCTGAAGGCATGGTCAAGGACGACCCGTCCATCGCCACGGATTTGCCATTCGATTCCATCTCCAACTGCTGGAAATAAGCGGGCAGACGCAACAACCGCTGGTCATAAGGCAGCACCGCACGGCTGGTATATCCCAGAACCTGTCGATGCCAGATGCCAACCAATGCCAGCATCACGGGCATGTTTTCATCCCAGTCAGCCGCGCGGAAGTGAAGATCCATCGCCTGCCCGCCACGTAAAAACGCGTCAAAAGCTTTTGAACCAACCGCAATCATGACCGGCAAGCCGACCGGCCCCCAAACCGAATAACGCCCACCGACCCAATCAGCGAAACCAAAAACATGCGCCTCGGGAATACCGAAGGCCTGCGTCTTGTCCAAAGCGCTGGAAACGGCGGCAAACTGACGCGTCGGATCGCCCCCGCCTTCGGACATCCACGCACGGGCGGTGCGTGCATTGGTCATCGTTTCGATTGTGGTAAAGGTTTTTGAGGCGACAACGACCAGCGTGCGCGTCGGGTCGAGCTGCCGCAACGTGTCCGCGATATGCGCCCCATCGACGTTCGAGACGTAATGCACCCGCGGCCCATCGTGATAAGGTGACAGCGCCAACGTGGCCATGACCGGGCCAAGGTCTGACCCGCCGATGCCGATATTGACCACATCGGTAAAGTTGCCCCCCGCCCCAGCGATGGCGCCGCCACGCACCTCTTCAGCGAACACGCGCATCCGTTGCAGCGTGTCCAGAACCTCGGGCATAACGTCCTGACCGTCCACCTCAACCGGCCCGCCATCAAGGTTGCGCAGGGCCGTGTGCAACACCGCGCGCCCTTCGGTCTCGTTGATCTTCTCGCCCGCAAACATCGCATCACGCCGAGACGCCAGATCAGCCACTTCACACAATTGAACGAGCGCGGATCGCACCGCATCATCAATCTGCGTTTTTGAGTAGTCGAAGACCATATCCCCGGTTGAGGCTGAAAAAGCTTCAGCCCGGTTTGCATCTGCCGCAAACAGGTCAAGGATACGACGGTCACTTTTCGACTGAGCCAGTGTTTTCAAAGCATCCAGATGCATTGCCTTACTCCGCCCAGTGTACGGTCATGCCACCAAGAACTGCGGCGATCGGTGCCTCTTCCGGCGGTAGCGACATAGCTTTTTCAAGAACGGTGCGCTTTGCCTGACCATAGATGATCAGATGTTTCGACAGCGCCCCGTCCAAGACCGGAGCGGTCAGGGAAATTCGTGCCTCTGGCTGCACTTCGGTCCGGGCAACGATCAACGTAGGTGCATCACTGCGCAAAGCTTCCTCCAGCCCTTCCATCCCCGGAAAAAGAGAGGCCGTGTGCATGTCTTCACCCATTCCCAGTACCAGCACCGACAATGGCAATACCGGCACAATCAGCGACTCGATTTCGGGCAACGCTGCCTCAGGTTCTGCACCAGGGACATAAAGCGGAATATATTGCGCCACAGAGGCCCGGTTGGTCAGCAATCTTTCGCGGATCAAACGCTCGTTAGCGCGGTCATGATCCGCTGGTACACAGCGTTCATCCGTTGGCAACACACGCACACGATCCCACTCAAGATCAGCGGCACACAGGCTGTCAAATACCGGGCCCGGAGTTGTTCCCCCCGGGACGGCCATTGCAACGGTATCATGGTGCAGCAATGCGGCCTCAAGGTCGCCCGCCAACACGTTGGCCACGTCGATGGCAAGCATTTCGCGATCAGCATATTCCTGAATTTTCATGGCTTTATCCCTTGCCAGTGGCGTCCATCACGTTTCATTAGCAGTTCAGCGTCGCCCGGCCCCGTGCTGCCGCTGTCATAAGGCTTCGGCACGTCCCCGCGCGCCAACCATCCGGCGATGATCGGATCGGTCCAGGCCCAGGCGGCCTCAACCTCATCCCCGCGCATGAACAGGGTCTGGTTTCCACGGATCACGTCCATCACCAGGCGTTCATACGCATCTGGCGGGTCCTGATTTTCGGGGCCCAGGGCTTCGGCAAAGCTCATGTCCAAGGGAACGTCGATCAGACGCATCCCACCCTGCCCCGGTTCCTTGATCGTTACCTTCAGCGTGATCCCTTCATTCGGCTGCAACCGGATCGACAACGTGTTGGCGTGACGCCCCGCTTCTTCCCCGAAAATCGAGTGCGGCGCGTCCTTGAACATCACGTTGATCACCGACGAGCGCGCCACCAGACGCTTGCCGGTGCGCAGGTAGAACGGTGTACCTGCCCAACGCCAATTGCTGATATGGGCCTTTAACGCCACATAGCTTTCGGTGGTTGATCGCAGGTTGCCAACGCAGTCCCGGTATCCCGGCCCGTCCGATCCGGCCGCAAACTGCCCCCGCACGATGTGATGCGGTTCAACCGGATTAAGCGCCCGGATCACCTTGAGCTTTTCATCCCGAACTGCGTCAGGATCGAACTTGGCCGGAGGTTCCATCGCAATCAGGCAGAGCAGCTGCATCAGGTGATTCTGCACCATATCCCGCATCGCACCCGCGCGCTCATAATAATCTTCGCGTCCTGCGATACCGACAGTTTCCGCAACCGTTATCTGGATATGGTCGACATACTGGCTGTTCCACAGCGGTTCGAACAGCATATTGCCAAAGCGGACCGCCATCAGATTCTGGACGGTTTCTTTGCCTAGATAATGGTCGATCCGGTAGATCTGATTTTCATTAAAATGCGCGGCCAGCGTGGCATTCAAGTCCCGCGCGCTTGCCAAATCATGTCCAAACGGTTTTTCGACCACGATGCGGGTTTCTTCTGTCACCAGATCATACGCCCTAACCCGCTCGGCCAATGGCCCGAACAGGCTGGGACCGACCGAGAAATAGAAAGCGCGAACCCGGTCGGGCGAGAGCTTTTCACCCAGTACATCCCAACCTTCCGTCGTCAAGGCATCCAGCGATACATAGTCGACCCGTTGCAGGAACCCGGTCAGGGCTTGCGAATCCCGGGCGCGTTCCGAAGCGTGCCGTTGCAGCGACTCAGCAACCATCTTACGAAAGGCGCCCGCCGTGTGACCGGCGCGCGCCGCTGCGATAATCCGGGCATCCTCGTGCCACTGACCCGCACAATACCGACGGAAAAGCGCAGGTAGGATCTTACGCTGCGCCAGATCACCGGTGCCGCCGAAAATGATCAGATCAAATGGATCAACAGGGATGACACGTGAAACCATGAGTTGTCCTTACCCTGACCCTTCCGGCATGTCCAATGTTAGCGCAACCAAAGCTCAATAAATCTTGTTGATCAAAACTCTGTCAGAACCCCTGCACCAGACTTACCAAATCCGCGACAAAGGGCTAGATCAGTTTGATGACTTCAACGAACCGGATGCGGGAATGAAAGACAACGCCCCTCAGCTTGCCAATATCGGCAAGTTTCAGCGTAAACTGGTAACGGCCGATGGCCAGACCCGCGCAAAGGTTTCCCTGACCAACCCTCAGACCCTGTGGTTCAACACCGGCACGCTGTGCAATATTGAATGCGTAAGCTGCTATATCGCCAGCAGCCCGACCAATGACGCACTGGTTTATATCACTGCAGACGAGGTTCGTGACTACCTGGAACAGATCGAAGCCCGCAATTGGCCAGTGCGTGAAATCGGTTTTACGGGCGGCGAGCCCTTTATGAACCCCGAGATGATCGACATGACGCGTGCCGCGCTGGAGCGTGGATACGAAGTTCTGATCCTGACAAACGCGATGGCCCCGATGATGCGCCGCAAGGTGCGCGACGGGCTGCTGGCATTGCAAAGGACTTTCAATGACAAGCTGACCCTGCGTGTTTCCGTCGATCATTACCGCGCAGAACTGCACGACCTTGAACGCGGCAAGGGGAGCTTTGAAAAAACCCTGACGGGTATGAAGTGGCTGCGCGATCACGGCTTTAACATGGCTGTTGCCGGGCGCACCGTTTGGGGTGAGTCTGACACGAAAAGTCGCGCGGGTTATGCCGCATTCTTTACAGAGCACGGCTTTGACATTGACCCGCATAACCCGGCTCGGACCGTCCTGTTCCCGGAAATGGACGAAACTGTCGAAGTTCCCGAGATTACAACGGCTTGCTGGGGAATACTGAACAAGTCACCCGATGCATTGATGTGCGCCAGCGCCCGCATGGTGGTGAAACGGAAAGGCGCTGACCGGCCTGCCGTGTTGGCCTGCACCCTGCTGCCCTACGAGCCGGAGTTCGAGATGGGGCATTCTCTGGCCGAATCCGAGGCTGACGTTCACCTGAACCACCCCCATTGTGCCAAATTCTGCGTGCTGGGCGGTGCCAGTTGCTCTAGCTGAACGATTCAGGAATTCCTGATTTCGCTTCGGACGCATCATCAGACACGCGCCGACCATTTCGCTTCAATGATTGAAGAGCATGCACCAACGGAACTTGTACTTGCCCTTCGCTCAGTTCACACGAAACTCGCCCACCATGTTGCGCCACTCACCCGGTGCGATCATTTTGCGATGGGTGAATTTGACCGAATGCAGCGGGCCTTCGATTTCGCGCTGCCAGAAGTCGATGAATTTGAACAGTTTCGGATGATCCGGCGCAAGGTCGTAATCCTGCCAGATGAACGTGTTCAAGACGTGGATATAGTCGGGCATATGATAGAAAAACTCTGCCGTTGTCAGCCCGTACCCCTTGAGCATCAATTCGGTTTCGCTTGGGTTCATGCAGACCTCCTGCTTGATACAAGGTCCATTCAAGATACCACGAAAAACTTCTAATACTTATATAACAATATGTTACTTGAGTATTACCGCGGAAAATCCCCGTAAAGGCGCTGCTTGCTTGCACCTTATGTGCCGGGTCTGATAAGATACACCCACAAGATATAGACCCAGAACAAGACACGGGCAGTTTACGTGAGCGATACGCCAGAAATTCCTGAAAACATGGATGAAACCCCGCCCGAGCGCCCAGTCTACGACGGCCCGACGGTTTCCATCGAATCCGAAATGCGCACGTCCTATCTGGACTATGCCATGTCGGTCATCGTTAGCCGCGCGATCCCTGATTTGCGCGACGGGCTGAAACCGGTGCATCGCCGCATCCTGTATGCGATGCACGAAACGGGGAACACGCACGACAAATCGTACCGCAAATCGGCCCGTCCGGTGGGCGACGTGATGGGTAAGTACCACCCGCATGGTGACAGCGCGATCTATGACGCACTGGTGCGGATGGCGCAGGATTTCTCGATGTCGCTGCCGCTGCTGGACGGTCAGGGCAACTTTGGCTCGATGGACGGCGATAACCCGGCGGCTATGCGCTACACCGAAGTGCGGATGGACAAGCCCGCCGCTTCCCTGTTGGCTGATATCGAAAAAGAAACGGTCGATTTTCAGGATAACTATGACGGCAAGGACCGGGAACCGACGGTTCTGCCGGCCCGTTTCCCGAACATGCTGGTCAATGGCGCCGGTGGTATCGCCGTGGGGATGGCGACGAACATTCCGCCGCACAACCTTGGCGAAGTGGTCGATGCGACTCTGGCGCTGATCGACGATCCCGACCTTACATCAGAACAGCTGATCGAATACATCCCCGGTCCCGACTTTCCGACCGGTGGCCTAATGCTGGGGCGTTCCGGTGCGCGCAAGGCCTATCTGGAGGGCCGTGGCAGCGTCATCATCCGCGCCAAGACCCGAGTAGAAGAAATCCGCAAGGACCGCTATGCCATCGTTGTCGACGAGATTCCCTATCAGGTGAACAAGGCCGCGATGATTGAAAAGATCGCCGAGGCCGTGCGCGAGAAGCGGATCGAAGGCGTGGCCCATGTACAGGACGAATCCGACCGCAACGGCGTACGCGTTGTGGTCGAGCTCAAACGTGACGCGACGCCCGAGGTGGTGCTGAACCAGCTCTATCGCTTTTCGCCGATGCAGACCTCCTTTGGCTGCAATATGCTGGCGCTGAATGGTGGCCGCCCAGAGCAGTTGACCCTGCGCCGGTTCCTTACCTCGTTCATCGACTTCCGTGAAGATGTCGTTGCCCGCCGCACCGCCTACGACCTGCGCAAGGCGCGCGAACGCAGTCACATCCTGTGTGGTCTGGCTGTGGCGGTGTCCAACGTCGATGAAGTGGTCGCAACGATCCGGTCGTCTGCGGACGCGGCGCAAGCGCGTGAAAAGCTGATGACCCGCCGCTGGCCTGCCTCCGAAATCGAAAGTTATCTGCGCCTGATCGACGATCCTCTGTCCAAAATGAATGACGATGGCACCTATAACCTGACCGAGGTTCAGGCCCGCGCCATTCTGGAGTTGCGCTTGCAGCGCCTGACCCAACTGGGCGTAAAAGAGGTCACGGACGAGCTGGAAGAACTGGCAGCCAAGATCAAGGAGTACCTTGATATTCTGTCCTCACGCGAACGGATCATGAGCATCATCGCTGATGAGCTGCGCAGCGTGCGTGACCAGTTCGCGGTCGACCGCCGCACTGAGATCGTCGACTGGTCTGGTGACATGGAAGACGAAGACCTGATCGAGCGCGAAGACATGGTCGTGACCATCACTTCGGGCGGCTATATCAAACGTACGCCGCTGGCAGATTTCCGCGCCCAGAAACGCGGTGGCAAGGGCCTTTCGGGGATGCAGACCAAGGAAGAGGATGTTGTTACCAACCTCTTCGTTGCAAACACCCATACACAACTGCTGTTCTTCACAACAGATGGGATGGTCTACAAGCTCAAGACCTGGCGCTTGCCCCAATCCGGGCGCACCGGCAAAGGTAAGGCCATCGTCAACATCCTTCCGATCCCAACCGGTGTTTCCATCGCCGCAATCATGCCCGTGGATGTACCGGACGAGGAATGGGAAAACCTCCAGATCGTCTTTGCCACCAGCGCGGGTGACGTGCGTCGCAACCGCTTGTCGGACTTCACCAATGTCCGGCGCAACGGCAAGATTGCGATGAAGCTGCCCGACGGCGTCGAACTGGTGAATGCGCGCATCTGTTCAGAAGACGAAGACGTGATGCTGGTCACCAATTCCGGCCGCGCGATCCGCTTCCGGACCACCGACGTGCGAGTCTTCAACTCACGCGAATCCACAGGTGTCCGGGGGATCAGGCTGATCAACGGTGACCGCGTCGTGTCGATGTCCGTGATCCGTCATTTCGAGGCGACCCCCGAAGATCGTGTGGCCTATCTCAAGATGCGACGTGCAGTTGCAGGGCTTACCGAAGAAGACGCTGGTGACGACGAGGAAGCCGCAGCAAGCAGCGATTTCAGCCAGGAAAAATATGCCGAGATGTCGGCGGCTGAAAACCTGATCCTGACCATCACCGCCGGTGGTGCTGGCAAGTTGAGTTCAAGCCACGACTACCCCGTGCGCGGACGTGGCGGCATGGGCGTAGCCGCGATGGACAAGGCGATGCGCGGTGGGGATTTGGTTGCATCCTTCCCGGTCGAGATCGACGATCAGATCATGCTGGCCACATCGAAAGGCCAATCTATCCGGGTGCCGGTCGATGGAATCTCGTTCCGCTCACGTTCCGCAGGTGGCGTGAAGGTATTCAATACCGGCAAGGGCGAAGAAGTCGTCAGCGTCGCGTGGATCGCCGATCAGGGCGACGAGGAAGAATGACAGTAACCCCGGGCACCGGTTCGACGATTCCCGGGGTTCAGTTCATGTCAGGTAGGCATTGAAAAAAGCGATGGTCCGGCTCCATGCCAGATTTGCCGCGGCTTCGTCATACCTGGGCGTCGTATCGTTGTGAAAACCGTGATTGACGTCCGGATAGAAGTGCACGCTGAATTTCTTTTGATTGGCTTTCAATGCCTCTGAATATGCTGGCCATCCAGCGTTGATACGCTCGTCCAGACCGGCATAGTGAATCATAAGAGGTGCTTCGATGGACGGAACATCTTCGGCTGGTGGTTGCCGACCGTAGAATGGCACCGAGGCCGCAAGGTCCGGATAGGCCACGGCCAAGGCGTTGCAAACACCTCCGCCATAGCAGAATCCGACAGCGCCAACCTTGCCTGTCGAAAGTTCGTGATCACGTAAAAACTCAAAAGCCGCGAAAAAATCCGCCATCAGTTTTTCCCGGTCCATCGAGCGCTGCATCTCGCGCCCTTCTTCATCAGTACCGGGATAGCCGCCAAGGTGGGACAACCCATCAGGTCCAAAAGCCAGGAAACCGGCCTTGGCCGCGCGGCGCACAACGTCCTCGATATAAGGGTTTAGACCCCGGTTCTCGTGCACGACCAGTACCGCAGGCAGTTTACCTTCGGCATTTGCCGGCATCGCCATCAGGCCGCTGGTTTCGCTATGCCCGTCCGGGCTGTCATATGCGACCACCATGGTTTGGATCGCGGGATCGTCCGGGGCCACCTGTTGAGCCCAGGCGTAATTAGGTTGCAACTGGTCCAGAATCATTGCGCCTGTCACTCCAGCAGCCGTGTATTTACCGGCTTTTGAGATGAACTCACGCTTGGACATCGTGCCGTGCACATATCCGTCGAATATCTCGAGGATACGCGGATCAAAATCACTGGCTTTCTTGCGGGCTTTTCCGGTCATCGTTGCCTCCCAGGCGATGGTATCGGTGCACCGATTCTAACGCTTGGGAGGCAATTCGGAAACTCACAAATCGTAGAGCGCGCCGAACTTGGCCTCAAGATAGCTTAGCAATGGGTCCGGTCCGGGTTCAACACCGCTGGCACGGGCAATCACCTCGCGCGGCGCATAAAGGCCGCCATGCTGCTGCACATGCTCACGCAACCAACCGGTCGCGCCGGACGTGTCGCCTCGGGCCAGTTGCGCGTCAAGATCGGGTTCAGAGACGCGCAAGGCCTGATAGAGGCACCCAGCATAGACATTGCCCAGCGAGTAGGTCGGGAAGTAACCGAACAGCCCAACCGACCAGTGCACATCCTGCAAACAACCGTTCGAGGGCTTGTCGACCGCATAACCGAAATCTGCCTTGAACCGATCATTCCAGGCGGCCTCCAGATCGCCGACCTGCAAGTCTCCGGCCATCAGCGCGCGTTCCAGATCAAACCGCAGCATGATGTGCAGATTGTATTGGACCTCATCCGCCTCGGTGCGGATATAGCCGTTATGGACGCGGTTGACCGTCGCATAAAACGCGTCCGGATCGGCAATGCCGAAATCGCCGAACGCCTCTTTCATTTGTTCGAACAACCATCCGGTAAAGGCCCGCGACCGACCCAACTGGTTTTCGTAGATCCGGCTTTGGCTTTCATGCACGCCCATCGACACGCCAGACCCGAGCGGTGTCAGGAGGTATTTCTCGTCGATCCCCTGTTCATAGGCGGCGTGGCCCACCTCGTGAATGGTGGAATAGAAACAGTTGAACGGGTCTGTTTCGCTGGTTCGCGTGGTGATGCGGACGTCAAGACCGCTGCCGGAACTGAATGGGTGAACCGCCTTGTCCACGCGGCCATTGTTCAGGTCATAGCCAAAGGCGACCGCCAGTTTTTGTGTCAGACGCATCTGGGTCTGCTCATCAAAACTGCGGTTCAGGGCAGCGGGCTCGGGCCGCTCCAGCACGGCGGCACGCAGGGCTACCAGTCGTGGGCGCATCTGGTCGAAGATATCCGCGATCTGGGCGCTGGTCGTGTAAGGTTCGTAATCTCCGACCATGGCGTCGTATACGTCGCCCCCTTGCGCCAGCGCCTCGCCTTCCTGTCGTTTCAGCGACACGACCTCTTCCAGAACCGGAAGAAAGGCCGAGACATCTTCGTCTGCGCGCGCCTGCGCCCACTTTCCCTGTGCAGCGGACGTCACACGGGCAATCGCCGTTGCCAGATCAGCAGGCACCTTCACCGCGCGATCATATGCGCGCCGGATTTCACGCATCTGCGCCTTGCCGACCTCATCCTGAGGTGCGGCCTGATCCAGCCATTCGGCAACACGAGGATCGGAACGGCGCGCGTGCAGGACAGATTCGATAGCTGCCATTTCTTCGGCGCGCTGAGGCGCTGCGCCGCGCGGCATGACGGTTTCCTGATCCCAGCCAAGCCGACCGGCGATCTGGCCCAAAGCCGAAGTTGCCCGCTGAAAGGTCATCAGTTCATTGAAAGCGGTCATAGTTTTAAACTCCGCGCACAGATGTTGCGATTGGATAAGCCGTGAGGAACCGCGCGCGCAGGATCAGCGTCCAAACGATGACGGCCATAAACTGGTGGAAGATAGCGACCTGCCATGGCGCGCCGTAAACCACGGTCACGATGCCGACGACGACCTGTAACGAAAGCGCGGCGAAAGCAGCGTTGAAGGCAAAACGCGTCTGTGGATGCGCGCTGCTGCCGCCACGCCGCCAGACGACGACGGCAAAGATGAACAGCAGATACCCCGCACAGCGATGGATGAACTGTACCAGACCGGGGCTTTCAAAGAAATTTCGCCACATCGGTTCCAACATAGTCGCATCCGGGGGCAGCACGTGCCCCCCCATCAGCGGCCAGTCGGTGTAAGACCGCCCGGCGTCGATCCCGGCGACAAGCGCGCCAATGAGTATTTGTAAAAAGGCGAAATGCATCAGCCCTGTAGACAAGGAAAACAACCTGACCTCTTTGGCCCGGCGCGCCTGCATCAGGTCACGCTCTTCCCGGCCAAGTTCAAAGATGTACCAGGCCAGAAATCCCAGGATCACAAAGGCCAGCCCCAAGTGTGTTGCCAGACGGTAACTTGCGACGGCTGTCATGCCTTCACCCTGGGTGACGCCCGAAGCCACCATCCACCAACCAACAGCGCCCTGCAGACCGCCAAGAAGACCCGGAACGATCAGCTTTCCGGTCCACCCTGTCGGGATCTTGCGGGCTGTTAGGAAGATTAGAAATCCAACGGCCCAGACCAGACCGATCATGCGACCCAACTGACGATGGCCCCATTCCCACCAATAGATGGATTTGAAGTCACCCAACTCCATCCACTGGTTCTGGATGCGCCATTGGTCAATCTGCTTGTACTTGTCGAACTCTGCCTGCCAGTCCGCCTCGGTCATCGGCGGCAAAGCTCCGGTGATCGGACGCCATTCGGTGATCGAGAGGCCGCTGTCGGTCAGGCGCGTCAGGCCGCCAACCGCGATCATCACAACGACCAGAGCAAACAGGATCATCAGCCAGATGCGGATCGCATTGCGCGCGCCGCCGCGCCCCCGGTCGATCATACCGGGTTGAACCGCCTGTTGTATTTCGGTGTTCGTGACCTCTTCGAAGATGCTGCGCTTACCGCTCATGCTGTCCTCATGTCCTGATTTCGTCGCAAGCTAGGGCTTGGGTGAAGATAGGTCCAGCCTCAGCCTTTATCCTTCCAGCGGACCATCTGCCGCATGATCCCGTGCAACATCTGCACATCGGCCCGCGTCATTCGCATCCGCGACCACAGGTTGCGCAGGTTAACCTTCATCCCTTCGGCCTTTTCGGGAGGGTAGAAGAACCCCGCCTCCTCCAGCCTGTCCTCGTAGTGCTCGACAAGTTTTTCGACCTCGACCCCAGTGGCCCAGTCGCCTTTGCCCAGGTCGGTCGACTCATGCACCACATCCGCGGTCTGGCGCATCCACTCATAGGCGGTCAGCAATACGCATTGACCAAGGTTCAGCGAGGCATATTCCGGGTTCACCGGCACCGAGATGATCGCGTTGGCCTTGGCGATGTCTTCATTCTCTAGCCCCGCGCGTTCAGGGCCGAACAGAACTGTAACCTTCTCGCCCGCAGCGATCTTTTCGGCGGCAATCCTCATTGCGTGTTCGGGGCTGTAGACAGGTTTGGTCAAGCCCCGCTGACGAGCTGTTGTGGCGAAGACAAACGTGCTGTCGGCCAGCGATCCGGCCAGATCATCAAACAACTGCGCCTCATCCAGCAAGCGCCCTGCACCGCTGGACATTGCCACCGCTTTGGGATTCGGCCAGCCGTCACGGGGGGCTACAATACGCATCCGGTCCAGCCCAAAGTTCCACATCGCCCGCGCAGCAGCGCCGATGTTTTCACCCATCTGCGGGCGCACAAGAACGAAGGAAGGCTGGGGTTTGTCGCTGGGCATGGCTCACCTTAAGAAAACTTGGCCTGCTGTAATTGGCAGGCTCTTGCAGGGCAAGGCGCAGGGGCGTTATTTGCAGGCTCTTGACCATAAAAGTTTGCTTCCCAGCCGCAATCCGCTAAACCGCGCCAAAGACTGAAAGCCGAAGGACGCGCCCATGGACACCCCCGAGCAGCCGCAGATTTACCTGATCACGCCTCCGACTATCGAGTTGAGCACGTTCACGAACAAGCTGGCGAATGTGCTGGACGGGGTCGAGATTGCCTGTATCCGCCTCGCGTTGGCCGGAAGTGACGAAGATACCATCGCTCGCGCGGCCGACGCTTGCCGTGAAGTCGCCCACGCGCGCGACGTGGCCATCGTGATCTCGAACCATGTATTGCTGGCGCAGCGTCTGGGGCTGGACGGGGTGCACCTGGATGATGCTGCACGCTCGGTCCGCACCGCGCGCAAGGAACTGGGCGCTGATGCAATCGTCGGAAGCTTTTGCGGCGCGTCGAGCCATGATGGTATGACTGCTGGCGAAAACGGAGCGGATTATGTGGCCTTCGGTCCTGTCGGCTCAGCCAAACTGAGGGATGGGACCCGCGCCGAAAAGGATCTGTTCCAATGGTGGTCCGAGATGATCGAGGTTCCGGTTGTGGCCGAAGGTGGGCTGACACCAGAATTGATCCGCGACCTGGCCCCCTGCACTGATTTCTTTGGCATTGGCGATGAGATCTGGGGCAGTGACGATCCGCTGGCGGCGCTGAAAACGCTGCTGGCGGCGTTGCCTTAACCCAGCACCCAAGGCTCGACAATCCAAAAGACACCGGCACCTGCAATCAACATCGAGGCCAGAACCGATATCCGGCCTCGGGTTCGGTGCGAGCCGCCAGAAAACAAAAGCGACAGAGCAAGCCCAGCAAGGGCCACAACAACAAGCGGCAGAATACTCCCGGCGCCAAAGCCCAGGATGGCCGGGGGCAAATGATCTGGTGGCACCCCGATCCCGATCAGGTTCGAGGCAATTACCAGACCTTGAAAACCGCCAATGGCGAGAACCGCCAACAAACGCCAGACCTGCAATCGCCGGGCAACCAGGTTCCACAGCGCCAGAACGATGGTCGAAGCAACCAGAACAGGGGCCTCGCTCACTTTTCCTGCATCCAATACGCCATACAATCCCAGCCCAAGCCCGATCAGGGCGCCCGCTGACAGGAACATCAGTTGAGATACCACCGGGCGCAATTTCAAAGACAGAAACACTAGCGCCAAAACAAGAATGGATGGCTTAATTGGGTTTCGGAGAAACTGATCGACCCCTTTTGTGAAATATGTCTGCAATGTTTGTTGCGTTGTCAGAGACGCCCCGCCTTGCAAGGGGATCAGCGGGCTGGCTTCACCGGCAGCCAAATACCCGGTGTATGGCGCCGCGACATTTTGCTGTCGCAGAACGATTGGTCCGCTTTCTGACGGCCAGGTCAGACGCAGGTTTGACGCCTGATCGGGCAAAGGTGCAGTCAGCAACAGCTTGGATATGCGTACTTTTCCCGTATCCCCCACTACAGGAATACGCACACCTTCATAAGACAAACTCAATCGCTCTGGTGCCTCTACCACAAGATTTTGTTTCCAGAGATGAACGAACTCTCTGATCTGGGGTTCCAGCTCAGACGAAACCATTCGCCGCAAGGATTTGTAGTTTGGATCGTCGGAAAACGCAGCGGGCTGCGCGGGATTGTTCCCGGTCAACATGGCCTCGGCATTCCATTTCAACTCAAGAAACAGAGTGTTGGACTTGATCCAGAAATCAACAACGGTCGGCGGGGCGGATTGCGCCCTGCCCGATCCGGGATATAAAGTTGCAAGAACAAAAAAACTCAGGGCACAGGTTTTGAGGGTTCGAAAGATGGCGCGGAAAGCAGGGCCATTCATACGAAAAGCTCCAACAGGAAAATCAAATCACCAATCATTGCTTTCGATTGTTCCCGCGAAGGCCGCAGATCGCAAGCCCAAAGGGTATATCGGACCTGTGGATCGTAAATCTCTGATTGCGGTAACGTTCTGACTTGCATGGGCATCACCGCTGCGGCATGACGTCCTTTATGACTCAGAACAGTAATATCCTGTGTATCGGCTCGGTCCTGTGGGACGTGATCGGACGATCAGCCAGTGCCATGCGGCATGGCTCGGACGTGCCCGGCCGGATTACCCGCCTGCCGGGTGGTGTTGCGATGAACATAGCCATGACGCTGGTGCGTTTTGGTATGACGCCCACCCTGCTGACTGCCATCGGTCGTGACCCCGAGGGCGACGAACTGATTCATGCCTGCTCCCGCCTCGGCATGATCACGGATCACATCTATCGCTCGCAGGACCTGCCAACCGACCGGTATATGGCCGTCGAAGGTGCCAACGGGTTGATCGCGGCCATTGCCGACGCGCATTCGCTGGAAGCCGCTGGCGCAAAGATCCTGCGACCGCTGATGCACGGCCCGCTTGGCTATGAAAACACGCCCTTTGAGGGACCTATTGCGCTTGACGGCAACCTGACCCTGAACCTGCTGGAAGAAATCGCCCAAAGCCCTGCTTTCGCCCGTGCCGATCTGCGTGTTGCCCCGGCCTCGCCCGGTAAGGCCGAGCGCCTATTGCCCTTCCTGAAACATGCCCGCGCCACGCTTTATGTGAACCTCGAAGAGGCAGGAATATTGTGCCAGCGCGAATTCACCGATTCTGAATCTGCCGCAAAAGGCCTTCTGGATCGTGGCGCGCTACGCGTGCTGGTCACCGATGGTGGCAGCTCGGCCACGGTCGGTAGTTCAGACGAAATTCTGACCCAAACACCCCCCTCCGTTCTGGTCACCCGTGTGACCGGTGCCGGGGATACCTTCATGGCGGCTCATATCGCCTCAGAATCCGGCGGCGCATCAAGTGACGAGGCTCTAACCCGCGCTCTGCATGCCGCAGCAACCTACGTTTCCGGAGAAACCCCACTGTGATCGACATCCAATATTCTGCCGAGGTCCGCGCCGCCAAGGACGCGGGCCATCCCATCGTTGCGCTGGAAAGCACCATCATCACCCACGGCATGCCCTACCCGCAAAACGTCGAAGTTGCGGCTCAGGTCGAACAGGACATCCGCGATGCGGGGGCGGTTCCGGCAACCATGGCGGTGATTGAAGGCAAATTGCATGTGGGGCTCGAGCCGGACCAGTTGCAATGGCTGGGTCAGGCGCAAGGCGTTGCCAAAATCTCGCGCGCGGATATGGCGGCATGCATCTCGACCGGCGGCACCGGAGCCACAACCGTCGCCGCCACTATGATCGCCGCGCATTACGCCGGGATCGAGGTATTTGCTACAGGCGGCATCGGTGGCGTGCATCAGGGCGCCGAAACCACGTTCGACATCTCGGCTGATCTGCACGAACTTGGCCATACACCGGTCACCGTCGTCGCAGCCGGAGCTAAGGCTATCCTTGATCTGGCCAAAACCCTTGAGGTTCTGGAAACGCTGGGGGTTCCAGTCATCGCCCATGGTCAGGATGCGTTTCCTGCCTTCTGGTCTGCAAAGTCACACTATGCTGCCCCCCTGCGCATGGACACTCCAGAAGCTATCGCCAAGGCCCATGCAACCCGTCGCGCATTGGGCCTGCCTGGCGGGCAGCTGGTGGCCAACCCGATCCCGATCGCGGATCAGATCCCTGCCGAAATACTGGCCCCCATCATCGCCGAGGCACAGGCTGATGCTGATGCGCATCGGATTACCGGAAAAGATGTGACGCCCTATCTGCTGCAACGTATCTTTGAAAAGACCGAAGGCCGTTCGCTGACTGCCAACATTGCCCTTGTGCGTAACAATGCGCGCCTCGCGGCGGCGATTGCACGGGCACTGGTAGAACAGGGATAACGCAAGCCTATTGTGCCAAGGCTACCGATTGACTACCTAAATCCCGATAACCACTCGGATCCAAGATGAATACACCGTTCGACGAAGAACCGCTTCATCGCCGCCCCGGCATGCTGGCACGGCTGCGCGCGTCGTTCCTGACGGGGCTGGTTGTCATTGCGCCGGTCTGGCTGACGGTCTGGCTGATCTGGTCGGTAGTCGGTTGGATCGACAGTGCGGTCCTGCCGCTGGTTCCTCATCAATTCCAACCGGAACGTTACGTCGGTATCAACCTGCGCGGCGTGGGCGTCGTGATCTTCCTGATCTTTACCGTTATCGTAGGGTGGATCGCAAAAGGAATTCTGGGCCGGTCCCTGATCCTGTTCGCTGAAAGCGTGGTAGATCGGATGCCGGTCGTCCGCTCGATCTATTCCGGGATCAAACAGATCTCGGAAACCGTTTTTGCCCAAACCGAACGCTCTTTTGAGAAGGCATGCCTGATCCAGTATCCCCGCCGCGGGATCTGGGCCATTGGATTCGTCTCGACAACCGCCAAAGGCGAAATCAGCAAACGCGCGGAAACCGGAGGAGAGCTGCTCAGCGTTTTTGTCCCGACCACACCGAACCCGACCTCGGGCTTTTTGCTGTTTTTCCCGGTTGAAGACGTAATTATGCTGGACATGACAATAGAGGATGCCGCGAAACTGGTGATTTCGGCCGGGCTCGTTTATCCCAACGAAAAAGACCCCACGCAACCGCCCGAGTGATTAACCGAACATAGCTGGCAGATCGACAGTACTGGTCTGACCCAGATCACTCTTATGCTTGGCCAGAAAACGATCCGCCGCTACCCGCCCCGCCTGTTTCAGCTTGTGCAGAATAACCGGGTTGGGCACGGTTTTGGTGGCAACAGACAGGCTGCTCATCAACTCGTTATCCGCAATCATATGCACCAGAACGCGGCTCATGTCCCCGGCCTTCAGCTTGCCCTCTTTCAGAAGCCGTTGAACAAAGCTGATTGCCCGCAATTCGCGAAACAGGGATGAATTGAAGCTGATCTCGTTTATGCGGTTCTGGATCTGCTGCGGTGTGACCGGCACCGCGTCGCGCTCCAACGGGTTGATATTCACGATCACCACATCATCCGGCAGATCATTGTTGAACAGCGGATAGAGCGCCGGATTACCAGTATAACCGCCATCCCAATAGGCCTCGATCCGGTCTGTCTTTGGATCAAATATCTCGACAGCCTTGAACAGGGTCGGCAGGCAGGCCGAAGCCAAAATGGCATCTGTCGAGACCTCCTCGCCGGTAAACACGCGGATCTTGCCGCTTCTCACACAGGTAGCGCACACAAACAGGCGGGGTCCCGCATCGGCGCAAACTTCCGCAAAATTGAACCTGTCCACCACCGGCTCCAGCGGATTGCTGTAGAATGGACCATAAGCATAAGGCGACACCATCCGCGACCAGGCATCACCGAAGGAAAACGGCACCGAATATTCCATCGCCTGCGCGATTGCGGCCGGTTCCAACCCGCGAAACCAATTGGCGATACGCATGTCACCAATCGCGCCCATACGCCTCCAAAGCCCATCCAGTTGCGCGCGCGCACCCTCACGTCCTGAATGAACCATCCCCGATTTGAACGCCGCACCGTTCAACGCACCGGCGGATGTTCCGGTGATCGCAGCAACCTCGATGTCTTCCTCATCCAGCAGCCGGTCAAGCACACCCCAGGTGAATGCCCCATGCGCACCGCCGCCCTGCAAAGCCAGATTGATCCGTATCACCGCCCTCACCCTTCATCTTTTCAGAAATACTCCGGGGGTTTGGGGGCAGCGCCCCCAAGGCCAATCACAAGGCGGTCCAGCCGCCATCGACAGAAATCGTGGTTCCCGTGATCTGCGCCGCCGCGTCCGAGCACAGGAAAATGGTTGTCCCGCCCAATTGCTCAACGGTGGCGAATTCCTTGGAAGGTTGCCGTTCAAGAAGCACGTTTTTCACAACCTCCTCGCGGCTCATATTGTATTCTTTCATCGTGTTCGGGATCTGGGCTTCGACCAGAGGCGTCAGCACATAGCCTGGGCAAATGGCGTTGCAGGTGATCGGTTCTTGCGCCGTTTCCAAGGCAACGGTCTTGGTCATCCCCACCACCCCGTGCTTGGCGGCAACATAGGCTGCCTTGAACGGCGACGCCGTCAAACCATGCGCCGAGGCGATATTCACGATACGACCCCATCCCGCTTTGCGCATTATCGGCAGTGCGGCCGCGGTCGTGTGAAAGGCCGAGTTCATGTTGATCGCAATAATCGCATCCCATTTATCCACCGGGAACTGATCGATCGGGGACACAAACTGAATGCCCGCGTTGTTCACAAGTATGTCGCAAGATCCGGCCTGCTCAATCAGCGCGCGGCACTCATCGCCTCTTGACATGTCCGCCTTGATGTAACGCGCGTTGGTTCCGGTCTCTTTGGCAATCTCAGCAGCCAACGCGTGATCTTCGTCACGGTCTGTAAAGGAATTAAGGACGACATCTGCTCCAGCCTTCGCTAGCTCGCGCGCGACCCCCAGACCGATGCCAGAATTAGACCCAGTGATGATTGCTGTTTTGCCGGAAAGGCTCATGACCGTTCTCCCTGATGCGATGATTTGGTGCACAATGCCATGCTGCACCTGCAAAGAAAACGGGGAAACACACCAGTCTGAAATCCCAGCCTGACACTTCTCAAGCAGCCAAAAAAAACGCCCGCACGAAGCGGGCGTTAAGTTATTGAGGCAGGTTTCATACAGGCAAGAAACCTATCGAGCAGTGCATCCTTTATAAGCAATTCCACGCCTTCGTCCAAGCTAAAAGTTTGATAATATGAAAAATCATCACTACGGTGAATCCCAACAAAATAAGGCCAGAGCAGGATTGTTTCCAAAATGAGCCCGGATTTTCTCCGACCGTTTCGACCACTTGCGGCGGGAATCGCCAGCATTTTCATGATCTCTTCCGCCCATGCAGAATCGTCTCATGGCATAGCTATGTATGGAGACCCGGCCCTACCACCGGATTTTGTGTCACTACCCTATGCCAACCCCGATGCGCCCAAAGGCGGCAAAGTCGTTTTCGGAAATACTGGCGGCTATAACAGCCTGAACCCGTTTTTGCAAAAAGGCACCTCGCCCTGGCAATTGCCATTTTGGACCCATGAAAGCCTGATGGGGCGATCCTGGGACGAACCTTTCACACTTTACGGGCTGTTAGCCGAATCAGTTGAGACGGCTCCCGACCGGTCATGGGTTGAATTTACCCTGCGGGAAGAGGCCCGGTTTTCCGACGGCAGCCCGGTCACGATTGACGACGTGATCTGGTCATACGAGACGCTCGGCACTCAGGGGCATCTGCGCTATCGCGGTTTTTGGGACAAAATCGACAGGATCGAACAGACCGGCCCGCGTTCGGTTCGGATTACTTTCAACGTGCCGGATCGCGAACTTGCCCTGCTCGCAGGGATGCGTCCGGTCCTCCAAAAGGCACAGTGGAAGGACAAGAAATTTGCCGACGCCGCCTTGCACGATGTCCCAATCGGCACCGGCCCCTATGTGATCGATAGCTACGAGGCCGGGCGCTATGTGAACCTACGTCGCAACCCGGAATATTGGGGGCAGGATATCCCGTTCCGTCGCGGCACCATGAATCTGGATGAAATGCGGATCGAGTTCTACGGCGACGGCAGCGTCCTGTTCGAGGCCTTCAAAGCCGGTGAGCTATCAGCGGTGCGTGAGTTCAACGGCGACAAATGGGACACGCAATACAGCTTCCCCGCCGTTCAGCGCGGCGATGTCATCAAGACCGAGATCCCGCATGGCAAACCGTCAGGCATGACCGGGTTTGTGATGAACACCCGCAAAGCCCCGTTCGACGACTGGCGCGTTCGCGAGGCCCTGACGCTGGCCTTCAACTTCGAGTTCATCAACGACACGATCACTGGTGGGGCGCAGCCAAGGATCACGTCCTACTTTTCAGGCTCGGACCTGGCCATGCAGCCCGGACCGGCCCAAGGGCAGGTAAAAGCCCAGCTGGAACCCTTTGCCTCTGATCTGATCCCCGGCACGCTGGAAGGGTATGAACTGCCGAAGGGTGACGGTTCAGCCCGCAACCGCGCAAATATTCGCAAAGCCACCAAACTGTTGACCGAAGCGGGTTGGACCGTTCAGGACGGGGTCTTGCGCAACACGAATGGTGACCAGTTCAAAATGACGGTCTTGCTGCAGCAGGGTGACAGCGAGATGGCGTCGGTGGTCGAGATTTATTCCCGCGCTCTGGAACGGCTTGGCATTCAGGTTACGACGGAACAGGTCGACAACGCGCAGTATGTCGGGCGCACCGGGGAACTGGATTTTGATGTTACGCCTTTCCGGCGTGCTCTTTCACTGTCTCCCGGCAATGAACAGCGTTTGTATTGGGGAAGCGAGAACGCGGACACACCCGGCACACGCAACCTGATGGGAGTAGCCTCGCCCGCTGTTGATGCGATGATTGACGCCATGCTTGCCTCGGAAACACCTGAAGATTTCACCGCGGCAACCCGCGCGCTTGACCGGGTTCTGACGGCCGGTCGCTATGTCATCCCGATCTGGAGTTTTGATGTCGGGCGGATTGCCCACATACGCGAGCTCAGGTTCCCCGACACTGTGCCAATCTATGGCGATGGACCGCAATACATGCCGGAAGTGTGGTGGTACGACGCCCGGTAGTCACATGAACATCCGGGCAGCCGGGTTTTGTAAAACACCGGCTGTTCACCGCGGTGTGTTGGCGGACGCCTTGAAATACACGATTCCTTTGCTCTTCCTGCCCGATTGGCCCATGAAAACCACGCCTGTCGGCGGAAATCAGCACATTGCCATCACATTCAGGTATACGTTTGGCGACGACAAATCGCAGCACCACATGCAGGCCATATCGGACGCCGGATGATCCCATGAGACGGGCCTTCGGCCTGCTTTGGCCAACACTAAAAGCTACATTGAATCGAAATATTTAGACGTAGCCCAAAGATCGAGATCGCCTTTACAATCTGCTCGCCGGGATTTCCCGGTGCCGCAACAAACAGGTCTCCTGATCCGCAGGTACTTTGAATAATTTCAAGCCCGCCGCCCTGTTGCGGCAGCTATTGCAGAGGCACAATCTTGTAAAAGGAATGCAGTGACATGCTGCGACATTTTGTCATGTCTTCCCTCACGGCACCCATTACGTACCCTAAGGAGGGGGAGAGCAGTCCTAATCGCTACATAAGGAAAGCTCATACATGATGAACTGGACGGATTTGACACAAGACTGGAGCGCTGCCTACGCACGTGCAAAGCGGCGTTTTCCGAATTTGCGTGACCAAGACATGATGCGCGTATCACAAGATCGTAAAGGGTTCGAAGCCTATCTGGCCGAGCGTCACCAGTTAACCATGAACGAAGCTCATGAAGAGGTCGAAGACTTCCTGTTCACCGAAGGCCTGAACAGAGAATTCTGCCGCGCGTCGCTAAGCAAGTGATGTGACCCAAAGGATTGTCGCGTCTTCGTCACTGACGGAGATTACGTTATGGCCCATGCTGCCATCGTAATAGGCGCTGTCACCCCTGCGCATTTCGACCGGCTCATAAAACTCGGTATAGAGCCGGACAACACCGGTCAGAACATACATGAACTCTTCGCCATCGTGGCGCACCCAGCCGTCGAATTCGTCCATGGACCGTGCCCGAACCCGCGCGCGGTAGGGCAGCATATGTTTCTTGGTCAGGGTTTCGGCCAGCAACTCATGCTCGTAGGTCGTTGTCGCATGGGCCGCCCCTTCGCCCATCCGGGTAATCGCCATCCGTCCGATGACCTGGTCCCGCTGCGGTGGTGTGAAAAGCTGAGGAACCGAGATTTCCAACCCAACCGCAAGCTTTTTGAGCGCGTCATAAGTGGGTGACATCTGCCCGTTCTCAATCTTGCTGAGCGTCGAACGGGCCAAACCGGCCTGGCTGGCGGCCTGCTCCAGCGTCCATTTCCGCGCTTTTCGCAATTCGCGCACGCGCGCGCCAAGGTCCAGCGGTTCAACTTCGGTGTGATCGCCGGAATCGCGGGCAATTCGGATCAGGGATTTGGGATCTTGGGTGCTCATGCCATTCTCTATAGGCTTGGCCAGCCGCGCTTGCAACGCGCCAGACACCGCGTTAGCCAATGGCCATGTTATCTGTCTTCGATCAGGGGGCGCCCGCGCCCTGCCCTGCACCCTTCAATCTGGCGGCGCACGTCCTTGGCCGCGCGGATCAGGTCCCTGACAAAGCGGCTTTGTCGGTATTAATGCCCCACGGCGCGCTGGACTGTACCTATCGCGACCTGCAATCCGCTGTACTGGGCACTGGCGCAGGATTGCTGCAAGCAGGTCTGACACCCGGCGAAATCGTTCTGATGCGGCTCGGCAATACGGTGGATTTCCCGATTGCCTATCTGGGCGCGATTTCAGTGGGTATCATTCCGGTGCCCACATCGTCGCAACTGACGGAACCCGAAACCGCCAGAATGATCGACGATCTGTCCCCAGCCGCGGTTCTTCGTGATCCCGCTGTCTCATGCGCGCCTCATCCCAGACAGATCGAGTTGGATGAACTGAAGGCTATGCACCATTTGCCCCCTGCCAGCTTTGAACTGGGCGACCCCGAGCGTATGGCATATGTCGTCTACACCTCGGGAACGTCGGGCAGTCCGCGTGCCGTGGCCCACGCGCATCGGGCAATCTGGGCGCGGCAGATGATGGTCGATGGCTGGTATGGTCTGCGCGCGTCCGATCGACTGTGTCACGCCGGAGCGTTCAACTGGACCTATACACTTGGCACCGGACTGATGGACCCGTGGACCATCGGCGCAACCGCCTTGATCCCGGAACCGGGCACGGACATCACCGCCCTGCCTGCTCTGCTCCACCAGCATCGTGCAACCATCTTTGCGGCGGCACCAGGGGTCTTTCGCAAATTGGTGCAAGAGTATGAGCAAATCAGCTTACCTGACCTGCGCCACGGTTTATGCGCTGGGGAAAAGCTTTCGCGCGCTCTGCACGAGAAATGGCTAAGCGCCACCGGTACGGAACTGTTCGAAGCCTACGGCATGTCCGAATGCTCGACTTTCATATCCTCAAGCCCGGCCCACCCCGCGCGCGGCGACGCATTGGGGCACCCGCA
Organism: Ruegeria sp. AD9; assembly: GCF_056542305.1. Lineage (NCBI taxonomy): Bacteria > Pseudomonadati > Pseudomonadota > Alphaproteobacteria > Rhodobacterales > Roseobacteraceae > Ruegeria > Ruegeria sp. AD9. Next base: position 147,854 of record NZ_JBQFZP010000001.1, read on the forward strand.
ACCGGGTCGTCGCGTGGCCATTCTGGGCCCGGACGGCCCGGTGCCGCAGGGGCAAGAAGGTACCATCGCCATTCATCGGTCTGATCCCGGATTGATGCTGACCTACCTCAACGCACCCGATGAAGTTGAATCCCGGATGCAGGGCGAATGGTTCCTGACCGGAGATCAGGGGGCAATGGCAGTGGACGGCCAGGTCAGTTATCTGGGCAGGGACGACGACATGATGAATGCCGGTGGCTACCGCGTGTCCCCGGTCGAGGTCGAAGCCGCCCTGTCCCGTTTTCCCGGTATCACGCAGGTCGGTGCAGCTACGGTCGAGGTCAAACCGGACACATTTGTGATAGCAGCCTTCTATACCGGCCCGGAAAAGCTGGACGATGCGGCCTTGCGCGCCTATGTCGAGGCCAATCTGGCACGTTATAAACAACCACGCGCCTTCATCCACCTGTCTGCGCTACCAACCGGCGGCAATGGCAAACTCCTGCGCCGGGCGTTGCCGGCCTATTTCGAGGCATCAACCACATGACCCAGACCGTCAAGCTCGACATCCTGTCCGATCCGATCTGTCCGTGGTGCTATATCGGCAAAACGCATCTCGACAAAGCACTGGCCAATGTGCCGGACCACCCTTTTGTCATCGAATGGCATCCGTTTCAGTTGAACCCTGATATGCCGGACGCAGGTATGGATCGTCGCGAATATCTGGAACGCAAGTTCGGCGGCAAAGATGGTGCCGTGCGTGCTTATGCGCCGGTGGTTGAACATGCTGAAAGCGCCGGTCTGAAGATTGACTTTGAAGGCATGAAACGCACACCTAATACACTGGATGCACATCGCCTGATCCATTGGGCGGGGATCGAAGGCAAACAGAATGCCGTTGTGGATGCGCTGTTCGATGCCTATTTTGTTCAGGCCCGAGACATCGGCGACCCCGAAGTCCTGTCCGACATCGCAGACAGTGCCGGAATGGACGCCGCAGTGGTCATGAAGCTGTTGAAATCCGACGCCGACCGCGAGGATATTCGCAACCGTGATACTCATTCTCGCGAAATGGGCGTCAGTTCGGTCCCGACCTATATTGTTGCCAATCAACATGCCGTTCCGGGTGCTCAACCACCTGAAATGTGGGAGAAAGTGATCGCCGAAATTATGTCTCAACTTGAGGCTTCCCCCGCAGAATAGCACAGAGGTCTGTGCGAATTTCCAGTCTGGTCTAACCTGACTCACCATGATAGCGCGAACAGGTTAGGAGTGCTTCATGGCCAACCGCATGTCGAAGGCGGAATTCATTGCGCTGATCGCAATGATGTTCGCCACTATCGCGTTTTCGATCGATTCAATGCTGCCTGCCCTGCCCGAAATCGGCGCGCAGCTCAGCCCCGATGATGTCAATCGCGCCCAACTGATTCTGACGTCCTTCGTTCTGGGAATGGGTATCGGTACATTCTTTACCGGCCCGCTATCGGATGCGCTGGGACGCAAGCCGGTGATCTTTTGCGGCGCGCTATTGTACATTGCGGCTTCGGCTGTTGCCTGGGCCAGTTTTTCGCTGGAACTGGTGCTGATTGCGCGCGTTGTACAGGGGCTGGGCGCTGCAGGACCACGTGTGGTGGCAATGGCCATCATCCGTGACCTGTATTCAGGCCGGGAAATGGCGCGCATCATCTCAATCGCTATGATGATCTTCACTTTGGTACCAGCAGCGGCCCCGATGCTGGGCGCTGGTGTTATCGCCCTCTTCGGCTGGCGCGGGATATTCATGTCCTTTATCCTGTTCGCGCTGGTCGTCCTTTTTTGGGTGAGTACACGACTGCCCGAGTCCCTGGCCGTCGAGAACCGCCGCCCCTTTCGCCTGCCCCTTATGATTGCGGCCGTGAACGAAATGTTTGCCCATCCCACCGTGCGCTTGTCTATCTTCGTGCAGACCTTGTGCATGGGGACCTTGTTCACCATGCTGACTATGGTGCAACCGGTCTATGATGTGATCCATGATCGGGCCGACAGCTTTCCCTTCTGGTTCGGATTTGTCGCCCTGATGTCAGGTTCGGCCAGCCTTTTGAATGCGGCTTTGGTAGTGCGCGTCGGGATGCGCCGGATGGTCACATTCGCCTTCGGCGCGCAGATAGCCATCACGTCTGTCGTCATCATCCTGAACATGGCGAACCTTTCGCCCGATATGTCATTTGCCCTGTTTGTCTTCTGGCAGACGATGGTCTTTTTCATGGCTGGTGTAACCATCGGCAATCTGAATGCCATTGCCATGGAACCCATGGGTCACATCGCAGGCATGGCCGCTTCAGTTGTCGGGTCGATCTCAACAGTAATGGCTGCAGCAATCGCCGCGCCGATCGGGCTTCTGTTCAACGGATCCATCGCGCCGTTGACGATTGGTATTCTGTGTATGTGCATTCTGGCATTCAGCCTGATGATCCACATGGGTCGCATCGAAGAACGGCTGCTAGCCTGACCTGTGAATCTCGGGTGAAACACGCTATCCTACCCAGAACTTAAGGGGAGGAACTGCGATGTGCGATTACTACGATCTGGGCAGCTATTCCTGCGCGATTTCCACATCCAGTCCCGAAGCTCAGCTGTGGTTTGACCGTGGCCTAAACTGGACATACGGTTACAATCACGAAGAGGCGCTGGTCTGTTTTCAACGCGCGGCCGAGCATGATCCGAATTGCGCGATGGCCTATTGGGGTGTCGCGTATGCCGCCGGACCAAACTACAACCTCCCGTGGGACCTGCTGGATGAGAGAGGTCGGGAAGAAGCGTTGGCACGGTCTTACGACGCGATGCAGAAAGCCCTTGGTCTGCTGGCAAGGTGCACTGCCGTCGAACAGGCCCTGATTCAGGCCCTACCTGCGCGTTACCCGCAACGTAGTCCGGTGGAGGACATGCACCAATGGGACCACGGTTTTGCCGACGCGATGCGCACGGCATTTGCGGCACACCCGGACCACCTCGACTTGCGTACCATTTATGTCGAAGCGCTGCTGAACCTGACGCCATGGCAGATGTGGGATCTGAAAACGGGCCAACCCGCCCAGGGCGCGGCAACGAAGGAAGCGCAAGATGCGCTTGAATGGGGCATGGCGAACGATCCGGCCGCGATGTCACACCCGGGCCTGCTGCACCTCTATGTTCATCTGATGGAGATGTCTCCAACACCAGAAAAAGCCCTGAAAGCAGGGGACATCCTGCGCACATTGGTTCCAGATGCAGGCCACTTGGTACATATGCCGACACATATCGATGTGCTCTGCGGACATTACCACAACGTTGTGCACTGGAACGAAAAAGCCTCGGAAGCCGACCTGAAATATTACGAACGCGAAGGCGCGTTCAACATTTACACAGGCTATCGCCAGCACAATTATCACTTTGCCATCTACGGTGCGCTTTTTCTTGGACAGATGGAACCGGCCCTACGTGCCAATCAGGGATTGTGGGATACAACACCCGAAGAGTTGCTGCGCATCGAAAGCCCCCCGATGGCCGATTACTTCGAAAGCTACATGTCCATGGGCCCTCACATCCTGATCCGGTTTGGCCGCTGGGACGAGGCTAAGGCACTGGAACTGCCCTCAGACCCAGACCTGTTCCGCACCCTGACGGCCACGACACACTACGCGCGCGCCATCGCTCATGCAGCAACCGGTGATATCGCCAATGCCGAGGCCGAAGAAAATCTGTTTCTTGCCGCCAAGGAATGCGTTCCGGATACACGCAGGCTGCACAACAACCGTGTGATTGACCTGCTGGATATCGCCCGGGAAATGCTGCGCGGTGAGATCGAGTACCGCAAGGGCAACTTTGAAATCGCGTTTGCCCATCTGCGCCGCTCGGTCGAGCTGGACGATACCTTGCCCTATGACGAACCCTGGGGATGGATGCAGCCCACCCGCCACGCGCTTGGGGCGCTTCTTTACGAACAAGGACGGCTGGCCGAAGCTGAAGACGCCTATCGTGAAGATCTGGGCTTGGGCGGCACGCTAAGTCGCGCCTCGATACATCCTGACAACGTCTGGAGTTTGAAGGGCCTTTACGATTGCCTCAAGGCACGCAGCGAACAGGTCGAAGTCCTGCAGATCAAACTACGGCTTGACCTGGCATTGGCCCGTGCCGACCGCATGGTGGCTGCGTCCTGCTTCTGTGCGCAGGCGGCAATGCGTAGCTAAAGTGTCCTGATCGTGCTGACGCACGATGCCTCCGGCGGGGATATTTTTAGCCAGATGAAGCAAGGATCTGCTTCTTCATCTGGCCATAAATATCCCGGGGGAGATGCGCGGAACGCGCAGCGGGGGCAGAGCCCCCTCTCACATCTCAACCTGCTTTAACCTTTTTCTGCGCCGCGACCACTTTTTCAGCAAGATCGCGGGCTATTGCAAAAGCCCCTTTGATCTTGTCGCTGTCCTTTTTCCAATCCCGGCGCACGACGATCTTGTTGTCTTTGACCTTGGCCATACCACGTTGATTTTGAATGAACTCAACCAGTCCCTGCGGCGAGGCGAATTTGTCATTGTGGAACTGGATGGTCGCACCTTTCGGCCCACCGTCGAGCTTTGCGATCCCGGCGCGTTTACACATGGCCTTGATCCGCACAACCAGCATCAAGGTATTCACCTCTTTCGGCAATTTGCCAAAACGGTCGATCAATTCCGCAGCAAAGCCCTCCAGTTCGACCTTTGTCGACAGAGACGACAGGCGGCGATAGAGACCCAAGCGCACATCCAGATCTGGCACATAGTTCTCGGGGATCAGAACCGGCACACCCAGATTGATCTGCGGAGCCCATTGATCGTCCGCATCCGACAACCCCTCCATCTCGCCGGCTTTGATCTTGGCAATCGCCTCTTCCAGCATGGATTGGTAAAGCTCATAGCCCACATCGCGCATCTGGCCGGATTGTTCTTCACCCAACAGGTTGCCCGCACCACGAATGTCAAGATCCTGCGAGGCCAGAGTGAACCCGGCCCCCAACGTGTCCAGCGAGCCCAGAACACGCAGGCGTTTTTCGGCGGCAGCGGTCAGTTTCTGGCGCGGTTTGGTGGTCAGGTAAGCATAGGCACGGGTTTTCGAGCGCCCAACGCGACCCCGGATCTGATAGAGCTGGGCAAGGCCAAACATGTCCGCACGGTGCACGACCATCGTGTTTGCGGTCGGGATGTCCAGCCCGCTTTCGACAATGGTTGTGGCCAGCAGCACGTCGAATTTCCCGTCATAAAACGCGTTCATCCGATCATCGAGCTCACCCGCTGCCATCTGGCCATGGGCAACCACGTAAGTGAGCTCAGGCAGTTGATCTTTCAGAAATTCTTCGATCTCAGGCAGGTCCGAGATGCGCGGTACAACATAGAAACTCTGCCCCCCACGATAGTGTTCACGCAGCAGCGCTTCTCGGATTGTAACGGCATCGAACTCGCTGACATAGGTACGGATCGCCAGTCGGTCGATTGGAGGCGTGCCGATAATCGACAGATCGCGCACGCCGGTCAACGACAGTTGCAGCGTTCGCGGGATCGGTGTCGCGGTCAGGGTCAGCACGTGAATGTCTGAGCGCAGCTGTTTCAGCCGTTCCTTATGACCCACGCCAAAATGCTGTTCCTCGTCAATGATCAGAAGCCCCAGATTGTTGAACCGTATGTTCTTGGCCAAAAGCGCGTGCGTTCCGATCACGATGTCCACTGTCCCGCGGGCCAGCCCGTCACGGGTTTTCTGGGCTTCTTTCGACGAAACAAAGCGCGACAATTGCCGGACCTCCAGCGGGAACCCCCGAAAGCGCTCCCTGAAACTCGCGGCATGCTGGCGGGACAGCAGGGTCGTGGGCGCTACAACCGCAACCTGAACGCCCGACATGGCGGCGACAAATGCGGCGCGCATGGCAACCTCGGTCTTTCCAAATCCGACATCACCGCAGATCAGACGATCCATCGGCGCGCCGGAATGGATGTCCTCCATCACATCCGAGATCGCCCGCAACTGGTCTTCGGTTTCCTGATATGGGAATCGCGCGCTGAATTCCTCCCACGCGTGGGGCGGTGGATCCATGACCGGGGCTTTGCGTAATGCACGTTCAGCGGCGATGCGGATCAGCTTATCCGCCATCTCGCGGATGCGCTCTTTCAGCTTGGCCTTCTTTGCTTGCCATGCACCGCCACCCAAACGGTCCAGCAAACCTTCGTCATGGCCGTATTTCGACAGCAATTCTATGTTTTCGACCGGCAGGTACAGCTTTGCCTGCTCGGCATATTCCAGCAACAGGCATTCATGGGCGGCACCGGCTGCGGTGACGACCTCCATTCCCATGTAACGACCTATACCGTGATCCACGTGAACAACCAGATCACCGGGGCTGAGCGACTGGGTTTCGGTCAGAAAGTTTTCGGCCTTGCGGCGCTTTTTGGGCTGACGGATCAGCCGGTCGCCCAGCACATCCTGTTCAGCGATCACCGTTAGATCAGGAGTTTCGAACCCGTGCTCCAACGCCCAGACGGCAAGGTGCAAGCCGCGTTTTCCAATGCAGGTGCCGTTGGCCACATGTATCGCCTCGGCCAGCCCTTCGTCTTCGATCAGGCCGGTCAGGCGTTCCCGCGCGCCATCGGAATATGAGGCGATCAGCACCGGTCCTTTGTCGAGCTTTGCAGTGATGTGACTGGCCAAAGCGCCGAACAGGCTGATGCTTTCCTGCTGGCGTTCCGGCGCAAAGTTGCGCCCGATGCGCCCACCCGCGTCGATGACACCGGGGCCAGAGGCTTGCGGCAGCGGGCTGAACTGCAAAACCCGACGATCCGCGACAGCCGCCTCCCAGGCGGTATCGTCAAGATACAACAACCCCGGAGGTGTGGGTTTATAGACCGTGTCCATGCGAGATCGGTTTTCCAGCGCCAGTCGTCGGGTCTCGTACTGATCGGCAATCGTATCCCAACGCGCCAGACGCGCGGGCGTCACCTGATCATCGACAGTGATCACCGCATCCGGCAAGTAGTCGAACAGTGTCTCCAGTTTTTCGTGGAAGAACGGCAGCCAGTGTTCGATCCCCTGATGTTTGCGGCCTGCGCTTACGGCCTCATACAAAGGGTCATCCGTACCGGCGGCACCAAACTCGATGCGATAGTTCTGACGGAACCGGGTTATGGCGGCCTCGTCCAGGATGACTTCGGACACCGGTGCAAGTTCAACGATGTCCAGCTTTTCGGTTGTTCGCTGGGACGCTGGATCAAAGCGGCGCGCACCGTCCAGAACGTCACCGAACAGATCCAGTCGTACCGGGCCCGCCTCTCCCGGAGGGAAGATGTCGATGATGCCTCCACGGATGGCATAATCGCCGGGTTCCATTACCGTTGGACTTTGGGTGAACCCCATGCGCACCAGAAAGTTTCGCAGCGCGGTTTCATCTATGCGATGGCCAACTCGGGCGGTAAACGCCGCCTCTCGCAAAACCTCCCGTGCCGGGACGCGTTGGGTCGCGGCGTTCAGCGTGGTCAGTAATACATACTGTTGGGGCATCTGGTGGACCAGCGCCGCCAGAGTTGCGACGCGCGCCGCCGAGATATCCGCATTAGGCGAGACCCGGTCATAAGGAAGGCAATCCCAACCCGGAAACACAAAGACAGGCATCTGAGGCGCAAAAAACGCCAGTGCAGCGCGCATCGCTTCCATCCGCTTGTCATCGCGTGCGACATGGGCCACCGGCCCCGTGCTGCGGGCGATCTCGTTCAGCACCAGCTGCGCGTCAAACCCTTCGGGGGCGCCGCCAACTGTCACGTGGTTCGGAGCCTTCATCGCCTCGCCTTTCAGAATCTTCTATCCCAGAACGCCAATCGAAAGGTTCTGATACATGCCCCAGAACGAAGTGACCAGTATCGAGATCATGCCGATGATCTGGGTATACAGACGGCAGCGGGAAATCGTTTTCGAGACAGTTTCGAGTGTCAATTCCTGCCGCCGGAGACGCCTTGCATGCACGATATTCATCAAAAGCACCAAGGTCAGTGGGAACAAAAGCAAAAACAGGGCCTGCGCGAATTCGACATCATAATAAAACCCAAGCGTGGCCATCCCGGTGAACAGAAAACACCCAAACGCCAAAAGGATGGTGCCAGACATGTCGACGATAAGCAGAATCCGATTTGTATGGATGCGAACGATGTCGAGCAGATCGGTTTCGACCTGACCTCCGATCCGGCGGGCACGAACAACCAGATCATATGGGATGCCCATCACCCAGTGGCTGGCCGACGACCAGAGTACCGCCAGTACGATCCAGAACCACAGATTCGAAAAGCTGCGCATGTCGATGAGTTCAAAGATCGAAGAGTACCAGTCCAAACCCAACCCTTTATTCGCACTACTCAGGGGGGTTCCATCTAGGCGCGCGTCCATTGATACCCTTGAGACCTTTGTGAATTCATGCCACCCAATGCACGAATGTTCAAGGAGAACGCGCCATGAAACCGACCATTGCCCCATTTCCCATGACCCGCTTTCGCCGAGCCCGTCAATCACAGGCAATTCGTGCGCTGGTGCGTGAGAACACTCTGACAACGGATGACCTGATCTGGCCGGTTTTCGTGCGCGATGGCGAAGGTATTGAAGAGCCCGTGCCCTCGATGCCTGGTGTGGTTCGCAGATCGGTTGACCTGATTGCCAAAGCGGCGGTCGAGGCCCAGGCCCTTGGGATTCCTGCAATTTGCATCTTTCCCTACACCGACCCTGCGCTGAAAACCGAAGACTGCGCCGAGGCATGGAACCCCGACAACCTGTCCAACCGGGCCATCCGGGCAATCAAGGCGGCGGCCCCAGACGTCGCCGTAATGACGGATGTGGCGCTTGACCCGTATAACATCAACGGCCACGACGGATATGTCGTTGACGGAGAAATCGTGAACGACCAGACCGTCGAGGCGCTGGTAAAGATGACGCTGGCACAGGCAGACGCCGGTGCGGATATCATCGGCCCGTCGGACATGATGGACGGCCGGATCGGGGAAATGCGTCGCGCGCTGGAACGTGCGAGCCATCACAACGTGATGATCCTCAGCTATGCCGCCAAATATGCCAGTGCGTTCTACGGACCCTTCCGCGACGCGGTCGGTGCATCGGGGGCCCTGACGGGCGACAAAAAGACCTACCAGATGGACCCCGCGAACTCGGACGAGGCCCTGCGCCTGATCGAACGCGATCTGACTGAAGGCGCCGATATGGTGATGATCAAGCCGGGCATGCCTTATCTGGATATCTGCCGCCGCGTGAAAGACAATTTCGGTGCGCCGACATATGCCTATCAGGTATCGGGCGAATACGCGATGATTCAGGCTGCAGCCCAGAACGGCTGGATCGATGGCGAGAAGGTGATGCTGGAAAGCCTTCTGGCCTTCAAACGAGCCGGATGCGATGGAATTCTGACCTATTTCTCTCCTCAGGTTGCGCGCATCCTGCAGGGATAAAACCCGCAAGTTTCGCGATATTTCGCCGATAAGATTTCCCGATCGGGCAGCTTTCCCGTGACACATCGCCCTGATCGGCGTATCCTTGCCGCCAAGACCGGGATCACCCGGCATTTCAGGCACAGTTACAGAGATAAAAAACCATGAGCAGTTCCAATTCCCCCCGACTGAATCGTCGCGGCTTTGCCTTGGGCATGGCAGGTCTGAGCTTGACCGCCGCCTGTGGCAACGGCGTCGGCAATTCCAACGCAGCAACAATCGATGCCCGTGTCGACGCCACGCTGACCGAAATGTACAGCCGCTATCCCAACACGGTTGAAATTGCGAACAAGGCCAACGGCATGCTGGTCATGCCGCTGATTACCGAAGCCGGTTTCGTGTTCGGTGGCGGTTACGGCCGCGGCGCGCTGCGCATCAGCGGTGCAACAGTTGACTTCTACTCGGCGGTCAAGGGCACGGCCGGGCTACAGATCGGCGCGCAGCAATATGCGCATGTCCTGTTTTTCATGACCGAAGACGCCCTGAACGATTTCCGTCGTTCCAGTGGTTGGACAGCCGGAGCAGATATTGGCTATGTGGTCAGCGATCAGGGCGATTCCGTGTCGACAGACACCACGACATTGCGATCGCCCGTTCTGGCTGCCATCTTCGGACAGGCCGGGCTTCAGATCGGTGCGACCGTGGAAGGCACGAAATATACCCGCATTATCCCGTAATTCGGGCTTGCCACTTTTTCTGGCAAACCCCATCACAGCGAAATGCTGTGGTGGGGTGTTTGTTTTCATCCTTTCCGCGCAGGTTCTCGGCGCGTTCCTCTTTCGGTTGGACCCGCCATCCACTAATCTCCGCGCAACCTTCATGTACTAGAATTTGGGGCAGTAATGGGTCTTGTTTTCCGCTGGCTGGTGCGCATGGTGTCGGGTCTGATCATGCTGATCCTCGCCGCAATGGGCCTCGTCTATTTTCTGGCCAGTCAATCCCTGCCGGATTATGACCAGACGCTTGAAGTCAACGGGTTGACCGCTCCGGTTGAGATCGTGCGCGACACCGCCAATGTGCCGCACATTCTGGCCCAAAATGACCCGGGTGTGTTTTTCGGTCTTGGATATGCCCACGCGCAGGATCGGTTGTGGCAGATGACAGTCATGCGCCGCACCGCGCAGGGCCGCTTGTCCGAGATCTTTGGCCCGCGCACCCTGCGCGTTGACAAGCTGTTGCGCCGGCTGGATCTGTACGGCCTTGCCCATCGCTCGGTCGAGGTACAGGACGATTATACCAAGGCTGCCCTTCGTGCTTATGCTGCCGGGGTCAACGCACGCCTAGCCGAGATCAACGACGAGGCATTGGGGCGTGGCGCGCCAGAGATGTTCCTGTTCAATGCCCCCGTCTCGCCCTGGCAACCGGGCGACAGTATTGCCGTGATCAAGCTCATGGCGCTGCAATTGTCCGGTCACCTGACCGACGAGGTTCTGCGGGCGCGGACGTCTTTGATGCTGAGCAATCCGGACAGACTGGCAGATATTCTGCCCGATGTTCCCGGCCCCGGCATCGCCGCGCTGCCTGAATATGCTTCGCTGTTTCCCAACCTTCCACGCTATGCCGCCGGTACGAGTTTTCCTGAAACGCCTCTGTCACCCCTTCCCAAACGCGGGCTGGCGGGTGCCTCAAACGCCTGGACTGCTGCGCCTTCGCGCTCGGCAAGCGGTGGGACGTTGCTGGCCAACGACCCACATCTGGGCTTCACAGCCCCCGGCGTGTGGTATTTGGCGCATCTTGGTTTGGCAAAGGGAAGCGTCATTGGGGCCTCGATCCCTGGTATTCCCGCAATCATGACCGGTCGCAGTGACCGGTTGGGTTGGGGGGTGACGTCATCTTATCTTGACGATCAAGACATTCATATTGAGCAGCTGAACCCGGAAAACCCCGAAGAATACCTGACCCCGGATGGCTATCAGGAATTCAAGACCCGTCCTTCGATAATTGAAATCAAAGGGGAAGCTCCGGTTACACTGACGTTGCGCTGGACTGAAAACGGACCGGTTTTGCCCGGTACGGATTACAAGCTGGAAACTATCACACCGCCAGGCCATGTTGCGTCTTTGTCCTGGACTGCGCTCAGCCCGCAAGACACTTCGATGACGGCGTCCATGGCCCTGATGAATGCGGACAACGTGCAGGACGCCATAACCGTGGCGCGGCAATTCATTGCGCCTTCGCAGAACCTGTCACTGGTCGACAAAACGACGATAGGGATGAAACTGATTGGCGCCATGCCCCGGCGTGATCTGCAAAACCAGAGCCGCGGACGCATTCCGACACCCGGCTGGATCGAAGCAAACCGCTGGCAAGGTCGCCTACCCTACACCAACAACCCGGAATTTGTGGCCCCTGCTGGCGGCGTTCTAGGCAACACGAATAACAAGATCATCAACCGCCCGTTCCCGGATCATGTGTCCTACGAATGGGGAGACACTCAGCGCGTGCATCGCTGGGAACGCCTGATGCAATCGCGTGAGGTGCATACACGCGACAGTTTCATCGAAGCGCAACTGGATACCGTCAGTTTCACCGCGCGCTCTCTACTGCCACTGATCGGTGCTGACCTTTGGTATACCGGTGCCTCGGCCCCCGAAGGGACGCCCGAGCGCCAGCGCCAGATTGCGCTGTCGCTGCTGGCGGACTGGAATGGCGAGATGAACGAGCATCTGCCCGAACCGCTGATCTACGCAGCCTGGGTGCGGGCCCTTCAGATCCGCCTGATCTCGGACGAGCTGGGACCGCTGGCCAGCGAATTCAAACATGTCGAACCTTTGTTCATCGAGCGGGTCTATCGTGACATTGATGGCGCCGGTGTCTGGTGCGATGTACGTCAAAGCGCGCCGATTGAAACCTGTACCGAAATGGCTCGACTTGCATTGGATGATGCGCTGATCTGGATCACCGAACGCTATGGTAGCACACTTGAATCCCTACGCTGGGGTGATGCGCATCAGGCAACCCACGATCACCCCGTTCTGGGAAACGTGCCAATACTTCGGTATTTTGTGAACATTCGCCAATCGACCAGTGGCGGCGACAACACCTTGCTGCGCGGGCGCACGTCGGGCGAAGGGCTCGACCCGTTTCAGAACGTGCACGGAGCCGGGTATCGCGGTGTGTATGACTTTGCCGATCCCAACAGCTCGGTCTTTATCACGGCTACCGGCCAATCGGGCCATTTCCTGTCGCGTTATTACGACGATCAGGCGCAGCTGTGGCGGCGTGGCGAATATATTCCCATGTCGCTGGACCTTGACCTTGCCCGCGCCGCTGCTGTCGGAGTGACCAATCTGATCCCACGCTAAGCAACGGGGTTTCGGCGAGTCCCCGCCCCTTTTTGTCCGGACCGTGGACGCCACGCGGCAGTTTCGCCTACCATCACCGGGCGAACTGTTTCGGACCAGGGGGAAACTATGGCCAGCATTCGGGATACTCTGAACAACCTCGCCCGAGATTACGCGATCGCCTGGAGTTCAGGTGACGCCGATGCCGTTGCCAGTTTTTTCACGCAGGACGGTCGGATCACAACTAACCGGGGTGAGCCTGTCGAAGGGCGTGCCGCGATTGCCGAAATGGCCCGAGAGGTCTATGCCGATTTTCCGGATCTGGAAGTGCGGTGCGACATGATGCGATGGGCTGGCTCTCACGCCCTGTTTGTCTGGACACGTGAAGGGCATCATGCCCAGACCGGCAACTATGTTATCGCGCGCGGATGGGATGAATGGGAACTTGCACCTGACCATCTTGTACAATCGTCAGTCGGCTGGTTCGACACCGATGATATACAGCGGCAACTTTACGGCACATGACTTAGGTTGTCTTTTTGCCCGCGGTTTCTATCGCATAATTCCGCGGTATTCCCTGCGTAATCAGAAACCACTCGGATGCCTTCGTCCGCCGCTGATGCGCATCAAATGCCCGCTGATTCACAAAAACCTCTGATACAGTGAACCGTCCGGGTGTGATCTGATCCTCGACAACATCGAACGACAGGCAACCCACTTCCGCCTTTGTGAGGGCGATATGCGTGGACAGAGCGGCGCGCACATCTTCAAGGCGATCCGCTGGGACATCAATAAATCCGGTCAGAAATACTCTTTGATCCAATGTGTCAGACAAGTTCCGCCACTTCGCCGTTTCTATAGTGTTTCGAATTGAGCAGCCTGTTTATCCGTCCAAAGGACAGTAATACGGAACCCTTTTTCGGTCTGCTCTTCGGATTGTACAACATCCTGCCGGAACAACCACGCCCGCTTGTTACCTTCAGCGAAGCTCAGGTTCAGAACATCCTCGTGCCGGGCCCCTTGCAGGATTGCTGCAATCTCGGAAAGCAAAGGGGTCACGCCTTCGCCGGTAACTGCCGAGATGGCAAATATGGCCGGATCGCGATCCGCCCTTGTCAATGCAGCGTCTTTTTCTTCGGCGCTCAGTAAGTCAGTCTTGTTCCAAACCTCAAGCCGGGGGCGTTCTTCGTCGACACCAAGCGAGGTCAGGATTGCTTCGACATCCTGCGCCTGCGCTTCGGTTTCCTCATGGCTGATATCACGCACGTGAACAATCAGATCAGCGCCCAATACTTCTTCAAGCGTGGCCCGAAAAGACGCCACAAGCTCGGTCGGCAGGTTCGAGATAAAACCCACCGTATCCGACAGGATCACTTCCGGGCCATCGGGCAGTTGCACGCGGCGCATAGTTGGATCCAGCGTGGCAAACAGCATGTCCTTGGCCAACACTTCGGCCCCGGTCAGCCGATTGAACAGAGTAGATTTCCCGGCATTGGTATATCCAACCAATGCAACGATCGGATATGGCACCTTGGCCCGCGCAGCACGGTGCAACGTGCGGGTCTTGACTACTTTCTGCAACTGGCGACGCAGACGCACAAGTTGTTCGTCAATGGCGCGACGGTCGGCTTCGATCTGGGTCTCGCCAGGTCCGCCGACAAATCCCAAGCCGCCACGCTGACGTTCAAGGTGGGTCCAAGCCCGCACCAGACGCGTCCGCTGATAGCTGAGCGCAGCCATTTCCACCTGCAACACCCCTTCGCGGGTACGCGCACGGTCACTGAAAATCTCAAGGATCAGCCCGGTCCGGTCGAGGATCTTGACCTTCCATGCCTTTTCCAGATTGCGCTGCTGAACCGGGGTCACCGGCCCATCGATCAGAACCAGTTCAACCTCGTTTTCACGAAGCCGCTCGCCCAGTTCCTCGATCTTGCCACTGCCAAACAAATAGCCGGGCTGGGCGCGTTGCAGGCGAACGATTTCAGACCCGATCACGTCCAGATCGGGCAAAGCGGCGGCCAGCGCAACCGCCTCGGCCAGCGCCGGTTCGGGAACGCGGCGCTGTTCATCTGATTTGATTTCGGGATGCAGCACCCAGGCCCGGGTGCGCGTCCGGTCATGTTCCATCAAGAGGCGTCTTCGCCCTCATACAGGTTGATCGGCTGTGATGGCATGATGGTTGATATCGCGTGCTTGTACACCAGCTGCGACTGTCCGTCGCGGCGCAACAATACACAGAAATTGTCGAACCAGGTGATCACACCCTGCAATTTCACGCCATTGATCAGGAAAATTGTAACCGGAACCTTAGCTTTCCGTACATTGTTCAGGAAGGCATCCTGAAGATTCTGTCTGTCCGAAGCCATATTTATATAATCTCGCCATTGTTCTTGCCACGCGTTGCGGACCAACACGCTCCCTCCGGTTCAGTATGGAGCGCCGCGTAAAGATATTCCAGACGAAAAATTAAGCAGAAAAAACCGCCGGACCCAACCGCTTCAATCCCGCCACAGCGAAGGAGTGATCAGGGCGATGATCGCAAGTGTCTCGAGCCGGCCAATGACCATCGCCGCGCACAGCGTCAGCTTGGCCCCTGCGGACAGGTCTATCAACCGGATCGGAACATCAGTGGCCAGTTCAATCAGCGGACCCGTCGTGCTGAGCGTTGCGACGCTGAGCACCATGGCCTGTTCGAACCCGGCCCCCATAGCGGCCAGCAAAAGGTTGAACACTGCCAATGTCAGCGCAAAGAGCATTAGAAAGATCCAGGCGATAAACGCGCCGTCCCTTTGAATGCGTCGGTTACCGCCTCCAACCCCGCTGACTGACGAGGGATAGATCAACCTGTCGATCTCGCGCGCACCATTCAGGTACAGGGCAAAAACCCGCAGCAGTTTGACACCGCCAGCCGTAGTGGCGACCCCGCCACCGATCAGCGCCAGCCCCATCAGCAACAATCCGGGCGTTCCCAGACCAGACAATTGCTGCGCATCATCCCAGTTTGCGCTTTCAAACCCGGCGGTTGTCAGAAAGGCCAGAACAGTGAACAGCATACCCCAGATGACCTGCAATACCTGCAAAGGTTCGATTTGCCCGCCGATTTCCGTAACGCCTGCAATAACGCGAAAGAACAGTAACGCAGCAACGGCCAGCACAATCATCAGGCCAATGCGAAACTCCGGGTCCGTATCCAGTCGGGAATAACCGGATGTTGCCGTGTCGGTCGAAAATGTCAGGCGCGAAAGGGCGAAGAACAGGAACAGAAACAGGATCGCCTCGCCCGTGAATCCCGCTTGCGCGCCTTCCATACCACCCACCGGAGAAATTCCCGACGTCGCCATAACCGACATTGCGTGGCAAACGGCCGTCAGACCATTTTCGCCAGCGATCAGAAGAAGGATCCAGATCACTGCCGTCAGCCCGGCATAGACCGGGGTCAGTCCCTTTGCCACACGGAGCAGCCGGCCACGTGGATCAACGCGTTCGCTTTGCGCAACACCCGATACCGGGCGACCCGGCTGACCGCGTGCCGTGACCTCGAACCCACCTAGCGACAAAGGCGCAAGGATTGCCGCGGCGGCAATCCACATCAGCAAACCGCCCATCCATCCAACCAAGGCACGCCACAGGTGCAGCGGGGCCGTCAGGCGGTCTGGATCCGGAAACAGATCCGCCCCTGTGGTCGTAAGGGCACTAACCATGTCAAAGTAAGCGTTCAGGAATGTGGTCGTTCCCAGCGCGTCGTGAAATGGAATTGCAAGAAAGACGGGAAGAATGGTGAAACATGCGAGCATCACCGCCAATTGTCCCAAAGTCCCACGCCGTGGCACGCGATTGGACGAGGCCATTGCGATACTGGCGACCAGAAACAACCCTATGATACCGGAATACAGAAACGATCGGGATGTGTCGTGATCATCCAGCGCCAGCGCGTAAACTGCCGGAACCCACATTGCCAGTGACGCAATAGCCCAGATCAGAAGAAACAGCGGCAACCGCCGCAATAGCCCGATCTGTTGTATCCCCGCATGCGCCATCAGAAGAAATCGATTGAAACCTGCATCAGGCGTTCGACCTCAGGCACGTCCTTGGCCATGGCAAAGATCGCGACGACATCCTTTTCATCGATCCTGAGGCTGCCCGTCGGTCGCATCACCTCATCTCCCTTACGCACAGCCCCCACCAGTACGCCTTCGGGAAAATCGATATCGCGCAGCTTTTGCCCCGCCATGGGAGAGGTTGACAGAACCTCGGCCTCGATCACTTCGGCCTCAGCATCTCCGATCGAGTAGACCTGTCGCACCCGGCCATGACGGATGTGGCGCAGGATAGAACTGACGGTGGTTGCCCGCGGATTGATATACGCGTCGATCCCCAAAGGTCCCATCAACGCCACCATGCTGGGATCATTGATCAAAGCAATCGCCAACGTGCAACCCTCGGCCTTGGCCCGCACAGCGGCCAGCATGTTCGTGCGGTCATCATCCGTAACCGCCAGCATTGCATCCGCCCTGTCGATACCGGCCTCGCTCAACAAACTGGCATCAAGACCATCACCGTGCAGCACAATCGTTCGTTCCAGTGCCTCGGCGGCGATCTCGGCGCACCGGCGATCCCGCTCGACGATTTTGGCGCGCACGCGGCTTTTTTGTTCTTCCAGAGTTCGCGCCACTTCAAGCCCGACATTGCCGCCGCCCACGATCACCACGCGATCCTGACGCTTTTGGGTCTTGCCAAACACCTCCATGGTGCGATCCACGTCTTTTACATTGGTAAAGACGTAGCATTCGTCGCCGACAAACAGCTGATCCTCGGATTCTGGTGCAAACAGCGTTCCATCGCGACGCACCCCCACTACGATCGAACTGAGCGTCGAGAACAAATCGGTCAGTTGCCGCAAGGGTGTGTTCACGATCGGGCAGTCCTCATCCACGCGAATTCCCAAAAGCTGCGCCTTGCCGTCCATGAAAACCTCGGTGTCAAAGGCGGACGGGGCCGACAGGCGGCGCATCGCGGCTGCGGCCACTTCGCGTTCGGGGCTGATCACCACATCAATCGGCAGATGATCGCGCCGGTAAAGGTCCGAGTGGATCGCTTCAAGATAGGATTTCGACCGCAGTCGCGCGATCTTGCGCTGAATCGAAAAGACCGAATGCGCCATCTGGCAGGTGACCATGTTCACCTCGTCCGAATGGGTCGCAGCGATGATCATGTCCGCATCGCGCGCGCCTGCCCTTTCAAGCACATCAGGGTAACTTGCAAACCCGGCGATCCCCTGCACATCCAGTGTTTCGGTCGCCCGCCGTACCAGATCGGGATTGTTGTCGACAACGGTGACATCGTTCAATTCGCCCGAAAGGTGCCGCGCAATCTGCCAGCCGACCTGACCCGCGCCGCAAATAATGACCTTCATGTTTCTGGCCCTTCTGCCTGAAAGGATTGAATGACAGATGCCCCCAAAGCGGTCAATTGAATTGTCATCGCTGATCAGCTGCGGCAAGATAAGCATATGAAAACGCTGTTTCCTATGCTCGTGCCCCTGATGGTGCTGTCCTCGTGTGGGCCACTCTCGCTTTACTATCGTGAGGGTGAAACCGTGTCACGTCTACAAAAAGAGACCACCCAGTGCCAGCTTAGGGCGGTAAAAGAGGTGCCGGTTGCCAATCAGATCCGTCAAAGCCCGCCGACTTATTGGCCTGGGCGTACGTATTGTGATGGCATGGGTCGTTGCTATCAATCCCCAGGCTGGTGGCAACCCGGCAGGGTTTATACCGTCGATGTCAACCAGGGACTGCGAAACACGGTCGAGGCGCAATGCATGGCCGAGAAGGGATTTCGTCCGGTCAGCTTACCGCCCTGCAAGCAAAACGTGAAATCACGGGTGCCACTGGCGCGAACAACGACATTGCCGCCCCTCAACAGTGCCTCATGCTTTGTGAAATTCGATGACGGGTCGTTTCAGATCATCACACCGGGGCAATCCGGATAAGAAAAACCACTGTTCCGCATGTTTGATCAATCCAGCTCGGTTCAAGCACGTTTGCGCCGCGCGGCAAGCCACAGATGCAGCGCCATGGCAACAGCATAGAACCCAACCACGGCAATCAACATGCCTGCTTCACTGGTCCGCCACAGAATTGCAAGCAAAACAGGTGTGCCCAAAAGGTTACCCGCATTCCCCATCTGCGCCATCGCACCATAGCTAAGCGCCTGGTTTTCGGGTGTCGAGTTCAACTGCGGTACCGCTGCAAAGCTGCCGCCCTGAACAAGCCCCAGCACCGCAAAAAGCGCAACGCAGACAACGGGCAACGGGGCACCAAGAAACAGGGCGCCTATCGTCAGGATAGACAGCCCGAAACCAAGCGTAACAACGAATACGCCAGAACAAACGCTCAGCAACACTGGGACGGTAAGCCAGGAAATCACGATCCCGGCCAACGGCATCAAACCTGCGATCATCGCACTGACATCTTCTGGCAATCTTCCCGGAAGAATGGCCAGTAGCGAGACAAAGGTCAGCGTGTAAAAGAACCATCCGAGCGCCGGAGCCGACACAAATGCAGAGCGATAGGTCTGTACGTGTATGTCAATCAGTGTTCGAACGCTCCAAAAAGGATTGTTCATCAAAACCGATGCACTGTTGGGACGGAAAGATACGATCAAGACGGCAATCAGAAACATCAGCGCGCCATGGGTAGCAAAATAAACCGGCAGCCCGACCTGAGCGATCAATGGAAGCCCAAGCCATGCGTTCAGGGCAAAGGCGACACCAAAGAAACTGCTCCACAAAACCATTGCCGCGTTGCGCCATTTTCCAATCGTGATTTGCGCAATCAGAGTCGGCGCGGCGACAACGATGGCCAGATGAGAGACCCCTTCGACAACGCGACTGACCAGCATCAGGCCTAAACTGGGGATACTGGCCTGAAACAGGGACACCGCCCCGCCAAGGATCAAGCCAAACATCAGCAACCGGACAGGCCCCACCCGCCCCGCTATCGCGCCGGACAATGCACCAAGAATCGCGCCAATCAGGCTGATGACTGACAAAAGCCAGCCAATCTTATCCGCGTGCGCAGGATAGAGGGCCGCGACCTGAACAAAAGGAACCGCTATCTTGGCGAATTGGGTCGCCGCACCTAGCCCGGCAAGCCAAAGCAACAAAACCTGTAACAAGATGCGTAATGGATGGGGCATAGCCCGGTTCTACTGCACCCGACCGCACAGGAATACGCATAAATTATGCGCGTCCCGACCGTGCCCCACTGACCAGCCTAACCGGCGTTCCATCCGACAGGTACAACCGTTCCCAAGTGATCTGTCCGGCGCTGATCCGGATACGGTCGTGCCGCGCTTCGGAAGTTACAAACGACTTGGGGTTGGGCGCTTGCAAATCCCACCACCCCTCGTCCTGTAGCTCGGCCTCAGCCTGCCGGATCTCTTCCGTTGCAAATTGCCAGAGGGACACGCCAAGCAGTGCCCGTTGGGTGGTTTTCCAGTCCCGCGCCCGCCTGCGGGAATAGGCCAGGCACATGTGGCTGGCCTCCTCAACCAGATGGATGCAGTCGGCCGAGTTCACGACAAGCCGTCTTAACGCGTTGTCATCCGCCCTGAAAGGAGCCAGCGCAGCAAACACCGAGTGTTGCAGATCAGGTGTCGGAAGCTGAATCCCGTTCTCCCATCTGGAAACCGTGGTCTGATCGACCTCCAGAAACTCTGCCAGCGCGGCTTGTTTCAATCCGATCGACCGTCGAAGTCGCTTTAAACGCCTGCCAAAAGCCGGGTAGCCTTCGACGAACCGGCCAGACAGATCAGAATTCACCGTTCTCGCCATCCCTTCCACACATCCATCTGCCCGTGAACTATGACCCCAGACTCATTCTGCCGGTTCGGGCTCGTCGATTTGCGCGACCCGCGCACCGGATTTGTTTGAGGTCACAACACCCAGCGACTTTAGCTTGCGATGCAGCGCACTGCGTTCCATCCCGACAAAGCTGGCGGTGCGACTGATATTGCCACCAAAGCGGTTGATCTGGGTCAGCAGATACTCACGCTCGAACGCTTCGCGGGCCTCGCGCAGCGGCAAAGTGGCCAGCGCCCCCGACAAGACAACGCGGCCCGACTCTTCGGCCTTGTCTTCTTCGCTTGGCAGCTCGCGCGCCTCAATTGGGCCGGTGCCGTCACCCAGAATCAAAACACGTTCGATCAAGTTTTTCAGCTGGCGCACGTTACCCGGCCACGTCATTGTCTGAAGCAAAGCGACCGCCTCGTCCGACAGCTCCCGCATAGGCAACCCTTGGGTTTCGTTGCACATTTCGATGAAATGCTGGGCCAGAACCGGAATATCCTCGCGCCGGTCCTCGAGTGATGGAACGGTGATCGGAACCACATTCAGACGGTGATACAGCTCTTCCCGGAACCGCTCGGCCGCGATTTCATCATCAAGATCTTTGTTGGTCGATGAGATCACCCGAAGATCCACGCGCACTTTGTCCGAGCCACCCACGCGCTGGAATTGCTGATCCACCAGCACACGCAGGATTTTGGACTGTGTACCCAAAGGCATGTCGGACACTTCATCAAAATAGACCACGCCGCCGTGGGCTTCTTCCAGCAATCCGGATTCCACACCACGTTCGGCCGATTCCCGGCCAAACAGAACTTCTTCCACACGCTCAGGCTCAATCCCGGCACAGTTGACGGTCACGAAGGGAGCGTTTGCGCGGTTGGAGTGGGCATGGATATAGCGCGCGGCAATTTCCTTTCCAGAACCCGCAGGCCCGCGCAGCATGACGCGACCGTTTGACTTGGTAACCTTGTCCAACTGCCCCTGCATCGCCCGGAACGACGCGGATTTGCCGATCATGTCGGAGTTGTTGACCTCTTTCCGCTTCAGCGACGCGTTCTCGCGCCGTAGACGAGACGTCTCCATCGCGCGGCGGATCACCACCATCAACTGGTCAATGTTAAAGGGCTTCTCGATAAAGTCGTAAGCACCCTGTTTGATAGCAGCAACAGCGATTTCGATGTTGCCGTGGCCCGAAATAATCACCACCGGCACATCCGGGTTATCGCGTTTTACCGACTTGAGGATATCAATCCCGTCCATACGGCTGTCCTTCAGCCAGATATCCAGGATCAACAGCCCCGGCGGTTCGGAATTGATCGACGCCATGCACTCGTCCGAGTTGGCTGCCAGCCGGGTTGAATAGCCTTCGTCCTCCAGAATGTCGGACACCAGCTCGCGAATATCGCGCTCGTCATCTACGATCAGAATGTCGCTCATCTTTGGCCTGCTTTCAGTTTGTTGGTTCTAATTGCCTGCTTCTGCGGCGCAACGGTTGGGGACATACCTGCCCCAGGCAAACGGATCACAGCCATTGCGCCAAAATGGTACTGCCCGTCAAATACGGGCGCGTCCTCAAGGGTCAGCGCGCCGCCATGCTCTTCTATAATTTTCTTGACGATCGGAAGGCCCAGCCCGGTCCCTTCGTCGCGTGTCGTAACATAAGGTTCAAACAAACGCGCCCGGTCCTCCGGCAGACCGATTCCATTGTCTGCAATGGTAATGACCGTACCCGCATCATCGCTTGAAACCGCCACCTTGATCTGTGGCGCCAGGTTGTCCGGGGCCCCTTTTTCTTTCAAAGTTGCAATGGCTTCTCCGGCATTCTTAATCAAGTTCGTCAACGCCTGATTGAGCATGGTCGCATCTACATCCGCCATGATCGGCTGCTGCGGCAGATCGGCGTCAATCTGTACGTCCGGCTGTCCCGCCTGCTGCAAAAGAACGGCTTCGCGCACCAGTTCAACCAAGTCTTCCTCCCGTCGAACGGGTTCGGGCATCCGTGCGAACTTGGAAAACTCATCCACGATACGCCGCAGGTCGTTAGTCTGCCGCACGATGACGCCGGTCATCGACTCAAGGCTGCCGCTGTCTTCCTCATCCAGTTTGCGGGCGAACTTGCGCTTGATGCGCTCTGCGCTGAGCTGGATCGGCGTCAATGGGTTCTTGATTTCATGTGCAATGCGGCGGGCCACGTCCCCCCACGCCGCCATTCGCTGTGCACTGACCAGATCGGTTACATCGTCAAAGGCAACCACATAGCCTTCCAGCCCGCCATCCTCTCCGCGACGGATGGCCATGCGAACCAGCAGGTTTTCCAGCCGCCCCTTGCGTGTGACCTTGATCTCACCCTGAACAGCCTCCTGCCCGCTGTCCTTGAGGCTTTCAAACAAGAGCAGAAACTCGGGAACTGCAATGCCGATAGCCAGGTGTTCTTCGCCTCGTGACCAGTCCAGCAATCGCTCGGCAGAACGGTTGACGAAGGTAACGCATCCATCCGGGTCCACGCCGACAACACCGGATGTGACCGAACTGAGCACGGAATCAAACAGGCGACGCCTTCTTTCGATTTGCTGGGTGTTTTCCAGCAGCGTGTCCCGCTGTCCTTTTAGTTGTCGGGTCATCTGGTTGAAATATCGGCCCAACATCGCGATCTCGTCGTCGCTGGCCTCTTCGATGACCTGAACGCTCAAGTCTCCGGCACCGACCCGCTGTGCTGCCGTGGTCAATCGTCCGACCGGGCGCGACAGCCGTTCGGCAAACCACATCCCCAGTGACATCGCAGCCAGGATCAGGATCAGCGCAAAGCCGAGATAGAGCAGGCCGAATTCGAACAACACCCTGCCCCGTTCACTTTCCAGCTGCTGATAGAACTGCGCCGTTTCCTTGGTGTCATCCAGCAGCGTCAACAACTGCCCGTCCACTTCGCGGCTGACATACAGGTAACGGTCCAGATAGGCGGTAAGCGGGACCAGCGCGCGGAATTCACTGTTTGGCCAGTCAGCAATGATCAGCAACCCCTTTTCTGCCGCTTCCGTCATTTGCTCGGCTGTTGGCGCCTCATAGTTGAACAGATAGGACCGATCCCCGCGCGACCGGATTTCGCCCGTGCCGTCGATGACATAGGCCTCGCGCAACCCGCGCTGAATCCGGGCCTGCCCCTGCGCCAGAACCTCGCGGAGTTCGGCATCAGAAATGTAAAACTCCACCGAACGTGCGTTGTTCAGGAACCGCGCCAGAACGGTTGCGTCCTGCGTCAGACCACTGCGATGTTCCTGCTCATAAGCCTCTGCCGCCGTCAGGGAGGACCCGACAACCTGCCGTACGCGATCCGAAAACCAGCCTTCCAGACCGATATTCACGGTAAGGCCGGCAAAAATGGCGACCGTAACGGTCGGAACCAGCGCGAGCAGCGTAAACGCCCCGATCAGGCGCAAATGCAGGCGCGAGCCCGCCGACTTGGCCCGCCTGGCCGCAATCAGGCTACCCAACTGACTGAGCACCAATGCCGCAACGACCAGAACATAGACTAGATCGGCTAGCAGAATCAGCCGCAATGTCGGCGCGGTCGCACCAAGATCAAAGGGACCAATGACAAGATATGTGGCAAGCGCCAGAACTGGCCCCAAGAGGACCAGCCCAAAGGTGCCGAAATTGCGCAGTTTCCGTGATTTACGCCATCGACCAATCGATAGGATCATCCCGCTCTGTGCTCGGGTTGCCACCGTCTGCCCTCATCCTGATGTGCCGCTTGTGCGGCTTACCGCCATATATCGTGATCTTTTCCTGACAGGTGCCAGGATGCCACGGTTTGTGTGGCGATATTACATCAGTTTGCGACGCCGTGTCACCTGAATATCGAGGTCAGTAATCTTTTTTCGCAGCGTATTTCGGTTAATCCCCAGTAAATCAGCACATTTTGCCTGATTCCCACCAGTTGCATCCAGTGCGATTTCGATTAGCGGAGCCTCAACCTCACGCAAAATCCGCTGATAAAGGCCCGGTGGCGGCAAAATGTTGCCGTGCAGATCGAAATACCGTCGCAGATGACGCTCGACCGAAGTTGAAAGCTTTTCACGTTCGCCACCGCTCAGAACCGGTGCGGCTTCGGGCTGGCTGCCCAACACCATTTCCACCTCGGCCTTTGAAATCTCATCTGCCCGGCTGGTCAGCCCCAAACGGCGAACGGCGTTTTCCAGTTGCCGTACATTCCCCGGCCATGAATAGCGCCGCACCAGCTCCACCGCATCAGAGCTAAGCCACCGCTTGTTGCCATTTTCCTTCTCTTCCCGGGCCAGAAAATGTTCGGCCAGCAGCGGAATATCGTCGACCCTTTCGCGCAACGAGGGCACGTGGATCGTCGCCCCGCACAAACGATAATAAAGGTCCTGACGGATACGGCCGTTTTCCATCCCATCGGTCAAGTTTGTCTGGCTGGTTGCCATGAATCGCGGAGCATGATCGCCGGGCGTATCCATCATACGCACAACGCGGGCTTGAATTTCATCGCCGATATCCGCGATTTCATCTATCAGCAGCGTACCTCCACGCACCCGCGCCATCACGCGGGCCGGGCCCTCCAGATCGCTTAGGTCGGCTGCGGTGACTGTGACAAAGGGTAATGTACGCCGATCCGAAAAGTCGTGAATTGCCCGGGCAATCAGCGATTTACCCGTTCCGCTTTCACCCGAGATCATTACCGGCAGGTCGGTGTTCATCACGCGTGCGACCAACCGATACAAGGCCTGCATGACTGGCGTGCGGCCGACCAGAGGCAACTCATCCGGACGCTCACCGCCTGCCTGTTTGGGTTCTGGCTGTGAGCGCTGCTTCTGATCCAGTGCCCGCGCCGTGCGTTTCATCAAATCCGGCAGGTCAAACGGTTTGGGCAGATAGTCATATGCGTCTGCCTCAGCCGCCTGAATCGCGGTCATGATCGTGTTTTGTGCGGAAATCACGATAACCGGCAATCCAGGGCGATCCTTTGCGATCTTCGGCAGCATCTCCAGACCATTGCCATCAGGCATGACAACGTCCGAGATCACCACGTCGCCTTTACCTTCGCCGACCCAACGCATCAGGGTCGTCAGCGAGGACGTTGCGTGCACCTTGCATCCGGCCCGCGTCAGCGCCTGAGTCAGAACGGTGCGGATTGTGCGGTCGTCATCCGCAACCAGTACGGTGCCATCCATCAGGTGCTCTCCTTCTTGTGTTCTGTTGCATCTCGCGGCGCGCGGCGCAGCGACAGTTTGAAAACGGTGCGGCCAGGCACGGAATCGGCGGAAATCCAGCCGTCATGGTCGGAAACGATCTTGCTGACCAGCGCCAGCCCGAGACCGGTGCCGTTTTCCTTGCCCGACACAAACGGGTCAAAAATGTCACCGCGGATATCCTCGGGCAGCCCTGGACCGTCATCGATGATCTCGATCTGCAACGGCAGCGAGTGACCCGACCCATCACTTCTGCGCAGCCGGAAGGAATGTTCGAAATACGTGCGCAGACGGATTGTTCCGCCCTGAGGCCCTGCGGCCTCGGATGCGTTTTTCAGCAGGTTCAGAACCACCTGGAGAAACTGGTCCGGATCGCCATAGGCCAGCGGCAATGACGGATCGTAATCCTCGATGATTGTCATATCCGCGCCAAATCCCAGCAGCGCGGACCGCCTTGCACGGTCCAGTACATCGTGGATATTGACCGGCCTGAGGTCCGGTTTCTGCAAGTTGCCGAATTGCTCGACCTGTTCCAGAAGCTTCACGATCCTTCGGCTTTCGGCCACAATAAGGTCTGTAAGTTCAAGATCCTGTGGCGAAATATTCATGCTCAGCAGTTGCGCTGCACCGGTAATCCCGGCCAGTGGGTTCTTAATTTCGTGCGCCAGCATCTCGGCCATGCCAATCGCCGACTGCGCCGCTGACTTGACCGTGTTGCCCAAGGTCATCCGGCCCGCCAGTTCACGAGGTGATATAATCATGATCATCGACCCCGGATGCCCAACCAGGGGCGCGATCTGCAACGCACATTGCAACGGCGCACGGTTCCCCGAACCAGCATCCACATCGTTTACGAACAGTGGCGTGCCTTGAGAACGGGCGCGCAGGAATGCTTCCTCCAGCGGTGCGTCAACGGCGATCTGGTCCCATACCGGATGCCCGATTACCGACCGGCGCGAGGCATTCAAAAACCCCTCGCCCGCCGAATTCACATCTGCGATGCGATCTTCTTCATCGATTATGAAGGCCGGAACCGGCAATGAGTTCCAGATGTTGGCGTTAGAATTCATGCCGCCACCTCGCCCGTATCGGCAAGTGCGTCCCCAAGCAGACGCAGGACTTCATCCGTGCTTCGCGACGTCAAAACTGCCCGGCGCAGCGGCGCAGGGGTTGCGGCCTGATCCATGTACCATCCCAGATGCTTGCGGGCGACACGCAGGCCCAGATCGGCACCGTAAAATCCCAGCATCGCCTGATAATGCGCGCGCACCATGTCGATCAGGACATTCCCGACCGGAATATCCGGCGCATCCGCCCCGTAGAGGTCGTGACTGATCTGCGCCAAAAGCCACGGTTTACCCTGCGCGCCACGCCCGACCATGACCCCATCTGCGCCAGATCGCTCCAAAGCGGTTCGTGCGGCTGCTGTGTCTACAATATCTCCATTCGCAATGACCGGAATCGACACGGCTTGTTTCACGGCCCGGATCGCGCTCCAGTCAGCGCGCCCCTTGTAGAACTGGCATCGCGTGCGTCCGTGGATCGTAACCATCTGAACGCCTGCTTCTTGTGCACGACGCGCGACCTCAGGGGCATTCAGCAGGGTGTCATCCCACCCCAGACGGGTTTTCAATGTCACCGGAACGTCAACTGCACTGACTACGGCCTCGATCAGCGTCAGCGCATGGTCTGGTGTTTTCAGCAGGGCCGAGCCGGAATACCCATTTGTAACCTTCTTGGCGGGACACCCCATGTTGATGTCGATCACCCGCGCCCCACGATCAGCAACCTGACGCGCCGCCTCGGCCATCCAGTGCGCCTCGCGCCCTGCCAGTTGCACAGCTGTATTTTCCACATCGGCAGACAATTCGGCGCGCTCCCGTACTCCGGGTTTGGCCTGCACCATTTCCTGACTGGCGACCATTTCACTGACGACCATGCCGGCGCCGAAGCGCATAACTAGATCCCGAAATGGGCGATCGGTGATTCCGGCCATCGGGGCCAGCAAAACCGGCGGTGTTACGAGTTTGTCAGCGAAGCGCAAAGTCAACGTGCTTAATCCTTGGGCAATTGCAGTTCTGATATCGAATTCTACGCATATGAACAACAAAACGACGCGCAACAAGCCTGTAGAACCATCAACTGCCTATTTTTTAATCACATGACCATAGGTGATTGCCTCTGCAATCACCGCCGCCTAAACAAACGCAACAAAATGGAGGGCGCGCGGCATGACCACAGCTGCCATCATAGTCGCCGCAGGCCGCGGCCTACGGGCAGGGGGCGATGTCCCAAAACAGTGGCGCAGCCTTGCAGGACGCCGCGTGGTAGACTGGACAATCGATCGGTTCCGTGGACAGGTTGCCCACATCGTTCTGGTCTTATCCGACGAAGACACTCTGGCCTGGGAGGAGTTTCGTGATACCGACCTGATCCTCGCCACAGGCGGTGCAGATCGCGCGGGTTCTGTGCGCAACGGTTTAAAGGCGTTGACACATCTCGACGTGAAGCGCGTCTTGATTCATGACGTTGCCAGACCTTGCGTTTCGTCTCGCACCATTCAGGACGTTTTGAACGCATTGGATGCACATCAGGCCGCCGCCCCCGGGCTGGCGGTGACTGACGCCTTGTGGATAGGACAAGACGGGGCCGTGACAGGCACGCAAGACCGCAGCAACCTGTTTGCGGCACAGACACCGCAAGGCTTTCACTATGACACCATCACCGCCGCCCATGCGGCGCATCCAGGCGGTGCTGCCGATGATGTTGAGGTTGCACGCGGTGCGGGGGTCGATGTCTACATCGTACCGGGCGATGCGGACAACCTGAAGATCACCCGCCCCGAGGATTTTGCCCGGGCGGAACGCATCATGGGAATGGATATGGATGTAAGACTTGGCAACGGCTATGACGTGCACCGATTTGGCGACGGGGATCATGTGGTCCTTTGCGGTGTGAAGGTTCCCCATGATCGCGGGTTGCAGGGGCATTCGGATGCGGATGTCGGGATGCATGCTGTAACCGACGCGATTTATGGCGCATTGGCGCAAGGCGATATCGGGCAGCATTTTCCGCCCTCGGATCCGCAATGGAAAGGTGCCGCCAGCAAGATCTTTCTGCGTCACGCGGTCGAACTGGCCGGACAGATGGGATATCGCATCTCGAACGTGGATTGCACGCTGGTCTGTGAATATCCGAAGATTGGCCCTCACACCGCTGTTATGCGCGAAGAAATGTCCAAAATCATGGGCTTGTGCGCCGATCAGATCTCGGTCAAGGCCACCACGTCCGAGCGTCTGGGCTTCACCGGTCGCAGTGAAGGCATCGCATCGATCGCGACGGCCTGTCTGGTGAAATCATGAACGCGGCGCAGTTGATTGGCACCGTTGGCGGCGTCGGATATATACGCCCTGCCCCCGGCACCTGGGGTTCGCTGGCCGCGCTGCCGATGGCTTGGGTCCTGCATACGCTGGGGGGATTCCCTTTGCTGGCAATCGCGACGCTGGTGGTGTTCGCAGGCGGCTTGTGGGCCACGCGCGTGATGACCGACGGCCAGGACGATCACGACCCGTCGGAAATCGTCATCGATGAGGTCGCGGGCCAGTTCATTGCCCTCTGGGCGATCTCATATCCGTCCTGGGCGCATGGGATCGACATTTCCGCCCTCTGGCCCGGTTGGGTTGCCGGGTTCGCCCTGTTTCGCCTGTTCGACATCACCAAACCCGGCCCCGTCGGTTGGGCAGATCGTCGTGGCGATCCTATGGGGGTGATGCTGGACGACGTGATTGCGGGTATTTTCGCAGCCGTTGGCGTGATGGTTCTGGCAGGCATCGCGCACGGGGTTCTGGGCCTATGAACGTGCCCGACCTGCTGAACCGCGCCAAAGCGCAGGACGTTATGATCGCCACAGCGGAAAGCTGCACCGGCGGTATGGTCGCTGCGGCCCTGACGGATATACCCGGTAGTTCGGCCGTCGTGGATCGGGGATTTGTTACCTATACCAACAGGGCCAAACAGGACATGCTGGGTGTTCTGGCAGAAACTCTGGAGGCTTTCGGTGCTGTGTCCGAGGAGGTTGCTCGCGAAATGGCCGAAGGCGCTTTGCGCAACTCACAAGCGCAGCTTGCCGTCGCGATTACCGGTATTGCCGGGCCGGGCGGGTCTGAGTTCAAACCCGAAGGGCGCGTGTGTTTCGGACTGGCCAGAGAAGGCCGGGAAACCCAAACCGAAACGATTGAGTTTGGCGCGCAAGGGCGGGGTGCGGTGCGCCGCGCCGCGCGGGATCATGCGTTGGCGTTGCTTCTGACTGGCCTTTCATAACGCGCACGATTTTTGGGCATTATCTGCCCATAGCCGCCAAAACAGTCATCACTTGAACAAAAGGCGACAAATTAGGCGACCAATTCGGGTGTTGCCTCTTTTTTCCTCACCTGCCCTCCGCTTCAAGGCTCTGCACATATACTCACTCGACCCCGGGGCGTTGTCAGATGACCTGCCCGGGAAACCATGCAGGGAAAAGGAGAGCGGCCCATGAATGGAGCCGATACAGCCTGGATCATAGTTGCTACAGCACTGGTCCTTTTCATGACATTGCCGGGGCTGGCCTTGTTCTACGGCGGGCTCGTTCGTGCCCGAAACGTGCTCAGCGTTTTTATGCATTGCTTTGCCATTGCCTGTTTGATGAGCATTCTGTGGCTGGTTGCCGGGTACTCCATCGCCTTTGGGCCCGGTGAAAGCGGGCTTTGGGGTGGTTTGGGCAAGGCTTTCCTCAACGGTGTTGATGTGGACAGCCTTGCTGGCACTCTACCGGAAATCCTGTTCTTTGCCTTTCAGATGACCTTTGCCATCATCACCCCGGCCCTGATCGTGGGCGCATATGTCGAACGGGTAGGCTTTGGCTTTGTACTGACCTTCTCGGCGCTATGGATGCTGCTGTGCTATGCGCCGGTGGTTCACTGGATCTGGGGCGGTGGAATGCTGGCCGATGGTGGTATTTTGGGCGACATTGGCGTGCGTGATTTCGCAGGTGGTATCGTGGTGCACGAAACCGCTGGTCTGGCAGCCCTGATCATCGCCGTCATCCTTGGCCCGCGCCGCAACCGCACGACCCCGCCGCATAATCCCGGCTATGTCATGGTGGGCGCCGCGATGCTGTGGGTCGGCTGGTTCGGCTTTAATGGCGGCTCGCAACTGGCCGCGGACGGAGGTGCTGCGATGGCGATGACCGTTACCCACCTGTCCGCCGCTACTGCCTCGTTGACATGGGCGCTTTGGGAACGCATCCGATTTGGCAAAGCCTCGATGGTGGGTCTTGTTACCGGAACAATTGCAGGTCTGGCCTCGATCACGCCCGCTTCGGGTTTTGTGGGTCCGGTTCAGGCCCTAATCATCGGTGCTGTTGCGGGCATTCTGTGTCAGGAAGCCGTCAGTCTGGTGCGCAACAAGCTGAATATCGACGACACGCTGGACGTGTTCGCGGTACATGGCGTCGGAGGCATCTTCGGCACCATCATGATCGCCCTGTTTGGCCTTGGCACATGGACCGCCCAGTTGGGTGGGCTGGTTATCGTGGGTGCCTTCACGGCAGTTGTCACGTTTGTGTTGGTCAAACTGGTTGCACAGATCACACCACTTCGCGTAAACGCCGAGACCGAGACAAATGGCCTCGACCTCTCGGTACATGGTGAACGGGCCTACGACATGAGCAGCTAAGCCCACCTTGGCTGCCTGTCGCCCGCAAGGGCAAAAGCGGACCTGTCATGGGTCCGCTTTTCTTGTTTTCGCGTCTTGTCCACTTACGACACACCCAAACCACCCTGAACCTTCAGGGCAAAAAATCAGCCTGACGCAGAATGCGCGTTGGTTCCTTTTGGTATAACGATCCGGCATTCCAAACCGCCTAGAAAACCGGATGCCCCCAGTTCAATCCGGCAGTCATAAGCCTTCAGCAGATCAACCGCTATAGCCAGCCCAAGGCCGCTGCCCGAGACAGAAGTATCCAGCCTTCCCCCAGAACGTAGCGCCTCGCGGTGAGCGTCCTGAGGAATTCCCGGGCCATCATCGTCAATCACAACTTCGATCCCGTTCTGGGTCCTCTTAGCCGTCAAACGGACCTTGTGTTTGCACCATTTGACTGCGTTATCCAGCAGGTTGCCCAAAACTTCTTCGATATCCTGCGCGTCCATACGCACCCAAAGACCCGGGTCGCGCTCAATTTTCAATGACTTTCCATCGCGCTCGGCCATGGTCGTGAACAGCCGCGCCAGTCGATCAATCGAATGAGACAGATCAGTACGAGAATGGGTCAAATCTGCAGTGTTCAGCGCCCGCATTCTGGCCAAAGACCGGCCCAGTTGCGCGTCAATGCGGTCGAGAGCTTCCACAGCGATATCCGTAGAACCTCCCGCTTCGGACAACAGCACCAGTTCATTGCGCATGATCGCAGTAGGTGTTTTCAGGGCATGAGCCAAATCTGCCGCCTGACGACGTGATCCTGATACGATTTCCCGATTTCGGCGCAAGAGCTGGTTCAAATCCTCGACCAGAGGAGACACCTCTTCTGGATAATCGCCTGGTCTAAGGTCTTCGTCCCGTTCCCAACGGTGCGCCACATCCGACCGCAGCTTTCTGAGTGGCGTCAGGATGATTGACGTCAGCAGTAGCGATCCAACGACACCGATCAGACCGACCAGCGCAAAAACCGGAAGCAGGTTTTGTTGTGCAGCGCGACGTTCCGCGACAAGCTGGGCCTGACTTTCGGCAACGCTTACCCCCCAGACCGTACCATCCTCATAAGTAATTTTCTGAAAGGCTCCTCGTAAAGCTTCGCTTTCCGGACCGGGCGTGTTCCAAAGCGTCGTTACATCAGGGTTACCGGGGGGTTCGGCAATGACTTCGTCGAACAGGGAGGCCGAGGTAAAGATCTCGCCTTCGCTGTTGCTGACTTGCCAGTATCTGCCGGAATACGGTGTGCCATAGGCTGGATCGAACATCAGATCCCGCAGCGCATTCGGATCATGGGTCGTAACGCTCAACCCAACGACCAGTTGCGTGTGACGATCAAGTAGTGCGGTATCAAACCTGTCTGAAACGCGAGCATTAATGAACGAGAACACGGCCAGCGTACCGACACCCACTGAAAGGGCACCCGACGCGATCCCCCCCAGTAGAGCCCGTTGACGCAGGGATAACATCAGGCAGAGTCGATCATATATCCGCGGCCCCTAATCGTTGTGATCAGATCAGGGCCAAGTTTTTTGCGCAGACGGGTTATGAAGACGGCGATGGTGTTCGAGTCCCTGTCTCCATCGTATTCGTAGATATGCTCTGACAGTTCGGTCCTTGAGATCATACGCCCAATATTATGGGCCAGATACGTGAGAACAGCCAGCTCCTGGGCGGTCAGGTCGATGGGCACGCCATCCGCCGTCACACGCCCGTTGCGGGTATCCAGCACAACATTTCCCATTTCAACGACGGGATTCAACTGGCCGCTCTGCCGCCGCAGGATGGCACGGACCCGCGCTGCCAGTTCGGGCATATGGAACGGCTTGGTCATGTAGTCGTCCGCGCCTGCGTCCAACCCGTCGACCCTTTCGCTCCAGCCATCGCGGGCCGTGAGGATCAGCACAGGTGTCTTGATACCCGCACTGCGCCATTCCCGTAGAACTGAAATGCCATCGCGTTCCGGCAATCCAATATCGAGGATGATCATGTCATAAGGTTCTGTTGCGCCCAGATGCAAAGCTTCCAGGCCGCTGTTCACAATGTCTACGACCCGACCTTCAGCGTTCAACAGTTTCTTGATCTGCTCGCAAAGGTGCGGTTCGTCTTCTGCCAGTAAGACTCTCATACTTAGGAATTATAGGCGTGCGTATGGCAGTTTAACCATTACTTTTTACCACCACCGTTTCCGCCAGAATTGCCGCCGCCATTCCCACCAGAGTTGCCACCACCGTTGCCTCCGGAATTGCCGCCGCCGTTACCTCCGGAATTGCCTCCACCATTGCCGCCAGAATTGCCGTGACCGCCACCGCTGTTCCCACGGTTGCCGCTTTGACCCCCGTTTGCGTTGGCAGAAGACTTGCCTTGAGATTTCGCATTGGCCGAGTTTCCGGGCGCAGATTTCGCCGCTTCTGAGATTTGTTTGCCGATCGTGGACCTGTTGGAAACGACGACGCCGGTTTTTGCGTTAACAATAACACTGACAATCTTCCCGTTCGGTTTTTTGACCAGCACGCGGTAGTAAACTTTGTCGGCCTGAAAAGCACGCGCATCAATGGGCGTTCCGCCAAAGACCTGCTCGACGCCTTTGATGACGTCCTGAAGACGGATAGCGTTGCCAGTGGTTGTCGCTTTGCGCAGCTCCGCCTGCTTCAGCTCACGAACGGCTGCATCGCCTTCTCCGGGCTGGAGAACGGCAACAAGAAACAAGATGGTCAAGAGCTTCTTCATCTTCGGCACTCTTTACTGCGCAACCACCTTAACAATCTACCGATTTCAACATGAACTGGCGATGAACGACCAGTTTGGCGTGGGTTCAATGTTGATCGGTTTAGATAGCACCTGTCAGATATTGATTCCGGCTAGCGGTTTTTCGTGTGTGCGGACCGCGAAATACTCTGCCGGCCCAAATGAAACTCGCGTTCGACCTACGAGGATCGCTATGAAAACCAATTTGACCGGCGTGCTGAAGGCCTCCGCTCTCGCAATCGCAATGTTGGGCTCCACTGCTATCGTGGCGGCAGTTGCCCTTCCAGATGTGGCCTACGCCAAAGACGGCAATGGCAACGGTGGAGGCAATGGTGGCGGTAAAGGAAACGGCGGCGGTAATGGAAACAGCGACAACGCCGGAAATGGCAAAGGCAACGGCGGTGGTAATGGGGCGACCAAAAGTGGTGGTTCAAAATCCGCCGGTAAGTCGGGGCGCACAACCTCTGGCGCAAAGGGTTCGAAGTCAAAATCCTCGAAGGGAAAATCGTTCTCTTTGAAAGAGCTGTTTACCGGTAAGAAGTCCAAGAATACTCAGACCAAGACCGCACCGGCCGCGCACGCGACAAAATCCAAGGCTCAGGTCGAGGAAACGGACCTGACCGATTCCCATAAGAAGGGGAATAAACTGGCTGCCGCACTGGGTGTCCACCCTTCAGAACTGGGTGCACTGAACGCAGCCAACGCAAGTGAGAAGGCCCTTCAGAACGCTGCACCGAATTCGCGCGTCGGTCGCATTGCAACCTATCGCGACACGGTTCTGGCTGGCGACAGCATCCGAGCTGAGCTTGCCGAAAAACAAGACCTTCTGGATGATATGACCCCGCCGGATCGCTCCAGCGCCGAAATCAATGACGACCTTGAGGAAGCGCTGGCCGATGTTCAGGAAAAGCAGGACATCGTCGATGATCTCGAACAGCAGCTGGCAGACGCGGGAGGCACCGATCCTGATATCGAGGACGCTCTTCAGGACGCAAACGATGATCTGCAGGCTTCCAAAGATACCGCTGACAGCCTGAATGCCGAAAAACAGGCAGCCTTGGAATATGAGGAAGCCGTGCAAGACGTCGAAGACCTGACTGACGCCGTTGAGCAGCAGTCACTCGATGAGCGCGCGGCATTGGAAGACGCTGCGAACAAACCCGTCACCGACGAGGTCGAGGCTGCTGTAAAGGCAATGCTCGGACTGGATAGCTAACAGCTTTTGCCTTCATTCTTATGAAGTGGGCAAAAGACCGGGCCAGCTAAGTGATTACCAGCCGTTTGGCTGGCCCGACTTTCTCGTAAAGATCCTGACTGCCAGGTTGTATTGCGCGCATGCCCTACGCAAGTTGGCAAAGGTTACTGAGAAAAAATTTAGCCCGCTCCAATTCGGAGCGGGCTTTATCGTTCCCTGATCATGTTGATCTGGAAATCTATCGGACGTTCTGATTTTCAGAAGTCCCGGTTCGCCTCTTCAAGTCGCTTGTTATTTACGATTTCTGTCAGTGCATTTTCGATAGGAGGGAAGCGACTGCTGCTCGAATTTGTATTGCTTGAAACTTCGCCATTCATGACGGGATTATGGGGTTGCATTGTCGCACATGCATACGGCGCAACCTCAATAGCAGTCTTGATCATGCTGTTCCCCTTCCATTCAACCGGACGTGGTTTGCCCGGCCTGTGCGATCAGTATGCCCCGAACCAGTTGAACACTCAGAGAATACATTGTTCACATTATGTTAATGTTGTCGCGAAATCATGAACAAAGACTAAGCCGTTAACAAAAAAGGATAATTCCTTCTATTGTATCTGCGATCAAGTGGGACGAACAAAAAAATCAGGCGAACTCCCCCTACTCCGTAGGGTTGTTTCCCCGCACGAAAGTAGCAGATCGTCAAAGCGAACGAGTCAGATTCCCTACACCGCAATAGAGGGCAAAATTGCGGCCAACAAAAAGAAATTTACAAAACAACCGACGATATTGCGACACAGTTCAGCAGTTGTTCGACCGGCGTGGCACGACAAAAGGTAAGACCATGACGGCGGATAGATCCAAAAAAAAGATCAAGGAAAGGTCTTCAGACCGTCCTGGTAGCAATCCATTCGGTTCGCTAACCCGCGATCTGAGCAAAACCCCTGTCAGCATCAACGCTTCGGTTCAATAGATGCAAAAGCTCGATCTGGCTCGTTGCCCCTGTCTTGGAAAAAATGGAACTTAGGTGCGAACGAACTGTTGTCGGGCCAATGGACAAAGTCTCCGAGATTGTCTTCACTGTCATTCCCTCTTTCATCATCGCACATACCCGAAACTCGCATCTGCTGAGTTCGGCTGGGTTATTTGGATCAAGGATTGGAACGAAGCGATTGTTGCTGTCGTATCTGGACCGGTGACCCCGAAGAACTTCGGAATTGGCAGCAACCGTTCCGGGTAAGCGTTTACTCCAGCCAGATGAAAGTGTTGGAGCCAGCGCACTTATCAGATCAAGTTCGAAGGTCTGCGGGCGAATACTGTAATGAAGCTCGATGTAATCGACCTGCGCCCCGGCTACGTCCAGCGGAATCAGGATAACCTCCACCAGCCCTTCAGGCTTTTGAGGCCGATAATGGGACATTGGTGATGCGTCGGTAAACACCAGGTCTGATAGTTTCCAGACTGAACCCGCTCTTGCAGTTGATATACACTCCCCAATAACCAGATCGGCCTGCGTTTGCGGCTGTGAAGGCCAGATTTTTCCCAGCTGAACACAACAGCGCGCAATATGCTTTGCCTTCCAACCTTTTTTCTGCGTTCTGACAATTAGAACCGCATCAGCATTTACCAGGCGCATTAAACAATTTACGGATCGAGACAAGGAGCCATTACCGCACAGGGCCTGAGTCCACTCCACTACAAAGTCCAGACTCTCCCTCGCCTGAGCGCTCTTTAAAAAACTCACACTCATAACAATTAACCATTCAACCAAACAGACCGACCAAACAAACAGGTTCGGATTACAACAACTAACTTGTGCCCCTTACGCAGCCACAGCAACCGGAATTATCTGGCTTGTCTGCGCGGAAAGTTTTCAAACAAATACTACTACAAAACTTTATCTATCTGTTTTTAATGTGTTTTTATGAACCATATCACCAACAATCGGCACGGGACCAATCCGCGATTGCCTGACCGTTCAGTAAAAATCAACAACCATCCTGCTCACAATTGCGACCCGACTCAATTCATTGTTTCGAAAAAAGGCGATTCGCCGTATGTTAATAGGTTGTTAATGCAGGGTTAAAAGTAATCTCCCATAGAATTTATTACTTTAAAATCTTTCAATCTTTGATTGTATTTCAGTTACCTTTGAAGGAGGTCACGCATTTCCTGCGATTCTATTCTGATTCCAGAGCTAATGCATTTTCGCCTGGCTTGCGCTCAAGAAAATGGAGCGCTGAAAACATCTAACCTATTTGGGGGAAATAATGACTAAATTCATGAAGAAGTTTGTTAAGAATGAAAGCGGTGCAGCAATTGTCGAATATGGCCTGGCTCTTTTGGTCGTGGCGTCGATTGCTGTTGGCGCGTTCACGTACCTGGGCCGAACCACCAACACAAACGTGACTGGTGCATGCGAGGCTCTGGGTAGCGCGACCTGCTGACCCAGACACACTTACCAAAATACTGAACTCTGCGCCGCCGTGCCACTGTTGCGGCGCAGAGTTCACCGCCAGGAATTTCGCGAAAGCAAGACGACCGAAGTTCCATATTTCAGAACGTAATTGTTGGAGAGAGTGATGCGTATCAGGCCAATCATTTCTACACTGTTTGGAATTGCGATAGCGTCCGGTTCCGTTTACCTGGCGAAAGATCACATTCAGTTTAAGACAAGCACTGCCGGTGTCTCGCCAGATGCCGATCTGGTTGAGATCTACGTGGCCCGATCAGAAATCGCTTTTGGTCAAACGATCGAAGCGCACGACGTCACAATTCATCCCTGGCCGCGCGAGGCGCTCCCGGCCGGAGTTTTCACGGACATTGATGTACTTGTTCCAAACAATCGCCGTCAGCTGCGGCGCGCCAAGGGCCGGTTCTATCCCGGCGAAGTAATGCTTCTTTCCAAGGTTTCGAACTTTGGTGAAAAAGTCACCCTAGTTCAAAAGTTGGGGGAAAACACACGCGCCATGGCAATCGAGGTCGATGCTGTAACGGCCGTGGGCGGTTTTGTTACCCCGGGCGATCACGTTGATATCGTCTTGACCCAAGGTGCCAAGCAGGACCTGCGCGCGGTCACCATCTTGCAGAATATTCGCGTCATTGGCGTAGACCAGCAGTCGGAAGAATTAAGCGATCAGCCTGAGGTCGCCCGCACGATCACGGTGGAAGTGACCCCGCAGCAAGGTCAACGTCTGGCCCTGGCTCAAAAGGCCGGAACCCTAAGTCTGACACTGCGCACCCTGGACAGCGTCGAGGATGAGCCCATGGAGATGGTTCGCCTGCGCGATCTTTTGCAGGAGGAAGGACCGGCAGAAAAGGTTGATATTCAACCCACTGTAAAGCTGCGCCGGGGAACCGAGACCGAGGTTGTGACCATCCAGCGGCAACAGGAAGAAGCGGAACAGGAAACAGAAGCCGCGCCCGCCGCCAAATTGCAACCTGATACCCCAAAAGATGCGCACCTTGCGCCGGCGTCCGCGATGCCGCGCGTCAAACCCCGCATTCGCCCAATCACAGTCAGTCAGACACCTGGTCAATAAGTTCAGCCATGCGAGCACATGCAATCATATCCGCATTCGCCCAAGAGGAGAACGGCACCGTCGCGATCCTGTGGGGCACAGCTTTGGTCGCATTCCTCGGGTTCTTTGCGATCACGCTGGACGTTGGCCGGTTGAATTCGACACATGCAGAGCTGCAGTCATTTGCCGACAACGTGGCTTTGGCCGCAGCGGGAGAGTTGGACGGCCAACCAGACGCGATTACACGCGCCACAAATGCAGCAGCAAATCTTGTCAGCGACAGCCAGACCTTCGCGAACGGGGCAACCACGCTTTCAGGATCGTCGGATTATACCCTCCTGTTTCACTCGGCGCTTCCGGCATCGGATCTGACCCCGCTTGGCGCAAATATTACAACTGATCCACGGAAGGCCAGGTTCGCGCAAGTCGTGTTGACACCCAAATCCCTGACGATGAGCCTGGCTTCGGCGCTGGACAAAATGCTTGGTGGGGCTGGGTTTTCTGCTGCCAGCGTTTCAGCCGAGGCAGTGGCCGGATACTCGAAAGCGGCGTGCGATATCTCACCCCTGATGTTCTGCCTGCCCCCGAATTGGGAATCCACTTTGACCGTAGGCGACCAGATCCTGTTGCGCAGCGGCGGCAACGGAACGGCCTGGGGACCGGGTAACTTCGGCTTTATTGATCTGGCGAATTTCCAAGACAGCTCGGGTGTGTGTGCCGACGAAGGGGGCAATAAACTGGCCTGTCTGATCGCGGCGCAAAGCCAGATCACCCAATGTGTTCTGACCAATGGTCTGAACACCGAACCCGGCCAGAAAAACGGCATTACCAATGCTGCATTCAACGTCCGCTTTGACATCTACCGCTCGGTTCTCAACGGTGAGAAAAACAACATCGATTTCGCGCCCGCACCAAATGTGATCAAGGGAATTGAAAGCAACGGTGGTGGCGCTTGCATTCAGGGAAATGAACAGACGACCCCTGATACAACCGGCCTTGGGCGCGACCTGTGCATGACTGCGGGCACATGCGGCGGAAACAACCGTTTCGGCGACGGCAACTGGGATCGAACCGGGTACCTTAATCGAAACCACGATCTGGCAGATGGGATTGCCGACGGCATAGGCAGCGACTCGCATCTGCCCGCGCTGTCCGGGTCGGATACCGTTTTCGCCGGGACGCGGTACGGAATGTATCTGAGGGAAATAGCCTACGGGAACACGAACCCCTACGCGGCACCGAACGCAAATTCCATTCTTGACCCTTCACTTGCCGAAACCGGCCGTCCAATGTGTTCCAGCCAGATGTCCAACGACCCGGCACGGCGCGTTGTAACAGCTGCCGGTATTGATTGCGCGCTGAACCCAGTATCTGGTTCGACAACTGGGGTTCCGGTCACCAAATTTGTTGCCGTATTCCTGACTGAACCGGTCGGTGATGACGGTGGCTCACCCCCCAGTTTCGACATCCACGGAGAGGTCGTCGGTTTCCCCGATGTGACCGGTGTTGGCAGCGGCGGCAACGGGTTCGGCGGCATCTTTCGCGACGTCGTACAGTTGTATCGATAGGGGCAGAGTGTTCATGTGTATTCGCCTCAGATCCCCTTTCAAACGCTTCGCCAAAAACGAAGATGGTGCGATCCTT
The DNA here is from genome assembly GCF_056542305.1 of Ruegeria sp. AD9. Lineage (NCBI taxonomy): Bacteria > Pseudomonadati > Pseudomonadota > Alphaproteobacteria > Rhodobacterales > Roseobacteraceae > Ruegeria > Ruegeria sp. AD9. The sequence goes on from NZ_JBQFZP010000001.1 coordinate 188,514, forward strand.
GTCGAGTTTGGCCTTGTCATGCCGATTATGCTGCTGCTGTTGGCAGTAACCCTGGAATCCGCACGTCTTATGTGGTCGTACCAGTCGGTCATTGCCGGGGTCCGGGATGCCAGCCGATACATGTCGCGCGTCACGCCCTCGGATATCTGTTCGTCTGGCGGAACAGTCGCGGGGCTCAGCACAACTCTGAAAGGGATTGTCGAGCGTGACATTCACGGCAACAGCCTGTTCCCGCCCAGCATAACCGTCAACTCGGTAACGCCCAGCCTGACCTGCGTGTCCGGTACGTATCGTATGAACCCGGCGCCTGTCGGTCAGGTAAGCGCCAATATCACCGTTCAGTTTCCGCTAGGGGGCATTCTGAAGCTTTTCGGCAGCGGTGCGTCATCGATAACCACCGACGTCGCTGACACATCGCGGATATTTGGCCAATGACATGGTTGCGCAATAATCGCGCCACCTGGCGCCAGGTCGCGGACAAGGTGCTGCGCGACCAAAATGGTGGGGTTCTTGTTGAATTTGCCGTGGTGGTGTCCCTGTTTTCCTTCCTGTTCCTGGCATTGCTGGACTTTGGTCGGCTTTCGTACAGCGGAGTGAACGCGCAAAAAGCCGCACAGCTGGCGGCGCGCATCGCTGTGGTGCGCCCACCGGCCTGTCCGGGTGTGCCACAGACCCACACGCGGGGAACATCCGCGTTGTCCCCTCGCTTTGGCACCCCATGCAGTGCGTCGGCTGGCGTATGTGCCGACCCGGTAACGCCACCTTGTGCGGGTGACGCCGCCAACACCACAGCATCTGAAATCTGGGGGCGCATCAACCCGTTACTGCCCCCCGGCACGCCGATTGACGCCCTGCAGTTTTCCTATGATTTCAATTCCAATCTGGGCTTCCTGGGTGGCCCTTACACACCCATGGTCACGGTTGAGCTGAACCTGAATGATTTTCAGTTCGTGTCGCCGCTGGCCGCGCTTGCAAACGCCGCAGGCGCGACCAGCAGCACAATTCCTTCAACAGCCGGGTTTTCCAATTTCAGCGTTTCGCTGCCTGCCGAAGACCTAGCATCAGGAGAGTCAGGTTAATGGTTAAGAACGTTTCTAGTCTCAATTCACATTCCGTCATGCTTGTATCTGAAAGCGAAACCGTCGCTCAGGTGGTCGCCAATGCCTTTCCCGCCGGTCAAAACAACGAAATCTCCGAGAATGCGGGTTCGTTCAAAGCGTTGAACGGTACGGCACGCAATCTGGCATTCAAGCATGACCTGGTTATTTTCGAAATCGACCCCTGCGACGCGGGCGAGGTTCTGGCCGTCAAAGACCTCCTGACCCATCGGCAAGATGACACCTTATTTGTCGCGCTGACGCAGAATGACGTTTCGATCTCGGTCGCCCGCGAGTTGCGGAAAATCGGCATCGACGAAGTTCTGCCCCTGTCCATTGATGAGGATGGGCTGAAAGCTGCGGTAGCAGAAAAAATCTCCTCCCGATCACTTCCGCAGGGATTCATTCAAAATGGTCCCTCTGCCCTTGGCACCGTCATTCCGGTTGCAAAATCCCGCGGTGGAATCGGAGCGTCAACGGTCGCGGTAAACCTTGCCTGCTCGCTGGTGGGCGGGAAAGGATCCTTCCTGAGGAAAAAGGCGAAAAACCGCGTCGCGCTTCTGGATTTTGATCTGCAATTCGGAAACGCGAACGTGTTTCTCGATCTTGAAGATAACGGGGGATGCCTCCAACTCATCGAAAATCAGGAAGAGCCGGATGATCATTTCCTGACGTCGATCCTTCAGAACCACGCGCTCGGTATTGATGTGTTGTGCGCGCCCGCGCCGTTGGTTCCGCTTCAGTCCATACGACCGGGCTTGATCGAAGGGATGCTCGACCTGCTTCAGCGCCGGTACGATTATGTTGTCATCGACCTGCCCTGTGCCGTTGTGGAATGGGTCGAACCCATTTTCAAACGCGCGAACCAACTGGCGCTGGTAACTGACACCACGGTTCCATGCGTTCGCCAGACCCGGCGCCTGATCGATTTCTATCGCGAGGCGAACATGGCCCTGCCGGTAGAGGTTGTCGTGAACCGCGAGCGGAAGACGTTGATCAAACCTGCACATGTTCGCGAGGCTGAAAAGGTGCTGGAAACGAAACTGAAGCACTGGCTGCCGGACAATCCCAAGATTGCGCGAAACGCGGTCGATCTGGGACGACCGATTGTAGACATGAAGCCGCATTCGGACCTTGGCAAGGCCCTGACGAAACTGGCTGCGTCCATGTCCGAAGGCACCCGGCCAGCCGCACAAAAAACTGTATAATGGGAGATCGCCGTGTTTAACGAGTACAAATCACGCCGGGCCGCGTCCAAGTCGAATGTGTTGGTTCTGGAACGGCCAATCGAGGTACCAAAATCCAAGGCAACACCAGAACCGGTGGACGTTGACCTGCAAGCGCATCTGGAGCTTAAAAGTCGCCTGCACAGCGAGCTTCTCGACCGTCTGAACCTGTCCGTGATCGACAAGGTAGAACGATCCGAACTGAAACGTCAGATCGCTGCGCTGGTTACCGGGCTGATCGAGGCCGAACGCCTTCATTTACGGTCCGAGGCATTTACAGCCCTTGTTGATGAACTCATTCACGAAGTGATGGGTCTGGGCCCTCTGGAACCTCTTCTGGAAGACCCGACCATCAACGACATTCTCGTCAACTCTTATGATCAGGTCTACGTGGAACGCTTTGGCCTGCTCGAGCAATCGTCCGTGCGCTTTCGCGACGAACGCCATCTGCTTCGGATCATTGACAAAATCGTCAGCCGGGTCGGCCGTCGTATCGATGAATCCCAGCCATGGGTCGATGCGCGTCTGGAAGACGGAAGCCGGGTCAACGCGATTATTCGCCCGTGTTCAGTTGATGGACCGGCGTTGTCGATCCGCAAATTCTCGCGCAATCCCCTGACCATCGACAAGCTGGTCCAGCGGGACAGCATGAACGAACAGGCAGCCAAGCTACTGGCGGCACTGGTCGAAGCCAGGCTGAACATTCTGATTTCGGGCGGTACCGGTTCCGGCAAGACAACAATGCTGAACGCCGTTTCATCCTTTATCGACGGCAAGCAGCGTATCGTGACAATCGAAGATGCGGCCGAACTTCAGTTACAGCAAAGCCATGTCGTTCGCTTGGAAACCCGTCCCCCCAACTCGGAAGGTCAAGGGGTAATTACACAGCGGGATCTGGTGCGCAACGCACTCAGGATGCGGCCTGACCGCATTATTGTCGGCGAAGTCCGTGGTGCCGAATGCTTTGACATGCTTCAGGCCATGAATACAGGACATGACGGCTCCATGACGACCGTACATGCGAACTCGGCCCGCGATGCACTCAGCCGGGTCGAACAGATGGTGACGATGCTGGGGGCGGATTTGCCCGTCAGAACCATCCGGTCTCAAATCGCCTCGGCCATTCAGATCGTCCTGCAACTCAGCCGTCTGAGCGACGGGACACGCAGGGTCGTCAGTATTTCCGAAATCACGGGCATGGAAGACGACACGATCACGATGCAGGACATCTTTGTCTTCAAACGCCGTGGCAAGTCTGAGAATGGCGACGTTCTGGGAGAATTCCTGCCAACCGGAATACGGCCAAAATGCTTCGACCAGCTGGTAGCGGCTGGTGTTGATGTGGACACCAACATGTTTATTCACGGGGCAACGGCATCATGATTGACTTTCAGCCCAATACACTGAACATCCTGATCTATATTTCGATTTTTCTGGGAATTCTGCTCGCCTACGAAGGCGTTCACCAGCTTCTGGCGCGCAAGGAAACGCATGGCGAGGCCAGAAACCGCCGTATGAAACTGATTCAGAACGGGGCTTCGACGGATCAGGTGTTGCAGCTGCTCCGCGATCCGGCGATGCTGGCTGCTGGTGAAAAAGCCGGGCTGATTACGCGGTTTCGCCGTCTGCTTGTGCAAGCTGGTGTGGCGGTCAACCCGATTTGGGTGGTTCTCGCCGTCTCCCTTCTGGTTTTGATGATCTTTTTCGGGGCCTCCCGGTTCCTTGCCCTGGAACTGGCGGTCATTCTGAGCGCAGTTTTCGGCCTCATCAGCCCGATCATCCTGCTGGTCGCCGTGAAAGACGCCCGCGCGAAGAAACTGACGAAACAACTGCCTGACGCGTTAGACCTGATGGCCCGGGGGCTGAAAGTGGGCCACCCCGTCGCGGTGACGGTTGGAAACGTTGCCTCTGATCTACCGGATCCGATCGGGTCAGAGTTTGGCATCATCAAAGACCAGATCAACTATGGTGATGACGTCGCGACCGCCTTTCACGACTTTGCGCAACGGGTCGGAACGGAGGATGCAAAATACCTTGCCGTAAGTATCGGCATTCAGCATGGAACCGGCGGCAACCTGTCTCGCGTTCTAAGCATTCTGTCCCAGACCATCCGGGACCGGCACACGATGCAAAAAAAGATCAAGGCAATCTCTGCCGAAGGTCGCCTGAGCAGCCTTATCCTCACGATTTTGCCGGTCATCATTTATCTTTCGATCGAGGTCTCCTCGCCAACATTTTACGGCGACGTACGCAGCGATCCGCTGTTTCCGTATTTCGCCCAGGTGATCATTGGCCTGACAGTTGCCCAGGGTTTCATCCTGAAGCGACTGGTTAAATTCAGATTCTAAAGGGAATTGGGATATGGATATTCTTCAGGACATTCTAAACGATCCGCGCGTCACACCGCAGTTGATCCTGTTGGTCGGAATCGCCCTTAGTGTTTTTTTTGTCGTCATGGGCCTTTCCGGATTTACGGCCAGTGAAAACACGGCAGCACGCCGCATGCGCGTTGGGACGGTATCACAAGGGCATGGGCAGGATTTTGACCTTATCCAGGGTGACAACAGCGACCCGCACGGGTTGCTGAAGGCCTTTGTCCCGTCGTCAAAACGCGAACGCTCCAAGATCGGCAAGCTTTTGAAACAAGCCGGAATTCGGCAGAAGCACGCCATTCGCACATATTATACCTTTCGGGTCGTCCTGGGGTTTGTGTTGCCTGCCGCGTTCGTAGCAACCATGGCTTTGCCAATCGAAACGCAAGTTCAGTTAGGGATCGCCGACCTTTTGCAGGGTGTTACGTGGGTTAACACAATGCAGGTCGTGACGGCACTGATGGTCATGGGCTTTTATGGCCCGGCACTGTGGTTGCGACGTCGAATAAAGAAACGCCGCCAGGCCATCGAACACAGCCTGCCAAACGCGCTCGACCTGTTGCAAGTCGCTATCGAGGCCGGGCTGGGCTTTGACGCGGCGATGATCCGGGTCTCGCATGAAATGGCCAAAGCAGCTCCGGAAATCTCGCAGGAGTTTTCGGTTCTTCAACTGGAGTTGCAGGCAGGCAAAGAACGTCAGGCCGCCTTTCTGGATATGGCGAACCGGGTCGGTATCGACGAGATGAATTCGTTCGCGAACGCCTTTTTGCAATCCAACCAGTACGGAACCAGCATATCCGCGTCATTACGCCGGTTCGCCACTGACATGCGGCTTGACCGAGAGCTTCGTGCCCAGGAGAAGGCAAACCGTCTGCCTGTGCAGATGTCTGCCGTGATGGCCATGTGCATGATGCCTGTCCTATTGCTGATTTGTCTGGCACCAATGCTGATCAGGTGGGTCAACATGTTCGGGCAAGGGTAACGCAGCAACAATGGTGTTCGCATAGCTGACTGCCCGGGAAACAGCGGACCTTAGGGGGGTCCGCTTTTCTTTTGTTTCAACAGCTCTCGACTCCAGGCCAAGGGTCGGGCTATCAGCCCGAAACATCATTTCATCGCCGAGGTCCTGCCATGATCCCCAGTTCTTTTCCCGATAGCACCGAAATCGCTCGCCTGACGGCCCGGATGCTGCTGGAGATCAAGGCTGTCCACTTCAACGCGCGCGAGCCGTTCACGCTGGCAAGTGGCCTTCCCAGCCCGACCTATATCGATTGCCGCAAGCTGATCTCCTACCCGCGCATTCGTTCCACGCTGATGGATTTTCTGACCGTTACAGTAATGCGGGACGCGGGTTTTGAAGCCTTTGACAACATTGCGGGCGGCGAAACTGCGGGCATCCCCTTTGCCGCGATGGTGGCTGAACGTATGGCGCTGCCGATGACCTATGTGCGAAAGAAGCCCAAAGGTTATGGGCGCAACGCGCGTATTGAAGGCGCAATGAGCGAAGGTGAACGCGTGTTGCTGGTCGAGGACCTGACCACCGATGGTGGTTCGAAACTGTCCTTCGTCGATGCAATCCGCGAGACCGGTGCCACCTGCGGGCATACGGCTGTGATCTTTTACTACGGTATCTTCCCCGAAACCGAGAAGACGCTGGGCGACCATGGTGTGAAGCTGCATCACCTTTGCACGTGGTGGGATGTTCTGGCCGAGGCTAAGGCGCAAAAAGCCTTTGATCAGGAAACACTTGACGGGGTCGAGGCGTTTTTAAACGACCCGCGTGGCTGGCAGGACGCGAACAAAGGCTGACGTAACGCAAACCGTTTCTCATTCAGAAACATTACGAGAAAGCCCAACGCTCCATCCACAACATGTTGACGGGGCCCTGCCCCATCCTGCAATATGATGGGGTGGGAAGATATGCACAGGCTATCCCCAGAAAACATACAATTTGCGCCGACTCAGGGCGCTGCGTTATGGCCTCTGTCCAAGGGGCAAGAGAATAGCAATGAACGAGATCAGCAGTATCGAGCAGGCAGCGGCAAAGATCCAGAACGCTGAAACCATGCCGCATTCCATTGAGGCTGAACAGCAGCTTCTGGGTGCCATTCTGACGAACAACGACCTTTACGACCGGGTCGCTTCGATCATTGGGTCCGAGCATTTCTATGACCCGGTTCATGCCCGCATTTATGAGGTCGCCGCTGCACGCATTGCAAAGAACACGCTGGCCTCGCCTGTGACGTTGAAATCCTTCATGGCCGAGGATGAGGGCCTGAAGGAACTGGGCGGACCCGCCTATCTTGTCAAACTGGCCGGCGCGTCGATCAGTGCCTTTGCGGTACATGATTACGCCCAGATGATCTATGACCTCGCCATCCGGCGCGAGTTGATCCGCTTGGGCCGCGACATCTCCGACAAGGCCGCGCGGGTTGATGTAGCCAGCGAACCGAAAGAACAAATCGTCGAGGCCGAGCAACAGCTTTATCAGCTTTCCGAGCAGGGCCAGACCGAACAGGGGTTCCAGTCCTTCCTCAAGGCGGTCACAGAAGCCGTCAATGTTACCAACGAAGCCTACCAGCGCGGTGGCGGCATGGCTGGGATCTCGACCGGTCTGGTCGATCTCGACAAACAACTGGGTGGTCTTCACCCCTCGGACCTGATCATTCTCGCGGGTCGTCCGTCGATGGGGAAAACCTCGTTGGCGACCAACGTGGCCTTCAACGTGGCTAAAGCGTACAAACGCGGTCTGAAACCGGATGGTTCCGAAGGCGCAATTGACGGCGGGGTCGTCGGCTTTTTCTCACTTGAGATGAGCGCCGAACAGCTGGCCGGGCGCGTTCTGGCTGAGGCGTCCGAAATCTCCAGCCACAAAATCCGTCAGGGCGACATGACCGAGGCCGAATTCCGCCGTTTCGTGGATGCGGCCAAAGAACTTGAAGCCTGCCCGCTTTTTATCGACGACACGCCCGCCCTTCCGATTTCTCAGCTTGCCGCCCGCGCGCGCCGGTTGAAACGTACGCATGGGCTGGACCTGCTGGTGATCGACTATCTGCAACTGTGCCGCGGCATGTCCGACAATCGGGTTAACGAGATTGCCGAGATTTCGATGGGCATGAAAGCAATCGCCAAAGAACTGAACATTCCGGTGATTGCCCTGTCGCAGCTTTCCCGCCAAGTCGAAAACCGCGACGACAAACGTCCACAGCTGTCTGACCTGCGTGAATCAGGCTCGATCGAACAGGACGCCGATGTCGTGATGTTCGTGTTCCGCGAAGAATACTACAAGGAACGTGAAAAACCCGGCGATCACGAGCTTGAGAAGATGGAAGAATGGAAGCAGGCCATGGAACGGCTTCATGGCAAGGCCGAGATTATCGTTGGCAAACAGCGCCACGGTCCAATCGGCACGGTCGAGTTGTCATTCGAGGCGCAATTCACCCGGTTCGGCAATCTTGTCAAACCCTGGCAGCAGGGTGGTGAAATCGAAGGTTATTGATCGCGAAAGGACAGCCTTGCCTGGGTTTTCCTGACCTTCATTTGATTGCTGGCAAAGCAAAAAAGGTTCTCTGAACCTTTCGCGCCATTCAGGATCTAGCGCTCGAACCGAGAATGGGTCCGCCCGCCTGTTTTCTGACAGATTGAACTCCGCACTCACCAAAGCGTCGGATTGTTCAACGCAGACACGCATAGCGACGGGCCGCTAAGTGGCGCAAGCGCTTGACCATCCAGCGACTGCCCCAGCCAGCCATGCGGATGGCTCAGCTTCAGCGGCGGTTGTGCAGTGGCCTCAGAAATCCGTTCAAAACCTGATTTTCGATAGTAAGCGGGATCACCGTAGGTGAGCGCCACGTTCACGCCTGTTGTCCGCAGGCAATCCAGACCATACGCGATCAAAGCCTGTCCAATCCCGGCTTTTTGCTTGTCTGTTCTGACAGCCATTGGCGACAGGATAAAAACCCGGCGCGTGTCCTGTGGAAACAGCATTCTGGAAAAAATGGCACAGCCAAGCAGCACCTGATCGCGTCGCGCGGTGCACACCACCAGATCCTGCGGTGGGGTGGTATCGATCAACTCTTGCACGAAAGCTTCGATAACCGCCCCCTCGTCCGGGCCTTCCGACGCCGAAAATACTTCTGCGAAAAACCGGGCTGTGTCGGACGGATCTGGCGTTTGTTCGGTATAAAAATCCATGATTTCCTCGGTATATGCCGCAGCACCGCTTATTGCAGCGATGGGACGATCTTGTTCTCAACATCACTTTAACACCTATGTGAAGACAATCCCGAAAACGGCTTAACACAGCAGCAAGTCGCCAAAATGTCTGCTTTTTTGGGTGTTTTCCGCCGTATCTGTCACTAGGTGGGCGCAATCTGTCGCGGAAAAAGCCCTTTCCCTCTTGACCTTGGACGGCGCAATGTCATGAACAGTCCCATGAGTACTGCACGTTTGACGATCAATCTTCAGGCCCTCGCCAGAAACTGGCGGGCACTCGACGCGAAAACCGGGGTCGAAACCGGAGCCGTGGTCAAGGCAGATGCCTATGGGTTGGGCGCAGGACCTGTCAGCGACACGTTGGTAGAAGAAGGTGTTCGCAAGTTTTTCGTGGCCGCCGCAGAAGAAGGCGCAACCGTTCGCGAGGCAGTTGGCCCCGGCCCGGTGATTTTCGTTTTTTCGGGACATATGGAAGGCGATGCCGACCTGCTGCGCGGCAACGACCTGATACCGCTGATCAACTCGCCGGAACAGTTTCAACGCCACACAGAAGCCCTGCCCGACCACCCGTTTGGTATCCAACTGGACAGCGGCATGAACCGGCTTGGTCTTGAACCTGCCGACTGGGCAGAGTTGCGCTCCAAAGCCGAAGCCTTGAACCCGGCGCTCATCATGTCTCATCTGGCCTGCTCGGACGAGCCGGACCACCCGATGAACCAGCAACAACTGAAAACCTTCCGCGACATGACTGATGGGGTCGCCGCGCCGCGTTCTCTGGCGGCGACGGGCGGGATGCTTTTGGGGCCTGAGTTTCATTTTGATTTCTGCCGCCCGGGCATCGGCCTTTACGGCGGCATGCCCTTTGCCGGTGCAAAACCCGTTGTAACCGTCGACCTTCCTGTCATTCAGGTGCGCAAGTTGGCCGTGGGCGAGACCGTGGGTTATGGAAACACCTGGGTGGCGCGCCGGCCGTCCCGGATCGCCACCGTTGCTGCCGGCTATGCAGATGGCCTGCATCGCGCTATTGGCGGCGGCATCGACACATTTGCGGGCGACCAACCCTGCCCGGTTGTTGGACGTATCTCGATGGATCTGATCACCGTGGACGTCACAGACCTGCCGAAAGACCCGGAGCGTCTGCGCATTCTCAACGGTCACCAAACCGTTGATGATCTGGCCGAGGCCGCTGGTACAATTGGCTATGAAATCCTGACATCAATGGGCAATCGCTATTCGCGGGGCTACGTGGAATGAACCCAATCAGCGCGCTGGGGGGGCTGGGCCGTACCGTGCTGGGCCTGCTTGCGGCTTTTGGCCGGGTGGCCCTGTTCGCGCTTGATGCAGTGTCGCACATCTTGCGCCCGCCTTTCTATCCGCGTGAATTCGGGATGGCCCTGCTGAATATCGGCTGGTTGTCCCTGCCCGTCGTCGGCCTGACCGCCATTTTCACCGGCGGCGCGCTGGCCTTGCAAATCTATGCGGGCGGTGCGCGGTTCAACGCCGAAGCCGTCGTGCCCCAGATTGTCGCCATCGGCATGGTGCGAGAGCTTGGCCCGGTGCTGGTCGGCCTGATGATCGCCGCGCGCGTGACCTCGTCCATCGCGGCCGAGATCGCCACGATGAAAGTGACCGAACAGATTGACGCTCTGGTCACGCTCTCCACTCATCCGATGAAATACCTTACTGCTCCGCGTGTGCTGGCCGCGCTGATCACCGTGCCTGCACTGGTCGCCGTAGGTGACGTTATCGGGATTGCGGGCGGATACACTGTCGCCACGCAGAACCTGGGCTTCAACCCGGCGGCGTATCTGAAAAACACCGTCGATTTCCTTGAGATGCGCGACATTGTATCGTCTCTGGTCAAAGGCGCGGCCTTTGGCGTGATCGCGGCTATCATGGGTTGCTATTACGGCATGAACTCGGGCCGCGGCGCACAGGGTGTCGGTCGCGCAACCAAAGGGTCGGTCGAGGCCGCAGCCGTGTTGATCCTCGCCGCAAACTTTGTTCTCACAGGGGTGTTTTTCTCACTATGATCCGGATGGAGAACGTCGAAAAAGCCTTTGGTGAAAACCACGTATTGCGTGGAATGAATCTTGAGATTCCCAAAGGAACCTCGATGGTCATCATCGGCGGCTCGGGCACCGGGAAATCTGTTGCCCTGAAATGTATCCTGGGTCTGATCAAACCCGACAACGGCATGATCTATGTCGACGGCAAAGACGCGTCCAAAGGCGACCGCGACGCGTTTCTGGCGCGGTTTGGCATGCTGTTTCAGGGCTCAGCCTTGTTTGACTCGCTGTCCGTCTGGCAGAACGTCGCCTTCCGCCTGCTGCGTGGATCCCTGAAACGTCCCACCGAAGAAGCGCGCGAGATCGCAATCGAAAAACTGCGCCGCGTGGGCCTGAAATCCGACGTGGCGGACCGCTTTCCGGCAGAACTGTCAGGTGGCATGCAAAAACGCGTGGGCCTTGCCCGCGCCATCGCCGCCGAGCCCGAGATCATCTTTTTTGATGAACCCACCACGGGCCTCGACCCGATTATGTCCGGCGTCATCAACGACCTGATCCGCGAAATCGTGACAGAGATGGGCGCCACCGCGATGACCATCACCCACGACATGAGTTCCGTCCGCGCCATTGCCGACAACGTGGCGATGCTGCACGGAGGCGTCATTCAGTGGACTGGACCAGTCGGTCAGATGGATGCCTCGGGTGATCCTTATGTGGAACAGTTTATCAGCGGGAGTGCCGAGGGGCCGATTGAGGCGGTGCGGTGATGGCAGTGAAGCTGGACAAATAAATCAAAAAAACCATCGACGGAAATCTGACAGTTTCGCGTTAAACCAGAGCAACGTTAAAGTTTGTCGGAGCTTCCCCATGCCCACTTCGTATTCTCGCGCGCAAATCGCCCTTCACTGGGTCATTTTCGTTCTGATCGCAATTCAGTTTCTCTTTCACGAGCCGATGTCTGATGCCTGGGATCAATTCGAACGCGGATTGCCTATCTCTATTCAAGCACCAGTTGCTCTCCATGTGCTCGGAGGGTTGCTTGTCCTTGCACTCGCGATTTGGCGGATTGCATTGCGCCTGACCCGCGGCGCGCCACCGCTTCCGGATAAAGAAACAGCCGCGATGAAGCTCGCCGCGCATGTCACGCACTTCTCACTCTATGCGTTGATGGTATTGGTGCCCGCCTCAGGTGCCCTGGCCTGGTTTGGTGGGATAGCAGCGTCCGCCGAAGTGCATGAGATCCTGAAAACGCTAATGCTTGTTCTGATTGTCTTGCATTTCCTGGCCGCCTTGTTCCATCAGTTCATTCTCAAAACCAATCTGATGGCTCGTATGAAGCGCGCAAGATAAACTACTGAACAAGCATCCTTGAACCCACGATCCAACACCGTAATGTCAGGCGGTCAAACATAATAGCGTTGGCCGCCATGATATTGCGTTTCGCAACCCTGTCACTTTTGGTTTTCTACCCCATCGCGTGGTTCGCCCCGCTGATGCGCGCAGGGTTTCTGCCGATCTTTGGCCTCAGCGAAATCAGCGTCATCACCGGCCTCCAGTCCCTGTGGAAATCTGACGTCTTCCTTGCGCTGATCGTCACCATTTTCGCCCTTTTCGCCCCCTACATCAAAACCATCGGCACGGCGCTGATCCAATGGAACCTGCTTGATGCCCGTGTGCAGCCTGCGCTCAACATCCTCGGCAAGCTGGCGATGGCCGACATATTCCTGATCGCGCTATACATCACGCTGGCCAAAGGCATCTCTTACGCCACTGTTGAGACCGCATGGGGTCTTTACCTTTTCACCGCCTGCATCCTTGCCTCCATCGCTTTGGGCATTCTCACTGAACGCCACAACAAAACCATCGCCCGGAGATAGAGTGCGGTGTACCGCTGACGACGAGGAAAGCCCTGCAAGGGCTTGAAGAACCGCCCGTCCTCGGGCACCAAGGCGTCATGGCAAAACCAACCTTCTCCTGCTCCGCCTGCGGCGCATCCCATTCCCGCTGGTCGGGTCGCTGCGACGGGTGCGGCGAGTGGAACTCGATCATACAGGACGTACCGCTGTCGGCAGGCCCAGCCAAGAAATCGCTGGGCTCGAAACGCGGGCGGTCGATGAAGCTCACCGACCTGTCGACCGAGGAAACCCCGCCGCCCCGCACGCTCTGCGGAGTGGAAGAGCTGGACCGGGTGCTCGGCGGCGGGCTTGTTCCTGCATCTGCCCTGTTGGTGGGCGGCGACCCCGGCATCGGTAAATCCACCCTGTTACTTCAAGCTGCTGCCCGATTTGCCCGTGCCGGCGTCAAGACGATCTATATCTCGGGCGAAGAAGCCAGTGCTCAGGTTCGCATGCGGGCGCGCCGCCTTGGGCTGGAGAACGCGCCGGTGCAACTTGCAGCCGAAACCAACCTACGCGACATTCTCACCACGCTTGAAGCCGAAAAACCCGGTCTGGCGATCATCGACTCGATCCAGACCATGTGGGCCGACAATGTCGACAGCGCGCCGGGGTCCGTGTCGCAAGTCCGGGCGGCTGCTCATGAATTGACCGCCTTTGCGAAACGGCATGGCGTGTCGATCATCATGGTCGGACACGTGACCAAGGATGGCCAGATTGCGGGCCCCCGTGTTGTCGAACACATGGTCGATACGGTTCTGTATTTCGAGGGCGAACGCGGCCATCAGTTTCGTATTTTGCGGGCGGTCAAGAACCGCTTTGGTCCCGCCGACGAAATTGGCGTGTTCGAGATGACGGGCAAAGGGCTCGCGCAGGTCACCAACCCCTCGGCCTTGTTCCTGTCGGAACGCGGTACGCCCAGCCCAGGCTCTGCCGTCTTTGCCGGGATTGAGGGCACACGGCCCGTTCTGGTCGAATTGCAGGCCCTTGTCGCCCCGTCCCCCCATTCACAGCCGCGCCGGACAGTGGTGGGATGGGACAGCGGGCGGTTGGCGATGATCCTTGCCGTTCTTGAAGCGCGTTGCGGCATTCCTTTTGCGGGTCTCGACGTCTATCTGAACGTGGCCGGTGGGTTGAAAGTCAGTGAACCCGCCGCCGATCTGGCCGTGGCTGCTGCATTGCTGAGCGCACGCGAAGACACAGCCCTGCCCGCAGACACCGTCGTTTTCGGGGAAATCTCGCTGTCAGGGGCACTTAGACCGGCTCCGCAGACAGAAAACAGGTTGAAAGAAGCACAAAAACTTGGTTTCACAGCGGCAATAGCTCCGGCAGGTGGCAAAACCGGTACTGTGGCAGGTCTGACACTCACCCGACCCTCTGATTTGGTGGGGTTTGTTGGCGAAACCTTCGGAGCAGGTTAAAGTCGCGCCTTGAGGGGCAGAAAAAGAACAGGCGAGGGCCATGGAAGGTTTTACAATAATCGACGGGGTAGTTGCCCTGATCATCGTGCTGTCAGGCTTGCTGGCCTACTCGCGTGGTTTCATGCGCGAAGTTCTGGCCATCGCGGGTTGGGTTGCGGCGGCCGTTCTGGCGTTCATCTTCGCCCCGCAGGCTGTACCTCTGGTCAAGGAAATCCCGGTCGTCGGAGATTTCTTGCGTGACAGTTGTGAATTGTCTGTGATCACCGGGTTTGCAGCGGTCTTTGCGGTGGCGCTGATCGTGGTCAGTATCTTCACACCGCTGTTTTCATCGCTGGTTCAGCGTTCGGCCCTTGGCGGCCTGGATCAGGCTTTGGGGCTGTTCTTCGGCATCGCTCGTGGCATCCTTCTGGTTGCGATTGCATTCTTCGTTTACGACACCGTCATGACCGGCCAGTCTTACACAATTGTTGATGAAAGCCGGTCGGCCAAGGTGTTTGAACAGTTCAGCGGCCAGATTGAGGAACAAAACCCCGAGGCGGCTTTGGGCTGGGTTACGACTCAGTATGAACAGCTGGTCGCCAGTTGCACGGCAGGAAACGCTGAACCGGCAACAACTGCGCCTTCCAACGGCTGATAGGCAGTTCACCAATTCATGAAAGCCCGGCGCTGCCGGGCTTTTTTGTTGCAGATCAGACAAACCCCTCTCCACCGCACACGGTGCAGCGGATTGTTTTCAAGCCAAAGCATCCGTCACATCGACTGAAAACCGGTTTTCCAAAGATATCTCTGCTTTTGGCGACCTCGCCTGCTCCGTTACAGATCTGGCACGACGCGCGCCCCAATCCCCTGCACCGATGGCACCGCTGCCTGATCCGTTCCTGGTTCTTGTGAGGAGGTTTATGTTGCCACATTCAGGTCCCCCCGAGGTGCTGAGATTTAGCAGTTATGTATGCAATCAAATGCATGACAGCACATATGTTTGCGCATGTCACCATCTTCGTTTTTCTACATCGACATGCGCAAACTTGGCCTGCGGCATTTGGCTATTGTGATCCTTTGATGACAGCCACGCCAATAGGCATTATGTGGGGGCCAACCCGCCACGGAATCGGAGCCACCGATCTTGTACTTTCTGTATGAATGCGCGCTGATCGCAGTGATGGTCGCCCTAACGGCGTCTTGTTCCTGCGTAGTGAACATTTCCGCGCTGAAGATGCAGAAAGTCCGGTGCCGAACTGCGGTCAATCCTCGAATGAAATCGTCATAGAAGTTGGAGCCCCTTGAATGTGTGGGATTTTAGGAATCGCAAGCCGGACACATGATGTCTTTGCTGAGATCTATGACGGGTTGCTGATGTTGCAGCACCGGGGTCAGGATGCCTCCGGGATCGTGACCTACAACGGCGAATTCTTCCGGGAAAAGAAAGCCAATGGGTTGGTCAAGGACGTTTTCAACGCCCAGGATGCTGAAACCCTTCTGGGTCATATCGGCATGGGTCATGTTCGTTATCCCACGGCCGGATCACTCAGCGCGGCCGAAGCGCAACCTTTCTTCGTGAACGCACCCTACGGTATCTATCTTGTTCACAACGGCAACATCACCAACACAGCGGAACAGCGCGAGAAAGTGACCGGGAAATATAGTCGCCACCTGCGCACCACATCGGATTCGGAAATCCTGCTGAACGTGCTGGCCGACAAAGTGGCTGACGCCATCAAGGTGAACGGCAATTCGGATCCGATCCGAAACATCTTTGCCGGTGTGAAGATGACGATGGAGCGGGTTCAAGGTGCCTACTCGGTAATCTGTCTGGTGGCTGGTGTTGGCATGCTGGCGTTCCGCGACCCATATGGCATTCGGCCCCTGTCGGTCGCAAAGCGCAATGTCGACGGTCAGGGGGACGATTATGCCTTTGCTTCGGAAGACGTGGCCTTTGGCATCAACAGTTTTGAGAAGCTGCGCGATCTGCGCCCGGGCGAGGCCATCCTGATCGACCTGAAAGGCAACATGCACGAGTTTCAGGCGGTCGAAGGCAAGCTGACGCCCTGTATCTTCGAGTATGTGTATCTGGCACGTCCGGATTCACTGCTGGACGGAGTCTCGGTTTATAAAACCCAGATGCGCATGGGACAGACGCTGGCGAAACAAATTCAGGACTCGGGCCTGGAAATCGACCGGATCATTCCCGTACCCGACAGCGCCCGCCCCGTGGCACTGGAAGCGGCTAAAATCACCGGCATCCCCTATCGCGAGGGGTTGGTGAAGAACCGCTATGTCGGGCGTACCTTCATCATGCCGGGTCAGGCCGAGCGACAGAAATCCGTGCGCCGCAAGCTGAATGCCGTTCCGCTGGAATTCGAAGGTCACAGCGTTCTGTTGATCGACGATTCCATCGTGCGGGGCAACACCATCAAAAAGATCGTTCAGATGTGCCGCGACGCTGGGGCAAAGAAGGTTTATGTGGCCAGCGCTTCGCCGCCGGTCAAATACCCCAATGTGTATGGCATCGACATGCCGACCAAGGCCGAGCTGATCGCAAATGGCAAAGAGATCGAAGAGATCCGTGAAGAGCTGGGCGCCGATGCGCTGTTCTATCAGCATTTGGAGGACCTGATCTGGGCCGCCCAGGAAGGCAACCCGGACATCCAAGGATTTGATTGTTCCTGCTTTGACGGCAATTACATTACCGGCAGCGTCAGCGCGGATTACTTGGACAGTCTGGAAAACAGCAGCCGTGTCAGCCAGAAACGCGCGGATATGCAGGTTCCGGGCGGGTCCTGGAATGCGGCCAAACTCGCCTCAGGCTGAAAGACCCCACCCATTTATGGCACGCTTGGATTCTGTTCAAACAACGAATCAAACCGTTCGACATACAGATAGGACAGCCCTGTTAAATATGGCTCGCATCTAAACTGTTCCGCCGATGAGTGGAAATCTGCCACAACCCGGCGGTGAATCTTGCACGATCACAAGGGCTAACAAAAGGGTCGCTACGTCGTGAAGCGTTGTGTCTGTGAGGGTCTTTTGCTTACCTGATCGTTTTGTTATCGGGCGGCAACCACTCACACAAATAAGGGGTTCGGAACTCACGCCGGGCCACGGACCATGTCAAACACCAATGTCAAAAGCGCGGCCACGCAGCAGGGCGCGTTAAACAAGAACTCCGTTTCTGTCCTGGGAGTGTTCGGGCCCAAAACCGATCTGCACGCCTTGGTACGCCTGTCATCGGGCCGCGTGAAAGAGGTTGAACCCGGAAGCCGTGTCGCCTCGGGCATGGTAGTTGCAATTGATGAACAGGGAATCATGCTGCGACAAAGCGGCCAGACCAAGCGGATCGCCATTCCCGGCAGCTAATCGCGACTTGACGCCCCTCGCGCAGGGGTTCAAACCGCAGCCATGACCGATCAGACAAAAATCGCCCTTATCACCGGGGCCTCTCGCGGGTTGGGCGCTGCGCTGGCCGAAGCGTTGGCACCTGAATACCATATCGTCGCCGTCGCCCGGACCACCGGCGGGCTGGAAGAGCTGGACGACCGTATCAAGGCGAAGGGCGGGTCAGCCACTCTGGCCCCCATGGACATCACCGATCCAAACGCCATGGCGACCCTGTGTCGTGGCATCCATGACCGTTGGGGTAAGGTCGACCTGTGGATGCACACAGCCATCCACACATCAGCACTGACGCCGGTGCATTTTGTTGACCCCAAGGAATGGTCCAAGGCGATCAACACAAATGCAAACGCGACCTCGGTTCTGATTCCCTATGTCTCACCCCTTCTGGGCGAGAGTGGCCATGCGGTGTTTTTTGACGATCCGAAGGCTGGCGAGAAGTTTTATGGCATCTACGGTGCCACCAAGGCCGCGCAGATGGCTCTGGCCCGCAGCTGGGCCGTCGAGACTGAACGCACCGGTCCGCGGGTTTCGGTTGTCGAACCCGCGCCGATGCCCACGGCCGTCCGCGCGCGGTTTCATCCCGGGGAAGACCGGAGCGTTCTGAACAGCACCAAGGATGAAGCTGCGCGGATTCTGGCACTGCTTTAGGAAATGGCCCTGGCGGGCCATGCCTCTGGCGGTGATATTTGCAGCCAGGTGAAGCCGGGATCAGGCGATATGCACGCCGTTGCGCCCGGCCAGATCGACGAAGAATTGCCATGCGACACGGCCAGAGCGCGACCCGCGCGTGGCTTGCCACTCAATTGCCTCGGCGCGCAGGGTCTGTGCATCAACGGAAACGCCATAGGCGGCGCAATAGCGGTCGATCATCGCCAGATACTCGTCCTGATCGCAGGGATGGAACCCAAGCCACAGGCCGAAGCGATCCGACAGCGAGACTTTTTCTTCGACCGCCTCGGAAGGATTGATGGCGCTGGACCGTTCGTTTTCGATCATATCCCGCGGCATCAGATGGCGGCGGTTCGAAGTGGCGTAGAAGACCACATTTTCCGGCCTGCCTTCAATGCCGCCATCCAGAACAGCCTTGAGAGATTTATAATGCTGGTCATCGTGGCTGAACGACAGGTCATCGCAAAACAGTATGAACCTGTAGGGTGCTGCGCGCAGATGGTTCAGCAACCGTGCGACCGTTCCCATATCCTCGCGCTGCAATTCGACCAGCTTTAGATCGGCGTAATCAGCGCTCAGTGAGCCGTGCACGGCCTTTACAAGGCTCGACTTTCCCATCCCCCGCGCCCCCCAGAGCAGCGCATTATTTGCCTTGTACCCTGCTGCAAACCGGCGCGTATTGTCCATCAACGTGTCGCGAGAGCGATTGATGCCGACCAGAAGATCCAGATCGACCCGGTTGACTTGCGTAACAGGTTCCAGTCGTTCCGGTTCGACATGCCACACAAATGCTGGAGCAACGGCAAAATCAGGCGCCACCAAAGGAGCCGGTGCCATGCGTTCCAACGCCTCGGCGATACGGTTCAGGGCTTGGTCATCCATGTGGGCCTCCGGTTTTGTCTTGAGGGGTTCAAAGCACGTTCCAATTGGCACAACAAGAGTTTCCAATGAAAAAGGCGCGCCATTGGATGGCGCGCCCTTTTGGTTTCGTCGGCAGACTTACTTGTCGTCTTCGAACTCCTGCATCAGGTCATCATCCGCTTCCGCTTCATCATCGTGGTAACCGTCAGCGCGCAACTGGTCCTCGCGTTTCTTTTCAACTCGCGCGACCAGGAAGATCGAAATCTCGTACAGACCGTACACCACCACAAACAGTATGATCTGCGTAATGACATCCGGTGGTGTGACGACTGCGGCCAGAACCAGAATGCCGACCACCGCATATTTCCGAACAGCGCCCAGCCCCTCGGCACTGACCAGTCCTGCCTTCCCCATAAGGGTCAGGAGAACCGGCAACTGGAAACATAATCCAAAGGCAACGATGAATTTGATCGTCAGGTTCAGATATTCCTGGGCTGAGCCTTGAAACACCACACTCAGCGGTGCCGCGCTGACCCCATCGGCCACGGCTTCACCCTCAGCCCCGAATTGCTGGAACCCGAGGAAAAAGTCATAGGCCAGAGGCGTGACAACGTAGAAGGCAAAGCTTGCGCCCAGAAGGAACATAAAGGGCGAAGCAAGCATGAATGGCAGGAACGCGTTTTTCTCGGACTTGTAGAGGCCCGGCGCCACAAAGCGCCACATCTGCATCCCGATATAGGGAAATGCCAGAATGAACCCACCCAAGAGGGAAACCTTGATTGCAACAAAAAACCCTTCCTGTGGCGAGATGAAGATCAGGCCACAATCCTGCCCGCGCTCGGCCAGAACGTCACACAGGGGATTGGTCAGGAAATTGAAGATCGGCGTCGCCACCGAAAAACAGATGATCATACCGATCAGAAACGCCACAACGCTGTGGATCAGCCGTGTGCGCAGTTCGGCCAGATGTTCGATCAACGGGGCCGAAGAATCGTCAATCTCGTCGGTTTTGCTCATGTCTTGCTTTCAGTGTTCAGCGCGGCTTCGGCCTCTTCTGCCTTGGCCAGCGCATCGGCTGCTTCTTTGGCTTTGCGCTCGGCGGTCGCACGGGCGGCTGACGCCTGAACTTTTTTGGCCTGCTCGGCCCGCTCGGCCGCCAGTTTCCCTGTTTCGCTGTCAGGATCGAACTTTGTGGGATCGATGCTTTTCGCCATCTCCTGCGCGGCTTGCTTGACACCGTCCATGGCCGATCCCACAGGGTTCACGGCAGCGTTGAGACCTTTCTTGATCTCATTCACCCCTGCCTGATCGGCGGCTTCGTTCATGGCGCTGCTGAACTCGCGCGCCATTCCGCGCGCCTTGCCGACAAAACGCCCAACATTGCGGAACAGCACCGGCAGGTCCTTTGGCCCCACAACGATCAGGGCAACGATGCCGATGACCAGAAGCTCGGTCCAGCCCAGATCAAACATCTGCGCTTACGCCTTGTCTTTCTCGGCTTCAGGTGTGACGTCCTTGGCCAGTTCAGAAGCGTCCTTTTCCAGCTCTTCCGAACCGTCCTTCACACCCTTCTTGAACGCAGTGATACCTTTGCCGACTTCACCCATCAGCGAACTGATCTTGCCGCGCCCAAACAGAACCAGAACCACAACGGCGATCAGCAGCAGGCCAGGAAGGCCGATATTGTTGAGCATGTCTTTTCTCCTTTTTCGTCGGCACGTTTGCGCGCCGGGAACATGATCTGACTCAGTCTTTACGCTTCGATTGCTGGTCTCAAAAGGGATCTGTTCCGATTTGCCGGCGAAAATTGTAGCAATCGCGTGAAATCTAAGGGGTCGCAATTCTCAACTGACAGGTTTATGTCAGTTGGTATCCGTTAGGGATTTGGCATCGAAACAAGGTCAATGGAGAATTAAATGACCCACGTTGCTGAAATCGTCACCTTCACCCTGGCCAATGGCACCACGCCGGAAGAGTTCGTGAAAATCAGTCAGGCCTCTGAGGCCTTTGTGCGCAGCGCGCCGGGATTTGCCCATCGGCAGCTTAGCCAGGGCGAAGATGGTCGCTGGACCGATTATGTTGTCTGGACCGATTTGAAGGCGGCACAGGACGCAGCCGCACAGTTTCCTCAACAGGAATGTGCAGCAGGCATGATGGCGGTCATCAATCCGGATAGCATCCAGATGCGACACGAGAAAGTACTATGGAACATGACTGCCTAAACGCGGTCAGAACGGCGTGTCATGCGCCGCACTGACCGCCTGTTCGGTATCATCCAGATCCTGCGCGACGGAAAACTGCACCGCGCGCAGGACATTGCGGACCGGCTTGAGGTGTCGGTTCGCACCATCTATCGCGACATGGATACGCTTGTTGCCTCGGGCGTTCCGGTCGAGGGCGAGCGCGGTGTCGGCTACATGGTGCGCGAGCAGATCACCCTGCCCCCGTTGAACCTGACCACAGCCGAGCTTGAGGCGCTGAATCTTGGCATGGCCATCGTGGCCGAGGCCGCGGATACTGACCTGAAGGCTGCCGCACAATCGCTTGCCGACAAGATCGACGCTGTTTTGCCAACGCGGGTCGTGGCCGAGGCGGACAGCTGGAAATTCGCGGTCTACCCATTTGCCGATGCCGCAAGGGGCCTTGCCCATATGGCCCCGATCCGTGCAGCCATCAAATCACGTCAGAAACTTCACCTGTCCTATCGCCGCATTGACGGCGTTTTGACCGAACGCACCATCCGCCCGCTCCATATGGAATACTGGGGGCGGGTCTGGACCCTTACCGCCTGGTGCGAGCTGCGCAACGGATTTCGTGTTTTTCGCATCGACCTGATCGAAGCAGTTTCACCCCTTCCGGAAATCTTCGCCGACGAACCCGGAAAACGCCTGAGCGACTATGACCCGTACGCCTGACAGGCTTCATATTTTCAGAAATACTCTCGCCGAAGGCAGGCCCGGTACGGGCCATCCAGCCTCACTTCAGATAGGGTTCCGGGTCCACGGACTCGAATCCTTTGCGGACTTCGAAATGCACATAGGCATCGTCGCCGCCCCGCAATTGCGCCAGCTTCTGGCCACGGCGTACCTTATCGCCTTTCTTGACAGTGATCTTATCGACATTTGCATAGACAGTCAGAAGATCGTTGTTGTGCTTGACCACAATGATCGGCACCTGATCCGCGTCCGCGGTGATCGCCGCGACCGTACCGGCTTCGGCAGCTGTGACCGACGTACCCGGAGCGGCAGCGATGTCGATGCCCTCATTCTTGCCCTTGTCATAGCCGCGAATGATAGTTCCGCCAACCGGCAGGGACAGCGCGGATGTGCGCGTATTGGTTGGCGCTTCGGCGGTCACGTCGGGGGCCTCGACCAACGGCTCAACTTTCTCGTCCGGCAAGGGCTGCGTGGCGCTGGGTGGCGTCGGCGTCGGTGATCCCTGTCCCGGTTCCGTCACCTCCGTGGCGGGAACGGGCGCGGCACTAGCCGCATTTTGCCGGGGCGCGGGCTGGTTCTTGACCGGAATCAACAAGTATTGACCCTCACGCACGGTAAAATCTGATCCCAACCCGTTCCATTCCGCCAGAGATTCAACCGGCACCTGGTAGAGGCGCGAGATTGTATAGGCCGTCTCACCCCGCTTGACCTTGTGCCTGACCGGCTCCGGCCCAGTTGAAATCGGCGCAGGCGTTGATGCCGGTTTCGCGGGTTCCAGGGTTGTGGTCTGAACCGAACCCGACGCCGGCACTTGGTCAATTGCAGACCCGGCGACCGACGCGATGTCCACGCTGCTTCCAGCACCGACAGTGCGTGGCAGGGCAAGAACCTCACCCTCTCTCAGCGTGTCCGTTGTCTGAAGGCCGTTGAAGCGCGAAAGCTCGCCCTCGGGCAGGCCAACCCGCGCGGCCACGTCCCGCACCGTATCGCCGCGGCGCGCCACGACCACCTGGTAATTCGGATAGGTAATGACGCCCCGGCTGTCCGGTGTCGGGCGGGATGCCGTCGCGGATTGCGCTGCATTGGTGGTCGAAAATCCACCGATCTGCCCACGAAGGTCATAATCCAGAGGTCCCTCGCACCCGGCCAAAATGGCCAGAGCGGCCACCCCGGTCGCACAGCGGCGCATTGCTGATTTGGATACTGCTCTCATAATTCTGTCCTCAACGCCTGCCCCTGTTGCCCGGAGTTCCGGCGACCAATTCTTTAAGCCTATTACGCCTCATCCTTTCCAAGCCCTTCCAGAAGGGGCACGAAACGGACCGACGTTAATTCGTCATAGTCCAGACCATTTTCGGTGCGCGTTACTTTGATCAACTGCTGCACCGCGTCCGACTGGCCCACGGGTAAAACCATAATACCCCCGATTTTCAGCTGCGCCAAGAGCGGGCCCGGAGGATCCTCAGCCGCGGCTGTGACAATGATCCGGTCAAAAGGGGCTTGTTCCGGCAGGCCAAATGACCCGTCAGACAACATCGAAGTGATATTCATCAGGCCCAGATCGGCAAACAGCTTGCTTGTTTCGCTCACCAACCGCCTGTGGCGTTCCACTGTGTAGACCCGGCGGGCCAGTTTGGACAGGATCGCCGCCTGATAACCTGAACCTGTCCCAATCTCGAGCACCGTGTCCCGTGGTCCAACGTTCAGGGCCTGCGTCATCAGACCAACGACCGAGGGTTGACTGATCGTCTGACCGCAGGAAATCGGCAACGGCATGTCCTCGTAAGCGCGCCCTGCGAACAGGCCGGTGACAAAGCGACCGCGGTCCACCTGCTCCATCGCAGCCAGCACGCGCGCATCCGTGACCCCCCGTTTGCGCAGGGCAAACAGGAATTGCATTACGGTTTCAGGGTCCAGTCCGCTCATTCGACCGCCTTCAATGCCTCCAGCATGTCATGCGCAGTCAGGTCAGCGCGCATCGGCGTGACCGAGATATAGCCTTCCAGATTGACGGCCGCATCCGTTCCGGGTGCGGTCGGATTGTGCTGATAGCCACCCTTGATCCACAGGAACCGCCGCCCCGAAGGTGAACTGTGCGGTTCGACCGAAAAACGCGTGTCGCGCCGAAACCCCTGCGCCGCAATCCGCGTGCCCAGAACATCGTCTGCCGGAACCGGTGGGAAATTCACGTTGTAGAACAGCCGGTAATCATCTTGTTCTGCCGGAGTTGCGTCCAGAATCCGGCGCACCAGATCTGCACCATACCGGGCGGCTGCCTCAAACGGGTCGTCAAGGCCCAAGTTTCTGGGGCCAAAATATTGCGACAGGGCAATCGCTGGGACGCCCTGCAATGCCGCTTCCATCGCGCCGCCGATCGTACCGGAATACAACGTGTTTTCAGCCGAGTTATTGCCCCTGTTCACGCCCGATAGAACCAGATCGGGAGGGGTATCCAACATAACGTCGTGAAGCCCTGCCAAAACACAATCCGCAGGTGAACCTTCGGCTGCAAAGCGCCGCTCGCCCAGCTTGGCGACCATCATCGGGTGGGTATAGCTGATGCAATGTCCGACCCCGGACTGTTCAAACGCGGGTGCGACCACCCAGACCTCTCCATCCGGTCCGGCCAGTTCAGCTGCAATCGCCTCAAGCGTGATCAAGCCCGGGGCATTGATCCCGTCGTCATTGGTCAGAAGAATTCGCATGTGCCCGATTTACCCCCGCGTTTGGCTCTTGATAGACCCGGGCCTGCGTTGCGGCAAGCGACGTGGCCCCGCAATCTGAGGTTTTCGCGCACCACTCGGGTGGAAATCGATGGATCAGCGCCTTGTTTCGGGGAAAACGAAGCACTTGTCGCGGCGGATGGTCAGCCACATCACCCGGCCCGGACTGGGCACAAACACGTTTGGAACCGTAGCCCTGAGGATCGAGCCATCATAGTCCATGCGAAACTCTACCAGGCTTTCATTTCCCAGAAATCGCGCGCGTTCGACGACGCCACGGGCCGCAACACCTTCTGTTGGTGTCGGCAATGGCCCCTTGCCGTTGCGGTCAAAGTCCAGCTTGATGTGCTGAGGGCGAAAGACAATCTCGACATCCGTACCATTCGGAATGCCCGGTGCCAGGAACTGACCAAAGGGCGTATCCGCCAATGCGCCATTCACTTGCGCCCGCAAAACGTTGACATCACTGAAAAATGCCACCGCCGCCTTATCCGCGGGACGCGTATAGACGTTATAGGGCGCGCCCTGTTGCACGATCTTGCCACGCCGCATCAGGGCGATCTCGTCGGCCATGCGCATCGCTTCTTCCGGCTCGTGCGTGACCAGCAGTACAGCGGCATCTTCTTCCTTGAGAATGGCCAGCGTTTCGTCACGGATACCATCACGTAAACGGTTATCGAGGCCCGAAAAGGGCTCGTCCATCAGCATGATGCGCGGGCGCGGCGCCAGGGCACGCGCCAACGCCACGCGTTGTTGCTCGCCACCCGATAGTTGATGCGGAAAACCATCGATGAATCGCATCAGGTCGACCTTCTGCAACAACTCCTCGACCCGGGCGCGTTTTTCGTCCTTGCTGCCCTTCAGACCAAAGGCCACATTTTTAGCCACACTCAGATGCGGGAACAGCGCAAAGTCCTGAAACATCAGACCGATCTCGCGCCGTTCCGGAGGCACCCGGAAGACGGTGTCGCAGATCAGCTTGCCATCAACATAAATCTCACCCGAGTCCTGCATTTCGACCCCGGCGATCATGCGCAACGTGGTGGATTTCCCGCAGCCCGACGGCCCCAGCAGACAGGTCACCTTGCCTGCCTGAACGGTCAGTGAAACATCATCCACAACAACCCGGCCTTCAAACCGACGGATAATGTTGCGAATTTCCAGACGCGGTGGAATTGCGTTACCTGTCACCGATGGACCCCGTTACCTTTCCCGATCAAATCCATCGGGCTTGAGCGGGGATAGCAACCCCGCCCCTCAGGTGCAAGGGATCAGCAACACCCGCCAGAAGCGACAGATGCACCCATGGCTTCAAACGGGCTTTCGCCACCACAGCCTTCGAAAATACCATAATGGGTCGAAAAATCGCCGATAAAGTCAAAATGACGGGCAAATCGCGTTTCTTTCAGCATCATCCAGGTATTGCCGCAAACCGGAAACACCTTGCCGGATTCTATAACGTGGTGGTCATCCAGACCAAATTCATGCGGTGCGTTTGGCACGGTTCCCTTATAGATCACGGCTTGCCCATAATCTTCACAAGCCGGTTCCAATGCAGGTAGTTTGAACAGACGGTATGTCGCGGACAGGAACTTCAACGGCGCAACACGCTCTTCCAGTACGGGATTTTCGATCGTCAGCGGACGATGTGTCACGCGGCGCGGGTCGCCGAAACCGGCCGTTCGAGCCATTGACAGGAAATCATTCCAATAAAGCGCGCCGGACAGGCACTCGCCATAAAGAACTTCGTCTTCGGCCATCGCCTGCGGAATACGGCGGTCTGCATAGACATCCGAGAAATACATCTCGCCGCCCTCTTTCAACAACCTATGTGCTCCGCGCAGAACCGCATTCTTATCCGTGGCCAGGTTGATGACACAGTTCGAGACGATGATATCGAACGATCCGGGTTCCAGATCAAGCTCATCCAGTTTTTCTATATAGCCGTGATGGAATTCCACATTGCTGCGGGCATATCCAAATGCCTCGGCGTGATAATCCTGATGCGCGCGGGCGACGTCCAGTTGTTCGGGCGTCATGTCGACACCCACTACCCGGCCCGTCTTACCGACCATGACGGACAAGGCATATACATCCCGCCCGGCCCCACACCCCAGATCTAGGATCGACGTGCCTTCAAGGTCAAGTGGGGCAATCAGACCGCAGCCATAGTAGCGAGTCAGAACGTCGTCATGAATCTTTGAAAGGATCTTTTTGACATGGTCGGGCATGTCGTCAGGCGTGCAGCACGCATTGGTCTGCAAGTCAGCACTGCTTTGCAGGACTTCACCATAATAGTTCTGCACCGATTCATGTTTCATCGCGCTTTTCCCTCGCAAATGGTCATGTACGAGCTAATGCAGCCGCCGGGGGTTCGCAATCCGGGGAAGGCGTTTTTGACGAAAGCGTGAGCGGTCCCGCGCGGTTTTACCCAAGCAGGTCGAAGTCCACGCCTGCACGAATTTTGCCATTCACCTGAACCTCAAGCCGGTGTGCGCCGGGGACCAACTTGAATGTTGTGGCGTCGCCCTTCAACTTGTGGCGTTTTTCCAACGTCAGTTTCCCGTTCTTCAAAGCCGTCTGCTTCAACTTGTGCACCTTGGCTGAGATTTTCCCGCCAGGTCTTTGAAAATGAATAACATAGTCAACCAGAACTGGCAGCTCTCCAACCCCTTTCAAAGTGACTGAAAAGGCCAAAGCGTCACCAATCCGAGCTTCGGAAGTCAGGTTGACCGCGACCTCAATTTCTGCGTCCGGGTCATAGCCTAACATCTTCATCGCTTCAGGATGCCCCGCTTTCACAAGCCCGCGCAGGGTGTGTGACGTCATCCAGTCCAGCTCGTCCAGATTCTGATGCCCCTGGCTGCGCCACGCCTTCAGGCGATCCAATACCAGATCCGGGTCTTTCTTGGTGATGTCATTCAGGTGATTGGATACGGACCGGGTGACATACCG
This sequence comes from Ruegeria sp. AD9, assembly GCF_056542305.1. NCBI lineage: Bacteria > Pseudomonadati > Pseudomonadota > Alphaproteobacteria > Rhodobacterales > Roseobacteraceae > Ruegeria > Ruegeria sp. AD9. The sequence continues at coordinate 216,286 of NZ_JBQFZP010000001.1, forward strand.
CGTCGAATCCATGTGCAACTTGTCCAGCAATGGCAGCGGGTCCTGCAAACCCAATGCGACCGCCTGCCCCCATGGCAATCGGGGGCGCGTCCCTTCGCTGACCAGCCTGCGCACATGGTAACTGTCATGAGAGCACCAGTCCTGCATCCGCCGCAACACCCGGTCCGGGTCATGGTTCAGGAACGGTCGGATTGCCCATTCCATGGAAAACCTCTGTGTCAGTTCCTCCATCACGTCTAAAGCCAGATCAACATGCTCAAGACCTATGGTCGCTACCCACTCACCGACCGGCGCAAAGATGAAATCGCCAAAATCGTCATCCGTTTTCGTTGGGTCCAAAGGTGCAGGCAAGGCGCGCAGGATCGTCGGGGCAACGGCAGGCAAATCACCGGGCACCGCCTGTTGCAGGCAAGTGGCGATCCAGATGATCCGATCCTTCAGCTCTAACTCCAGCAATCGCGACATGACCGCAGATCGGAATGCCGGAGCATCAAATTCTGCACGAGAACCGGAAAACAAACCGCTGAGATAATTCACTTTCTCAGCGTTGAACATCTGATCTTTCAACGAAAACCCTTGCGCCATGGTCACATCGTCAAATTGGTTGCGCCGCCATCCAGCAGAATGTTCTGACCAACGATGAACCCCGCATGTTGAGAGCACAGGAACGCGCAGGCAGCCCCGAATTCCTGCCGCGTTCCATAGCGTCGTGCAGGAATGGTCGCCGAACGGTTTGCGCGGGCGCCTTCGATCGAGATGCCTTGCTGGGCAGCCACGCCGCTGTCCAGCGCATCCGCGCGATCCGTTGCATGAATGCCGGGCAGCAGGTTGTTGATGGTCACGCCATGCGGTGCAACCTGGCGTGAAGTTCCCGCGACATATCCGGTCAAACCCGTGCGGGCTGCATTCGAAAGCCCCAGCACCGCAATTGGCGCGCGCACGGATTGTGAGGTGACGTTCACCACCCGCCCCCAACCTTTGTCCATCATTCCGGGAAGCAGCGCTTTCATGAACGCAATGGGGGTCAACATATTGGCATCCAGCGCCTTGATGAAATCATCACGCTCCCAGTCCGACCATAAACCCGGCGGCGGTCCACCGGCATTTGTCACAAGAATATCAACGCCCTGCGCCGCTTCGATCACCCGCGCCTGCCCTTCCGCAGTCGTCACGTCACAAGCGACTGTTTGTACCTCGACGCCATGCTCTGACCTGAGGCGTGCCGCCTCGCTCTCCAAAGCGTCCGAACCACGCGCATTCATCACAAGATTTACGCCAGCCTCAGCCAAAGCCTCGGCACAGCCCAAACCCAGCCCTTTGCTACTGGCACAGACCAGCGCGCGCTTTCCTTTTATACCAAGATCCATCGGATCCTCCCTGTCAGTCATTGCCGCATGTCTAGCATCGGCCAGACAGGGAAGACCAGAAATGGCTTGGGATCAGTAGAAGAACTCTTCCCGCACGATCTTGCCATCTGCGACGTGATAGACACCCACTTCACGCATATCGAAGGATTCGCCGGTTTCCTTTACCTTGCCCTGCACTTCAAAAATCACCGCAAAACGGTCTTCGCCGTGTACAAACGGATCGCTGACCGAAGCGCCCGAAACCTCGTGGGCGCCTTCCCACCATTCATGTTTGCCTCGGATCGCATCACGCCCCTGTATTTCGCGCCCCATGCCTGAGTAATCGACCGCTTCAACAGAAACTGCGTCTGACGCATACAATTTCTCAAGATTTTCCTTGGCGCGGTCCTCGCGGCAGCCGGCCACCAACTCGTTGGCAATCTCTTTCAAATCCATTGGTCTTCTCCACAATTTGTTCACTATATGTTCTTATTGCCATAAGCCTGTGATTCGAACCAGCCCCTTTGTCTTGCTTCGGCAGGATTCCCCGCCTATACGCGCGGTCATGCTTGATACCTCGAACCAACCTACCCTGCCGCCCGAGATTGCCCGTCGCCGGACATTCGCCATCATCTCGCACCCGGATGCGGGCAAGACGACGCTGACGGAAAAGTTCCTGCTTTACGGGGGAGCCATTCAGATGGCTGGTCAGGTGCGCGCCAAGGGCGAGGCACGGCGGACACGCTCGGACTTCATGCAGATGGAGAAGGATCGCGGCATCTCGGTCTCGGCCTCGGCAATGTCCTTCGATTACGGGAATTTCCGGTTCAATCTGGTGGACACGCCCGGCCACAGCGATTTCTCGGAAGATACCTACCGCACACTGACGGCCGTGGATGCGGCCGTGATGGTGATCGACGGCGCGAAGGGTGTCGAAAGCCAGACGCAAAAATTGTTCGAGGTCTGCCGCCTGCGCGATCTGCCGATTCTGACCTTTTGCAACAAGATGGACCGAGAAAGCCGCGATACGTTCGAGATCATCGACGAAATTCAAGAGATGCTGGCCATCGACGTCACCCCCGCCGCGTGGCCGATTGGCGTGGGTCGCGATTTTATCGGCTGTTACGACATGCTGCGTGACCGGCTGGAGCTGATGGACCGCGCCGACCGCAACAAGGTGGCCGAGAGCATCGAAATTAACGGGCTTGATGACCCGAAACTGTCGGAACATGTTCCTGCACACCTGCTGGAAAAGCTGCTGGAAGAGGTTGAGATGGCGCGCGAGTTGCTGCCCGCGCTGAACCCGCAGGCGGTGCTTGAAGGGCATATGACCCCGATCTGGTTCGGCTCGGCCATCAACTCGTTCGGCGTCAAGGAACTGATGGAAGGCATCGGCGCATATGGCCCACAGCCGCAGGTGCAATCAGCCGAACCCCGCCAGATCTCGCCGGATGAAAAGAAGGTCGCAGGCTTTGTTTTCAAAGTGCAGGCCAATATGGACCCCAAGCATCGCGACCGGGTGGCATTTGTCCGCATGGCATCAGGCCATTTCAAACGCGGCATGAAACTGACCCATGTGCGGTCGAAGAAACCGATGGCGATTTCAAACCCAGTGCTGTTTCTGGCCTCTGACCGGGAACTGGCTGAAGAGGCCTGGGCCGGAGATATCATCGGCATTCCCAACCACGGCCAGCTGCGCATCGGTGACACGCTGACCGAAGGTGAGGCGCTGCGCGTCACCGGCATCCCCTCTTTCGCACCGGAACTGCTGCAAGGCGTCCGTGCGGGTGACCCGATGAAGGCCAAGCATCTGGAAAAGGCCCTGATGCAGTTTGCCGAAGAAGGCGCGGCAAAGGTGTTCAAACCTTCAATTGGATCAGGCTTTATCGTGGGTGTCGTCGGCGCGCTGCAATTCGAGGTGCTCGCCAGCCGGATCGAGATGGAATACGGCTTGCCTGTGCGTTTCGAGGCGTCTCAGTTCACCTCGGCCCGCTGGGTCAGCGGTGACAAGGCTGAGGTCGAAAAGTTTGTGAATGCAAACAAGCAGCACATCGCGCACGACCATGACGGCGACATTGTCTATCTGACCCGGCTGCAATGGGACATCGACCGGGTGGTTCGGGACTATCCCGCCCTGAATCTGACCGCCACCAAAGAGATGATGGTGTGATCCAACTGACTGATTGCACAGCCGAGTCAGCCTGTGCAATTCTGCGCGCATGAACAAGGATGAACTGACTTTCCCCGGCGGTCTTCCAGACATGCTGGACAGGTATGAAAACCGGCGCAGCCCGTTTCAGTTCGGCACCACCTCTTTGCCTGACCTTGACATTGACCTTATTGAACTGGCCGGTCGAACATTGCCCGAAAGTGCGACTGTGCCCCCGCCGAAGCCCAGTACAAGTTGGGATCGCAAGCGTGCTCAGATTGCGCGGGAATTTGTCGGAAACTCGGAACTTGCCTTCCTGAATGCCCAGTTGATCTCGAACCTGCGAAAGCGGTCCTTCCCGCGTCACGCCCCGCTTCTGTTTTGTCGCCTTTGGGACGAACAGTCGGACCACCTTCTGTCCACGCTTGATTTGCGATGGCTGGTCTCGTCGGTTCAGACCTTTGCGGACCACGGTCAAACTGCAACTCAGCGCGAGGTTGGTCACGCTTTGCGCATGTTGTTCGGCATGATGAAGCTATATGAGTTCGAAAGGCGCTTTTCGGGGCTGACCCCGGAAACACCGTTTCAACACCAGAATTTGAGAAGTGTCCCGCTGCCCTATCAGATGAAAGGGTTTTCCCTTGGAAGTGGCGGACTGGATGTCAATCTGATTGCTCCGGTCTGGACCAAGGCCCTAAGCGATACCACCATCGCGCCGCTGGTCGATCACTTGATGACCGAGCTCAACAGAGATCCCGGCGGTATCTTTCGGCGCCTGAAACGCATGCGCGAAGTGCGCGCGCAGCGCACATGACCACATGGGGTGTCGTGTCGATGGTCAGGGGCCTGACCGAAGATGTCCTTCGGTTCGTGGCCCATCACCTCGATCTGGGCGCCGAGACCATCTATATCTATCTGGATGAGCCGAACCAGCGCACGTTCGAGGCGCTGAAGGCACATCCCGGTGTTTGCGTACAGGTTTGCGATGACGCCTATTGGCAAAAGCTAAAACGCACGCGACCGGAAAAGCACCAGGTTCGCCAATCGGTCAACGCGACATACACCTATCGCGACACGCACCTAGATTGGCTGGCCCATATCGATGTTGACGAGTTTCTGTGGTCGCCGACCCCAATCTCGGATGTGTTGCGCGATATCCCGGACAAGGTTCACGCCGCCCGTGTCCGCCCAATCGAGGCGCTGGCAGGCGGTGAAGACCTGTACAAGGCTCATGTGCCACAAAGCCCGGCCCGTACAGAGTTGATTGAGATGCTTTATCCCAACTATGGGGCTTTCGTCCTTGGCGGGTTCCTCAGCCATGTACAGGGCAAGTTGTTTGTGCGCACGGGATTGAAACGTCTGAGTTTTCGTATCCACAACCTGTTTCAGAACGGGAAATTGCGGCCGTGCAAATACGAGCTTGCACAGGTCGATCTATGCCACCGCCACGCGCCGGACTGGGATCATTGGATCGCACACTATCCGTTCCGCATGGATCGCGGCTCGTATCAGGCTGGTATGGCCCCGAATGCCCCGCGCGAGATGGGCGGGCTGAACAAGAATGAATTGCTCAGCTGGATTGAAAGCGAACACGGCGAGGATGGGCTGCGCGCGTTCTTCAACGAGATGAGCGGCGCTGACCCAGAAGTCCGCGCCCGGCTGGAGCAGAATGGGCTGATCCGCCACCGCGCATTGAATCTGGGCGGGAAACTGGCGAAACACTTTCCCGGAAGCTGCTGAATTGTTGCGCAAAACTCGAACCTGTTTCAATCGAACCAAGATGCTGCGGTCTTCATTTGACCCCGACCCACGTATTTGTTATGTCCGCGTCCAAGCCGATATGCCGCATCACGGGCATGGCCATCCGGGCCCGGCACATCTTATACGCGCGGGCCAGGTCAAGTGTCCGCATTAAACCGGACTTACATGACAAAATTTAACGAACTGAACCTGAACCCGAAGGTCCTCAAAGCCATTGAGGAAGCCGGATACGAAACCCCAACTCCGATCCAGGCAGGTGCGATTCCACCCGCATTGGAAGGGCGCGATGTTTTGGGCATTGCCCAGACTGGTACTGGCAAAACCGCCAGCTTTGTTCTGCCGATGATCACACTGTTGGCCCGCGGTCGCGCACGTGCACGTATGCCACGTTCGTTGGTTTTATGCCCCACGCGTGAGCTGGCTGCGCAGGTAGCGGAGAACTTCGACACATACACCAAGCACCTGAAACTGACCAAAGCACTGTTGATCGGCGGCGTCAGCTTCAAGGAACAGGATGCCCTGATCGACCGGGGCGTCGACGTTCTGATCGCCACGCCGGGCCGTCTTCTGGATCATTTCGAGCGCGGCAAACTGTTGCTGACCGGTGTTCAGATCATGGTGGTGGATGAGGCGGACCGGATGCTGGATATGGGGTTCATCCCCGATATCGAGCGCATCTTCTCACTGACACCATTCACCCGGCAAACCTTGTTCTTCTCAGCGACAATGGCATCCGAGATCGAGCGGATCACCGATACGTTCCTGTCGGCCCCTGCCCGGATCGAAGTGGCCCGCCAGGCCACCGCATCCGAAACCATCGAACAGAGCGTCGTCATGTTCAAAGGTGGGCGCCGTGACCGCGAGGCCAGCAACAAGCGCGGCCTTCTGCGCGCGCTGATCGATGCCGAAGGTGACAAATGCACCAACGCGATCATTTTCTGCAACCGCAAGACAGATGTGGATATCTGCGCCAAGTCGCTGAAGAAATACGGTTACGACGCCGCCGCCATCCATGGCGATCTGGACCAGTCGCAGCGGATGAAAACATTGGATGGATTCCGTGACGGGTCCTTGCGCCTGCTGGTCGCCTCAGACGTGGCGGCACGCGGCCTGGATGTGCCAGCCGTCAGCCATGTGTTCAATTTCGACGTCCCCGGCCACCCCGAGGACTATGTCCACCGCATTGGCCGCACCGGCCGCGCCGGCCGTGAAGGTAAAGCCATCACAATCTGTTCGGGACGCGATGAAAAGGCGCTGGATGCGATCGAGAAGCTGATCCAGAAAGAAATCCCGCGCCTCGAAAATCCGGTCAACGAAGACCCCATACCAGAAAAGCCGAAGCCCGAGAAAAAAGCCCGAGACACCGAAGTAAAAAAAGACATCAGGAAAGAGCGTGAGCCGAAGGGGCACAGTCGTGGGCGCAAGGAAGGCACCGGCCAGACCGTCGTGGGCATGGGAGATCACCTGCCCAGCTTCATCGCGCTTAGCTTTGACGAGCGTCGCGCCAGCTAGATTGCCAGCACAAGCGCTAAAATCGAGAACCCAAGCAACATCATCCCGGCGATCTCGCGCCGGGTGATCGTTTCTCGGAAGAATAGGATCGAAGCCATGAGGCTAAAGATCAGCTCTACCTGCCCCAGAGCTTTGACGTAAGCCGCATTCTGCAAGGTGAAGGCCCAGAACCAGCAAAACGAGCCACCGAGGCTGGTCAGGCCGACGAACACTCCGGTATTCCGCGTCTGCCAGACTGCGTGCAGTTCTGCGCGGTCGCGCCACAGCAGCCATATCCCCATGCTGGTAAACTGGAATGTCACCACCACTGCCAGTGTTACCAGCGCCCGGAACCACGCATCGATATCGCCCAGTTGCAGTGAAGCCCCACGATAGCTGACGGCGGAAAACGCAAACAAAACACCTGATCCAAGCCCCAATTGCGAAGCCCGATTGGTCAGATGGCGCCACCAGGGTCCGTCCCCTCCGGGTGTTTTTGACAACAAAAGCACAGCCATCAACCCCAACAGGATCGCGATCAATGCGCCGCGCGATACACTGTCCCCCAAGACCAAAAAGCCAACAATCGCGGTCTGGATCACTTCGGTTTTCTTGAAGGTAATTCCAACGGCAAAATTGCGTTGTTTGAACAGCGCCACCACGCAGATCGTAGCAAGGATTTGCGCTGTCCCGCCGATAACCGCGTAAAGCCAGAACAAACTGCTGAGCTGGGGCATACTCGCCCCAGTTAACTGCAACGCAACACATAGCCCGATAACGGCCAACGGCATAGAATAGGCAAACCGCGCAAAAGTTGCACCTGCAGCAGACAGCTTCACGCTGGCCAGGGACTTTTGCAGCATGAAACGCACAGTCTGAAAACTGGCGGCGGCTATGGTGACAGGAATCCAGAGACTCATGCCACCCGTTGTGTCGATAAATCAAGGCTTTGGCCAGAGAGGATGTGGCACAGGGTCTTTTGCGCGAACGAAATACTGCCGGAAGATCTGTGTATAGGACCGGTAAACATAAGCCTCATTGCAAGCCAAGTACCTGTCCTTTCCGTCCCGGTACAATGCAGGTAGGCGATACCAAGGAGCGGCCGGATTCATATGATGAACGACGTGCAGGTTATTGTTCAGAAAAAGAAAAGCCAAAGGTCCGCGATCTTCGATAATCACCGTGCGGGCACGGGATTTTTCATGTGCACGGTGTTCAAGAAACGTGCGGATCTTCAAAAGCGACAACCCCAGATAGGCTGCGATCAGATAGGCCCAGACCGGCATGGCCGATTGCGCAACCACCCACAGCACCGCCGCCGCACCGGGCAAATGCAAAGCCCATCCTAGGAGGATCGCCCTGTCCCCGCGCATAAATCCACGCCATTCGTCCCGCATAAACAGAACCTGACCAAGAGCAGGACCCAGCACCATCCGCCCCAACAGCGTGTTGTTCAGGCTCAGGATCATCTGCGCCAGCCGCGGCAATCTCGACCAGATATGCGGATCCAGATAATTCGATTCCGGGTCGTCATAAGGGTCCGTCAGGGTGGCATCCTGATGATGCGCCAGATGCAGGTACCGAAAGCGGCTATACGGAATGGCCAATGTCAACGGCAGTGCCATCAACGTCTCGTTCAGCCATTTGGCACGAAAGGGGTGCCCATGCAGGGCTTCATGCGTCAGTGACGAATGCAGAGCCGCAACGACACCCAGAGCCGGGACTGCCAACCACAAGGATGCAAGCGCCAACCAAAACAAACCGGCAAGCCATGCCGCATAACACAAGACAATCAGGAACAACGTGCCCCATTCGGGTGATTTGGGTGCAGTGGGATCAGCCATTTCGTCCCCACGAAATGTTCGCCCAAATTCTTTCGTAAATCACGTACATCGTCAGGCCGATGGCCGTGTTCACCAGCGCCAGCGCCCCTCCTGCAGCGGCCGAGCCTGTTGCCAACAAGCCCACCATTGTCATGATCGCCAACCCCATCGCATTCCAAACGATTGCTTTCACGACTGATCTTCGCCGCGTTTCCATTCCGAACCCCGTTCCTTTTTCTTACTCAAAAGCGTTACACCCGGACCCCAGTATTGGAAATTCTGAATATGATTAACAAAATTCAACAACTGTGATAAAATTCACGACATGCAGGAAAATATCGACAAGCGCGACCGCGCCTCCCAGTTTCGTCTCCGCCTAGCCCGCGCGATGGAAGAGCGCCATGTCAGCCAAAGTGCCCTTGCGCGCTATATTGGCGTTGACCGCTCGACCGTTTCCCAATTGCTGACAGATCATGGCGCTCGGTTGCCCAACGCACATGTTGTTGGCGGATGCGCAGCGGCGCTTGGTGTATCGGCCGACTGGTTGCTGAGCCTTTCCGACAGGCCGGAAAGCGCGGCTGAGCTTCTGGCAAGCTCGCTGACCTTTACCGAGGCCCCCCGCGCCCTTGTCGATGAACGTATCTTCGAGTGGCATCAGGAGGCCGCCGGGTACAAAATCCGCTATGTCCCGGCCACCTTGCCCGACATGCTCAAGACGCGTGCGATACTGGAATGGGAATACGCCCCGCATCTGGGCCGGACCGCTGATCAAGCCATCGGCGCGTCGGCGGATCGTCTGACTTGGATGCGCAGCGCCCAGTCGGACTATGAGATCGCCATGCCGTTATTCGAAATAGAAAGCTTTGCAAACGGCACCGGGTATTATCAAGGTCTCAGCCCAGAGGTTCGGCTGGAACAGATCGATCACCTGTTGGCGCTGTGCGAACAGCTCTATCCGCGGATGCGCATCTATCTGTTTGACGCAAAACGGCTTTATTCGGCACCGGTAACGATTTTCGGCCCGCTACTCTGTGTATTCTACGCGGGAAGTCACTATATGGCCTTCCGCGACCGGGATCGGATCGAGACATTCTCACGCCATTTCGACACGCTGGTACGTGAGGCCGAAGTGGTCGCCCGGGATTTTCCAAACCACCTGCGTTGCCTCAGAACGGCGGTTTCCCGCGACGGGTGATGCAGCAGCGCTCAACCTGTGCTATTTTACTATGGCGCGAACCATAAGGCATTCCGAACACAGACGGAGGAGCACAGGAATGGACGCAATTCAAACCGCTCAATACGCACGTGCACTTTTTGCCGCCCATGGAGACCAAGCCGAGGCCGAAGCCGCGAAAAAAATGCGCGACTGCGAAGCTGCCGGGAATCGGCAAGAGGCCCAGGACTGGCAAGCGGTCCGTCGGACCATCCGCCAGATCCGTGGTCCAAACCAAGGCTGAGTTACAGTTTCGGGTCCGGGTTGACCGTGTGACCATCCACCGCGATCACCTGACCTGAAACCAGACGTGCCGCATCCGAGGCAAGGAATACTGCCATATTGGCGACATCCTGCGCTTCGACGAAGCGCCCCATTGAGGTGCCAGAGGCATAGCCCTGATAGACCTCGTCACGGGTCATGCCCTTGGCTGCGGCTTCACGGGTCAGGACGCCTTCCATCCGAGGGCCTTCAACTGCGCCCGGACAAATGGCATTGGCACGAATGCCATAGGGCCCCAACTCCATGGCCAGCGTCTTCATCAACCCAATGACGGCCCATTTTGCCGACGCATAGGGCGCACGGAACGGGTAGCCATACTGCCCGGCTGTCGACGAGGTCAGAATTATACTGCCCGCCCGCGCCGATTTCATCAGCGGCGCTGCATATTTTGCCGCCAGAAAAGCACCGTCCAGATTGACCGCGACACAAGCACGCCACGCGTCCAGATCAATATCCTCAATAGCATTTGTCGGGCCGGCAATACCGGCATTGGCGCAGAGCACATCCAACCCGCCCATCGACCTGATGGCGTTAAATACCGCGCGCATGTCAGCCTCGTCCGCAACATCCGCTCGGTGCCCGGTCCAATGATCGGGCAAAGTATCCAACGCCGCCTGATCGATATCAGTGACGCGGACGTCATAGCCAACAGCGTCAAACGCCTCGGCCATGGCCCGGCCGACGCCTGACGCGCCAGCCGTCACCAAAACCCGGCGCGTCATGAAGGCTTCCTGATCGCCGCGCCTGCGCCTTCGGGGTAAGGCAACCCGGCCTGAGCCTCGGCAACCCGCGTCATAGCTACCTCAATTTCAGCAGATGGCGGGCTGGGGCGACGGGTTTCCAGACTGACATGCAGCAGAAAACTTTCGCCCGTGGCCAGCAGCTTGTCGCCCTCGTACATGCTGTGGAACACGTGCAGCTTCTTCCCCTGCCCCAACAGCATCTGCGTGCGCACGTCGATTTTTGCACCAGCATGAGCTTCATCTACATAACGAATGTGGTTCTCCGCCGTGAAATAGCTGCCACCCGAGGCGATGTAATCCGCATCGCATCCGATGATTTCCATGAACCTATCGGTGGCAGCGGCAAAGGCCTCCAGATATTTCGCTTCGTTCATGTGGCCGTTGTAATCCGTCCAGTCCAGAGGAACGGCCCGCGACAGGGTCAGGATGGGCTGGCTCAGATCCGCTTGATCCAGCGTCGGCAGCGCTCCGGGTTTCAACCGTGCATCATGTTGGTTCAGCACCGCACCCGCGCCGTAATTCTGCGCCTTGAGGGCCCGCATCATACCGACAAGGTTGTTATCGCGAATGCGCTCCAGCTCTCGGATCGAATGCATCCCGGATTGTGCGTCAGATTGATTGGCGATCAAATCGACCAGTTCGTCAGTGAACTCGGGAACATCCATCAACTTGGTCCACGGCCATTTCAAGGCAGGCCCGAACTGCGCCATGAAATGCCGCATCCCCGCCTCGCCACCTGCCACGCGGTAGGTTTCGAACAGACCCATCTGCGCCCAGCGGATACCGAAACCCATACGGATGGCCTCGTCTATTTCTTCGGTTGTCGCGATGCCATCCTTGACCAGCCAAAGCGCCTCGCGCCAGACAGCTTCCAGGAACCGGTCGGCGATATGCGCATCGATCTCTTTCCGGACATGCAACGGGAAGAACCCAAGCGAATTCAACAGGTCCTGGGCCTGTTCGATCATCTCGGGCGGGTTCTTGTCCGTTGGTACAAGCTCGATTAAAGGCAGCAGGTAAACCGGGTTGAAGGGGTGCGTCACTACGATCTGCTCGGGGCGCAGCGCTCCGTCCTGAAGTTCGGACGGCTTGAACCCGCTGGTCGAGGATCCAATGATCGCGCCCGGATCGCAAGCCTCCTGCAAGCCTTTGTAAACCTTCAGTTTCAGATCCATACGCTCCGGCACGCTCTCCTGTATCCAACGCGCACCCTTAACCGCTTCGGCCATGTCGCTGTGAAAGCTCAGCGCACCCTCGGCTGGCAACGGAACGTCACTCAGCCCCGGCAAGGACCGTCTTGCGTTGTCCAACACCTCGCCAATCTTGCGTTCCGCCTCGGGATCAGGGTCAAACACCCGCACATCCCAGCCATTGAGCAGGAACCGCGCAGCCCATCCGCCGCCGATAACTCCGCCCCCAATAATTGCCGCCGTTTTCATGATTCCCCACCTACTGGCTGCTCATGTTTCATCTTTTTAGAAATACTCCGGGGGCTTGGGGGCTGGCCCCCAAAAACCTGCGTGTCCATTATTTTGCAACAGGTGCCTGCTTGGTCAGCCCCAGCTTCGCACGGACTTCGTCAGGGCCGATCACGCGCGCGCCCATATTCTCGATGATGGATCCTGCACGTTCCACCAGTTGCCAGTTCTCGGCCATTACGCCCTTATCCAGCCACAGGTTGTCCTCAAGCCCAACGCGCACATTGCCGCCCGCCAGAACCGAAGCCGCGACAAACGGCATCTCGTTCCGTCCCAGCGAAAACGCGCTGAAGGTCCAGTCATCCGGCACGTTGTTCACCATCGCCATAAAGGTATTCAGATCATCCGGCGCGCCCCACGGTACCCCCATGCACAGCTGGACCAGAGCGTTGGGTGCCAGAATCCCTTCCTTCACCAGTTGCTTTGCAAACCACAGGTGGCCAGTGTCAAAGGCTTCGATCTCGGGCTTGACACCCAGATCGGTCATCATCTTGCCCATGGCGCGCAATGCCCCGGGCGTATTCGTCATAACATAATCTGCCTCGGCAAAGTTCATTGTGCCGCAGTCCAGGGTGCAAATTTCGGGCAAACATTCTGCAATATGCGCCACGCGTTCCGATGCTCCGACCATGTCCGTGCCCGCGGCCACTGGAAACGGGTTTTCAACACCGCCGAACACGATATCGCCGCCCATCCCGGCCGTCAGATTCAATACGACGTCCACATCAGCGTCGCGGATGCGGTCCGTTACCTCGCGATACAGATCCAGCCGGCGGCTTGGCACGCCGGTCTCAGGGTCACGCACGTGGCAGTGAACCACTGCCGCCCCGGCCTTGGCGGCGGCAATCGCGCTGTCGGCGATCTGCCGCGGTGACCGCGGCACATGCGGACTGCGGTCCTGCGTTCCGCCCGAGCCGGTTACGGCACAGGTAATGAAGACTTCGCGGTTCATTTCCAGAGGCATGGTGTTTTCCCCAAGTTATACCCGGTTCTGCCTTGGGTTTTCCCCAGGCTTTTCCCCGGATTCCGATTTGCGTTCTGACCCGACTCTGGCGCAGCTTTGGGAAACCCACTTGGCAATATGCGAATCAAACTTGATGAAATCCGCAAAAAACATACTGCAACCGGAACACCGCGCCCTAAAAACTGCGGTGCTTGTACTGGACGAATGCAACACGCTCAGCTTTGCCTCTGCGGTGGACCCGATGCGGGCCGCGAACCGTCTGGCGGACCGCCCGGCCTTTGACTGGGACTATGTGACCGCGACGCCAGAACCCGCGGTGCTTACCAGTGCGTTGCAAGTGCCCGGTATCCCACTGGCCCGGTTGCAATCCTGCGACCTGATGATCGTGGTCGCCGGTTTCCAACTGGCCCGCCACGCCACCCCCAGCCTGCTGGCTGGTCTGCGGCGCATCGCGGGCACAGGCGCAACGATGGCAGGCATTGATGGCGGCCCGTGGCTCCTGGCCGAGGCCGGGCTACTGGATGGCCATCTGGCAACAACCCATTGGGAAGACCTCGAAAATTTTGCCACTCGGTTTCCCGAAGTTGATGTGCGCACCGATCGCTTCACCGTTTCCGGCAACCGCCTGACTTCGGGTGGCGCAATTCCGGCTGTAGAAATGATGCTGCACATCATCGCCGCCCGTCACGGCGCAAGTTTCGCCGCGCGCGTTGCAGGCCTGTTCCTTTACGATGGCGCTCCGGACCCCGGAAAACCGCAAAGCCGCACAGGCGCGCCACATCGCCACACAGCGCTGACGGCCAAGGCCAACTCGATGATGCAGGCGTCACTGGATGATCCCCTGCCGCTGGCCTTTATCGCAGACCGCCTGGGCACCAGCCCACGGACGCTGCAACAACAGTTCCGCCTCCGCCTGAACACCACGCCGCAGGACCACTATCTGCAACTGCGCCTGGCCGAGGCCCGCCGTCTGGTCACCGACACCGACATGCCATTGATGGATGTGGCACTCGCCACCGGCTTCGCCTCACAATCCAGCTTTGCCCGCGCTTTCCGCACCGCCCACGGTCAATCGGCCCGCGACCTGAGACACGAACGCGCGCATCCCACCCATCACTGACCGGATCCCCCTTCATCTGGCCAAAAATATCCCAGGGGCGTCGCCAAAGGCGACGGGGGCAGAGCACCTAAAACGGCATCGGGTGCGCCCGATGCGCCCTGCCGATCTCGGCCAACACGTCCTTGGGTAACTCAAGATCCACGCCCGCCAGAATATGATCCAGCTGCGCGACGGTCGTGGCCCCGAAGATTGCCGACATCATGAAAGGGCGCGTCCGGCACCACGCCAACGCCATATGCACCGGATCCAGACCGTGCCGCGCGGCGATGTCCAGATAAGCTGCAACCGCCTCGAAAACACGACCGGATTTCCGGCCGCCCATCTCTGGCACAAATGACATACGCGATCCGTCGGGCACGCAGTCGTTTTGGTACTTTCCGGTCAAAAATCCTGCTGCCAAAGGGGAAAACGCCATCAGCCCAACATTTTCATGCACACTCAACTCACCCAGGTCGGTGTCGAAATGGCGGCACAGCAATGAATATTCGTTCTGCACAGATGCCACACGCGGCGCCCCCATCTGTTCGGCCAACCGCAGCCATTGCGCGGTTCCCCAAGCGCTTTCATTCGACAGGCCAAAGGCACGGATATTGCCCTTGTCCACCTGAGCCTGCAGTGCTTCAAGGCACTCCTGCATGTTGCTCAGCACTTCGTTTGTGTTTTCGCCAGACGGCGCATAATCCCAATTCTGCCGAAACATATAGCTGCCCCGATTGGGCCAGTGGAATTGATAGAGGTCGATGTACCCGGTCTGCAATCGTCGCAAAGACCCCTCAATCGCTTCGGGTATGGTGCGGGCGGTGATCGGCGCACCATCACGGACAAAGGACAGCCCCGCGCCGGAATGCTTGGTCGCCAGAACATAATCGCCCCGGCGGGTAGGATTGGCGGCATTCCAGTTTCCCAAAATCTCTTCGGTGCGCCCGATCGTTTCCTTCGCGACAGGGTTCACCGGGTACATTTCGGCCGCGTCGACAAAGTTGATCCCCGCATCCAGCGCCATATCCATCTGCCGGTGCGCATCCCTTTCAGATGTTTGAGAGCCAAATGTCATCGTGCCAAGGCACAGATCACTCACCATAATTCCGGTACGGCCCAAAGGCTTCTTCTGCATCGTCGTATCTCCTGAAAATTGCGGGCCGGTCAGGCTTCGGCCTTTTTTTCCCACCGCCCGGACTCCTCCGACCAGTATTGTGCGGAACATCCGGCATCCGTCAGCGCTTTCCACTGCCCGCGCGCGTGTTGTACAGCCATGTCGTCATTGCCATCGAACAGGATACAAACCCGTTCCAGCGCGGCGACTTCTTCCGCCTCGACCACCGCGCCATCCACAGCCATGATACAGGTCGCGCCATTTCCCGCCACGGCGCTGGTGGTCAGCAGGATCGGCTGGTCCGCGTCATACGGACCGCCTGCGCGTCCATGGGGCAGGAACCTGTCCTCGGGTCCCAGCCACAGTTTTTCATCCAGCCAGTCCATCCGTGCAGTGTCAGTACCCCGCACGGCTATCCGCCACCCGGCTTGCCGCGCCTTGTCAAGCAGCGCAGGCAAGGTGTGCTCCAGCGGCTGGCGGGTCAGGTGGTAGAAATAGACAGCGCCCATATGCCTACTCGAAATTGTCCTGCACAAACCGGCTCAGTGCGCGCACACCCCAGCCGGTGGCGCCTTTGGGCGCATAAGATGTCTCGTCGGCAACCGAGGCGACCCCCGCGATATCCAGGTGAATCCACGGCGTTTCCTCTTTCACGAAACGCTGCAGGAATTGCGCGGCGGTGACTGAACCCGCGGGACGACCGCCCACGTTTTTCATGTCGGCAATGCGCGATTTCAGCAACTTGTCATAGGCATCGCCCAATGGCATCCGCCAGGCGCCTTCATCCTCGGCCTTGGCTGATTTCAGGAAGGCATCGCAGAATGTGTCATTGTTCGAAAAGACACCAGCATTCTCATGGCCCAACCCGATAATGATCGCACCGGTCAAAGTTGCCAGATCGATCATGCCGACCGGCTTGAACCGTTCCTGCGCGTACCACATCACGTCACACAGAACCAGGCGGCCCTCGGCG
This sequence comes from Ruegeria sp. AD9, assembly GCF_056542305.1. Taxonomy (NCBI): domain Bacteria; kingdom Pseudomonadati; phylum Pseudomonadota; class Alphaproteobacteria; order Rhodobacterales; family Roseobacteraceae; genus Ruegeria; species Ruegeria sp. AD9. The sequence goes on from NZ_JBQFZP010000001.1 coordinate 232,722, forward strand.
TCGGTGTTGATAATCTCGACCGTATCACCTTTCATAGACCTGACCACATCACCCGGACGGGTGGCGTTACCCGAGGGCATATTCTCGACCAGACCAACCAGCCCCACGACATTGGCTTTTGCCTTGCGCTTGGCCAGCGCGCGCATGGTGCCCGCAACAACTCCGGCTCCGCCCATGTCCATGGTCATCTCTTCCATGCCAGCAGCTGGTTTGAGCGAGATACCACCCGTGTCGAACACTACGCCTTTTCCGACCAAAGCCAGAGGCGCGTCGTCCTTGGCACCGCCATTCCACTGCATCACCACCACTTTCGAAGGGCTGTCCGAGCCCTGCCCGACGCTTAGCAATGTGCGCATTCCCAACTCGGCCAGCTTGTCTTCGTCCAGCACTTCGACCTCAAGACCCAGTTCCTGCATCTCAACCAGACGGTCCGCGAATTCGGTAGTGGTCAAAACATTTGCCGGTTCATTGGTCAGATCGCGCGTCATCCGAACGCCATCAGCAATTGCATAGAGAGGTGCAAAATCTGCCTCGATCTCTGCAGGCTTTGCGTGGCTGATTGTCACTGTGCCAGCCTTCTGGCTTTCCTTGGTTTTATGCGCGTCGAATTCGTAGCTGCGCAGAACAATCCCCAGTGCCAGATCCTCGGCCCGCGCCTGATTGCCCACCATCACCAGCATGTCCTTGCCGCCTGCCAGCTTAGCCAGCGCCGCACCTGCCTTGCGGGCTTCGGCGGCCTCAGGGCGACGTGGCAAAATCAGAACATCCAGCGCCTCAGCCGCCATCCCTGTGGGCCATGCCATCGAGATGACGTCCGCTGTCTTGGACTTTCTGAAACTCTCGCTTTCAACAAGCCGCGCCAACCCGCCCTTCGTCAGACGGTTTGCCCGGCGGGCTGCCGGGCTCATCTTACCGTCATCCGGAATGATGATGGCGACGCGCCCTCCGGCCTGCGCCATAACCTCCAGGTCAAACTCCTGAAAACGGATCGGTATCAGACTGCTCATTGTACTCTCCTCGAATTCTGTTCCCCAAGACCTAGCCCGCAGGGCACGCGTTGACCAGATAGCAGTTTTCCCCGCCTTTCAATTGCATTAAGGTCCCGAAAAAATGACCGGCAGGTTCGGGGGAGAAAGACGTGGTACGAGAGGGCAGGCATACGCCGTCGCGCACAGCATTGCGCAGGCGCGATATCGGCCCGAACCCTCGCACTACAGGCACTGCGGGGTCGTGCCTATGATCCTGGACCGTTATTTCGCTCGCCGGTTCCTGCAAAGCTTCATGGTCATCGGAGGTATTTTCCTGACCTTGATGATTCTCATCGATCTGATCGAACAGATTCGCCGCTTTGACGATTTCGACCTGTCTTTTGCCCAGCTGTTGCACCTCACACTGCTGAATACTCCAGCCGCCATCAGCGAAATGCTGCCTCTGCTGGTGATCCTGTCCACCATTGCGCTGTTCGTCGGGCTGGCACGTACGTCCGAACTTGTGGTGACCCGTGCAACTGGCCGCTCGGGCATCCGCGCTTTGGTCGCCCCTGTCCTGTTGTCGCTAATCATCGGCGCGCTGGCCGTTGCATTGTTGAACCCCATCGCAGCGGCCACATCCGAAGAGTTCCGCCGCCTGTCGGATTCATACCGAAACAACGGCAGTTCGGCCCTTTCGATCAGCAGCGAGGGCCTGTGGCTGCGCCAGTCCGCCGAAAACGGACAGGCCGTTATCCACGCCCGGTCAACGTCGAACCAAGACAAGCTGCGGCTGGACGGTGTAACCGTCATCACCTTTGGGCGGGATGGCAAACCGACCCAGCAGATCGTTGCAAACCGGGCCGAGTTGGAAGATAGGAACTGGGTTCTGTATCAGGCAAAAACCTGGGCCTTGCAGGATGGGCAAAACCCCGAATCCAATTCAGTTGTACACGAGCGTCTGGAGCTGCCGACCTCGCTGACCCGACAGCGGATCATGGACACTTTGGGACAACAGGATTCGGTTTCGGTTTATGACCTGCCTCAGTTGATCAGCGACCTGCGCGAGGCGGGATTTTCGACCAAACAATATGAGGTCTGGCTGCAAGTTCAGCTTGCCCGGCCTTTGTTTCTGATCTCGATGGTTCTGATCGGGGCCGCGTTCACCATGCGCCACGTTCGGTTCGGCGGCACAGGGATCGCCGTCCTGACAGCCGTCCTGCTTGGATTTGCCATCTATTTCGTGCGCAATTTTGCGCAAATCCTCGGGGAAAACGGACAATTGCCCATCTATATCGCTGCCTGGGCACCGCCCTTTGCCGCAATTCTGTTGTCTCTTGGTCTGCTTCTGCATGCGGAGGACGGCTGATGCGGCATATTATTCATGTGTTGCTTACCAGTGCGCTCGCTTTGTCCGTCCCGGCGAAACTTGCAGCACAGACCTCTCAAGGTCAACCACAGCCACAGGGCACACAAGCGCAGCAAGAGCCCGCCTTGCTGGTGGCCGACAAGGTTTTCATCACGCCTGAACGCAAACTTGTGGCAGAAGGCAATGTCGAAGCTTTTCAGGGCGACATCAAATTGTCCGCTCATCGCATCACTTATGACCGCGAGACCGGCGAGCTGGTACTGGAAGGCCCCATTCGTATCGATCAGGGTGGTCAGACCACGCTACTGGCGGATTCAGGGCAACTGGACAGCGGAATTCAGAACGGACTGCTGATCGGCGCACGCATGGTTTTCGAACAGCAGGTACAGATCGCTTCGGTTCAGGCGAAACGGACCGCAGGCCGCTATACGCAATTCAGTAAGGTTTCGGCCACATCTTGTCATGTCTGCACCGACGGCAGGCCGCCTCTGTGGCAGATCAGGGCGCGCAAAGTCACGCATGATCAACTGGAACGGCAACTATATTTCGAAGGCGCACAACTTCGGGTGCTGGATTATCCGGTATTCTACTTTCCCTATCTGCGCTTGCCCGACCCAACGCTAGAGAGGGCAACCGGATTTCTGGTTCCTTCGATCCGCAGCACGTCGCAATTGGGCACTGGAGTTCAGGTCCCTTATTTCTTTAAACTTGGCGATCACAAGGACCTGACACTTACTCCTTACGTCTCAGCCAAGACGACAACGCTGGGATACCGCTATCGTCAGGCTTTCGTGAACGGACGCATTCAGGTGGAAGGCGCTTATACACGGGATGATGTGCAACCCGATCAGGATCGCGGCTACCTTTTTGCCACCGGCTGGTTCAATCTGAAGAACGATTTTCGTCTGACCTTCAATCTGGAAACCACATCCGACGATGCCTACCTGGCCGACTACGGCTTGCCGGATCTGGACCGTTTGCGCAGTGAAATCGCGCTGGAGAGGATCAAGCGCGACAGCGCGTTCAAAACCAGCCTGATCTATTACAAAACACTGCGGGACAGCGAAAATCAGGACGAGATCCCGTCCCGCGTCTTCGATCTCAACTATGAAAAACGCTATTTTCCCAACACACTGGGTGGCGAGGTTCGGCTGGCTTTCATCGGCCACGCGCACGAACGTACCAGCAACACAGATGTTGTTGGCCGGGATATTGCACGGGCCACCTTCGACGCCGAATGGTTGCGCAGCTGGACGTTCGCGTCGGGGCTGCGGGTCGATACGACGCTGGGGGCGTCGGTTGACACTTTCAACGTCCGCCACGACAGCAACTATCCAGACAACGTGACCCGATCTACACCGCGTGCGGCTTTGACACTCCGTTATCCAATGACACGGCGCGAGGAGTCGGGGGCAGTTCAGTTCCTCGAACCGATCGCACAGTTTGGATGGACACATGTGTCGGACACCGATGTACCGAATGATGAAAGTACCTTTCAGGAATTCGATCAGGGCAACCTTCTGTCCCTGTCGCGTTTCCCGGCTGAAGATCAGCGCGAGAACAGCGCCACCGGCGTGGTTGGCCTGAACTGGGCTCGGTATAGCGCGGGTGGCTGGCAGGCCCAGGCGACCGTGGGTCAGGTGTTTCGTGCTGACGCCGATCCGAATTTCACGCTGACATCGGGGTTGCAGGGCACATCGTCGGATTTGCTGGTGGCCGGGCAGATCAGCACGGCCAATGGCTGGTCACTTGCCGGGCGCGGTTTGATCGACGGTGATTTCAGCTTTGTCAAAGCCGAGCTGCGCGGCGCATGGGCATCCAAATATGCCGGCCTGTCTGGCAGCTATATCTGGCAGGAACCGGACCCGGCGGAAAACATCACCGAAGAAATCTCGGAAATTCTGCTGCTCGGGCGTTACCAGGTCGATCAGAACTGGCTGACAAATGCCCTGGCGCGCTACGATCTGGCCGAGTCGGAACCGATCCGGCTGGGTCTGGGCGTGACCTACCAGAACGAATGTGTTCAGGTTAACATGTCCGTAAGTCGGCGCTTTACTTCAACATCCACTATTGAGCCTTCGACAGAATTCGGCTTTACCCTTTCTCTGACAGGGTACGCCCTTGAAGGCGGTGGCAAGACATACAAGAGAACATGCAGTTGATATTAGGTTTCTCCAGGTTTCTCGGTTCCGGTTGGCTTAAGCCGGTCACACCGGCACTAGTTGCCGCAGTTTTTGCAATCGCGCCTCTTCAGGGCGGCGCGCAAAGCCTGTTCTCACCCGCGATCCGCGTCAATCAGGACATTGTCACCTGGTATGAGCTTGAACAGCGCTTGCAATTCCTGAATGTTCTGGGCCTGCCCGGTGGTAGCGAAGCTGACGTCAGGGATGCCTTGATTGATGAAAAACTGCGCAGGCAGGTCATGCGTGACGCCGGCGTGCAAGCGACGCCCGAGGCCGTTCAACTGGGCATCGACGAATTCGCCTCGCGCGGACAATTGTCATCCGAACAATTCCTAAAACTTCTCGGCGACGCGGGCGTCGACCCGGAAACGGTCCGGGATTATGTCGCCGATCAACTGGCATGGCGCGACTATATCAGTTCGCGCTATCTGTCGCAGGCCCGCCCGACCGAGGATGAGATCGATCGCGCTCTGGGCCAGACGGGCGGTGGCGGATTGCAGGTCCTGCTGTCCGAAATCATCATCCCGGTAAACCCGCAAACGGTTGCCCAGACCGAGCTGTTGGCCGAAGAAATCTCGCGGCTGGAAGGGCAAGACGCTTTTTCTGCCGCCGCGGCTCAGTATTCCGCAGCCGCAACACGGGGTCAGGGTGGACGTCTGGACTGGTTGAATATCTCGAACCTGCCCCCGGCGCTTCAACCTGTCATCCTGGGGCTTCAGACCGGTGAGATTACCGACCCGATCACCTTGCCGAACGCTGTTGCCCTGTTTCAGATGCGTGGCTTGCGCGAAGTCGCAACCGGCGCTCCGCGCATTTCAAAGTTGGATTATGCCGCCTATTACCTGCCAGGCGGGCGCAGCGCCGAAACCCTTTCGCGGGCCGCGAAGCTGAAAGAAGAAATCGACACTTGTGATGATCTCTATGGCATTGCCAAGGATCAGCCCGCCGAAGTTCTGGACCGGGTCGAAGCCGCGCCTTCCGAGGTGCCCGGTGATATTGCCGTGGAATTGGCCAAGCTGGACCGGAACGAAGCATCGGCGAATCTGACTCGCAACAATGGTCAGACGCTTGTGTTCCTGATGCTGTGCAACCGCACGCGGGATCTGGGCGAAGACACCTCTCGGGGCGATGTCGCCAATGCGCTGGCGCAGCAACGTCTTCAGGCCTTTGCGGCCAGTCTGGTGGAACAGCTGCGGGCTGACGCTGTCATTACTCAGGAATGACACGCCCCGTCGCGCTCAGCTGCGGCGAACCGGCCGGTATCGGCCCGGAAATCGCGGCCAAGGCGTGGGCTGAACTGCGCGATGCCTGCCCGTTTTTCTATATCGGGGACGCCAGCCACCTGCCCGCAGGCACTCCGGTTGCCAAAATCGAACATCCCAGTCAGGTCGCTGAAATCTGTGATCGGGCCCTGCCCGTTCTTCAGATGGACTTTCCCGCCCCTAACGTATTCGGCCAGCCAAACCCGGCCAACGCGCCGTCGGTGGTTGATGCCATCGAAACCGGCGCCGAACTGGTACAGACCGGTGAGGCCGCAGCGCTTTGCACTGCACCGATCAACAAGAAAGCCCTGATCGACGGCGCAGGCTTCACCTTTCCTGGCCATACCGAGTTTCTGGCAGCCCTTTCCGGAACCCGTCGGGTTGTCATGATGCTGGCCAGCGAGAGGTTGCGCGTCGTTCCCGCGACAATTCACATTCCATTGTCACAGGTTCCCGCGGCACTTACCCCTGATCTTCTGCGCGAGACGATTGAAATCACTGTACGCGGTTTGCGTGATCAGTTCGGGCTCACACATCCCCGCATCGCAGTTGCAGGTCTGAACCCACATGCAGGTGAAGGCGGTAAGATGGGCACAGAGGAACTCGACTGGATTGCTCCGATGCTGGCTGATCTGAACCCAGAGGGCGCAACCATCACCGGCCCCCATCCTGCGGATACTCTGTTTCACGCCGCTGCCCGCACCCGCTATGACGCCGCCATCGCCATGTATCATGATCAGGCTCTGATCCCGATCAAGACGCTGGATTTCGACCGGGGCGTGAATGTCACCCTTGGCTTGCCTTTCATCCGCACCTCACCCGACCACGGAACAGCACTGGACATCGCGGGGAAAGGCATCGCCACCCCCTCCAGCCTGATCGAAGCCCTGAAACTTGCCCGGCGCATGGTAAAAAGCTCTTGATCCTTCACCTGGCTGAAAATATCCCCGCCGGAGGCACAAAAATCTCGGGCGCAGCCCCTTTCACAGGCGCCAAGGTATTCCGATCATGAGCGCTATAGACACGCTTCCCCCTCTGCGCGAGGTCATCGCAACCCACCAGCTTTCAGCGCGCAAATCTCTGGGGCAGAACTTTCTGCTGGATCTGAACCTGACCGCTAAGATCGCCCGACAGGCTGGCGATTTGTCAGAATGCGATGTGCTTGAAATCGGCCCCGGTCCCGGTGGGTTGACGCGGGGCCTGCTGTCCGAAGGCGCGCGCAAGGTCGTGGCCGTTGAAAAAGACACCCGGTGCATTGCCGCCCTGAACGACATCGCGGCTGCGTATCCGGGTCGGCTTGAGGTGATCACCGGCGACGCCCTGGAAATAAACCCGCTTGAATACCTGTCACCGCCAATCCGCGTCGCAGCCAACCTGCCCTACAATGTCGGCACCGAGCTGCTGGTGCGTTGGCTGACACCGCCCGAATGGCCCCCATTCTGGCAGAGCCTGACGCTGATGTTCCAACGCGAAGTGGCCGAGCGTATCGTCGCCCAACCCGGCAGCAAGGCCTATGGACGCCTTGCCATCCTCGCTCAATGGCGGGCAGAGGCTCGTATCGCCATGTCGCTTCCCCCCGGGGCCTTCACCCCGCCGCCCAAGGTTTCAAGCGCCGTGGTCCACCTGACCGCCCTGCCCGAACCACGCTTTCCTGCCGATGCCGCCACCCTGTCACGTATCGTGGCCGCCGCCTTCAACCAACGTCGCAAGATGCTGCGCGCCTCACTCAAAGGCATTGCCCCGGATATCGAAGACCGTCTGCTGGCTGCTGGTATCAAGCCCACGGACCGTGCCGAACAAATCCCGCTTGAAGCGTTCTGCGCTTTGGCGCGCGAAGTTAAGAAAACCTGATCAAACAAAAAAGCCCCGAGTTTGACCTCGGGGCTTGGTTCATTGGCCGTCAGCTTTACTCAGCCGCCTCTGGAGCATCCCCGGTGTTGGCGGGTGCTTCCTCTTTTGCCTCGGGTGCAGCTTTGGGCTTCCGCGTGCGCGGTTTACGCGCGGGTTTTTCTTTGAGCGGTGCCTCTTCCGGTGCCTCAGCTACCGGGGTTTCTTTGTTTTCCGGTGTTTCCACCAAGCCGCTATCGGGCTCTGAAACTTGCTGAGACAGGTCCATCAAATCAGGCTGCGGTGCTTCGGCCGGATCAGCCTGACGGGTCGCTTCGCGTTCCTGACGTTCGGCACGTTCACGATCGCGCTCAGCCTGGCGTTCGCGGTTCTGGCGCTCCTGCTCTTCACGGCGCGCATCCATTTCGCGCTGCGCTTCGCTCAGCATCCGCAGATAATGTTCTGCGTGTTGCTGGAAGTTTTCTGCTGCCACGCGGTCATTCGACAGCTGAGCGTCACGTGCCAACTGGTTGTACTTGTCAATAATCTGCTGCGGCGTGCCACGAACCTTGCCTTCGGGACCCGAGCTGTCAAAAACCCGGTTTACGACGTTGCCGCCAGAAGGACGATTGCGGTTATTCTTGGCCCGCGAACGGGGTTTGGAAGATCTCATCTTACTTTACGTCAGCCTTATCAATGCGCTGTCGCTCAACCCGTGTTTTGCACTGCTCTAAGGCGTTTGCCGTGACGGGAAGTCGACTTTTTGGGCTTGGCGTCAGGGGTGCGCTGCAACAGCGTCAACCTCGCCGACTAATCCTGAGTAAACATGTCCTGACGGCGCAGACAAGAGGAATCTCGGGTTTTCACAAGCTTTTTTGTTCGGGTTGGCGTTTTTTGCCGCAAACCCGCCACTCAACCCGGCATTCTTGCGCCGACAACGCGGTCGCGACCGTCCAGATCAGGGATGATCCGAACATCCACCAACCCGGCAGCGTCGAACAGGGCTGATACTTTTGCCGCCTGCGTCTGACCGATTTCGACAAGAATTCGCCCGCCCGGCAACAGAAAATCCGGGGTCGCAGCCGCGATCCGACGATACGCTCCCAACCCGTCCCCCTCATCCGTCAGAGCCATGCGCGGCTCATGCTCGCGCACTTCGGGCGACAGCTCTTCCATCTCAGACACTGAGATATACGGAGGGTTGGAAACAATCAGGTCGAATTGACCATTAATGTCTTCAAACCAGTTTGATCGAAGAATCTCAATCCGCGCCTCTACCTGATGCTGAACCGCATTGGCACTGGCTTGCAGGCAGGCGGCTTCGCTCAGATCGACACCCACGCCCGTGGAACTGCTGCGTTCGGCCAGAAGGGTTATCAGGATACACCCCGAGCCCAGCCCCAGGTCGAGGACATGATCAAATGGTTCGCTCAACGCCGCTTCGATAAGGGTTTCTGTTTCCGGGCGCGGATCAAGGACATCCCGGCTGACGCGAAAACTGCGGCCGTAAAACTCCCGCTCACCCAACAGATGCGACACCGGAACCCGAACGGCACGCAAGGAGATCAGCTGGTCATAACGCTCGGCGATTTCGGGCTGCAATTCTTCCGGGGCAATCAGTGTCACCCGGCTGGCTTCAATCCGTGCAGCGTGGGCCAGCAACAGACGCGCGTCGCGCGCCGGATCGTCCACACCGGCCGCACGCAGGCGCGCTGTCGCTGCTACCATGGCCTGTGCCGCTGTTTGCAGACCCGTCATTGTGCCATCTCGGCCAGCAGCCGGGCCTGATCGTCCGCCGTCAGCGCATCAATCACCTCGTCCAGATCGCCCTGCATCACCTGATCCAGCTTATATAGCGTCAGGTTGATCCGATGGTCGGTCATGCGCCCCTGCGGGAAGTTATAAGTACGAATGCGTTCCGAGCGATCCCCCGAGCCCACCTGACTGGCACGATCTGCCGAGCGTTCGCTGTCAATCCGCTGCCGTTCCAGATCGTACAAGCGCGTTTTCAGAACCTGCATGGCGATCTCGCGGTTGCGATGCTGGGACTTCTCGGAACTCGTCACCACCAATCCCGTCGGAAGATGCGTGATCCGCACCGCCGAGTCGGTCGTGTTCACGTGCTGTCCGCCCGCGCCCGAGCTTCGCATCGTATCGATTCGGATATCATTGGCGTCGATCTGGATGTCTACATCCTCGGCCTCGGGCAGAACCGCCACAGTCGCCGCCGAAGTGTGAATGCGCCCGCCGCTTTCGGTTTCGGGCACGCGTTGCACCCGATGGACGCCGGATTCGTACTTCAGGCGCGCAAAGACATTGTCGCCTTTGATATGGGCGACCACTTCCTTGATGCCGCCCAGATCCGAGGCCTGTTCTTCGATAATCTCGAATTTCCAGCCACGCGCCTCGGCGTAACGCTGATACATGCGCAACAGGTCGCTTGCGAACAAAGCGGCCTCGTCCCCGCCGGTGCCGGGGCGGATTTCCAGCATCGCCGGACGGGCATCCGCCGCGTCCTTTGGCAACAATGCCAGTTGGAGCGCGTTTTCCGCCTTGGGGATGCGGGCCTGCAACTCGGGGATCTCCTCCTCGGCAAGCTCTTTCATGTCCGGGTCAGTCAGCATCGCCTGCGCCTCGGCCAGATCTCCCACCAGCTGTCGCCAGGCCATGATCTGATCGACGACAGGCTTGAGGTCGGAATATTCTTTGGCCAGCGCCGCTATGTCACCACCCGACGCGCCATCGGCCATGGCTGCCTCGAGGTACTGGAAACGCTGGGTGATCTGTTCAAGACGTTCTTCGGGGATCATCCCGGCGGTGTCTCTCATCCGGGGGCTTTGGTCAAGGGCAACGTCATGCTAAGCTTGCGGCCATGAAACGGGTTTTAATTACTCTGCTGCTGACAACGACGCCTGCATTCGCGGATTACATCGGCCCTGATGGCAAGACGCGGGATTGCTATTGCACTGACACATCCGGGTCTCGCATCGAACTGGGTGAGATGATCTGCCTCCAGGTCGACGGACGCATGTTCACGGCGCAATGCCAGATGTCCCTGAACGTTCCCATGTGGCGTGAGGTTCAGGAGGGGTGTTTGTCGTCCAATTTACAGAGTGAGCCTGTCGACCCCTTGGATCTGGACGGCCCGTCCTGACCGTTTGAGCAACGACTAGAACTGCGCCAACCACCCATCGACTCGCGCCCTGTTAACCCCGAAATCCTTGCGGCCAAATCGCAGGCGCCCATGAATGCGCAGGGTGTCACCATCCTGCTGAACCGTGGTGTAGTCGGGAAAGCCGATCCATTTCGTGCGGGTGATATAGGTGATCATACCCTCACTGACCGAACCTGCCAAAACCGTGGTGCGCGACGTGGCTTGGGCAATCTCGTCAAGACGCTGCAACCCGTCGGAGCCGGTTTCGACAACGCGCACCACACCACCGGGCAAATCCTGATTTTCGGTTGCAACAAAAGCGACGTGCCACCGCGTAGGGTCGGAAGGTGCCAGGCGGACATAGCCGCCCGCCCCAACCACAAGCGCAATCACTGCCCCCAAAGCCACCTTTTTCATCCCGCTATATCCTTTTTGGTGAACCCTAAGCGGAACAAAACCGGCGGCAAGACATTCCACCGCGTCTTACCGCGACGTCACACCCGGCAGGATACACAGCATCTCGTAGATCAGGTTGGCCGCTGTCAGTGCAGTGTTGCCCGATGGATCATAAGGGGGTGAAACCTCAACCAGATCACATCCCACCACGTTTACCCCATGCAGGGCATGGATCAGTTGCAGCGCTTGCGGTGTCGTCAGACCTGCGATTTCCGGCGTGCCGGTGCCCGGAGCAAACGCGGGATCAAGGCTGTCGATGTCATACGAGATGTAAACCGGGTGGTCCCCAATGATCTTGCGAACCTGCGATCCGATCTGGGTCAGGTTCTGCTGCCACAGCTCCCATGCGGGGAACTGGCGAAAGCCCCAGTCCTTGGCTTCAGAAAAATCCGAGGCTGCATAACCCGAGCCCCGAATGCCGATCTGGAACGTCTTGTCGGGAACAATCAGCCCCTCTTCATAGGCGCGGCGGAAGACGGTACCGTGGGTTTCACGCTCACCGAACATCTCGTCATTCACATCGGCATGGGCGTCCACATGCACCAGTGCCACGGGCCCGTGTTTTGCCTTGATGGCTCGCAGGATCGGCAGGGTGATCGAATGATCGCCCCCCATGGCCACCGGGATCACGCCTTTCGCCAATATGGCGTCATAGCTTTCCTTGATGATCCTGAGGCTGTCTGCCAGCGAGAAGGTGTTGATCGCCAGATCCCCAATATCGGCTATCTGCAAACTGTCGAACGGGGCCGCTCTGGTGGCCATGTTATAGGGCCGGATCATCGCGCTTTCGCCGCGGATTTGCTTGGGGCCAAAGCGCGTGCCCGACCGCCACGACGTGCCGATATCCATCGGCACCCCCAGCACCGCCACATCCAGCCCCTCAAGCGAGGAGGCCTGCGGCAGGCGCATGAATGTGTTCGGCCCGGAAAACCGAGCCAGATCATTCCCGCTAATTGGTTGGTTGAATTCGGTCATGCGCGTAATAGTCCCGCCCCTGTTCGTCTTGTGATCCAGCACATACCTTAAGCATGGCTAACTGTTGGTTAACGTGAACCCATGCGGGTTTACCCTTCTGCTTTTTCCAGCTTGTTCCACCCCAACAGGCAAATGATCTGAGTCGCCACATGGGCCCCAGCAATCGCTGTCGCACCTGAGGTGTCAAAGGGCGGCGATACTTCGACCACGTCCCCGCCCTTGATATTGATCCCGGCAATGTCGCGCAGGATGATCTGTGCCTGAATCGAGCTTAACCCACCCCAGACCGGCGTGCCCGTACCAGGGGCAAAGGCCGGGTCAAGACCGTCAATGTCGAAGCTGAGGTAAACGGGGCTGTCACCAAGAATGTCTTTGATCTTTTGCGCCACTGCAGCAGGCCCCGATTCATAAACCTCACGCGCATCGATGATGTTCACGCCCAGCGTATCCTCATTCGTCGTGCGAATACCCACCTGGACCGAGCGTTTCGGATCGACAATGCCCGACTTTACAGCCTTGTAGAACATTGTCCCGTGATCCACGCGGGACATATCGTCATCGACCCATGTGTCGGTATGCGCATCGAATTGCAGCAGGGACATTGGCCCGAATTTCTCGGCATAAGCCTTGAGGATCGGAAAGCTGATATAGTGGTCGCCACCCAACGCGACCGACGCTACGTCAGCGGTCAGAATGGTCCGGATGTGGTCGGTCAGCGTGTCGGGAAAGGCCGGTATATTGGCATAATCATAAGCCATATCGCCATAGTCCACGATCGCCAGTTCACTCAGCGCATCAAAGGGCCAGCCATAGGGCGCATCAGGCGACTGAAGCGCACTGGCCTCTCGGATCGCCCTAGGGCCAAGGCGCGTGCCGGGCCGGTTCGTAACCGCCTGATCAAACGGCACGCCGGTTACGGCGATGTCCACACCCTTCAGGTTCTTGGTGTAAAGCCGCCGAAGAAAAGACGTCGCGCCGCCGAACGTATTTTCATAAGACAACCCCTTGAGGTCCGGATTGGTGAATGCCTCATCCACTTGGTTTCTTGCGTCTTCCAGTGCCATGTCTTCCGTAGTCCCTTTCCCGAACCTTTATCAGCTCAACGGCTGCGCTTTTTCCACGATTCGCGCGAAAAACGACGCGCCCACCGGTGCGATTTCGTCGTTAAAGTTGTATTTCGGATGATGCAGCCCCGCGCCTTCACCCTGCCCGAGGAACAGATAAGCACCGGGGCGCTTTTGCAGCATGTACGAGAAATCCTCGGCCCCCATCTCGCGCCCGGTATTGCCGGTGACCCGGTCATCTCCGGATATTTCTCGCGCCACCTCGGTCGCAAAACCCGCCTTTTCGGCATCATTGATGGTGGCAGGGTAATCGACATTGTATTCCAAACGCGCCTCGACCCCATAGGATTTGGCCTGCCCCTCGACAATCTCGGCCATGCGTCGCATCACCATCTGCTGCACACTCGGATCGAATGTTCGAACGGTGCCGTTGATATAGGCCGTATCCGGGATCACGTTGTTGACCGTGCCTGTGTGAATTTGCGTGACCGAAACGACAAGATCATCCAGCGCATAGTGGTTGCGACTGACAATGGTCTGAATGGCCTGCGCAATCCCACAGGCCGCCATAACCGGATCACGGGTTTCATGCGGCATCGCACCGTGGCCGCCGACACCCTGAATATGCACTTCGAACGTATCGACAGCCGCCATGATCGGCCCTGGCGTGGTATAGAATGTCCCTTCGGCAAATCCCGGCGCGTTGTGCAGCGCGTAGACCTGCGAGATGTCGAAACGGTCCATGATGCCTTCTTCGACCATCACGCCAGCACCACCGCCATCTTCCTCGGCGGGTTGAAAGATCAGCGCCACGCGACCGCTGAAATTTCGCGTCTCGGCCAGATAACGGGCCGCGCCCAGTAACATCGTGGTATGCCCGTCATGACCGCAGGCATGCATCTTTCCGGGGTTCTGAGAGGCGTAGTCAACGCCTGTTTCTTCGGTAATTGGCAACGCATCCATATCGGCGCGCAGGCCAATCGTCGGCCCGTCGCCCTGCCCGTTTATGATCGCGACCATCCCGGTCTTTGCGAGCCCCTCATGCAACTCATCGACCCCGAACTCACGCAGACGTTCCGCCACAAAGGCCGCAGTTTCATGGCATTCGAATTCCAACTCTGGGATGGTATGCAGATACTGGCGCCATCTGGTCATGTCGGCAGAGAAATCGGCAATTCGGTTGACGACGGGCATCTGGGGTGGACTCCTGATCGGGACTGCGGAATGGATGCATCTGACACCGGAATGAAAGGGTTCGCAATGGCTGAAAATCCTCTGATCCATGACAGCGATGCAGGTATCGAACGGCTGCTGGAAATCATGCGCCGCCTGCGCGATCCGCAATTCGGCTGCCCGTGGGACATCGAACAGGATTTCGCGACCATCGCCCCCTATACGATCGAAGAGGCCTATGAGGTCGCGGACGCCATCGAGCGCGAAGCCTTTGACGAGCTCAAGGGCGAACTGGGGGATTTACTGTTTCAATCCGTGTTTCACGCCCAAATGGCAGAAGAAGCAGGACATTTCACCTTTCAGGACGTGGTGCGCACCATGTCGGACAAGATGGTCAGCCGCCATCCGCATGTGTTTGGCGATGAATCCCGCGACAAGTCGGCCGACCAGCAAATCAAAGATTGGGAGGCCATCAAAGCCGCCGAGCGGGCGGGCAAGGAACAGAAAGGTGCGCTGGACGGTGTGGCCGCAAACCTGCCCGCACTGCTGCGCGCGCATAAGCTCCAAAAACGTGCCGCTCGGGTGGGGTTCGACTGGCCTGACGCCAGCCATGTTCTGGCCAAGATCACCGAAGAAGCCGCCGAACTGGAAGAGGCGCGTGACAAAATGGATGCTGACGCGCTGGAAGACGAATTCGGCGATCTGCTGTTCGTGATGGTCAATCTGGGTCGTCATCTTGGCATCGAACCCGAAGCCGCCCTGCGTCGCACCAATGCCAAGTTCACCCGTCGCTTTGAAAAGGTCGAAGCCCGGCTGGCCGAACGGGGCAAGACCCCCTCGCAAAGCGATCTGGCCGAGATGGATGCGCTGTGGGACGAAGTTAAAACGGAAGAGCATCGCGCGAATGGCAAACTCCCGCCGGTGGATACACTGGCCGCGACCAGAAACGGGTAGACAAGCGATCCGACACTTGCGAGTGTCCCACCTTCACGACCCCCGGAGACGCCTATGCCCCCTCGCAAGATCATCATCGACACCGATCCCGGACAGGACGACGCCGTCGCCATCCTGCTGGCGCTGGCCAGCCCGGACGAGATCGAGGTTCTGGGTATTACGGCCGTCGCGGGTAACGTCCCGCTCGCCCTTACAGCCAAGAACGCCCGAATCGTTTGTGAATTGGCCGGACGTAGGGATGTGCCGGTTTATGCGGGCTGCGACAAACCGCTGAACCGCCCGCTTGTCACCGCAGAACATGTGCACGGGAAAACCGGGCTGGATGGCCCGGTCCTGCCGGATCCGCAGATGCCCCTGGCCAAAGGTCACGCTGTGGATTTCATCATCGACACCCTGCGTGCTGAAGAGCCGGGGACCGTGACCCTTTGTCCACTGGGTCCGCTGACAAACGTCGCGACTGCGTTTCGCAAGGCACCCGATATCATCGACCACGTGCAGGAAATCGTCTTGATGGGTGGGGCGTATTTCGAAGTCGGCAACATCACCCCCACCGCTGAATTCAACATCTACGTCGACCCAGAAGCTGCTGATATCGTTTTTAAATCCGGAATACCGATTGTTGTCATGCCATTGGATATCACGCACAAAGCGCTGGTGACCAAACCGCGAAACGACGCGTTCCGCGCATTGGACAGCAAGGTTGGGCATGCCGTGGCCGAGATGACGGATTTCTTTGAACGCTTCGACAAAGAGAAATACGGCAGCGCGGGCGCTCCCCTGCACGACCCTTGCGTCACCGCCTATCTGATCCGCCCCGAGCTGTTTTCGGGCCGCCGCGTGAATGTCGAGATTGAAACAGGGTCCGACCTGACCTTGGGCATGACCGTTGCGGATTGGTGGGGTGTCACCAACCGCGTACCAAATGCGTTGTTCATGAGGGAAATCGACGCCGACGGCTTTTTCACCTTGCTGACAGAAAGGCTGGCCAGATTATGAGCGCTGCCCTCCGCCTTGCGCGTCCCGACGATCTGGATCGCCTGATGACGCTGGTCACCGCCTTTCATACCGAGGCCGGGCTGACACAGGACGCCGACAAGACACGCAATGCCCTCGCCCCCATGCTGGATGGTATCCCTCATGGCTGTGTCTATCTGATTGGGCCCGGGCGCGCGCCTTTGGGATATATCATCCTGACCTTTGGCTGGTCAGTCGAGTTCGGCGGCATGGACGGTTTCGTGGACGAGATCTATATACGCCCCGCCGTTCGGGGCCGCGGCATTGCCACCGAGGTTCTTTTGGACCTGCCCAAAGCTCTTGCCGGGGCAGGCCTGATGGCTCTTCATCTGGAAGTCGACCGAAACAATGATTCTGCCCAAAAGCTCTATCTGCGCACCGGGTTCAGACAACGTGACAGGTATATGCTGATGAGCAAGGTACTTTAGCGCGACTCGCCGCGGAAGATATTTGCCGGATTCATGTCCTGAACCGGGTCATTCGACGAAACCTGTTCTCCGGTTATCGGATACGTTCCCGGACCCGCGCAGGCGGACAATACTGTGATGGACGTTGTGGCGATTATCAGAAGGAATTTGGATACAGACATCGTAGTCTCCTTTCTGCAATGAAGACAAACTACGGCATTCGGTGTGGACGTGATAAGTAACAAGTTCACACATAAGAATAAATAAGTCACATTTTTTTATCAAACACCTCAACCGCAAACGAACATGTCCCTGAAAAATTTAACTTTTCTCTGGCCTGAGGGTGCCATTCTCAAATAGCGGCATCTCAAAAAAAAGCAGGTGGTCGCGTGCGATTTCAGGAGTTTCGTAATAGGCGTCGCGCAAGTGAAAGCCCAAAGACAGGTATAACCGAGTCGCCGCTTCCAGGGGTTTGCCGGTGTCCATTCGAATATAGTCGAACCCAATATCTCGGCACATTTCGATCAGCGAAAGCATGATGGCACGGCCTGCTCCGGTCCCCCTTGCTGCGTCAGTTACAAATACACGTTTGATTTCAGCTACACCGGGTTCGTACGTGTGAAACATACCGCAGCCGACCGGTTCCCCATGCAGCAATGCCAGTTTGATCCCACCGGTCGGCGGTGTGTGTTCCGCGTCGATGTTGTCCATCACGCGGGCGAATTTTTCGCTTGGGTAGAAAGCCTGCACAATCTGGGCGGTTCTTTCATCCAGTGCCAGCAGGAAATCCCTGTAATCCCAACACAAACGCCGAACCGCTTCAATCTGGTCCGGCGTTTCCGGTTCGATGATGTTCAGCACAATGCGACCCCCGGATTTAACCCAGAGGCCAGCCTAGCACCAAGCGCGTTATTTGCGAAGGATCGACGCGCCTGCGTATTCCGCAACCTCGCCCAGCGATTCCTCAATGCGGATCAACTGGTTGTATTTGGCCAACCGATCCGACCGCGCCAGCGAGCCGGTTTTGATCTGACCGCAATTGGTCGCCACCGCCAGATCGGCAATAGTGGCATCCTCGGTCTCGCCCGAACGGTGCGACATCACGTTGGTATAACGCGCACGGTGCGCCATATCGACGGCGCGCAGGGTTTCGGTCAGCGATCCGATCTGGTTCACCTTAACCAGCATCGAGTTCGCGCAGCCGCGCTTGATCCCTTCGGCCAAGCGCGCCGGATTGGTCACAAACAGGTCGTCGCCCACGAGCTGCACCTTGTCGCCGATGGCGTCGGTCAGGGCTTCCCAGCCGTCCCAATCATCCTCGGACATGCCGTCTTCGATCGAGATGATTGGATAGTCATTGACCAGAGCCGCCAGATAGGCTGCATTTTCTTCGGATGTCAGGGTGATCCCCTCGCCCGCCAGAACGTATTTGCCATCCTTGTAATACTCGGTCGCCGCGCAATCCAAGGCCAGGTGGATTTCTTCGCCGGGTTTGTAGCCCGCCTTTTCGATGGATTTCAGGATGAAGTCCAGCGCCTCGCGGGTGCTGGCGATGTTGGGGGCAAAACCGCCCTCATCGCCCACGCCCGTGGCCAGACCCGCGGAAGACAGTTCTTTCTTCAGCGTATGGAACACTTCGGACCCCATTCGCACGGCCTCGCGAATATTCGCGGCCGAGGTTGGCATGATCATGAATTCCTGAATGTCGATCGGGTTGTCGGCGTGTTCGCCTCCATTGATGATGTTCATCATCGGTACCGGCAGCACGCGAGCTGAGGTACCACCGACGTAACGATAAAGGGGCTGCGTCGTGAAATCGGCTGCCGCCTTTGCGGTGGCCAGCGACACACCCAGAATGGCGTTGGCGCCCAGACGGCCTTTGTTATTGGTTCCGTCCAGTTCGATCATCGCCTGGTCGATGGCCACTTGTTCTGTCGCGTCAAAGCCCACCAGTTCTTCGGCGATTTCACCATTCACGGCGGCCACGGCTTCCAGTACCCCTTTGCCCATATAGCGGGATTTGTCGCCGTCGCGTTTTTCAACGGCTTCATGTGCGCCGGTGGACGCACCGGACGGTACGGCGGCGCGGCCCATGGTGCCGTCTTCCAGAATCACGTCGACCTCGACCGTCGGGTTGCCCCGGCTGTCCAGAATTTCGCGCGCGTGGATATCAATAATGGTGCTCATGAGGTCTGTCCCTATGGCTGCAGTCGGTTGCACGCGTCATAGCAGCAACCGGCCAAAAGTAAACCGGTTCCGTTATCGCTAACACGCATATTTACCGACCTTTAGGGCTAACAGTTTGCTGTTTGCGCCAACAGGATCACGCCGGGACCAGATTGCGCGCCAGACGTCGCTCGCGGATAAAGGTATACAGGCCAGATCCGATGATGAGGCTCGCCCCTGCCATTGTCAGCGCGTCAGGGCGTTCACCGAACATCAGCATTCCGGCAAGGATCGAAAACACCAGACGCGTGTAACGGAATGGCATCATGGCCGAAGCCTCGCCAACCCGCATGGCTGTAACGATGCCGTAATACCCTAGAACACCAAAACCGATCGCCCCCAAATACGGCCCTGCCTGGCCGCTTTGCACCGGCACAAAGGGTGTTCCGGAAATGACCATCAACAGCAGCCCTGCCAGCGCCACTGCGATATAAGCCTGCATCGCCACAACGGATGAGGCCACCCGAACATCCAGCTTGCGCGTTATCAGATCACGCGCCGCAATCGCAAACACGGTCAGGACGACAAACAGCGAGTCTGGCTGAAACCCTTCCAATCCGGGGCGAATGATCATCAGAACACCGATAAAGCCGACACCAATGGCGCTCCAGCGGCGCCAGCCGACCTGCTCTCCCAGAAACAGGGCCGCGCCCATGGTCACGGCAAGCGGCATGGCCTGAAACACGGCGGCGACAGTGGACAGATCAATCAGCGACAACGCGGTGACAAAGGTTACGGCACCGAATCCTTCTGTCCCTGCGCGCAGCATCGGCAGCAGTTTCCATGCTACAGGATCGAAGATGCGTTTGCGTGTGACCACCGACATCACCGCAAAGACAAGCCCGCAGAACACACCCAGACACACCATGATCTGACCGGTCGGCACAGCGCCCGACAGGAACTTGATGAACATATCCTCAAGCGAAAAGGCCGCCATCGAGCCGATCAGCAAAAGGATGCCGTTTACGTTATTCATGCGCGCGTCCGTAGGAAAAGGGTACTTGGGGTGCAGTGTGTGGGCACATGAACCGCAACCAGCGGCATCTGGCAAGCCAATTCCCGACACGTTCAATGAATTAACGTGTTGGGGCCGTTCGTGATTTGTGATGGATCACTTCTGCTTGAGCGGCACGCCATACAGTTCCAGCCGGTGCCCTTTCAGCTTGTACCCAAGCTTGGCGGCGATCTTTTCCTGCAGGGCTTCGATCTCGGGGTCGACAAATTCGATAACCTCCCCCGACTGCATGTCGATCAGGTGATCGTGGTGATCACGCTCGGCATCCTCGTAACGGGCCCGCCCATCGCCGAACTCCAGACGTTCCAGAATTCCGGCCTCTTCGAACAGTTTGACCGTACGATACACCGTCGCAATCGAGATGCCTGTGTCGATGGCAGAAGCACGCGCGTACAGTTCTTCGACATCCGGATGGTCGTCGCTTTGTTCCAATACCTGCGCGATGATCCTTCTTTGACCGGTCATGCGCAGACCCTTGGCCTCACAACGTCCAATAATCGTTTCCGACATGATGCCCCTCAGAATTGCTCGGGTGTCTGTCTTAGTATGTCTGTGCGATTTGCGCCACAGGGATTTCTTCTTTTCCGGTGAACTTAAGCCACGCGCGCCAAATCAGCCCAAACCGGCAGATGATCCGATGCGATATGTGCCGGGCGCGCGTCATGGACACCATGCGCAGTGGCCCTGACGCCCGCGCCCAGCGCGATCCGATCCAGCGCGCCCAGCGGCTGCGCGGCGGGAAAACTCGGCTTGGGGGGCAGAAAACGCATTTCCGGTGCCAGGTGATCCAGAACAGGCTGTCGGGACCATTCGTTGAAATCCCCCGCCCAGACAGTCGGCATCTGCTCCAACTCTTTATCAAACCGCCTGATATGCGAGATCTGCTGACGTCGCGATGCAGGCAACAGCCCCAGATGCATTCCCATCACCCGCAACGGCCCGATATGGGTATCAAATTCGACACGGACCGCGCCGCGCGGTTCAAGCCCGGGCAGTTCGTGATGCCCGGTTCGCCGGACCGAAAGGCCCTCGCCACGCCAGATCACTGCATTGCCATGCCAGCCCAGACTGCCGGCACCACCCAGATCGACGATCTGCCACCCCGCTTCATCCAGCATGAAATGCGGCAGGGCCGCCGGCCGCGGCGGCAGACGTTTGTCAGCCTCCTGCAACACAACGATATTGGCCTGCATATGTTCGATGACCTGCAAAATGCGCTGCGGCTGGCGCCGGAGATCCAGCCCGAGGCATTTCTGAATGTTATAGCTGGCGATGCGAAGGGTGGAAGATGACTGCATATAGACCTGACCAGTGGGCTTGACCCAAAGTGCCACGCCTGTCGCCGGACGCAACCCTTCAGTTTCACTTCTCAACAACGGCAACCGGGGAAGTCGCCTCGGAACAATATATCGCCTAAAAACCCCGCACGTGGCGTGGCCGGAAACAGATGGGTTTCCCCTCATATCATCCAGGTGCGGCAGGACGGAGATACAGCAGTTTCAGCGCATCCGACACCGATCTGGAACGGGCAAATTCATTCACCCCTCCCAGCGAAACCGTACCGCACCGAGAGACTACCAGAGATGTTTGACCGTCACGTACCGCAGAACGTGGCGTGCACGACCTCGTTATCAGCCGGGGGCCGTTTCAGATCCTCCGCATCTGCCTGATCGTCGTAAGGCCGCGCGAGGACAGCGTTCAGCCGATGGAACGGCTGGTAGTCCCCCGCCACCGCTGATTGGATCATCTGCTCGACACGGTGATTGCGCGGAATATAGGCCGGGTTCGCTGCGGTCATCACTTCATGCGGTGACGCCTCACGCGCCAAACGCGCACGCCAGCCCTCTGCCCAGCTGTCAAAGGCCTGCGGGTCGATAAACTGGTCGCGCGCGGTATCTTTGCTCAGCGCACGGAAGGTGTTGGTGAAATCAGCCTGCCCCTCGGCCATGCGTTTTAGCAGATCGGTGATCAGCGCCTGATCGCCTTCTTCAGCGGTTGTCAGTCCGACCTTTGCCCGGAACCGGGTCAACCAGTTCTGTTGCAGCAGGTCCGGCATGGCATGCACGATCTCGGTCGCCTGCTCAACAGCGGCGTCCTTGTTGTCCATCTGCTGAATCAAAGAGGTTGCCAGCTGCGCCAGATTCCACACTGCTATATCTGGCTGGTTGGCATAGGCATAACGGCCCATCCGATCTATCGAGCTGTAGACCGTATTGGGATGATAAACATCCATGAAGGCACAGGGGCCATAATCGATGGTCTCACCTGCAATCGAGCAATTGTCGGTATTCATGACCCCATGGATGAAACCCACGCTCATCCACTGAGCGATCAGGCGTGCCTGCGCATCCCGCACAGCCCGCAACAGGTCCATTGGCCCTTCGGCCCCGGGATAGTGGCGCGCGATTGCGTAGTCTGTCAGGCGCCGCAGATTGTCCAACTGCCCCCGCGCTGCAAAGACCTGAAAGGTGCCTACCCGTAGATGGCTGGTTGCAACCCGGGTTAGCACCGCACCGGGCATCGGACCCTCCCGGAACACGGTTTCACCCGTCTCCACCGCCGCCAGCGCGCGTGTTGTGGGAATGCCCAGCGCGTGCATCGCCTCGGACACCACGTATTCGCGCAGAACCGGACCCAGCCACGCCCTGCCGTCGCCCCTACGTGAAAACGGCGTCGGACCCGAACCTTTCAGCTGAACATCCCGCCGCACACCATCCGTTCCGACAGTTTCGCCCAACAGCACCGCGCGCCCGTCCCCAAGCTGCGGGTTGTACTGGCCAAACTGATGCCCGGAATAAAGCTGCGCGATGGGGTCCGCACCATCGGGGATGCGATTACCTGCAAAGGCTTCCGCCATCTCTCGCACGTCGCCCGGATGGACCTGCAACAGCCGTGCCAGATCATCATTGAACGCGATCAACTTGGGCGCGCGTACAGGCACCGGATTCTGTCGTGCAAAAAACGCGTCCGGCAGGCGGGCATATGAGTTATCGAATGGAATGGTCAGTGTCATGCGGCATACATATTCCCCGTGCGCACGAATACCATAGCGGATCACACCTTGCCGTGCATAATTGCGCCAAACACACGAGGGCCACATGACGGCACAAGAGATCATCAACCGCCTGAACCTGCAACCTCACCCCGAGGGCGGCTGGTACGCGGAAACCTGGCGTGCCGAGAACGAGGGCCGCCCGACCGGCACCTGCATCTACTTCATGCTGCAAGCGGGGGAAAGCAGCCACTGGCACCGGGTCGACGCGACCGAGATCTGGCTCTACCACGCGGGCGCGCCATTAATCCTTTCATTGAGCGCAACCGACAAGGGCCCGGCGGTTGACCATGTGCTGTCGCCCGATTTGTCTCGGGGCGCACCACAACTGATTGTTCCCAACGGCCATTGGCAGGCCGCGCGCAGCACCGGTGATTACACGCTGGTCAGCTGTACAGTTTCTCCCGGATTTCAGTTCGATGGGTTCCAACTGGCAGAACCCGGGTTTGATATCCCTCGGGGATAGCTGATCTTGGAATGCTCTGAAAAGGTGAGTTTACAGAAAGTTACGCATTTATCATTCTATTAACGCAACCGCAGGCAACGGAACATCGAGTGATTGTGAAACACATCTTTCTGGTCCTTCTGCTTCTGTTCGCAAGTACCTGTCTTGCAAACGCCGAGACCGCCTGTGCAGAATCCCGCCTTTCATCCGAACTGGCACTGCCCGATCTGCAGGAGGAAGTCACGACCGAACATATCGAACCTACCGGGACTGTCGAACCTGCGGTGCTGACCTCGAAACGCCCAGCGCTGCGCCCTTGCAAGTTTCGCCAGTTTGAAGTGGGTCGTCAGCGTATGCGTGACCGCGGGGCGGTCTGTGGTGACTGGACCATCTTGGGCGAAACCCGCACGTCTTTGGCTGGAAAAGCGCTGGGTTGCGGCATCGCCAACCCGGTCCGGATTTACAGAATTTCGGACATTGCGCTCAGCCAGTTCTCGCTGATGGACTGTCAGACAGCCGTCACGCTGAAAACGTGGATCGAAAACGTCGCCAAACCCGCCTTTGCCGATCTGGGGGGTGGGCTCAAGGGTATGCGGGTTGTTGGCCACTATGCCTGCAAGACGCAGAACAACCAGCCCTATGCGCGCATTTCCGAACATGCGCGGGGTCGGGCCATCGATATCTCGACCTTCGTGTTGCAGGACGGAACGCAGATCACCGTTCAGGACGGGTGGAGCGACACCGATCAAAGCGTCGTGTTGCAAGAGTTGCACAGCGGAGCCTGTGGCCTGTTCGGAACTGTTCTTGGTCCTGACGCTGATCGCTATCACAAAGGGCATTTTCACTTCGACACAGCCCGTCGCAGTGGCAAGCCTGTGTGTCGATAACGCGTTAGCCAATACCTGTATGCAGCCTCAACCCACCGGTTGAACGTTCACTGAACTGACCATGCCGCCACCCACCAGCGCTTTCACCCCGGTTGTTCCGGGGCACGAGGTTGGCAATCCCCGCGCCACGCGCACAGCCAGATAGGCAAAGGCCTGCGCCTCGAGCATGTCGCCGTCCAGCCCCACCGCCTCGACCGGTTCGACCGGGCAGTCGAGGGATACGCGCAGCATCTCCATCAACACCGGATTGCGCCGTCCACCGCCTGTAACCAGCACGCAAGACGGCGGCTGCGGACAATGTTCCATCCCCTGCACCACACCCGCTGCGCACATCCCGGTCAGGGTTGCCACCGCGTCAGCATCACCCAGTTCTTTCACTAGGTCGATCATCTCAGAGAAATCGTTCCGGTCTAGCGACTTGGGCGGCATACGTGCGAAGAAAGGCTCAGCCAGAAACAGCTCCAGCGCGCCCATTTCGACGGTGCCATTGCGCGCAACCGCACCATCCCGGTCCATCGGCTGCCCCAGCCGGGCTTGCATGAGGTCATCGACCGGCGCGTTCGCCGGCCCCGTATCAAAGGCAAGCAGCGCCCCCGGCGCCTCGGGACCATCAAAGCTTGGGTCCACATAGGTCAGGTTGCCAACACCACCCAGGTTCAAAAAGCACAAGGGGCGGTCCGCGCCAAACCACTTGGCGCAGGCAAAGTGAAAAAACGGTGCTAACGGAGCGCCCTCGCCCCCCATAGCCACGTCATCGCTTCGGAAGTCCCAGACCACCGGGCGCCCCAGCGCCTGCGCCAACCCAAGACCATCGCCCACCTGCAATGTCCCGCGCCCGCGCGGTTCATGCGCCAAAGTCTGGCCGTGAAAGCCGATCAGGTCTACATCTTCGAACTCGGACAGCGCTTCGGCATGGGCAAAGGTCACCATCTCGGCCGCCGCGTCGACCTGTGGACCGTGCCATTGCCCCAAAGCCGCCCGCAGAATTTCGCGTTCGGCATCGGTATAGGCGCGATAGCCGCTTTTCCCGAATCCAGCGATGGAATGCCCGTCGGTTTCCACCACCGCAGCGTCCACCCCGTCCAGCGACGTACCGGACATTGCGCCCAATGCCCGAACCATTCCGTGTTTCTTGATGGTTTGGCCCACGCCTGCCTCCTGATCTGGCAATGTTTCCGCCGTGCCCGGGGTTCTGGACTTCACCTCTGGGTTGCAGCTTGGTCAAGGTGCTTTTGTTATGCCGCCTTGGCAAGCCTTCTGATTGGGGGCGTCGGTTTTTTTCCGACGTCGCGTTTCATGATCAACACCCCGGCCATCAAGTTGCGCGCGCATATCACGGCACGCGGTTTTAGAGTGAAAAGGTGGCTTTTCCTCATCCGCAGCGCCGCCTATACAGTGCCCCGCAACACAAACCCCGAGGGCACGATATGACCTACCACCCCAAATCGGATTTCATCGCCACGATGATCGAGCGCGGCTTCCTCGCCGACTGCACCGATTATCAGGGCCTTGACGACGCGCTGATCAGCGGGTGCAAGCCAGCTTATATCGGCTTTGATGCAACGGCCAAGTCGTTGCATGTGGGCAGTCTGATTCAGATCATGATGCTGCGCTGGTTCCAGAAGACCGGCCACCAGCCGATCACCCTTATGGGCGGCGGCACCACCAAGGTGGGCGATCCCTCGTTCCGCGCAGATGAACGCCCCCTGCTGGGTCCCGAACAGATCGACGAAAACATCGCGGGCATCAAGAAGGTGTTCGCGGCCTATATCGATTACGACACTGACGCCGAGAACAAGGCGCTGATGTTGAACAATGCCGAATGGCTGGATGATCTGAACTACCTCGATTTCCTGCGCGACATCGGGCGGCATTTCTCGGTCAATCGGATGCTCAGCTTTGAATCTGTGAAATCCCGGCTGGATCGCGAGCAATCGCTGTCGTTTCTCGAGTTCAACTACATGATCCTGCAAGCCTATGACTTTCTGGAGCTGAACCGCCGCTATGGCTGTGTTCTGCAAATGGGCGGTAGCGACCAGTGGGGCAACATCGTCAACGGTATCGACCTGACGCGCCGGGTGCTGGATCACGAAATCTACGGCCTGACCTCACCCCTGCTGACTACCAGCGACGGCAAGAAGATGGGCAAATCGCAGGATGGCGCAGTCTGGCTGAACGCCGAGATGCGCTCGCCCTATGAATTCTGGCAGTTCTGGCGCAACACCACCGATGCGGATGTCGGCCGGTTCCTGAAGCTCTATACCGAATTGCCGGTGGATGAATGTGACCGTCTTGGCGCGCTTGCCGGGTCCGAGATCAATGAGGCCAAAAAAATACTTGCTGACGAAGTTACAACACTCCTTCATGGTGCTGACGCATCCAAAGCTGCCCGATCAACATCGGAAGGTATTTTTGGCTCCATGTCTGTTCGTGAAGGAGGTCAGGATACCCTCTACGCAACCGGAAATATCAGCGCGCTCCCTACCTTGACTCTAACTAAGGAAGAATTGGGCGACGGCATGTCCATCGTGCAGATCATTGTCAAATCAGGCCTCGCCAAGTCCGGCAAAGAGGCCAAGCGCCTGATTGCCGAAAACGGGGCCAAAATGGACGACGCTCCGCTGACGGATGCGGGTTTGATGATCGACGCGGGCGCATTGACGTCTCCGATCAAGCTGAGTGCAGGCAAGAAACGCCACGCATTGGTGCAACTGGGCTGACGCCCCTTTCACCTTGGAAAGCAAAACAGAAAACGGCCACCCGATCGGGTGGCCGTATCTATATTGGGGTGGACGAGACTACTGACGTCCCTTTCCGCCACCGCGACCGGGTCTGTCGCTTTCACCTTCATCGTCATTGGCGTTGTTTCCGCGACCCGGACTGCTGCCCTCGCCGCCGTTGCCGCTGCCATTGTTACCCTTATCGCCACCTTTGCCGCCGTTATTGCCTTTGCCACCGCCGGGTTCTCCACCGCCACCGCCAGGTTCTCCATCGCCACCGCCGGGCTCTCCACCGCCAGCACCGGGTTCTCCGCCACCGCCGCCGGGTTCTACACCGCCATCGCCGGGTTCCCCACCGCCACCGCCGGGTTCTTCGCCGCCGTTGTCAGGTTCTCCACCACCACCGGGGCCGTCAGGACCAGCTGCATTCGCAAACCCTGCCCCGCCGGGTTCTGAACCGCGGCTTTCACCCCGATTCTCGGCCAGACCGGACAGGCTTGACGTTGGCAAGTCTGCCAGCAAAGCGGCCAGACCCGGGCATTGCGCCCCGGTAATGCTCAGCGTTGTCTCAAAATCCGGTCTCTTCTGAAGTCTGTCCAGAAAGCTTGGGGTCACCTGAACACAATCGCAAAGCCCGGCATAGTCGCCTGCATTGGCAAGACTTCGAGCCGTTTTCCAGTTACAGGTTTCCGGCGCTGCAACAGCACTGCCGGCAACCATAATCCCAAAGACAGGCGCGGCCAGAACAGCGCCCAGTGTTAGTTTCTTACTATTTACCATATCGGAACCTCCTGACGAAAAAACACGCAATGGCTGTGACTACTTCGTTCACGAACTGGCGCGTTTTCGTGAAGCGCGGATTAAGATGCCTTAAAGATGTGTATTGGCCCGGCAGCGGTTATTCCGCGCCGCCCCTTTGGGCGTTCGGGCTCAAAGATATGGACACAGCCCCTGCAAAGCAGTTATTGAACAGTTGTTCATATCCTAGGGAGGAGTTCCGATGCACCTGTCCACCACAGCCGCTCTTGTCACCGGCGGCGCATCCGGTCTGGGCGAAGCCACCGCCCGTCACTTTGCCGCGCAGGGCGCACAAGTTACTATTCTAGACCGTGACGCGGACCGTGGCGCTCAAGTCGCCTCCGAAATCGGCGGGTATTTTGCGC
The DNA here is from genome assembly GCF_056542305.1 of Ruegeria sp. AD9. Classification (NCBI taxonomy): domain Bacteria; kingdom Pseudomonadati; phylum Pseudomonadota; class Alphaproteobacteria; order Rhodobacterales; family Roseobacteraceae; genus Ruegeria; species Ruegeria sp. AD9. The sequence continues at coordinate 261,036 of NZ_JBQFZP010000001.1, forward strand.
TGACGGATGTAACAGACGAATCCTCGGTCGCAGCTGCCGTGCGCCACGGTATTGACAGGATGGGCAAGATTACCGCGACTGTGAACTGCGCCGGTATCGCTTATGGAATCAAAACGGTCGGCAAGGATGGCCCACACCCGCTGGACGCGTTCCAGCGCACGATCGACATCAATCTTGTCGGCACATTTAACGTCTCAAGGCTGGCTGCGGCCGAGATGGCAAAGAACGAACCCGAACCAGACGGGGCGCGCGGTGTGATCATCAACACTGCATCTATTGCTGCATTCGACGGCCAAAAGGGACAGGCGGCATATGCAGCATCTAAAGGCGGCGTGGTTGGCATGACCCTGCCGATGGCCCGCGACCTGGCCTCAACCGGGATTCGCGTCATGACCATTGCGCCGGGAATCTTTATGACCCCGATGCTGGCGGGCCTTCCTGAAGACGTGCAACAACAACTTGCCGCAGATGTCCCGAACCCGGCCCGCCTGGGTGACCCCAAGGAATACGGGCGACTGGCCGGTTTCATCGTTGAAATGGGCTACCTGAACGGCGAGGTCATCCGCATCGACGGCGCTCTGCGGATGCGGTAAGACAGCTCCATGTCGGAGCGCCAGAAAATGCAGTCCGGGCAGTGGTATTGCTGTCTCGATCCCGAGTTGGACGATCTGCGCGCGCAAGCACGACGGGCTGTTCACGCTCACAACACCTGTCCGCCCGATACACGCGGCGCGATGGCCCCGGAACTGCACGCGCTGCTGGGCCATGTCGGCGAGGACTGTTTTCTCGAAGCCCCTTTTCATTGCGCCTATGGAATGAACATCCATCTGGGCAGCCGGGTTTTCTTCAATGCCGGATGCGTTGTTCTGGACACGGCCCCCGTTCGGGTTGGCGACGACACGATGTTCGGCCCCAATGTTCAGATTTACTGCGCGCATCATGCCAAGGACCCTGCTGATCGGGCACAAGGGCTGGAAGTCGGCCTGCCCGTCAACATCGGCAGGCAGGTTTGGATTGGCGGCGGAGCGATCCTGTTGCCCGGCATAACCATAGGCGACTACGCCACAATCGGCGCAGGCAGCGTCGTCACCAAAGATGTCCCCGCCAGAGAAACCGTGGCAGGTAATCCAGCAAGACGTCTGGCCCTCTAAACGCTTTCAGCTTTCTCTTCGAGCGTCAGCCATTCCTCTTCAGCGGCCGAGAGTTTCTCCTGCCGCTCAACCAACGCCTCGGTCGCTTTTTGGAACTTCACCGGCTCACGCGTGAACAGCTCGGGATCGGACATCAACTCTTCCAGCTTGGCAATCTCGGCCTCTAGGCGCGCGATCTCGGCAGGCAGTTTCTCCAGCCGGTGCTTCTCCGAGAAGGACAAGCCGGATTTCGGCTTTTCTTCCTGCTTGACCTTTGGCTTTGAAAGCTTTGCTTTTTCTACACTTTTTTCGATCAAATCACCGCGCTGTGCGATGTAATCCGACCAACCGCCAGCATAGACTGTCGCCTGTCCGTTACCCTCCATCGCGATGGTGGTTGTCGCCACGCGGTCCAGAAAATCCCGGTCATGGCTAACCAGCAGAACGGTGCCGTCGTAATCGTCCAAAAGCTCTTGCAGCAGGTCCAGCGTCTCGACATCCAGATCGTTGGTCGGTTCGTCCAGCACCAATAGGTTCGAGGGTTTCGCCATCAGCTTGGCCAGAAGCAATCGGGCTTTTTCCCCACCGGACAGGGACTTGACGGCTGCTCGGGCCTGCCGTTCGTCAAATAGAAATTCCTTGAGATACCCTACAACATGTTTGGGCTGCCCGCCCACCATCACCTGATCGGCCTTGCCCGACACCCGCATAGCCGGATCGCCGGTCAGACTGTCCCACAGGCTCATCTCAGGGTCTAGTTGGGCGCGGTTCTGATCGAATACCGCGATTTCAAGGTTCGTCCCCTGAGATACCGAGCCCGCGTCCGGCTCCACCTGCCCCAGCAGCATCTTCAGCAACGTTGTTTTTCCAACACCGTTCGGCCCGACAAAGGCCACCCGGTCACCGCGCTGTACCAGCAGATCAAAGTTCCGAACGATCTGCTTGTCGCCAAATCCTTTGGCCAGCGCCTTGGCCTCAATGACCTTGCGGCCCGATTTTGGCCCTGCCTCCAGCGCCATTGCAGCCGAACCCTGACGTTTGATCTGCCCCGCCTTTTCAGTTCTCAACGCCTGCAAGGCCCGCACCCGGCCTTGGTTGCGTTTGCGTCGGGCACTAATGCCCTCAACCGCCCATTTCGCTTCAGATTTGATCAGGCGATTCAGCTTGTGGCGTTGCTGGTCCTCTTCCTCCCAGACCTTGTCCCGCCAGGCCTCAAAGGCTTCAAAACCCTGCTCCTGTCGCCGAACAGCCCCCCGGTCAATCCAAAACGTTGCCCGCGTCAGAGCCCTCAAAAAGGCTCGGTCATGCGAGATCAGCACAAAGGCCGCTCGGCTCGCGCCAAGTTCGCGTTCCAGCCACGCGATGGCTTCGATATCCAGATGGTTGGTCGGCTCGTCCAGCAACATCAGATCCGGTGCTTCGGCCATCAGCTTGGCCAGTGCCGCCCGCCGCCGCTCTCCGCCCGAAGCGGTCTCAACCGCGCGTGAAGGATCGAACTTCAACCCTTCACCGGCCCGTTCAACTTTGTAAAGTTCTCCCGGCTCCAACCCGCAGGATGCGTAATCTCCCAACGTGGCAAAGCCTTCCATCGTCGGATCTTGCTCCATATAGCCAACGGATTTCCCGGGCGGCACGACAATCTCGCCCCGATCCGCCTCGACCAGACCGGCCATCACTTTCATCAACGTGGACTTTCCGGACCCGTTTCGCCCCACCAGCGCAACACGATCACCGGGTTGAACCACCAGATCCAGTTCGGAAAACACCGGGTCACCCCCGAAAGTCAGGGAAATGCCGGACATCTGCAACAAAGGAATTCTCGCCATGTCCGCCAGCTAAACCGGCTGACACATTGCGTCAACGCCCCGTCTTCACCTTTTCAAAAATACTCAATCTACCCGGCCACCGCCCGCAACAGACGTTTGCGCGCCGGGGGGATCGCACCGATTTCCACCCCTGTGAAAACGTGCAGCGTGTTCATGTCGCGATCCACCACCGCATGATCGCTGACCCAACCGCCCATCATCAGATAGGTCCGCAACAAAGGCGGCATCAGCAGCATTGCCTTTTTAGAATCCGGTCTGCGCCGCAAACGCGCGGCAAAACGAAACACATCCGGAGCCTTCACGCGCGGCAACCAACGTTTCGGGCCCAGATGGCGATGTTTTAGCATCGCAAACGCATCCAGATACTGCTCTGTTTCGGTACCGGCAAAAGAGGAACATCCAAACAGCATCTCGACGTTGTTCCGATCAACGTAGGCCGTCATTGCACCCCAGGCGACACGCAGGATGTCGGGGTCGCTGTGATCAGGATGGATACAGAATCGTCCCATTTCGACCATCCGACCTTTGAAGCCTTCGAGCGAGGTCAGGTCATAGAACTGCGCCGAATAACTTCGCCCGATCTCGCCGCCACTATCCATGGTCAGCATCCGAAAGCAACAGACCAGCCGTTCTGCCGAGCGCATATCCTCGACCAGGATATGGCTACAGCGTGCATCAAACTCGTCGCAGTCCGGTTGCTCTGTGCCAAAAGCCAAGGTCCGCAATGCCTGAGCTGTTCTGATATCCTCGGGCGACTGCGCCAGTCTGGCGCGATAGCGCCCCTTGCTTAACAAAACTGCCGTTGCCACGGTCGCGCCCTCCACGGTTGCCGACCCTCAGGCGTCGGTACGACACCATTAGCACAAGACATGTGACTGCCCTGTGACCACCGCAAGGTTTAGGCGCAAATTAGTTGGCGCCCGGAATGTTCGCCGGGTTGAAGTTGCCGATATTGCCTAGCAGCTGACGCAGGAAGCCTTTGTCCTGAACGTTGGAATCGGTAACGCGGCGCTCCAGAGCAATCACATTCCCGTCTTCAAGACCAAAGCGTTCGATGTTTCTGACGACACCGCGCTGATCAAAACTGATGGCAACCAGTTCGCGGGATACCACCTCGGGCCGTTTCGGACCGTAGTGACGCACGCGAGAGCGGACATAGTAATAGCCCGAATCCCGAACCACGCCGGATGCGCCCGGCGCGCCGATAGCCTCTTGCACACTGTCCCGCGTGTCTACGCCTACTTTGATTTCCGCCAGTTCTTCGGCCGGTGGCACATAGCCGTGATTCTTGAAGATAGCCGTACAAGCCCCGGTCGCAGCCAGACAGGCAACAAACACAAGCGATTTCGCAGCTGGTTTCAACCGGTTCACTACCTTCAACATCTGCACCCTCTTGCCTTGGCCTTCTTCGGCTTCTATCCGATTACATAAACCGCTGCTACGGTTCAACACATAGAAAGGCTCACGAATGAGCAAGACGACATCATTTCGGGTGTCTGACCTGCCGCAGAACGCCCCGACACCGTTCGATCTGCGCCCCGCAACCACCGCGCTCGAGCAGATCAGGCAGGACCTTGGGCTGCTGGGGCTGCGCAAACTCAGCTTTTCGGGAGAACTGAGGGCGCAGGGCAAACGGGACTGGGTTCTAAACGGGAAACTCGGTGCAACTGTCATCCAACCTTGCGTAGTGACGCTAGAACCGGTGACGACAAGGATCGACATACCAGTGCACCGGACTTTTCTTGCGGATTGGGCAGACCCAGATGATCCAGAGTTCGAAATCCAGGAAGATGACGAATCTGAACCTTTGGGGCCTGAAATTGATCCGGCCCTTGTCATGGTCGAGGCCCTGTCTCTGGCTCTGCCACAATATCCGCGTAAAGACGGCGCGGAACTGGGTCAGGCTGCCTACACAGAACCGGGCAAACAGGCGATGACGGATGACGATGCCAAACCCTTTGCACGATTGGCAGGACTGCGCGATGTGCTAAAAAAAGACGAGTGACAGGTGCCAGATTTCCTGTCATAGCAGGCGGTCAGAAAAATCGCTTGAACATGCCGAGAATCGCAGTATTTTCGCGCGCTCATCGGATTTTGGGTTGGACATTGCGGGGCCCGTCGCCTAAACGCGCGTCAAACCACGATAAACGAACTACGAAACCCGGGTCGGCAGCGAATCTGCGGCCCCCAGTCAGACAAAGGTTGAGACCATGGCCGTCCAACAGAACAAAGTTTCCAAGTCGCGTCGCAACAACCGCCGCGCACACGACGCTCTGGTTGCTGCAAACCCGAACGAATGCCCGAACTGCGGCGAGCTGAAACGCCCGCACCACGTTTGTGCCTCTTGCGGCCACTATGACGATCGCGAAGTCGTCGCACAGGCCGACGAAATCGATCTGGACGAAGACGCAGCCTAAGCCTGATTGAGCGCAGGCCAAGGCATGAACGATCAGCCCACGCACGCCGGACGGATCACCATCTCGGTTGACGCAATGGGAGGGGACGCAGGTCCCGCTGTCGTCGTTGCAGGTCTGGCAAAATCGGCTGGCAAGAACCCGAATATCGGGTTCCTGCTGCACGGGCCCGAACAGGTATTGCGCAAGCTGGTTGCCAAACGACGTGTCCTTGAAGGGCGCGTCGTTTTTCGTGATTGCCCCGACGTTGTCACGATGGAAGACAAGCCCAGCCAGGTCGTGCGCAACGGCAAGCAGACCTCGATGTGGTCCGCGCTGGAAGCGGTTCGTCAGGGTGAAGCCCATGGCGCGGTGTCCTGCGGGAACACCGGTGCCCTTATGGCCCTTTCGATGATGCGTCTGCGCAAATTGCCGGGCGTGAACCGCCCCGCAATCGCGATCCTGTGGCCTTCGCGCAACCCGCAGGGGTTCAATGTAATGCTGGACGTGGGCGCCGATGTGCGCGCCGACGCCAAGGATTTGCTGCAATTCGCCCTGATGGGCGCGTCTTATGCGCGCAACGGCATGGCCCTGAACCGCCCCCGGATCGGGTTGCTGAACGTTGGCACCGAAGAGCATAAGGGCCGGGCCGAACTGAAAGAAGCGCATGCCATGATTTCGGAATACTCCGAACAGGCGAATTTCGAGTTTGTTGGCTTTGTCGAAGGCAGCGACATTCCCGGCGACAAGGCAGATGTCATTGTTACAGATGGGTTTACGGGCAACGTTGCGATCAAAACGGGCGAAGGCACAGCCAGGCTGATCGGAGATCTTCTGCGTGAGGCGTTCAAATACTCTCCGTTGTCGCGATTGGCTTCGGTCCTGGCCATTACGTCACTACAGCGCCTGAAAAAGCGCATTGATCCGCGGCGTGTGAATGGTGGCGTGTTTCTGGGTCTGAACGGGACTGTTATTAAATCCCATGGCGGGGCAGATGCGACCGGAGTGTCGGCAGCGATCAAACTGGCCTTTACTCTGGCACGGTCCGGCTTTGCCGAAAAATTAGCTGCGCGGGTTGCATCCACGGCCCAGCTTGCACAAGATGCCGCGCAAGCTGCGCCGCAGACCGATAAATAACAAAAAAGGCAGTACCCCAAAAATGGCAGGCCGTTCAGTTGTAGTAGGTGTCGGGCATTATTTGCCGGAACGTATTGTTCCAAATTCCGAGTTTGAGAAAACGCTGGACACAACGGATGAGTGGATCAGAACCCGGTCGGGGATCGAACGCCGCCATTTTGCTGCCGATGACGAAACGACGTCGGACCTGGCCACCAAAGCTGCCGAGGCTGCCCTGGCCGATGCGGGCCTGACATCGGATGATATTGACGCGATCGTCGTGGCGACCTCGACCGCGGACCTGACCTTTCCTTCTGCCGCGACCATGGTTCAGGCCCGGCTGGGTATGACCAAGGGGTTTGCTTTCGACGTACAGGCCGTCTGCGCGGGATTCGTTTTCGCTCTCAGCAACGCAAATGCGTTGATCTTGTCCGGTCAAGCCAAACGCGTGCTGGTCATTGGTGCCGAAACCTTTTCCCGGATTATGGACTGGACCGACCGCTCGACCTGTGTTCTGTTCGGGGATGGTGCCGGCGCTTTGGTACTCGAAGCGCAGGATGGCGAAGGCACCGCTGCGGATCGCGGCATACTCGCAACCGATCTGAACTCGGACGGGCGCTACAAGGACCTGCTTTATGTCGATGGGGGTGTTTCGACCCAATCCACCGGGCATCTGCGTATGCAGGGCAATCAGGTTTTCCGACATGCCGTTGAAAAGCTTACCAAAACGGCTGAAACAGCCCTGAGCCGCGCGGGGCTGAGCAGTGCTGACGTCGACTGGATTGTTCCTCATCAGGCCAATATTCGCATCATTCAGGGCACGGCCAAAAAGATGGGCCTGCCGATGGAAAACGTGGTTGTGACCGTTCAGGATCACGGCAACACCTCGGCTGCATCCATCCCATTGGCACTGTCGGTTGGTAAACAACGCGGGCAGATCAAACCCGGCGACTTGATCGTGACCGAAGCAATTGGCGGCGGTCTGGCCTGGGGCGCGGTGGTTCTGCGCTGGTAACCGGCGCAATCCAGCTTACACAGCTGCTTGCAATTCATTGATATTGACAGCGAATTTGCCATACCCATATGCTTTGACAGCAACAGGGGAAATGACATGGGCGACAATACACTGACTCGAATGGATCTGAGCGAGGCCGTCTTTCGCGAAGTTGGGCTTTCGCGCAACGAAAGTGCGCAGCTGGTCGAAAGCGTTCTGAACCACATGTCCGACGCTCTGGTGCGTGGCGAGCAGGTGAAGATCTCGTCCTTCGGTACGTTCAGTGTTCGCGACAAGACCGCGCGAGTCGGACGCAACCCCAAAACCGGCGAAGAGGTTCCGATACAGCCCCGCCGCGTACTGACCTTTCGCCCGTCGCATCTTATGAAAGATCGCGTCGCCGTCGGGAATCGCAAGTAACCCCAGGGTCACGCGGATATGAGCAAATCCCGCGACGCGTTTCGCACGATCAGTGAAGTAGCGGATTGGCTTGGTGTTCAGGCCCATGTTTTGCGTTTCTGGGAAAGCCGCTTCACTCAGGTCAAACCGGTCAAACGCGCGGGCGGGCGTCGGTATTACCGCCCCAATGACATGCGTCTTCTGGGCGGCATCAAGAAACTGCTTCACGAGGACGGGATCACAATCAAAGGTGTGCAGCGCATCCTGCGCGAGCAAGGCGTCGCACATGTCGCAGCACTGTCTCCGCCTCTAGACGAACCGGGCCCTGCCCTGATTGAACCCGTTCAGGGCAAAGTGGTGCCGTTCGAACCGAAACCCGCTGCCGCCACCGAACAAATCCTTATGGATCTGGACGAACCGGCCGAGCAGCCGGTGAACGAAGGCGTGCAGGCCGACGCACTTCCCGCGACTGCGTCAGAACAAGAACCACAGCCAGACCTGAACACTGCGCCCCTGATGGGTGGGATCGCGTCGCTGGCGTGGAAGCGCGCCGAGTTTGACGACGAACTACTGCGCCGGATTGCACCAATTGCAAAAGACCTGCGCCGCTGGCTGGATCGTGTTGAAACACAGGCGACGGGTTAGGAAAAAAGGCAGTGTTTTCCTCTTGCCCCTGCCGGGAAAATCTTTATGAACGGCCCAACGTCGGGCTATGGCGCAGCCTGGTAGCGCGTCCGTCTGGGGGACGGAAGGTCGCAGGTTCGAGTCCTGCTAGCCCGACCAAATCACACCGACGTTTATGGCACAAAGGCCAGATCCCGCTCTGGCACACGAGGGGATCGAGATGACAGGTGTTTGCGCGAACCAGCAAATCGAAGCAATGATCGCGCGCGGAGAGATTGCCGCCAACCCCGATGTCCTGCCAGCGCAAATTCAACCAGCCAGCCTTGATTTGCGTTTGGGAACAGTGGCCTACCGGGTACGCGCCTCGTTCCTCGCGGGCGAAGGACGGACCGTTACGGATCGGTTGGCCGAGTTCGAAATGCACCGCATCGACATCTCGGACGGCGCTGTTCTGGAAAAGGGCTGCGTCTATCTGGTGCCCCTGATGGAATCACTTGCCCTGCCCCGCGACATAACCGCCGTCGCCAATGCCAAAAGCTCGACCGGGCGGCTTGACCTTCTGACCCGTACCATTACCGATGGTGGCACAGAATTCGATCGTGTTCCTGCGGGCTATAAGGGCCCGCTGTATGCCGAGATCTGTCCACGTTCGTTTTCGGTTCTGGTCCGCCCCGGTATGCGTCTGAACCAGATCCGTTTCCGTCAAGGTCAGGCCGTCTTGTCTGACGCCGAACTGACCGCCCTGCACGCCGAATCGCCGTTGGTAGACGGCCCTGCTGTGATTCAGGACGGTCTTGGCTTTTCGGTGGATCTGCAACTGCCCGATACCGATCTGGTCGGCTATCGCGCCAAGCCCCATACCGGGGTAATCGATCTGGACCGAATTGGCGAATACGACCCCCAGGAATATTGGGAGGAAGTGCGCACCAAGGACGGTCGCATCATACTTGACCCCGGAGCATTCTATATCCTTGTCAGCCGCGAGGCGGTCCACATCCCGCCGATGTATGCCGCCGAAATGGCACCTTATCTGGCCATGGTTGGTGAATTCCGGGTGCATTATGCCGGATTCTTCGATCCCGGCTTTGGCCATGCAGCCGCCGGGGGGGCCGGGTCGCGAGGCGTGCTTGAGGTGCGATGCCACGAAGCGCCTTTCGTGCTGGAGCACGGACAAGTGGTCGGGCGCCTTGTCTATGAGAAAATGGCTGAAATGCCCACGCAGCTATATGGTGCCGGGATTGCATCGAACTATCAGGGCCAAGGCCTGAAGCTGTCCAAGCACTTCAAAGCGGCCGGCTAATCCTCAGAATTTCTTGCAACGGTGCACGTGCCGGATAACCCACGTTGCCTGTCGCAGGTTCCGCGCCTGACCCGTAGTGACCTGTCCGGGTTATTATTCCTCAAACAATTCCGACTGGTCCTCGTCCACTTCGTCCTCGCGCCCCTCGCCCAGAGGGATAGCCCCCGGTGGAGGCCGGTTTTCCAACAGACCCGCAGCCCTCAATTCCTTGAGACCCGGCAGGTCGCGGGCGTTCTCCAGACCAAAATGATCCAGAAATTCGGACGTCACCACAAATGTCACCGGACGACCCGGTGTCATGCGACGACGGCCCAGCCTGATCCACTCCATCTCTAGCAATTGATCAATCGTCCCGCGAGAGACTGACACGCCGCGAATTTCCTCAATCTCGGCGCGGGTGCAGGGTTGGTGATAGGCAACGATGGCCAATGTCTCGATCGCGGCCCGGCTGAGTTTACGAGTTTCAACCGTTTCCTTTTGCATCAGAAAGCCCAGATCAGGGGCCGTACGGATCGCCCATGCCTCTCCAACACGCACCACGCGCACGCCGCGCCCTTCGTAACGTCTCTGAAGCAACTCAACGGCTTGTGCGGCGTCGCTTCCATGCGGCATCCGCGCCTCAAGGTCGGCAATCGTCACCGGATCGGCGCTGGCAAACAAAACGGCCTCGACCATACGCTCCTGTTCCGCCAATGGTGGCGCCTCGAACAGGGTGCCGGTTTCTTCTGGGGCGTCAGTCACGTGTCTGGGTCCTCTTGCGCAAATGGATCGGCGCGAATGTCTCGCTCTGCTTGATCTCCATATGTCCTTCTTTCACCAGTTCCAGCGAGGCCGCAAAGGTCGCAGCCGTCGCCGACCTGCGGCGCACCGGGTCAGTATCCCAACCATCGGGCAGATAGGTTTCCATATCGGTCCACGTCCCCGCAAAACCGATCAGCGGGCGCATCCGCTCCAGTGCCTGCTCCATCGTAAACACCGAGTCGCGGTCCATCACAAAGGGGCGGAACTCGTCACGGGTGCGAATACGGGCATATCCCTGCATCAGATCCAGCAGCGTGGCGGAATAGGTTACGGTGCGGATGCGGGTTACGTCCTCGCCCTGCCCGCGCTTGAAAAAATCACGACCCAGTTGGTCGCGGGCCATCAGCCGCGCAGCGACGTCGCGCATTGCCTGCAGGCGTTCAAGTTGAAACGCCAGATGCGCGGCCAGTTCTTCACCCGATGGCCCATCGTCATCCGGATCTGGCGGGAGCAATAGACGGGACTTGAGAAAGGCCAGCCACGCCGCCATGACCAGATAATCGGCGGCCAGTTCAATGCGCAGCGCACGCGCCTTTTCAACAAAGGCCAGATATTGCTGCGCCAGCGCAAGAACCGAGATCTTGCGCAGATCCACTTTTTGCGTGCGTGATAGAGTTAGCAGAACGTCCAACGGGCCTTCGAACCCGTCGACATCAACAATCAGCGCTTCGGCCGCAAGACGATCCGCGACCGAGACAGGGTCTTCGCTAAAAAGATTATCGTTCATATACCTGCCCGCCCATTAGGGCAGATAGTTCCGCTTCGGCGGCTTGGATGTCAAGTTCCCGCGGGCGTTTGCGCATCGCCAGCGCCCGTTCTGCGCGGGCTTGTGCCACATCCGACATTTCTCCGGCAGTTTCCATTACAGCGGCACGTTCAGAAAAACTGCCATTGCAATGCAGGACTACATCGCAGCCCGCCTGCAAAGATTGGCGGGAGAGGTCCGTCAACGCCCCGCTGAGCGCCTTCATCGAGATATCGTCGGTCATAATCAGCCCGCCAAAGCCGATATTGTCTCGGATCAGACCCATCATGGCCGCGGAAATGGTGGCCGGCCGGGGATCTATCTGATCAAAGACCAGATGCGCGGTCATCCCCATCGGCAGGTCGTTCAAGGCACGGAACGGCGCGAAATCGCTGTATTCCAACTCTTCCAGCGGCAAATCAACATGCGGCAGGTCATGGTGACTGTCCAGAGTGGCACGGCCATGGCCGGGAATGTGCTTGAGAACCGGAAGAACGCCCCCATCAAGAAGGCCCTGCGCCACAGCCCTGCCGATCCTGGAAATCTGCTCAGGATCAAAGGCATAACAGCGGTTTTTCAGAAACGCGTGTGTCTCGGGCCGCACCACATCGACCATAGGGGCACAATTGCTGTCGATGCCCAGACCAAACAGCTCATCCGCAATCAGGCGGTACCTGAGGTACATGGCGCGTTCCGCTTGATCACCCGCCCTGGTCACATGATCCAGCGGGGGCAGCCATTCGCGGGCCAAGGGTGCGCGCAAACGCTGTACGCGCCCTCCTTCCTGATCAATGGTAATGGGGCAGTTGCGCCCAACAGCCTCTCGGAAATCATCACACAAGGCGCGCACCTGATCGGCGCTTTCAATATTGCGGGCGAACAGAATGAACCCAAACGGGTTCATCTGGCGAAACAGGTCTCTTTCCTCCTGCGTCAGGCGCAGTCCTTCAGCATCTGTGATCGCTGCTCCGAACTTCACCTCACGGCCACCGGAATACAGTCAGCGCCTTGCGCGACCAGAGCGGCGCAGAATTGGCGCGAGTCGCTCAGATCTTCAAACCCCAGAACGCGCAGGCGGTAGAAGGTCCGCCCACCGCTTGAGGTTTTCTGAATAACGCGCTGTTTTCCCGACATATACTCACCAAACTGACCATTCAAACGGTCCCACTCGGCCTGTGCCACTTGCGTGCTGTCATAAGCCCCAAGCTGCGCCAGTCGGGTCCCCTTGGCCAGTGTATCCGGATCAACATCCACCCCAACCGCAGCTTTCACCGCTGCATTAATGGCGTCTTCGGAATTCTCGCTGGGTGCGACCTGACTGCGGGTCGACCGTGCCGGACGCGTCACAGGGCGCAACGATCGGCGCACACCCGGCAACTCTGCGAAACTTGGGTCTGGCAAGGCCGCAGCAAAATCTGCCGGGTCAATGGCGGGTTCTTCGTCGGGGGTGGTCAGCGATGCCAGTTGCACACCGTCTTCGAATTCTTGCCGCGTTTCTGCTGCCGCACCCGCCAATTCCGCAACCAGCGCATCTACTGCGTTCTGGCGCAGGCGCGCGGCTTCCTGCGTGGTGATCGGTTCTTCGACCACATGCAGCGCAGGGGTCGGCTTCAGTTCTCCGGCGGGCAGGTCTTCTTCCGTAAGGGACACCGGGCGCGGCGCAAGGATCAACCGGTCAGCCGGTGCCGCGGCACTGCCTTCGGCGGCGACGGCATTCACGGCATAGCCCTGATGATCGGCGGGTGTTCCACCCGGATTTTCCGGTTGCACACGCATCGGCCCTTCGGCGGCGCGGACAACCGGCACGCCACTGACATCGCGCATGATCAGTTGATAGCCCCAGACCCCGACACCGGCGACCAGCGCCAAGGAAGCAACAGCCCCCAGGAAATTGACTGCCCTGCCCAGACCAAACGAGCCTCGCGGCGCGTCATCTTCCTGCATATCTTCGGGAAAATCATACACATCATCAGAATGCGCTTGATTCGGGTAATGAATCTGCCCGGGGCTTTGATGCCCCGAGTAATCGTAACTCGCCATGTCCGCCTCACTGCCCGTTTCGCGCCTGAAAATAAGGCCCGCGGGTCATTTCTTGCCTACCTCGTACCGGCGGTTCGGGCGATATTTGTTACCGCATCTCCTGCGCCGGAGTAACGCCAAGAATACCCAAGCCCGCTGAAATCACAACGGAAACGGCCCGGGCCAAAGCGATTTTTGACTGGCTTGTGGCAACATCGCCATCCTGAATGAAACGCAATTGCGTCTCGTCATTACCCTTGTTCCACAACGCATGAAAGTCGCCTGCAAGTTCATAAAGGTAAAATGCGACCCGGTGCGGTTCATTGGTCCGCGCCGCAATCTCGACCAGCCGCGGCCATTCTGCCAGCTTCTTGGCAACAACCAGTTCCGAGGCATGATCGTTTTTGCTCAGGTCGGCGCCTGCAAGGGTCGCATCATCAACCGCAATTCCAGCCTCGGCCGCGCGGCGCAACACGCTCATGACACGGGCATGTGCGTATTGAACGTAGAATACAGGGTTCTCGCGACTTTGTTCCAGAACCTTGTCAAAATCGAAATCCAACGGCGCGTCGTTCTTGCGGGTCAGCATAACAAACCGCGTCACGTCCGGGCCCACCTGATCGACCACATCGCGCAGAGTGACAAAGTTCCCTGCACGCTTGGACATCTTGAACGGCTCGCCATTCTTCCACAGCTTCACCAGCTGCGTCAGCTTGATATCTAGCGGCACCTCACCGTCGGACAGTGCCGAAACAGCCGCCTTCATCCGCTTGACATAGCCGCCATGGTCCGCGCCAAACACGTCGATCAGCGCGTCAAAACCACGGGACACCTTGTCATAGTGATAGGCAATATCCGGGGCAAAATAGGTCCAGCTGCCATCTGATTTCTTGACAGGGCGATCCACATCATCGCCATGTTCGGTCGATTTGAACAGCGTCTGTTCGCGTGGCTCCCAATCTTCGGGCTTTTTGCCCTTCGGCGGCTCGAGCACGCCTTCGTAAATCAGACCCTTGTCAGTCAGCGATTGCAATGCGGCCTCGATCCGACCGGTGCCATAGAGCGATTTTTCCGAGAAGAACACATCCATCTCAACGCCCAGCGCTTTTAAGTCAGCACGGATCAGATCCATCATCGCGTCGGTCGAGAACTCACGTACCTCTTCCAGCCAGTCACTTTCCGGCTTGTCGATCAGGCTGTCGCCGTATTTCTCTTTCAACGCTTCCCCAATTGGGATCAGGTAGTCGCCGGGATAAAGACCTTCGGCAATCTCGGGGCTCAGACCATTGGCCTCGCGATAGCGTTCGTAAGCCGAGCGCGCCAGCACATCCACCTGCGCGCCGCCGTCGTTGATGTAGTACTCGCGGGTCACATCATGGCCCGAATAGGCCAGCAGGCTTGCCAGAGCGTCACCGAAAACCGCGCCCCGTGTATGACCCACGTGCAGCGGACCGGTTGGGTTGGCCGAAACATATTCAACGTTGACCTTTTGCCCATGGCCCATAGTCGAGCGGCCATAATCGGTGCCCTTCTCCAGCACAGCCGCCAGCACGCCTTGCCAGACCGACGGTGCCAGCCGCAAATTGAGAAAGCCCGGACCTGCCACATCGGCGCTGGTGATCCGGTCATCTGCCGCCAGCTTCCCCGCCAATACCTCGGCAATGTCACGCGGTTTCATCCTGGCCGGTTTTGCCAGCACCATCGCCGCGTTTGTCGCCATGTCGCCATGCGCCGCGTCGCGCGGCGGTTCGACCGCCACGTTGTCAAAACTCAGCCCCTCGGGCAACGCGCCTTCGGACTGCATCTGCGCCAGCGCGTCCAGTACAAGGCCGCGGATCTCGGAAAACAGGTTCATTTCGGATGTCCTTTTGCTTGCCCGGCGGTTTACCACGCATCACGGCAAGGTCAATGGACGCCTAATGTTTGGACTTGGTTTGCGCCCAATGTCTGCCAATCTCGCCCGGATTTCCACTGTCAGAGATTTCAAATACCCTGCGGGCTGTCTGTCGTACGGCTTCTGATCATCGCTTCCCGCCTGCGCAAGGCACCAATCAACCCACAAAAAAGGTCGCAAACATGGACCATTACCCGTGTCATTGCGGCCCAGTCAGCCAGTCAGCCGCGCGTGATCCTGCAAGGCAAAACGGTCGGTCATACCTGCGATGTAGTCCGATACGATCCGGGCCAAAGCTGTCTCATCCGCCGCAGCTTCAATATCCTCGTGCCAACGTGCGGGCATCTGTTTCGGGTCGTTCAGGTAGATCGGGAACAGGTCTTCGACAACCGTTGCAACCTTGGCCCGTACCTTCATGACGCTGGGTGCGCGATACATCCGGGTGAACAGGAACGCCCTGATTTGTTTCAGATCCGCCCAAGTCCCGGTCGAGAATTGGATGACAGGATGCCCAAGATGGCGAATCTCTTCGACCGATTGCGCGCCCGAGGCTACAATCAAGTCTCGTGACGTTGTGATGACATCTGCCACCATGACCCCAAATACCCGCCGCAGTGCTTCATGACGTCGTCGATACGGATCAAGACCGGGGTATTTAGCATCCACATCCGCGTAGCATCCCCCCACGATCGGAAGGTGACGCAGATCATCATCTTCAAACAACCCCGCGCGCAACCCATCCAGAAGGTCGTGATTGTTGTAAGCAATGTCATCAGACAAAGCCGCCACCTGCGCCTCGGCACTTGCATGGGTATGAAGTTCAAGATCAAAGCCCTGGTTGCATTCAGCCAGCGCCCACGGCAGATCGCCAACAACCGGACCGTTATGCTTGGCGATACCCTCCAGACATTCCCAGGTCAGGTTGCATCCGTCAAACCCGGCATAATGCCGCTCCAGCTTCGTTACGATCCGAATGGCCTGGGCATTGTGATCAAACCCCCCGTAAGGCACCATCAGCGCGTGGAGGGCGTCTTCACCCGTATGACCAAAGGGTGTATGACCCAGGTCGTGCGCCAGGGCTACAGCCTCGGTGAGTTCAGGATTCAGGCCCAACGCCCCTGAAATGGTTCGCGCGACCTGAGCAACTTCGATGGAATGGGTCAGCCGTGTTCGATAACTGTCACCTTCATGCTCGACAAAGACTTGCGTCTTGTGTTTGAGCCGCCGAAACGCACTGGCGTGAATGATCCGGTCGCGATCACGCTGAAAGCATGACCGGAAGCTGCTTTCTTCCTCTGGCACCAGCCGCCCCCTTGCGCGGTCTGGGTCCGAAGCAAATCCCGCTCTGTCCAAAGGCCTTGTCCTTGTCGCCTGTCTTTTTGTTTCATATATTGTAGGACGCTTGGGAATTAAACCTTTGGAGACCGGCATGAATCTGCCCCCATCAGTCACCGAACGCGCCTTTGACCGCCTCGCCGAGATCGGCGCCGCGGAACAGGGGCAAGCCCTGCGTGTCGCAGTGGAGGGTGGTGGATGTTCCGGTTTTCAATATGAAATCGCTCTGGACACGCCAAACACCGATGACCTCATCCTTGAAGGCAAGGGGCAGAAAGTCATCGTCGACCCGGTCTCTCTGCCCTTTCTTGAAAACGCGGTGATCGATTTCACTCAGGAGCTTATTGGTGCAAGGTTTGTGATCGACAACCCCAACGCCACCTCTTCCTGTGGCTGCGGCACGTCGTTTTCGATGTAACCGGCGGGGGCTTTGCCCCCACACCCCCAGGATATTTTCAGCCAGATGAAGCAGGGATCCGCTCTCTGACCAAAACGACCAGAGAGCTTCACCTGGCGCGGTCATCGGCGTCCCCGCCTGTAACGCCCCTTCTAGTATCGAAAAAATGGTTAAGGGTTCGTTTCTTCATCTGGCTAAAAATATCCCGGAGCGCGAGGCAGAGCCTCGCTAATCCGATCTCCGACTTGCCGCTGGGCCCGTTCTGAGCGATAGGTTGCCACAAGGTTTCGGAGGATCGCGCATGAAAATCGCCACGTTCAACATCAATGGCATCAAGGCACGAACCGAGGCGCTGCCCCGCTGGCTGGACGACGCCCAACCCGACGTTGTTCTTCTTCAGGAAATCAAATCCGTCGACGAGAACTTCCCCCGCGAGATGTTTGAAGATCGCGGGTACAACGTGGAAACACATGGGCAAAAAAGCTTTAATGGTGTCGCGATCCTGTCGAAGCTTCCGCTGGAGGATGTATCTCGCGGCCTTCCCGGCGATGACAATGATGAACAGGCGCGCTGGATCGAGGCCACCGTCGTAGGCAAAAAGGCCCTGCGGCTCTGTGGGCTGTATCTGCCCAACGGGAATCCGGCACCCGGACCGAAATACGATTACAAGCTGGCCTGGATGGAACGGCTTTACGACCGCGCCCAGGCCCTGATGAAGTCAGAGGAGCCTGCCCTGATGGCCGGAGACTATAACATCATCCCACAGGCCGAGGATGCCAAACGCCCCGATGCCTGGCGGGAAGACGCGTTGTTCCGCCCGGAAAGCCGGGCCGCCTTTCGAAAGATCCTGAACCTTGGCTTTACCGAGGCCTTTCGCGCCACAACGCAGGGCCCCGATCACTATTCTTTCTGGGATTATCAGGCTGGCGCGTGGAACCGGAATGACGGAATTCGAATTGATCATTTCCTGCTGACGCCACAAGCGGCCGACCTCATGCGGGATTGCCAGATTGATGCGGCTGTTCGGGGGCACGAAAAGCCATCCGATCACGTTCCCGTCTGGATTGACCTGGATCTTTGAGGCCCTAGGCGGCCGTGACGTCGTGACTGTAGATCCATTCATAGCGTTGTGACAACCGGGCACCGACGACCCTCAGCACACATTGCGCAGCCATACGGGCTGGACCGCGCAGATGAAAGTTCCGCGCATTTGACCCGGCCGCCGCGACAACGCGCTGCGCCCTTGGTTTGCGGGTTGTTTCATAGGCCGCCAGTGCGTTGGTGATACCCGATCGTTCGTCAAACGCACGCGCCAGAACCCAAGCGTCCTCGAGCGCCAGACATGCCCCTTGTGCCATGAATGGCAACGTCGGATGGGCCGCGTCCCCCACCAGAGCCAACCGACCATTCTGCCAGCTTTGGGCGACAGGCCGCAGAAACAATGCCCACAGATGCACATCCGTGACTTTCGACAGAATGTCGCGCACGGGGCCACCGAAATCTGCAAAGCGCTTGCGCAACTCTTCAGGGTCGCCCGTCTGACGCCATCCTTCTTCCCGCCAGTCCGAACGCTCTTCAACCGCGACAATGTTCATCATGCTTTCGTCGCGCAACGGATAGGTTACCACATGCCGCCCAGGCCCCATGGTCAGGGACGCCGAAACCGGGTCGCGACCGGGCTGCCAGGGGATGGCGGCGCGCCACGCCACCTGATGCGTGAACTCCGGCACCTCTGCCCCGTTCAGAGCCGGGCGGAGCATGCTGCGACCGCCATCGGCCGCAATGGCGCACTCGGCGCGAATTCGCTCGCCTGACGCCAAGATCACCTCAGCCTCGTTGGGATGCTTTTGCACATGCGAAACTCTGGCGCCCAAGCGGATATTCACGCCTGCGTCACAAGCCGCATCATGAAGAAGGTTCAGAAGGTCGGCACGGTGGTAGTAATAAGTCGGACCAGCTGCAGGGCCCGGCAGGTGACAGACCACGCGCCCTTTTCGGTAATCGCGCAAGACAGTTCCATGGGACTTCTGCCCGACGGAAAGACCTGTAACGCCAAGTGCATGAAGAACGCGCATCCCGTTCTCGCTGATCTGCAAACCAGCACCGACTTCGGTCAGGGCCGGGGCTTGCTCCAGAAGCGTGACATGCGCCCCACGGTGTTTCAGTGCCAGAGCCGAGGCCAGGCCGCCGATTCCACCGCCAATGACACAGAATTTCAATCCATCTATCTTCATGGCATCCGCATAGCGCAAAAACGCCGGAGCCACAGGCCCCGGCGTTTGGATTTCTTACACATACCCGGCGATTAATCGTCGCGGTGGACCTTTTCGCGACGCTCATGGCGCTCTTGTGCTTCAAGTGTCATGGTTGCAATCGGTCGTGCGTCCAGACGCTTTAACGAGATCGGATCGCCCGTCATTTCGCAATATCCGTATTCGCCATCATCAATCCGGCGCAGGGCCGAGTCGATCTTTGCGACCAGTTTTCGCTGACGATCACGGGTCCGCAGTTCCAGCGCACGGTCAGTTTCTTCACTGGCGCGGTCCGCGACGTCCGGAATGTTACGGGTGTTGTCTTGCAGCCCTTCGATAGTGTCGCGGCTACCAGCCAGTAACTCTGTCTTCCAATCCAGCAGCTTGCGACGAAAATACTCAAGCTGACGATCATTCATGAAAGGCTCATCTTCGGCCGGACGGTAATCTTCCGGCAGAAAAACTTCCTGCTTCATATTTGCTCCCTCGGTATGGCCAGTAACGTCGTTCGAGGCTGTTTCAGCTGACATTTGGCTCTCCCTTCTGCGCAGCGTTTAGCCGACGGGCGGTGGAATGTCACTACACAAACGTTGCGCAACAGTGCACCCCCGCGGATTTGTCTAACTATGAGACAAACATCAACAAAACCTTGTATTTCTATGAAATTTGACAGGCTTTTTTGGGGCGAGAGGTACAACGTCCGGCAAAGGTCTACATCGGAATCAAGCAAAAGGGCTTGGAGTTGCAGCACAATTCCCGCCGGGCGACGCAGGGACGCGGGTTGTAAAAAACCTTGCCGCTCTGTAACCCGGAAACCACAACCTGCCCGTCCAACGCAATATACGCACGAGAGGCCCATGACCGCACGTTTCCAAGGTACAGCCGAATATGTCGCCACCGACGATCTGACCATTGCCGTGAACGCTGCTGTCACGCTTGAGCGCCCCCTGTTAGTGAAGGGCGAACCCGGTACCGGCAAGACCGAGTTGGCCAGACAGGTAGCCGGTGCGCTGGGGCTGAAAATGATCGAGTGGAATGTGAAATCCACCACCCGCGCGCAGCAGGGTCTTTACGAATATGATGCCGTCAGCCGCCTGCGTGACAGCCAACTAGGCGAAGAGCGTGTCCATGATGTGTCGAACTATATCCGCAAGGGCAAGCTGTGGCAGGCCTTCGACGCCGACGAAAAGGTTGTTCTGCTGATCGATGAAATCGACAAGGCGGATATCGAGTTCCCCAATGACCTGTTGCAGGAGCTCGATAAGATGGAGTTCCACGTCTACGAAACGGGCGAGACGATCCGGGCCAAGCACCGCCCTATCGTCATCATAACCTCGAACAACGAAAAAGAGCTGCCAGACGCTTTCCTGCGCCGCTGTTTTTTCCACTATATACGCTTTCCGGATGAGGCGACGATGCGCCGGATCGTTGATGTGCATCATCCCGGCATCAAGGACGCACTTCTGACCGCCGCGCTGACGCAATTCTATGAGATCCGAGAGACGCAAGGGCTCAAGAAAAAGCCCTCGACCTCGGAGGTGCTGGACTGGCTGAAGCTGTTGCTGGCCGAAGACCTGACGGCCGAAGACCTCAGGCGTGACGGGGCCAGCGCGCTGCCGAAGCTGCATGGCGCTTTGCTGAAAAATGAACAGGATGTGCATCTGTTCGAACGTCTTGCTTTCATGGCACGTGGCAAACGCTAGCCTGCGTGTGAACAATCAGTGATCACGGCTTGCCATTGCGTATCCCGGGTGTCAGCATCGAAATACCTGACGCAACCGCGTTTCAAAGCAGCAGTATTGGGGTCATCACTTGGCGAACGCTCTGACAATCCGGACCCTGCGGGCCGAGGACAAAGATCAGTGGGCCGAAATGTGGCGGGATTATCTGGCGTTTTATGAAACTACCCTGCCTGAAAACGTGTATGAAACGACCTTTTCCAGATTGTTGGGCGACGACCCACAGGATTTTTCCTGTTTTGTTGCGGAACAGGATGGCGTTTTGGTCGGGCTGACGCATTACCTGTTTCATCGCCACGCCTGGAAAGTGGAAAAGGTCTGTTACCTGCAAGACCTGTTCGCCCGACCTGAAACCCGAGGAACGGGCGTCGGTCGCGCCTTGATTCAGGCGGTTTATGAAGAGGCGGATCGCCAGGGCGCCCCATCCGTTTACTGGCTGACGCAAGAGTTCAATCACACGGCACGCCACCTTTATGATCGCATCGGCACCCTGACACCGTTCATCAAGTACGCCCGCCCATGATGCGTTTGGGCGCCCTTTTTCTGGCGCTGGTTATCGCTGGCTGCACGTCTGTCGAGACAATCGAACTCGGGAACGATGTTTCATATGTCGAAGTGGCGTTGCCACCGGCCAAGTCTTTTGCGGCACCGCGTCCCTCGCCACCGGCACGGTCCAACACGAACATCGCGGCGGATTTCCTGTCCCTGCATTTCGAACTGGAAAGCGGGGCCGCCCTGCCCGTTTTCACCCGGTTCGAAATGCCGATCACCGTTCGCCTGACCGGATCGCCGACACAAAGTATGCAGCAGGATTTGACCCGCCTGCTGAACCGCCTGAAGCGCGAGGCGGGTATCAACATCCGACAAATCAACGACGGTCAGGCCAATATCACGATCGAAGCGGTCAGTCAGAAGGACATTCTGCAAATTCTGCCAAACGCGGCCTGTTTCGTGGTGCCAAACGCGTCCAGCCTGGCTGAGTATCAGCGCGACCGACGCAAAACCAAAAGCAGTTGGGTTGAGCTGCGCCAGCGCGAAAGATTGGGGATTTTCATCCCCTACGATGTCAGCCCGCAGGAAATGCGCGATTGTCTGCACGAAGAACTGGCGCAAGCCCTTGGTCCGCTGAACGACCTCTATCACCTGCCGGATTCCGTGTTCAACGACGACAATATTCATACGGTTTTGACCGGGTTCGACATGCTGATTCTGCGCGCGGCCTATGCGCCCGAACTGCACACCGGTATGACACGGGATCAGGTCGCCGCCGTCATCCCCGATGTTCTCAGCCGCCTGAATCCACGCGGTGACCGATTAGCCGCGCAACGGCCAACGGATACCCCCCGAGAGTGGATCAACGCGATCCAGAAATCACTGGGACCAGGGCCGGGTTCCCCCCGGCAGATGCGCGCCGCGCAAAAGGCAGCCCGCATCGGGCAGCAATTGGGATGGACGGATCACCGCCGCGCCTATCCCCACTACCTGATGGGTCGGATGGAGCAGTTTCGTGACCCGGCGGAAGCCCAGCGGCAGTTCAAGATCGCGCAACAGTTTCTTCGCGCAACGCCCGGAACCGAGGTTCATCAGGCTTATGTCTCAACCCAAACCGCAGCCTTTGCGCTTGCGCAGGATCGCGGGCCAGAGGTCCTGCCCGAACTGGATCAGGCCATCGACGTGATGACCCGCGCGGAAAACGCTTCGCTTCTGGCAACCTTGCTGCTGTTGAAATCCGAGGCCTTGAAACAGGCCGGTCAATTACAAAAGGCACGTGCCGTCAGACTGGACAGCCTTGGGTGGGCGCGATACGGGTTCGGTTCTGATTTGGTGGCTCAGTCTTTGGTTCAAAACAGTGGCCGACGCCCCGCTGACAGCACGAAAGACGGATGAAACGCATATGTTGCTAGTACTGGGAATGGCGATACTGGGTGCAATCCTGGGTGCTTTGACCGCAAAAAAACGCAATGGAAACGGCGCTGACATGGCACAGTATGCCGCCGGATATGGGATCGCTTTTGCGCTTGTGGGGCTGGTGATCTCGCTGGTTCTGCTTCGCATGGTGGCATGACGCAATGTTCCTGCCCTTTTTCAAAAACCTCCGCAAAGCGGGCATCCCGGTATCACTCCGGGAGTATCTGACTTTTCTGGAAGGCATGAAAAAGGGTCTGGTCACCTATGATGTCGAAGCGTTTTATTACCTTGCCCGGGTGTCGATGGTGAAGGACGAGCGCAATATCGACAAGTTCGACCGCGCCTTTGCCGCCAGCTTTGAGGGCTTGGGCGAGATCAGTTTCGATCAGGTGTTGGAAGCTGTCGATATCCCTGCCGATTGGCTCGCCAAGATGGCCGAGAAACACCTGTCGGATGAGGAAAAAGCCGAGATCGAAGCGCTTGGCGGGTTCGACAAGCTGATGGAAACACTGCGCGAACGGCTCAAGGAACAACAGGGCCGTCATCAGGGCGGCAACAAGTGGATCGGCACCGCAGGAACCTCTCCGTTCGGGGCCTATGGGTACAACCCCGAAGGCGTCCGTATCGGTCAGAAAGAAAGCCGTCACCAGCGTGCGGTCAAGGTCTGGGACAAACGGGAATTCAGGAACCTCGACGATACGGTTGAACTGGGCACCCGCAACATCAAGGTCGCCCTGAAACGCCTGCGCCGCTGGGCGCGGGAGGGAGCAGCCGAAGAGCTGGATCTGGACGGCACCATCCGTGCCACGGCCGAGCATGGCTATCTGGATGTCAAAACCCGGCCCGAGCGCCACAACGCCGTCAAAATACTGTTGTTTCTGGATGTCGGCGGCTCGATGGACCCGCATATCAAGGTGGTTGAAGAGCTGTTTTCCGCTGCAAGAACCGAGTTCAAGCATCTGGAATACTACTACTTTCACAATTGCCTGTATGAAGGGGTCTGGCGGGACAACCGCCGCCGCTGGAACCAACAGACCCCGACCCACGAAGTGCTGCGCACCTATGGGTCCGACTACAAGTGCATCTTTGTCGGCGACGCTTCGATGAGCCCCTATGAGATCGCCTATCCCGGCGGTGCCAATGAACATTGGAATCAGGAGGCTGGACAGGTCTGGCTGCAACGCGCGCGCGAACATTGGGCGTCAAACCTGTGGATCAACCCGGTGCCCGAGAAATACTGGGAATATACCCATTCCATCAGCATGATCCGCGACATCTTTGAAGATCGCATGGTGCCCATGACACTGGCTGGTCTTGAAAAGGGAATGCGCGAGCTGACGCGGTAGAGACTGATGGCAGGTTTGAGGCCATAGCGACCAATATTCCAACTTACGAGCGTCCAGTCTTCGAACTTCTTTGTTTTTTGCACCTAATCCGGCACACCAGCCTTTTTCAAACTCGCCAACCAGATTTTTCGGTTTTCTGGATGATTTTTCGATCCTGCGAACTGTCTCTTCATCGCCGAAATTGAAAGTTTCGGATTAATGCGCATAGCCGCCTCCACGGCCTCATGAGCTTCTTCCGGTCGATCCATTTCGGCAAGGTTTGCGGCGCGCAGTAGATGATGAAACAGACGCCAGGTGTTGCTTGTCGCGACAGTGCCCAGCTGCCTTGCAGTATCCAGCGCCTCTTCGTGGCGTCCAAGATGAAACAGGATATGCCCTTTATAAAAGTACATGTTCTGCAGCATCGGATCGCGCGGACTCAGTTTGATGGCCATTTCAATCTCCGGCAACGCACGGTCCTGCATACGAAACCAATCGAAAGTATGCGCCAGTTCCAAACGGATACGAGCGTCATTGGGATTGAGAGCGACCGCGCGTTCGAGGTTTGCGATGGCAGGATCCGCCTCGCCGGTAAACCGGTAAATATATCCCAATGCCGCGTGGGCCTGCGCTTCCTGACCGTCGAGTTCTATAGCTCGCGTAGCGGCTTCGGTAGCGGATATGAGCGTGTTCTGCGGGGTGTCTGCCCATTGGAAGAAGAAAGTCGTCCCAAGGGCACGAGCCAACAGGCTGTAGGCTGCGGCAAAACCAGGATCAGCCGCAATCGCTTCCCGCGCGTAGCTTGCGGCTTCCTCTTGTGCCTCCTTGGTAAACTCGGATTGACGCACCCGACCACGAAGGTACAGATCCCACGCTCCCATGTCCTGGGTTGGCTTTCCCTGTGAGCGCGTCGCGTCCGACAGGTATATTTCCGGCAACAATTGCCCGGCGATTGCTTGGCTAATCTCGTCCTGAACCGCAAAGATACCCGTTGTTTGCCGTTCGAAACTCTCTGCCCAAATAGTTTCGCTGGCATCCACATCAATAAGTTCTCCGCTAACCCGCACCCGATCGCCAGCGCGTCGGACGCTGCCCCGGACGATGTAATCGACCCCCAGTTCGCGGGCGATTTCGATCGGGCTCGCCTCGCCACGCGCATAAGAAAACATCGTCGCGCTGGAAACGACGAACAAGTCACGGTTGCGTGACAGGTGAGTGGTCAGATCGTCTGTAAGACCATCGACAAAGTACTGCCCCGCGTTATCACCGCCCAGATTATCAAAACGAACAACAGCCAATGACGGGGTTTCGGTATCTGGCAATCCTTGCCGTTCAAAGGAGACAGAAAAAAAGACAATGGCAAGAGCACACGCCGAAACAATGCTCGCAACAAGAGCATGCCGTTTTGAAGGCCTGCCAGATTGCTGTTCCGAAGGCTCGTTTTGAACGACCGGCGCAACGAACTGAAACCCGCGCTTGGGAAGCGTCTTGATGTACTTCGAACTCGCCGCGCTATCGCCCAGTGCTTTTCGTACAGAGCGGATTCGCGTGTTCAGAGCTGCGTCCGTTATGGCCTTTCCGGCCCAGACTTCATCAACTATTTCATCCTTGGTGACGATTCGACTGCGGTTTCTAATCAGTAATTCAAGCAGTTGAAGTGCCTGAGGCTCCAATGCCACCGGATGTCCGCTGCGGCTCAAACCTTTTGCCGGGTCAAGTTCAAAATCCAAAAACCTGTACATAGTTCAACTTACATCCGGCTGTGTTTGTCGCTCAACGGATTTTGCCAATTGTCATCTAAATGTCAGGAAATATCAGCTTTCGATCAAGTGCCGCGGCCGGAATCCTTCTAACTTCCGTATGGCGGGAAATCATCCCGATACGTTTCCCCCATCATGAAAGGAGAAGGAACATGCCACGGTTGAGAACACTGCTCATGGCGGCCGCAATAACCTGTGCCGGCGGCTCGGTCTTCGCGCAAACTGACCTTGAAGCGGCATTGGCCAATGGCGGCAAAAAGCTGAATGCAGAACAGATAGCCGAGTTACTGATCGGAAACAGGGTCACAGCCAGTTCCGGAGAGAAGACGTTCCGTTTCTATTACGACCCGAACAATATCGTCAGTGGCGAATTAACCAACGGCGGTTGGACGGGTACGGGAGCATTTGCGATCACTGATACAGATCAGGTTTGTGTTTCCATGGTAGCAGATGAAGGCCGCTATCGTTGTCTGACGGTCGTTCGCGACGGTGACGTGGTTCAGAAATTCGACGTCAATGGAAAGAAGACTTTCGTCTTACTGGAAGTTGAGCCGTCTACAGGTCTTTGATTGCAACATCGCATCCTATAGATCAACAAAGCTGCCGCAGGATCGCAGAATTCTGGCGGTAGCTTTGTCCCCAAAAGCGGCCCCTGAATTTTTCGTTTGCCCTAAAAGCCCAGTGCTACCATATCTAACCCATGCTTCGCCTGACCCCGATCCTGCTGGCCGTTGCC
This sequence comes from Ruegeria sp. AD9, assembly GCF_056542305.1. Classification (NCBI taxonomy): domain Bacteria; kingdom Pseudomonadati; phylum Pseudomonadota; class Alphaproteobacteria; order Rhodobacterales; family Roseobacteraceae; genus Ruegeria; species Ruegeria sp. AD9. The sequence goes on from NZ_JBQFZP010000001.1 coordinate 287,729, forward strand.
TATGGAATTGTGATGTACCGGATTTCCGTCTGGCGCACCCATCGGGAACTGGATGCGAAATCGACGGAACTTGCCGATCCGGCGCTGAAACGCATGACCGACCGGCTGGCGGCGGCGCTCGGGATCGAACGGGTGCCGGTCTATATCTACGAGATCGACCCGGTGAACGGGCTGGCCGCGCCGGACGGGCGGATATTCATCACGCGGGGATTTTACCGCAAGTTCCACAACGGAGAGGTTTCGGCTGAGGAAATGGCCAGTGTAATTGCGCATGAATTGGGGCACGTGGCGCTGGGTCACGCACGGCGGCGGATGATCGATTTTTCAGGGCAGAATGCGATGCGAACGGCGCTGATCATGGTTCTGAACAGGTTCATCCCCTTTGTCGGGGCGATGATTGCCAATGCGTTGACCGCACTGATCGCCTCGCGCCTGTCGCGGCAGGACGAGTATGAGGCGGATGAATACGCAGCCGCTTTGCTGACAAAAGCCGGGATTGGAATCGGACCACAGAAATCACTGTTTCACAAGCTGGAAGAGTTGACACAGCAGCGCGCCGGGGTGGTCCCGGCCTGGCTGATGAGCCATCCCAAGACAGATGAACGTGTTGCGGCGTTGGAAAAGCTTGAACAGCGTTGGGCACGCGGGTGATGCCTGTGCTGCGACAGGCCAGCCTCTCGCGCTCTCCGGGATATTTTTGGCCAGATGAAGCTGGATCCCGATCAGGTGGCGAGCGCTTTGCCCAATCGCGGAAGCCGGGCTTTTTTCATGAGCGCGCGGAGGGTCCATTGTTCGCCTGAGAGGCGATCGGCTTCGGCAAGGACCTGTGTGGCAAGTGTGCTCATGCCTTCTGGGTTTGACTGCCAGAAGCTGTACAACAGGCTGTCGGGATTTTGCCGGTCAAGCCCTTCATCAGTCAGGATATTTCTGGGAAAATCCTTGGCATTTACCGTGACAATCAGATCAGCGGAAGCCGCGATTGCTGTGGCCAGCACGTGGATATCTGCGGCGTCCGGCAGCCACAGACGGTTTTGAAGACCCTCGTTCGCTGGACGTTCGGCATCCGGCCAGGCCGCTTGCACCAGCGCGATTTCAGCACGCGCCTGCGCCTCCCCCGTCGGGCCCAGCTTGCGGGCGGCGCGGGCCCATTCTCCGAGGATGCGGGCGGACCAGATCGGGGTGAAGTGTCCCAATCGCGCGGCGCCCAACAGCATTTCGCGCATGACCGTGGGATAGAGGACGCAAGTGTCGAGAACAGTCTTCATAGGCGGTAAAACACCGCCTTGAGGTAGCCGCTTTCCGCCAGTTGCGGCAGTTGCGGATGATCCGGCCCAGCAAATCCGGTGTGGATCAGTTGCGACTTTCGGCCCGCCCGGCCGATCCCGCGGGAGGAGGCATCGCGGAACCGTCCCAGATCGGCGGCATGAGAACACGAGCACAGCCCCAGATAGCCGCCCGGTTTGACCAGAGGTGCGGCAAGCCGTGCGATACGTTCATAGGCGCGCAAACCCGCATCCAGCGCTTGTTTTGATGGGGCAAAGGCAGGTGGGTCACAAATGACCACGTCAAAAACCGCACCCTCGTCCCCCAATTGAGTCAGTACATCGAACGCGTCGCCCTGCCGGGTCTGGAACCTGTCGGCAAGGCCCGAAGCCTCGGCACCGTTGGTGGCCAGTTCCAGCGCGGCCGCAGACCCATCGACGGATAAGGCCCGTCCGGCACCTGCGGCCAGCATCGCCAGACCAAAGCCGCCGACATGACTGAACACGTCCAGCACCTGCGCTCCGGGATGTACCAGCCGTGAGGCAAAGGCTTGGTTGGGGCGTTGATCGTAAAACAGGCCGGTTTTCTGACCTCCGGTCAGGTCGGCCATATACGTGGCACCATTCATTGGCACAGGCAGGGGCGCGTCGGGTGCTGTGCCGTGCAAAGTCAGGTTCTCATCGTCGAGCCCTTCCAGCCCGCGCGTGCGGCCCGAGGCGTTTTTCAGCACCGTCGTCACGCCTGCGACCTTGATTAGCGCTTCGGTGAGCGTATCCAGATGCACCTCGGCCCAGGCCGCGTTGGGCTGGATGACACAGGTATCGCCAAACCTGTCGATGATCACACCGGGAAAGCCATCGGCCTCGGCATGGACCAGACGGTAGAAAGGCGCATCAAACAGACGTTCACGCAGTGCAAGGGCGCGGCTGAGGCGGGTTTCGAACCAAGTATTGTCCAACTGCGCGTTGGTGTCACGATCCAGCACCCTGCACATGATTTTTGACTCAGGATTGACCGCCACCAGCGCAAGCGCTGCGCGAGTGTCATCCTCGAGAATCGCCAGAGCGCCTGCGGGGATCTTGCGCGTACGGCGGTCGGTGACAATGTCATTTGCATAGACCCAAGGGAAGCCATGGCGCAGGCTGCGCGCGTTGGCTTTGGGTTTCAGGCGGATACGGGGGCGGTCGGCAGATTGGGTCATGGTGCCCTCTTAGTCGCGAATGTGCCGATGGAAAAGACCTAGCGGCTTCGCGAACGCCAGCCACCGCGCCGTTTCGGGGTTTGGGCCGCCTGAAGGCCCTCGGACAGAACCTGAGTCATGGGATGATCCGGGCTGTGCAGCGCGTATGCCGCATGCAACTCGGTCAGCGCCGTGTTCTGGTCACGCTCTTCGGGCAGGCTGAGCGCCCAGTCCAGAAATATGCTGCGGCATTCCGGCAGGGTGATGCCTTCGATGCGATAAGCTTCCTGGATCAGACCTTTGTGGTCATTGGGATCAGTGCTGCGTGCCATCTTCGCCCTCTTGGATCACGCTGCCGATCAGGTCGGCCGCAGTTGTGTAACTCTCCTGCAATGCCCGTTGCAGTGCATCAACCTGTTCAAACCCGGTGGCACGGCACAGGAAATCCACACCTCCTTCACCGATCTGCTCCGCCTCGATGACTTTGCCCGATAGAAGCCGGGCCGCACATTGCACCGACCAGCATAGGCTGTAGCAGTCTTTCAGGGATTGCGCCTGCGCGACATCCAGCAACCCGGCAGCGACGGCTCCATCGAGGCCCGAGGACACATCGCGTGCCGTAGTCCCTGCCAGCAAGGCACCGGTTTCGGCCATCAGTTCGATGTCCATCAGGCGGCCGGGCCCGTTTTTGGCATCCCAAATCCCGGCAGGTGCCTTGGCTGCGGCCAGGCGCGTTCGCATCTCCGCGACTTCGCGCAAGACATTGTCCCGCTCGCGTGGGCGCGACAGAAACCCGGCGCGGAACGCTTCGATATCATTTGCCAAACCGGCATCACCCGCAACGACATGAGCACGGGTCAGGGCCAGATGTTCCCACACCCAGGCCTCGTTCTGCTGATAATTGGTAAAGCTGGCCCAACTGGTGGCGACCGGCCCCTGATTGCCGGACGGGCGCAGGCGCATGTCAACTTCATACAGCCGCCCCTGTGACATCGGTGCCGAAAGTGCCGTGATCAGCGCCTGCGTGAACCGCGCATAATAGGTGCGCGTGGCCAGAGGACGCGGACCATCGGACATGTCCTGATCCTGCGGGTCATAGATCACAATCATGTCCAGATCGGATTGTGAATTGATCCGTCCTGCGCCCAGCGACCCCATGCCCAACACCGCCGCTCCGCGCCCCGGTGCGGGCCCGTGTTTGCGGGCGAAATTTTCGGCAACATATGGCAGGATGGCGGCAATCACCGATTGCGCAAGCTCTGCATATTGCCGGCCTGCCTGCGCCCCGTCGATCAGACCGCGCAAGTGGTGGACACCGACCCGGAAATGCCATTCCTTACACCAGCGCCGCGCAAGGTCGAGCCGGGTTTCATAGTCAGGCTCTTCCGCCAGCGCACGGGCCAGTTCGATTTGCAAAGCCTTCTGCCCCGGCCAATCGGCAAAGAAACTGCCGCCGATCACCGCATCGAAAACCGAGGCATTGCGCGACAGATGCGAGGCCAGAGCATGAGACGTGCCAACGATATCGACCAGTAGGTCAATCAGTTGCGGATTGGCCTCGAACAATGAAAACAGCTGCACCCCGGCAGGAAGGCCTGACAGAAACCCGTCCAGCGCCATCAACGCCTCGTCCGGTTTGGCGGTCTTGGCAAGACGCGACAGCAGCTCGGGCCGCAACCGTTCGAATATCCGCGACCCGCGCTGGGACCTTAAGGCCGGATAGGTCGTCCACCGGGCCAGAACACTCTGGTCAAACTCCACATCCTGTGCCGCCACAGGTGCAGGACCGGGCCCGGGCGCAAAAAATCCTTCAGTCAGTTCGTGTACTTCCGTCAGGCGGTTTTTCAGGTCCTGTTTCAGTTCGTCGCTGCCGATCCCCATCAGACAGGCGATGCGTTCGATGCCTTCCGGTGATTTCGGCACCTTATGCGTCTGTGCATCATGAACCATCTGAATGCGGTGTTCGACTTCGCGATGCGCCCGATAATGATCGGTCAGTTTGTCCGCGACATCCTGCGGCACCCAGCCTTTTGACGCCAACGCCGCCAACCCCGGGACCGTTCCGCGCACCCGTAAATCCGGATCGCGGCCACCTGCGATCAGCTGACGGGTCTGGGTGAAGAACTCGATCTCGCGAATACCGCCCTGCCCCAGCTTCATATCGTGGCCAGGAATCGACAAGGCCCCGCCCGTACCCTTGTTTTCGCGAATCCGAAGCCGCATATCATGCGCGTCCTGAATGGCGGCAAAATCCAGATGGCGACGCCAGACAAAAGGGCGCAATGTGTCCAGAAACCGCTGCCCCGCGGCCAAGTCTCCGGCGCAGGGGCGGGCCTTAATATATGCTGCGCGCTCCCACGTGCGGCCAAGGCTTTCGTAGTACCGTTCAGCGGCCTCCATCGCCATGCAGACCGGTGTTACGGCGGGATCAGGTCTCAGCCTCAGATCTGTACGGAAAACATAGCCATCGGCAGTCTTGTCGCTGAGCGTCGCGCAGAAGTTCCGCGTTGCCCGCACAATACCCTGCCGGGCCTCGTAGAAGTCATCAGGGTCAAACCGGGTCTCATCAAACAGCACAATCAGATCGATATCCGAGCTGTAGTTCAGCTCATGCGCGCCCATCTTGCCCATGGCCAGAATGACCATCCCGGCGGCAGTTTCGATATCGTCCTCGGTCATACCCGGCAGTTTGTTGCGCCGGATCAACGTCGCAATCTCGGCCTTGGCCGCAACATCTGCGGCCAGTGCTCCGAAATCGGTCAGTGCCGCGGTGACTTTTTCAAGCGGCCAGGCACCTGCGATGTCGGCAAGCGCGGTCAACAGCGCCACACGCCGCTTTGCCTGCCGCAAGCCGGATTTCAGCTGATCCGGGGGCAGCTCACGCGCTTCCGCCATGACTTCAGACAGCGCCTGGTCCGAGCGCACTAAGGCATCAGGCAGCCATTCCCTTTCATGCTCTATCAGGCCTTTAAGATATGGGCTGGACCCGGCCGTTCCTGCCACCAGCTCTCCCATCTCCTGCGACAGATCAGGTATCAGAGCGCGGGCTTCATCGCCCAGGGACGGATCAAACGCACGCGGAAGGCGGGTAATGGCAAGAGCGTCAGTCATGCGCGCACCCTGCGCATTGCGGGACGTAATCGTCAATGGGGCATTCTGATCAGGTTTCCTGAACCGGCGTGTCCTGACTGAAGCTGTTGACCCAAACGTCGTTTCTTCGTTCCCACAAAGATGAAATCAGCATCGCCTCGCGCCGATCTGCACCCGGGCGCAGGTAATCGGCACGGTAGGACAGCAACACGATATCCGGGGTCAGGACACGTAACCGAGCGTCACTCAGATCAAACTCGGCCATCGTTGGCGCATCTGCAAATTGCCCGACGTGATCGTCCCGATTGGCAAACCCCGTGGGATAAACGCCCAGAAAATCCGCGCTCAGCAAGGCGCGGTCGGCGCTTGCATCACCTTCAACCAGCGCCACCCAGACCTGCGTTTCCAGTTCAAGAATGTCCTTTAGTGCAGGGGCGGCTTTGTTGTCCGTCATATCCATACCCGGACCCTGCGAGCCAGATCCTGAAACGTCAACCGGATTGCATAATGTAAATCTTTTTCACATTACCCCTTGCACCCATCCAAACGGTACCCCATCTATGCAATGTGAATAGAGTTTACATCAACCCTGGAGAGCTCAAATGACCGCATTGTCCGACCCCGCCGTCCCCGCGAATCCGGGATGGCTTTACCGAACCGAAGCCTGGCTGGATGACAAAGGCAAAGGGGCCTGGATCGCCGCCATGGTTCTTGGTTTCATCTTCTTCTGGCCCGTTGGCCTTGCCCTGCTGGCCTATATGATCTGGAGCAAACGCATGTTCAGCAAATCCTGCAACCGCCGCAAATCCTGGCACAGCCACATGAGTGCAATGAAGCCCTCGGGCAACAGCGCCTTCGACGCCTACAAAGCAGATACCCTGGCCCGCCTGGAACGCGAACAACAGGATTTCGAAGCCTTCTTGCGCCGCCTGCGTGACGCCAAGGACAAAGCCGAATTCGATCAATTCATGGATGAACGCGCCCGCGAAAGCCATGACGAAGACGGCAAGGGCGAGCCCGCCTGATTGACCTTGCCCTGCCCCGGTGTTTCGGGACAGGGTCCCCCTACCCCTGTTTTACGGACCTATCGAATGAACCATCTGCCCGACCCGGACACCCAACCTGATTTCTATCGTTCGGTGACAACCAAACGCTTCGTTGCCTGGCTGTTCGATATCGCCTTCATTTCGCTGCTTTGCACGGTGGCAATCCTTTTAACCGCCTTTCTGGGTCTGTTTTTTCTGGCCCTGATCTACGCGGTTGTCAGCTTCGTCTACCGGGTGGTGACAATCGCCAACGGCTCAGCCACGCTGGGAATGCGCTTTATGGGGATCGAGCTGCGCGATGCGTTCGGAGAACGAATGGATCTGGGCAAGGCGCTTGCCCACACTGCTGGCTATTTCGTCAGCATGGCCTTTCCCGTGGTCCAGATCATCTCGGTCATCATGATGATGACCAGCGCCCGTGGCCAGGGTCTGACCGACAGTTTTCTGGGCACCGTCATGATCAATCAACGGGCCTGACGCAAGGTTGCGTGAAACACTTGGCGGTCTCGGGAACGGTTGCTATCATCCCTCCCGAGGCTGGATGGGGATTTCATGCGACATACGCTGCCAATTGCGCCACAATTCTATGTCACGGCACCGCAGCCCTGCCCTTATCTTGGCGGCAGGATGGAACGTAAACTGTTCACCGCCCTGCAAGGCGAAGGGGCTGAACAGCTGAACAATTCCCTGTCTCAACAAGGATTTCGCCGGTCTCAGAATGTACTCTACCGGCCTTCGTGCACGGATTGCGCAGCCTGCCTGTCGGCCCGGATCGATGTTTCAGCCTTCCGTCCGACCAAAAGCCAGAAGCGCACGGCAAAGCGGAACGGGTATCTGGAACGCCGCGCAACCTCGCCATGGGCCACGGATGAGCAATACGAGCTGTTCCGCCGCTATCTTGACACCCGTCACGCCGATGGTGGCATGGCTGACATGGACGTTTTCGAATTCGCCGCGATGATCGAGGAAACACCGATCCGCAGCCGCGTTGTGGAATATGCCGATCCTGAAACGGGCGAGTTGATCGCCGTCAGCCTGACCGATGTGCTCGATGACGGGCTAAGCATGGTCTATTCCTTCTACGACCCGGAACAGCCGCAGAACTCACTCGGCACCTACATGATCCTCGACCATATCGACATCGCACGTGAGGCGGGCCTGCCCTACATCTATCTGGGGTACTGGGTCCCCGGCAGTCCCAAGATGGGCTACAAAGCCAAGTTTTCTGGGCTTGAGGCGTATATTCAGGGGGGGTGGCAAAAGATCAGTGATCCGGATGCTTATTCCGGCACATCGCATCACCCCTTGTCAGCGCCGCCAATCGCCGAACAGGTCGCCAATATCCAGCTCCCTGACCGGCATCCGACCAAAGGCTGACCGCGCGATGAAACAAAGCCTGCATGCCGTCACCCTTGTGGTGCCGGATTACGACGACGCCATCTTGTTTTATACAAAGACGCTCAGCTTCCAACTTATCAAGGACATAGACCTCGGCAATGGCAAGCGCTGGGTTCTGGTCGCGCCTCCCGGTTCGGATAGCGGCTGTCTTCTTCTGGCAAAGGCTGACGGACCCGAACAAACCGCCGCCATAGGCAACCAGACCGGCGGGCGCGTTGGGTTCTTCCTGCAAACCGATGACTTTTATCGTGACCACGCAGATATGCGCGCCGGGGATGTCCATTTCAAAGAAGACCCACGCCACGAACCCTATGGCATCGTCGCTGTCTGGCGTGATCCCTTCGGCAATCGCTGGGACCTGATCCAGTTCACCTGATCCGCATCTTCATCTGGCTATAAGTATCCCGGGGATGAATTGGCCGCAGGCCAAGAAGGGGCTGGCCCCTTGCCCGAAATAAACAGAAAAGGGGGCCAGCCGGCCCCCTTTGCAATATTCTCTTCCGGATCGGATCAGTTTGGCATCAGGTCCGGAACGATCGTGACAATCGTCGGGAAGAACCACAAGATCGCGATCCCCATCACCTGGATCAGAACAAACGGAACGATCCCGCGATAAATATGACCTGTTGTGACCTCTTTCGGCGCAACCCCTCGAAGGTAGAACAACGCAAACCCGAAAGGTGGCGTCAGGAACGACGTCTGAAGGTTCACCGCCACCATGATCGTGACCCATTTCGGATCGAACGAGCCGCCATAGATCACCGGGCCCACGATGGGGATCACGATGTAGATGATCTCGAGGAAATCCAGCACGAACCCCAGAATGAACAGCACCAGCATCACGATCAGGAAAACCGTGAACTCGTTGTCAAAGCTCTTCAGGAATTGCTGGATATAATGCTCCCCTCCGAATGAAATCACCACGAGGTTCAGCAACTGCGATCCGATCAGGATGGTGAACACCATCGAGGTCACTTTGGCTGTCTCACGCACCACCGGGGTCAAAACACCGCTGGAATAGAGCACCCAGCATCCGTACAGCAGCCCGAACAGGGCGTACAGATAGGCCGCATAAGCAATGATGAAGGCGATCCAGGTTTCCACCGTCACACTGCCTTGATTGATACGCAGGTCAAAGTTGACCCCCATCAGCAGTGCAATGACAACGGCGAAGGTCGACCAGATGACCACTTTGCCCGAACGGCCCTGATCCTGCAGCTTGCGATAGGCCGCCAGCATGATCGCGCCACCCGCGCCCAGCGCAGCCGCTGGTGTCGGATTGGTGACACCTCCCAGGATCGAGCCCAGCACCGCTATGATCAGAACAAGCGGCGGGAAGACCACGCGGATCAGATCGTTTGTGGCACAGCGGGCCGCAGCCTCTTTGCAACCATACATGGCCAGCGCGAACGGCAGGGCGAGCAGCACGAAAGTCACGCCAGAGGATGTGGTCGGCGATATCATCAGGATATCGACCAGTGCCATCAGCAACAGCCCGATCGCGCCAAGGATCAGCGGCTGCGGTGACCGCGACGGTGCGATACCACGGCCGAGAACCAGGGTCAGACCAAGCAGAACAAGGGTAACCGCCACTCCAGTGCCGATCGGCGCCGCGTCGGCAATCCTTTTTTGTTGTTCAGCAGCCAGTTCCTCTTCTGTCAGGCGATGCGCTTCGGTTGTGCCGCCAGCGGCATCAATGGCCTCCTGCTCGGCAACAGCCTGATCCCAGGCAACTTGCCCGTGCAGATCGATCATCGACGCCTTGCACTCTGCCGAAACGTTGGTCCTCAGCGACGCACCCTCGCCGATATCCGAGAAGGCCGAGACCGAGATATTCTGGCTTCCGATCACACCGACATTGCCCAAAAGGACCGCACCGACGATCAGGGCTACAGGCGCACCCAGCAACCATGTCAGGCCTTCTGACCGCGTAATGGGTTCCCCGGAACCACCGGACACAGCCACAGCGGGCGCTTTGTGTGGATTCAGCAATGCATAACCAAAGGCATAGAGCGCATAGAGCAGCGCCAGCATGATCCCTGGCAACAGCGCAGCCTGGAACAATGTCCCGACCGAGACAACCGCAGGCTCACCCAGATAGGTCAGCGCGTCGGTACAACCGGCTTCAACAGCCCGGGTTTCCTGCGCTGTCGAATACAGATCCCCCGCCAATGTGCCCAGCAGGACGATCACGATCGACGGTGGAATGATTTGCCCCAAGGTGCCCGATGCCGCGATCACACCGGTCGCCAGTTCCGGCGAATAGTTGTTGCGCAACATGGTTGGAAGCGCCAGCAGGCCCATCGTCACAACGGTCGCGCCAACGATACCGGTCGAAGCCGCCAGAAACGCCCCCACAACCACAATTGACACGGCCAGACCACCCGGAAGCGGGCCAAAAACACGTGCCATCGTCGTCAGCAGATCGTTGGCAATCTTTGAACGTTCCAGCGTGATGCCCATCAGGACGAACATGAGCACGGCCAGAAGGGTCTCGATGGATTGCCCGGCCAGCACGCGCTCGTTCATTCGGTTCACGATGAACGACACGTTGCGGTCCAGCGCGGTTTCCCAGCCCGAGGCAAAAACAGGTTCGGCGAGCCTTGGCAAATCCGGGTATCGGAACACGGATATGGTGTCCGGCTTGATCCCGGAGTTCACAAGGTCCCGATAACTTTGCGATCCGACGTCAATCGCCTGGTGGATCAGCAACCCCGCGCTGTCCAGCGCGGCGATGATGCCAAAGGATATTATCCCTGCCCCGCCGATGGCAAAAGCCACCGGAAAGCCGGAAAGAATGCCCCCGAAAAGGCAAAAGAATACGATAATGAGGCCTATCTCGACGCCATCAAGTCCGAATAGCATTGTCTTTGTCTCCGCCCTTAATGCGCGCCTTCATAGGCTTCTTCACCCTCACCAAGGCTGTCCTTGTCGAGGTATTTTCCAACGCTTTCCGGCCCTTCCACAAATTCCAGATACGACCGGTACAGGAATGCGACGGCGTGCAGGAACACCATGGCCGCAAAAGCCACCAGAAGGATCTTGAACAGGAAGTAGGCATTGAACCCGTTGGGGCTGAACCCGATGGTTTCCACGTTCCAGCGCAAGGCACGGGACTTGGCTACCAGACGGTCCAGCGCGTCACTGGCCGAAGGGTTCGGCACGATCAGGTGACGCCACAGGAAGAACCAGCCGTACATCCAGGTCAGCACCGCCATTGGCATCATGAACAGCAGCGCACCGCACATATCGACCACGCGCTTGGCGCGGTGGCTGATACCGGCATAGATCAGATCAACGCGCACATGCCCGCCCTGCACAAATGTGTATGTACAGCACAGACAGACGACCATGGCGTTATACAGTTTCAGCTCTTCCGCGAACCAGCTGATATCCATCTGGAACGGAATTCCCAGACCGAAGGACATATCAGGACGGGTAAAGACCCGTTGCATGAATACGATGACAATCTGCTGGATTACCATCAGCAGACCCGCCCAGGCAAAGAACCGACCGGTGGTGTTTGCAAACCCTTCCAGGCCACGCACGATGGCCCACATGAAGTTTCTGTAATACAACCCGACGGCTGTCAGAACCAGAAAGAAGGTGAACACCACAAAGAAGAATTCGACCGAACCGCCGTAATAGACAAAGCGCATGATCGACGCCTTGTCAGACCAGTCCAGCCAGAGCTGCGGATGCGTGATCGCATATCCGAAATTATAGAAGGCTTCGGCAATGTTCTGAATGAACCAAACCAGTCCATTCCACAGGGCGCCGAAGAACGAGATACCGTTTTCGTCCTGCATGTTGTCCCCAGGTCGTCTCAGTTGCGCGCAGGCCTATTTTGGCTTGCCCAAGTCCTTTCGCGCAACGGGAAAGGTTTCCCCGCAAGGCGCGGGGAAACCGTTTTTCCTTTGATCAGGAAGATTTAGCCGCGAACACGGTCACGCTGTGCGGTGTAGACACCCGACGACAGGTTGTTCCATGCCGACGAAGCCGCCATCGACGGCATTGCGCTGTCGTAGATCTTCTTGAACAGCTCATCGCCCATGTTCTCGTCCAGAACCTCCTGGCTGGCCTTGCCGAACGCATCCCAGACACTGTCGGGGAATTCCAAAACCTTGACGCCACCGGCCTGCAGGCGCTGCAGGGCGGCACCGTTGTTGGCCAGGAACTGCGCCAGGTTCCACTGGTGCGCTTCGGCGGCAGCGATCTCGATGATCTTCTGCTGGGCCGGGGTCAGTTCATTGAACACGTCGCGGTTGGTTGCCAGCGACAGACCTGCGCCCGGCTCGTGGAAGCCCGCAGTGTAGTAGGTCTTGGTGATTTCCTGGAAGCCTGCCTTTTCGTCGGCCCAGGGTCCGATCCACTCGGTTCCGTCAATCGCGCCGGACGACAGCGCCTGATACACTTCGGAACCGGGGATGTTCTGAACGGACGCGCCCAGTTTGCCCAGAGCTTTACCGCCCAGACCGGGCATACGGAACTTCAGACCATTGAAGTCTTCGGGGCTGTTGATCTCTTTCGAGAACCAGCCGCCCGCCTGCGCACCGGTGTTACCGGCCAGGAATGACTTCAGGCCAAAGATTTCGCCCAGCTCATCATGCAGCTCCATACCGCCGTCATGATAGTACCAGTTCACAAGTTCCTGTGCGGTCATGCCGAAAGGCACTGCCGTAAAGAACGCATAGCCCGGGTGCTGACCGACAAAGTAATAGTCAGCGGCGTGATACATGTCGGCCTGGCCGGACGACACCGCGTCAAACACCTCGAACGCGCCAACCAGTTCGCCTGCCGCCTTGATCTCAACATTCAGGCTGCCATCCGACATGGCGTTGATGCTGTCGGCACAACGCTGCGCGCTGTCAAACACGCCAGCCAGACCACGACCCCACGAGGTCACCATGGTCAGTGTGCGCTGTCCCTGTGCATAGGCCGGAGCCGCCAGAGCGGTTGCTGCGGCTGCCGAACCACCCAGCGCGGATTTTTTCAGAAATGAACGACGATCCATATGAGTGTTCCTCCCCTTCATAGTCACGATCCGGCAGAACCGGACCTGTCGCATTCAGTGCGCGTCAGCCTAATGTGAGCGAAGCGAAAGGGAATACCTACTACTGCGTAGAGAATCGATTTCTTTGGGGGATGCGGTGAAATTTCCGAATGAAAACTCCAACAAATACGGCCCAAATACCGGAATTTCACCGACCAACGCCAATCTTTTTGCATTTTTGCCGCCGCTTGCGTATCGATTCGTCCATGCAAAGACTCCGACATCTGATTTCGCTGACCTATGCGCAGAAACTGTCGCTGGTGGCCGCAATCCCGCTGGTTGTGGCCGTGGCAGCAATCGCTGTGCTTGTCGCATATGAGGCGCGTGCGACCGCTGAGCGCGAGATCGAAGCCCTGGAGCGCAGCCTGATCGAGGCCAAGAAAGAAGAACTGCGCAACTACGTGACGCAGGCGCGCAATGGTTTTGCCTATATCTATGGCCGCGCTGAACCGGACGATGAGGTGTCGAAGAACCTTGTCTCGCAGATACTTTCGGCAATGATCTATGGGCAGGACGGGTTCTTTTTCGTTTACGATTATGATGGCAACAATCTGGTCAGCCCCCGTCAGACACAATTCATCAACCGCAACTGGGAAGGTCTGACCGACAGCGATGGCACACCTATCGTTGACGAGTTCATTCGCCTCGCCCGTCAGGGAGCCGGGTGGCACAGCTTCATGTGGGAAAAACCCTCGACCGGGGATGAGGCGCAGATGATCGCCTATGTCGTCGGGTTGCAGGACTGGCGCTGGGTCGTGGGTACCGGGGTCTTCATTGACGACATTGTCGCCACGGTCGCCAACGCAAGGGCCGAGGTTGAGACCCGCGTGCAGCGCACCTTCATGTATATCGGCGCCATTGTTGTTGCTGCGGTTCTGATTGTTTTTGCTTCGGGCATGTTGCTGAACATTCGCGAGAGACGGTTGGCGGATGCCAAGTTGAAAGAACTGACGCAGCGTGTCTTCGACGCGCAGGAAGAGGAACGCGGCCGGGTTGCCCGCGAACTGCATGATGGCATAAGCCAGATCCTTGTGGGTGTGCGCTATGCGCTGGACAATGCGCGCCGCCGGCTGTTGCGCGGCGATGATGCAGGCGCGCGCGATCCGCTGGACAAAGGCATTGACCATCTTCGCACCGCTATCACCGAGGTGCGCCGCATCAGCCGCGACCTGCGCCCCGGCGTGCTGGATGACCTTGGCCTTGGACCTGCGTTGAAGGCTCTGACCGACGATTTTCGCGAACGAACCGGGATCGAGACCGAGTTTTCCACCGTCGTATTCCGCAACCGGCTGGATCAGGACAGCAAGATCGCACTCTACCGCATCGCACAAGAGGCGCTGACAAATATCGAACGCCACGCGGATGCCTCTTATGTGACGATTGACCTGCGCGGCCACAAGAAAGGCGCAACCATGCGGATCACCGACAATGGCCGTGGGTTGCGCGCAGAATCCGGGACCCCGACCACCGGCATCGGTCTGCGCAATATGCAGGAGCGAATTGAGCAACTTGACGGATCGCTGCGTATTCTGTCATCACGCGGACCGCGCGGCGGTACGGTAATCGAGGCCAGCCTGCCGCTGAGCCACCTGTTGCCTCCGCAGGAAGACGCAACTCCGAACCGAAAGGCCGGTACATGAGCGCCAAAAACATCCGAGTTCTTATTGTCGACGATCATCCCATGGTGGCCGAGGGCATTCAGTCGATCCTTGAAAGCTACGACGATATCGAAGTGGTTGGAACACTCGGCAGCGGTCAGGCCGCGGTGGATCAGGCGGTTGGCCTCGCCCCGGATGTCATCCTGATGGACCTGAACATGCCTGGCCTCGGCGGACTCAGCGCCACGGAGATCATTCTGGAACGTCTGCCCGATACGCGCATCCTGATCCTGTCGATGCATGACAGCCCCGAGTATATTTCGACCGCGCTCAGCCACGGCGCAAAAGGCTATGTTCTCAAAGATGTCCCAACCGAAGAGATCAAGCAGGCCATCGATGCGGTCATGCGGGGTGAGCAGTATCTGTGCACAGGCGCAAGTGGGTCCCTGAAACCCAAAGGCGACAACGCACGCGAGGCGCTGACTGGGCGCGAGCAAACAATTCTGCTGGAACTGGCGCAGGGCAAATCAAACAAAGAAGTTGCGCAAAAGCTGGATATCTCGGTGCGAACGGTTGAAACGCATCGCAAGAACATCAAGCGCAAACTGGGAATATCCTCGACCGCCGGGCTGACCCGCTACGCGCTGGAACATGGCATGCTGCAAGGCACCGGGGTCGGCTTCTGATCGATGCGCGGCCGCAGCGCGCAGCGCGCTACCCGGCCCAACCAGAGAAGACGCGCCACAGGCGCGTTGACGACGGGCGGGAGCCTTGACCTCCGGTAGTGCCCCTTCAATCCAGCAACTGATCTTTTCGCAAACCCGCACGCTCATAATGGTGTGGCAACACGCGTCCATAGAGCTGCTGCGTCCGTTCGATCCCACCGCACATGCCTTCGGCCTCGACAAATGAAAAGATACCCACATACCGCCTCCGCGTGCCCTTGACCGGGGCGACCCTGTGCAGGGAGTAGCGGCCTTTGAATATCTGCAAGTCCCCAGGTCGCAGCTCCAACCGATGAACGCGCTCATTGTTTCCGTCCAGAACCGACGCGACCTGATCGAAATTCTCATCCTCAGCTGTGCGCAGATTGGGTGCGTATTCGAATGCACCGCCCTGCTCGCCATTCTGGATCGCCAGTGTCACGGTGTAGTTGTTGGTGTCGAAATGCCAGGGAAAGCCCTGCCCCTCTTCCACGACATTGATGATCACATCTGCCAGAGGGTCATCGTAACGAAAGAAGCGGTCCTCAGGCTCATCCAGCGCATCCCGAATGAAGGGAAGAAATCCGCTAAACTCGTAAATCCTGCGCAAAGGACCGGAATGCGCAAAATTGTCAGCAGGAACAAACGCGTTCGACCGGTCATAGAACCGTCTGATCGGATGGGCGGCGTCGAACCGTGGGTCGTCTTTGGTGAAATAGGCATTTGTGCGATTGAAAGACCGGTGTGCATTGGGCGCCACCTCGTCGGCCTCCTGCACCAACAGCTCGATCCCTTGCGCATGTGCGAAACCCGGCAGAACCGCACAGCCGTCCTGTTCCAACTCGCGCCGCAAATCCCCGATCAATCGCCTGTAAGCTGGCGAATCCGGGCGATCAATCGGATATCGTCCCAGATCTACCAGGTCCTGTAACATGCTCCGCCTCCCTCGTTTGCGAACACAAGGTCAGCGTGACGCAGACAAATCACCGGATCATGCCAGTTTCAGACATCGACCTGACGCATTCAGACCTTCATACCTGTCCCGCCCTCACGAAAATGCCCGCCCTTTTCCCGGAAATTCCCGACGTGCGGCAATCTGCGCAACAAAATTTCGAAAAATACCGCCATTGAGATAGAAAATTGGTGGATTTGCCTGTTGACGCTTCTCCCCCCCGAACATAATGTCCCCTCCAAGCAAAAAGGAGCCTCTGGCGATGAGAACGCTAGTCGTAATCGTAGGAACCACGCGCATGGGCCGGTAACGGTAAACCATAATCGAACCCATGCGCCTCCGAAATTTCGGGGGCTTTTTTTTGTCAAACGCAAGACACATGTCGCGAACGGAGCAAAGCAGATGACACGTGAGATGACCGGCGCAAAGATGGTAGTTCAGGCCCTTAAGGATCAGGGCGTGGACACGGTATTCGGATACCCCGGTGGCGCCGTCCTACCGATCTATGACGAGATCTTTCTGCAAAACGACATTCGTCACATTCTGGTGCGTCACGAACAGGGTGCAATCCACGCCGCCGAAGGCTATGCGCGGTCGACCGGCAAGCCAGGTGTTGCGCTTGTAACCTCTGGTCCCGGTGCCACAAACGCAGTTACCGGCCTGACCGATGCGTTGCTGGATTCGATCCCGATTGTGGTTCTGACCGGACAAGTCCCGACCTTCATGATCGGATCGGATGCCTTTCAGGAGGCCGACACCGTTGGCATCACGCGCCCCTGCACCAAACATAACTGGCTGGTAAAGGACACGAATTCGCTGGCCGAGACGCTGCACGAGGCTTTCCATGTGGCCAAATCGGGTCGTCCCGGCCCGGTTCTGATCGACATTCCCAAGGATGTGCAGTTTGCCACGGGTGAATACAACAGTCCGAAACCTTCGACCTCGCACTACCAGCCTGTGCTGAAAGGCGATCTGGAGGAAATCAACGAGCTTGTTGCAGCCATTGAGAAAGCCAAGAAGCCGGTTTTCTATACGGGCGGTGGTGTCATCAACTCTGGCCCCGCAGCCAGCCAGTTGTTGCGCGAACTGGTGGATTCCACGGGCTTCCCGATCACCTCAACCCTGATGGGTCTGGGCGCTTACCCCGCCTCAGGCGAAAACTGGTTGGGTATGCTGGGGATGCACGGCCTCTACGAGGCGAACCTTGCGATGCACGGCTGTGACCTGATGATCAACATCGGTGCACGGTTCGACGACCGGATCACCGGGCGCATCGACGCGTTCTCTCCAAAGTCGAAGAAAGCCCATATCGATATTGATCCGTCTTCGATCAACAAGGTCATCCGTGTGGATATTCCAATTGTCGGCGACGTGGCGCATGTTCTGGAAGACATTCTGAAGGTGTGGAAGTCACGCGGGCGCAAGACCGATGCAGCGGCTGTCAAGAAATGGCAGACGCAGATCTCTGAGTGGCGTAAGATCAACTGTCTGTCCTACACCAACAGCGAAAAGTCGATCAAACCGCAATATGCGCTGCAACGACTTGAAGAACTGACGAAAAAGTATAACCGCTATATCACCACCGAGGTTGGCCAGCACCAGATGTGGGCGGCACAGTATCTTGGGTTCGAAGATCCCAACCGCTGGATGACATCGGGCGGGTTGGGCACCATGGGCTACGGCTTCCCCGCTTCGATCGGCGTGCAGATGGCACATCCGGACGCGCTGGTGATCAACGTCGCCGGTGAAGCCTCGTGGCTGATGAACATGCAGGAGATGGGAACGGCCGTTCAGTACCGTCTTCCGGTCAAGCAGTTCATCCTGAACAACGAACGCCTCGGCATGGTCCGCCAGTGGCAAGAGCTACTGCATGGCGAGCGGTATTCGCATTCCTGGTCCGAAGCCCTGCCCGATTTCGTAAAACTCGCTGAAGCGTTCGGCGCCAAAGGCATCCAGTGTTCCGACCCCGCCGATCTGGACGACGCAATCATGGAAATGATCAACTACGACGGTCCGGTAATCTTCGACTGTCTGGTTGAAAAGCACGAGAATTGCTTCCCGATGATCCCGTCCGGCAAAGCGCATAACGAGATGCTTCTGGGTGAGGCCGAAACGCAGGGCGTGATCGACAGCAAAGGTTCGGTTCTGGTCTGATACCGTCCGAGGATTACCGCCGGGCGACCATTGCGCCCGGCAAACACAGGATGATGAAAGGGACATAAATGTCTGCCCTACATATCAAAAAAGGCTCCAACCGCCATTCGGCCTATAACCTACGGCCTACTTTTTCGGACGTGCAGGAACGCCACACCATTGCCGTGCTGGTCGAAAACGAACCCGGTGTCCTGGCCCGCGTGATTGGGCTGTTCTCGGGGCGTGGATATAACATCGAAAGCCTTACCGTGGCCGAGGTGGATCACACAGGACACCTGAGCCGCATCACCATTGTCACCACCGGCACGCCGCAGGTGATCGAGCAGATCAAGGCGCAGCTGGGCCGGATCGTGACTGTCCATGACGTGCATGACCTGACGGTCGAAGGCCCGTCGGTTGAACGCGAACTGGCCATCATAAAAGTCGTGGGAGAAGGCGACAAACGCGTCGAGGCGCTGCGCCTGGCTGACATCTTCCGCGCCAATGTGGTCGACAGCACTCTGAACTCTTTCATCTTCGAGATCACCGGCGCGCCGGACAAGATCGACGCTTTTGCTGACCTGATGCGCCCGCTGGGCCTGATGGAAATCGCCCGCACCGGTGTGGCGGCCCTACTGCGCGGCGACTGAACAACGTACCCGCCTTGGTACTTTTCTTGCACCCAAGGCGGGAACACTATTTGAGGTTGGTGGGCATTTTTAAAACCAACCCACGCGCCCTTCTATGCGCTAAATTTGCCATAGGGCCGGCTTTTCCAAATAAGGATCAGGTATTTTCACATAAAGCCTATTGCCATTGCACTTAATGGCATTAGCCTCGATGCCGCAACGCGACGTGGGGATACGTTGCTTGGGGTCAATCTGTACGATTTTTGAATGCGCGCCAGGGTCTGGCCCGGTGTTGCGATGGTTTTTCGGGAAACTCAGCAAGGCGTGGGCATCCATGACCGACGACATTCGCAGCCCGTCTGAACTTCGCGCGATGTTTGGTGCGAACCTGCGGCAACTGGCACGAAGGTATCGGTCAGTCTCAGCACTGTGCCGCAAGCTTGGCGTGAATCGGACGCAATTCAACAGGTATCTTTCGGGTGAAAGTGTTCCACGGCCGGATGTTCTGGATCGCATCTGCCGGTTTTTCGACGTGGATGCGCGCATTCTCCTGAAGCCGCTGGACGAAATTGAAAAGATCGAGGACCACCCCGCAGCGGCGGCCTTGACCGAGTTCCTGGGATCAGGTGTGGACATGATCGCCAGAACTGCGTTTTCTCCGGGGTTTTATGCCGTGATCGAAAGCGTCTCGGCCTCGCACCGTATGACCTTGCTGCACGCCCGACCACTGGCCCAATGCACGTTGATACGCGGATATGTGTCGCGCGCCGCGATGCCCGAAGCAACACCACAGGCGCGCGAAATACAGGGGATCGTCGCCTGCACCGGCAGTTCCGTCTATATGCTGACCTCTCAGCGAGCGGGTCAGAACAGTCGTGTTTATATGATTGCACCCGATCCGACGGGAACAGCAGTTCAGTGGCGCGGCACGGTCATAAGCCCGGCCAACCCTTCGACACCGGAACCCGTGGTTCTGAAATATCTCGGGCACGATGCAACGGCGATTTTCGCCGCTGCACGGTTGTCGACCAACAATCCGGCACAGTATCCCTGACCGGTTTTCTCAGGACGATGCGTCCTCGCCTTCGACTTGGGTGATTTGCCTATACAGGTGCCAACTGGCGTGGCCCAACAGTGGCAGGACCACCAGAAGGCCCAGAAACCAGGGCACCATGGCCAGAAACGTCAAAACAGCGATGATCACCCCCCATGCCAGCATCACCGGAAAGTTCCCGGACACATAGGTAAAGCTTGCAATCATTGCCGTGACAAAATCCAACTCGCGATCCAGCAGCAATGGGATCGACAAAACGGTGATCATATACAGAACGGTTGCGAAAACCGCCCCGCCCACCGTGCCCACAGCCAGCATTGTCAGGCCATTCGCCGTCAGAAAGACCTCAAGCGAGGATGACACGTTTGTCATCGTGGCCAGCCCAAGGAACAGGGCAAAGATCATGTGCCCCAGAAAAAACCAGAACAGAAACACCACGACGATGATGGCGCAGATCGACGGCAATTGCCTACGGCTTTGTTGCAGCACGACACCAAAGATTGCGCCAAGATCCAGCGGTTCACCCTGTTCCAGCCGGTGCGACACCTCGTAAAGGCCAACAGCGGCAAACGGGCCGATCAACGGAAAGCCAATTGCTGCCAGAACCAGCCAGAAGGTTGTACCAGTCTGGATGGTGACCCATGCCATCGCCCATCCCGCAAGCACGTAGAAACCGGCAAAGATCAACCCGAACTGCGGCGCACGCCGAAAGTCGGCCCAGGCGCGCCCCAACGCGGCGCGTAGCATGGCAGTATCTACCGGACGCATGTCCGGAACGCCAAATGGCTTTTCCATTAAGTCTCCTCCCTGATCGGCGTTATGACATCGCCGGCCTCTTGTTGGGCCAGTCGGTTTCGGCGTGATAGGCCGCCCCGACCGACAGCAATTTCTGATCCGATCCTTTTGGTCCAAACAGTTGAAAGCCCATGGGCAGGCCCTGCACACCAAATCCGGCAGGCGCGGCCAGACAAGGCAAGCCGATCAGGCTGACCGGTACCGTGACATGCATCCAGCGATGATATGTATCCATTGCGCAGTCCGCGATCCGTGTGGGGTATGGTGTTTCAATCCCAAACGGCCAAACCTGTGCGGATGGCAGGACAAGGGCATCAAACTGCTCAAACAGTTCAGCCGCGCGCCGGAACCAGTCTGACCGGATAACACTGGCGTGATGCACATCCATGGCACTCATCGTTAGACCCCGATCCAGCTCCCACTGGGCTGTGTCTTTCAGGTGGTCCCGTCGTTCAGCCAAGGGTTCAAGCCCTGCGGCAACGCTCCAGGACCGCAGGGTAATCCAACTGGTCCATAACCGTTCGGCATCGAAAGGCGAGGCGACATGTTCAACGCGCGCGCCGAGCATTTCGAACACCTTCAACGCATCCCGGCACAGCTCAAGAATTCCGGCCTCTGTTGGAAAGGCCCCGCCCCAATCGCCCAGCCAGCCAATGCGCAGCCCGCTCAGATCTGCTGCGACCAGCGGTGACACCGGCGTACAATCTCTGGCCAGCGGCAAGCGTGGATCAGGCCCCGAGATCACATCGAGCAGGAGACCCAAATCTTCGGGACTGCGCGCCATCGGGCCCAGCGTGGACAGTTGATGCAGGAAACTGTCACCCACAGGATCAGACGGCACCCTGCCCCAGCTTGGGCGAAAGCCATAGATGTTGTTCCACGCCGCCGGGTTGCGCAGGCTGCCCATCATGTCGGACCCGTCGGCCAATGCCACCATACCCGTCGCCAAAGCCACTGCTGCTCCACCGGATGAGCCACCGCAGGTGAAACTGGCATCATACGGGTTGCGCGTCGCACCATAGACCGGGTTGAACGTGTGCGAACCCAGCCCGAACTCCGGCGTGTTGGTCTTGCCGATCAGGATGGCGCCCGCGGCCCGCATCCGAGCGGCAATCAGATCATCCCTGTCAGGGACGACATCCCTGAAAACAGGCGATCCATGCGAAGAGACAATACCTGCTACATTGACCAAATCCTTGACGGCAATTGGCAAGCCGTGCAGCGGGCCAGCGACGGGGCCGCTGTCGCGGGCCTGTGCTTCGGCCATCAGCTCGCCCTTGTCCCGCAGCGCCACTATGGCGTTCACCCCACCGTTGACCTTGGCAATGCGATCCAGCGTGGCCTGCATGACTTCCATGGCCGAAACCTGCCGGGTAGCCAGTTGGTTCAGAAGCTCTGTTGCAGATATCCGGGTCAGGTCCATAACACGCCAGTCTGTTGTTGTTCTTCAACAGCCTAGCGAGCGGCTCACCTCATTTAAACCCACTGTTTAGATGTATCTTTTCTTGCTTAACATACAACGGCATCACAACGCTTTGCCGTGCAATGGCAGGTTGCTGTTCCGGCCCAGCCAATACCGTAGACAAAGGGCAATGGCGCCACCACTCAACACCAGCCAGACGCCACCCCACAGCATCGCGGTGCCGCCGAATTCCTCGGCCAGCAGGAACGCGTCCGAGCGCGCACCGGATCGTCGGATGGTGTCATCAAAGATATCAAACGGCACGTAGATCATGCTGGTCAGCCCGATGACGCGCAGCACCAGATCACTGACCTCGTGGCTCATAAACCACGCTGTCGCAATCATTGCCGTCCCGACCCCTGCGCAAAACAGTAAGGCGAAAGCATCGCGTATGTACAGCAGTGCGATCAGACACATGATTGCGCCGAAAACAGCCAGAACAGCACGGTCAGCATTTGTCCGCAAGGCGATGATCAAAAGCGCAATGCCAAACACAAGCGAGCCGAGACACCCGGCGGACAGGCTGAGAAATCTGCTGCCGCCCCGGCCGATCACCATTCCGCCTTGCTGGGGTGAAATCGTGAAACTCTCGACCGAGCCGCCAGTCAGTAGGATTGTCCCGGCATGAGACAGCTCATGCAGAAAAACGACCAGAATTTTAAGCGGAACAACAACCGGCGTATTCCAGAGCGCAAAGACCAGACCGGTGATCAGGATAAGCTGCCAGTGCCCTTTCAGCAGGTCCAGAAGGGAACGCTGGCGCGTCACCTTAGCTGTCGCCCTGCGCCTCGGATCGGCTTTTGCCTGCCACGTTCAGGGCCAAGGTTGCCGCCATGAATCCGTCCAGATCGCCGTCCAGAACGCCTTTGGTATCCGAGGTTTCGTGATTGGTTCGCAGGTCCTTTACCATCTGATAGGGCTGCAACACGTAAGACCGGATCTGGTTGCCCCAGCCTGCGTCGCCCTTGGCCTCGTGCGCGGCGTTGATATCCGCGTTGCGGCGATCCAGTTCCTGCTGGTACAGACGCGACTTCAGGGCCTTCATGGCAATATCGCGGTTCTGGTGCTGGGACTTTTCCGAGCTGGTCACAACAATCCCGGTCGGGATGTGTGTAATCCGGACGGCCGAGTCGGTGGTGTTCACGTGCTGGCCACCTGCCCCCGAAGACCGGTAGGTGTCGATGCGGATATCGGCCGGGTTCACCTCGATCTCGATATTGTCGTCGACCACCGGATAGACCCAGACCGAGCTGAACGACGTGTGGCGCTTGGCCGCCGAGTCATAGGGCGAAATCCGCACCAGCCGGTGCACGCCGCTTTCCGATTTCAGCCAGCCATAGGCGTTGTGACCGGAAATCTTGTAGGCTGCGGATTTGATACCCGCTTCTTCGCCCGGTGTCTCGGATTGCAGCTCGACCGTGTAACCCTTTTTCTCGGCCCAGCGCACATACATGCGCGCCAGCATCGACGCCCAGTCGCAGCTTTCGGTTCCCCCTGCGCCCGAGTTGATTTCGAGGAAGGTATCATTGCTGTCAGCCTCACCGTCCAGCAGCGCCTCAAGCTCTTTTTTGGCGGCCCTGGCTTTCAGCGTCTTGATCGCCGCTTCGGCATCCTGAACGACTTCTTGGTCTTCCTCCATCTCACCCAACTCGATCAGTTCGATATTGTCGCTGAGATCGGTCTTGATGGATTCATACGTCTCGATTGCATCGACCAGCATCTGCCGCTCGCGCATCAGTTTCTGCGCGTTTTCAGGGTTATCCCAAAGGTTGGGGTCTTCGACGCGTGCGTTGAATTCCTCAAGGCGATGCGGCGCGGTTTCATAGTCCATACGCTGCGCCAGCAGCTCCAGCGACTTTTTGATATCCGCCACGATGTTCTGGGTTTCGGCGCGCATGGTCTTGTCCCAACTTGCTCAATCAGGCCTGCGTGATAGCAAGAGGTGCGAGACACCACAAGACAGGCTGGATGCTGAAACAGCTATCGTGCTTTCAATCTGAAAGATGAGCAATCGCCCGAATTTCCACCAGCGCCCCTTCCCGTCGCAATCCCGCAACTTCAACTGCGGTCCAGGCCGGGTACGGCGCGGTCAGTACCTCAAGGCGCACGCGATCAAACAGGTCGAAATGATCCCGCATTTCAACGTGGTATGTCGTCATCTCGACGACCGCATCCAATCCAAGGCCGGCTTCCTTCAAAACCTCTGCAATCTTTGCAAAGGCGTTTCGGAATTGTTCTTCCGGATCGCTTGGCATGGAGCCGTCCGCCGCGTTTCCGGTCATGCCGGTTAGAAACACGTGCTGGCCCGAGAGGACGCCCGGAGAAATGCTCAACTGTCCGGGTGCCCCCAGCAAAGAGTGCGGAATCAGCGGGATCTTAGCCAATTGGAACGCACCTTGTCAGTAAAGCCCGCCGGTGCTCAGGTCCCCTTGGGAAGCTTTCGGTCCAACGGTCACGGTCTCGCCCGTTGACGTCTGAACCTGAACCCCCGCGCGCTGCACTTCTTCAAACAATGGCAGATCCGATCCGATGGCAAAACCACCATCATAGACACGGTCGATGAATCCATCGACACCGTCGCGGAAGAATTCAGCCACGACATAATCACCGGTGGCATCATCTGGCAGGCGGGCCCCGCTGAAACGGTCGATCTTGATGAAATGGCCGCCTTCGGGCACTTCAAACGGACCGCCGCCATATTTCTCGACCGCTTTTTCCATGAAGCTCTGGAAGACCGGGCCGCACAACGTGCCACCATAGGCCCCACGTCCCATCGGACGCGGTCGATCATAGCCGATGTAGCAACCCGCCACGATGTTCGACGTAAAGCCGATGAACCACGCATCCTTGGAGTCGTTGGTGGTTCCGGTTTTGCCTGCTGTTGGCACCGGCAGATTCACTACGCCGGATGCTGTCCCGCGATCCACCACGCCCTTCATCATCGATGTCAGCTGATAGGCGGTGATCGCATCCATGACCTGCGCGCGATCCGTGACAAGGGTCGGCGATTCATCTGGTTCCAGCCAGGTCGAGTTACAGTCCAGACACTGACGGTCATCGTGGCGATAGATGGTTTTTCCGAACCGGTCCTGAATGCGGTCGACTAGAGTCGGTTCCACACGTTGGCCGCCATTGGCGAACATCGCATAGGCCGCGACCATCTTGTAAAGCGTGGTTTCCTCGGCCCCCAGCGAGTTGGCCAAAAACGCGCCCATCCGGTCATAGACACCGAACCGTTCCGCATAGCCGGCAACAACGGGCATTGTAACTTCCTGCGCCAGACGGATGGTCATCAGGTTCCGCGACTGTTCGATCCCTGTTCGCAAAGGTGTAGGGCCGTAGAACTTGTTGGAGGAGTTCTTGGGGCGCCACAGACCCTGCGGCGTGTTCACTTCGATTGGCGCATCGACAACGATGGTCGCGGGGCTGTATCCGCTGTCCAGCGCAGCAGCATAGACAAACGGCTTGAACGACGATCCCGGCTGACGCTGTGCCTGTGTGGCCCGGTTGAACACGGTATCCTGATACGAGAACCCGCCCTGCATCGCCAGAACACGACCCGAGTTCACGTCCATCGCGACAAAGCCGCCTTGTACCTCGGGCACCTGGCGCGCCGACCATTGCCCATCTTCACCCGCAACGACAAAAATGACGTCACCGCGCTTGAAGTTGGCGGCAAAATCACCCTGCATCCACTTGATGTCCGCGCGCGGGATAATCCCTTCGGCAGGACCTTCTTCGACACCAACGGTCAGTTGCTGGTCGGTCACGCCCAGAACCACGGCTGGATACCAACGGGTTGGCAGAATAACGTCGCGCGGAATTTCCATGGCCGCCAGCGCCTCGCGCCATTGCGCCTCATCCGCCAGTTTTTCTTCCGGGATCACGTCACCTGTTCCGCGCCATTTGCCACGGGAACGGTCGTATTTCTCAAGCGCCTCGCGCAGGGCCCGTGCGGCCTCAACCTGCAATTCCTCATCCACCGAGGCACGCACGGTGAAACCCCCGGTAAAGAACTCGCCTTCACCAAAATCTTCGCTCAGCTGGCGGCGGATTTCGTCGGTGAAATAGTCGCGGGGCGGCAGGGCCGTACGGAAGCTTTCAAAATCTCCGTTCTGGACCGAGCGCAGAGGCAGCTCGACCTCGGCCTCATAGGTCGCCTGATCAATGTAACCGTTCTGCCGCATCTCACGTAACACGTAGTTGCGCCGGGCCAGAAGGCGTTCTTTTTCCCAAACGGGGTGGTAATCTGACGGCGCTTTGGGCATGGCAGCCAGCATGGCGGCCTCATGCGGGGCCAGTTCCTGCAGAGTCTTGTTGAAATAGGTCTGCGCGGCGGCAGTCACACCGTACGAGTTCTGGCCCAGAAAGATCTCGTTCATATAAAGTTCGAGGATCTGTTCCTTGTCCAATGTATCCTCAAGCCGGGTCGCAAGAATGATTTCCTTGATCTTGCGCTCGGCCCGGCGGTCACCGGACAGCAGAAAGTTCTTCATGACCTGCTGCGTGATGGTCGACGCACCGCGTACGGTTTCGCCCTTGGTCCGCACCGCCTCGACCCCGGCGGCAATAATGCCGCGCGGGTCATAGCCCTGATGGTTGTAGAAATTCTTGTCTTCTGCCGAAATAAACGCCTGCTTCACCAGATCCGGGATTTCCTCGGATGGCGTAAACAGGCGGCGTTCCTGCGCGAATTCATCAATCAGCTTGCCTTCACCCGAATAGATCCGGCTGATCGTGGGTGGTTTGTACTGTGCCAGTGACTCGTGGCTGGGCAGGTCGCGCCCATACATCCAGAACACCGCGCCGATCACCAGCGCGGCCATGAAAATACCCAATGTCACGAGGCTGAAAATCGCCCCGAAAATCGAAAGAATGAACCGGATCACGTTACTGCCTTTTTTTCGCGGTGCCGCATATATAGTGATGCGCCGCCCAAGGGTCAAAACACCGAGCGTATTCTAGCCGTTTTACGCCGCAAGGTCACTGACCAATAAGGGATTTGCGGATCACATCCTGCTGGCGCCAATCCTCAAGCCCCCGATGAATTCCCAGCGCCATTCTTGCCCGCCAATCAGGATCTTTGAGGTTCTTCAGGTCTCTGGGACTGGACAGAAATCCAAGCTCGACCAGAACCGACGGGATGTCCGCCGCCTTGAGTACTGAAAAAGATGCGGTACGCAAGGGTTTGCCGTTCATCGGCCCGCCTTGTTGTGCCAGGCCGTTTGCGATGGCCTTGGCCAGCGCGCTTGTGCGTGGCATCGTTTCCTGACGGGCCATGTCCAGCAGAACATCGGTGACCTGATCATCCGCCCCGTTCAGATCGATACCGGAAATCAAATCCCCACGGTCGTGCCGTTCCGCCAGCTTCGCACTGGCCACATCCGAGGCATCGTTAGACAGGGTATAAACCACCGCGCCATGCGCCCGCCCCTCGGACAGGGAATCGGCATGAAGCGAGATGAACAGGTCCGCACCGGCCCGGTGCGCCAGTGCAATTCGACGCTCCAGCGAGACGAACTGATCGTCGACCCGCGTCAGAACCACCTCGTATCCGCCTGATCTTAGAAGAACTTCGCGCAGCTCACGCGCGAAAGTCAGCATAAGGGTCTTTTCATCAATCGCGTCAGTCTCGGCCCCCGGATCAATGCCTCCGTGGCCCGGATCCAGCATGACACGCAAGGGTCTGTCGGCACTGCGCACCGCGGCTTGCGGCACATCCGCCGGTTCCGGCAGGTCCCAGCCCGGGTTTCGTGGCGCACCTGCCGAGGCGTTGAAGGCATCGAAATCCGTCCCCTTAAGGTCGAGCGAAAGCAAAGCGGCCCCCGAATCCTCTACCACCGACAATTCTGCCGTCGCCACTGCCATCGGAGCACCCAACTCCAGCACCAGTCGTGACCATCCCGGAACATACGCACCGAACTGCACAGCGCTAATGCGATCAGATTGCAGAAAATCTTCGCGGGTCAGCCCGGCCCAGTCCACTTCGTTGAAGTCCAGAACCATACGGTAGGGATCCTGCAAGGTGAAAATCCTGTAGGGAACGCCCTGACTGAGGGCGATGTCCACCCGAACACCGGTACGCCCGACATCCGTAATACGGCTCTGGTCAGGCTGGACACGCGCCAACGCGCTGAAATCCTGCGCAATGGCACCACCAGCCAACGCCCAGAACAGCGCAATGCTAAAGAAGATCCTGCTCATGGCCTCAAGTTTTCCCGAGATCGTTTGTCGGGCACCCTATACCACAAGCGGCGGTTTGTGAACGGTTCAGGCCCTTTCCCTGACAGCACCGCGCCGGGTCATAAACTGACGCAAACGCTCAAGCCCTTCCTGAATGTCATCCGTCGCGCGCGCATAGGAAAAACGCAATGCGGTATGGCCGCGCTGCGGGTCGAAATCCAGCCCTGGCGTCACGGCCACACCGGCCAGATCCAGAATCTCGGCCGCAAATGTGCGGCTGTCGTCGGTCAGGTCGGATACATCTGCATAAACATAAAACGCCCCGTCGGGCGGCGCTATGTTCGAAAACCCGGCCTTGGGCAGCCCGTCCAGCATCAGCGCGCGATTGCGGCGGTACACATCCAGATTGGCTTGCAACTCGTCGTCGCAATCCATCGCAGCCAGCGCTGCGACCTGGCTGGCATGAGGGGCGCAGATGAACATGTTCTGAGCAATCCGTTCGACCACGCGCACCTGATCCTCGGGCACCACCATCCAGCCTACGCGCCATCCGGTCATCGAAAAGTATTTCGAGAACGAGTTGATCACATAGCATTCATCTGTCAGTTCCAGCGCCGTCACGGCTTTGGCTTCGTATTCCAGCCCGTGGTAAATCTCATCACTGATGAACGACGCGCCCTGCCCGTGCGCCGCCTGGATCAGGGTGCTCATGGCGGCACGGTCCAGCATCGTACCGGTCGGATTTGCGGGCGAGGCAACCATCAGCCCTTTCAGGTCCATCCCCTGAATATCCGCCGCCACGGGCTGCAACCTGTTTTCCGGCGCGGTCGGCAGGTCGACCGGGACCAGCCCTAGCGCCTTCAGGATCTGGCGATAGGACGGATAGCCGGGCGCCCCGATACCGACACGGTCACCGCTGTCGAACAATGCGGTAAAGGTCAGCAGGAATCCGCCGGACGAGCCAGGTGTGATCACCACCCGCTCTGGGTTCAGATCGACATTGTACCAATCCCCGTAAAGCCGGGCGATCCGCTGCCTCAGGGCGGGCAGACCCAGGGCAACCGTATAGCCCAGCGGGCCTTGCTCCATCGCCGCGGCCAAAGCCTCGGTCGCGCCCTTTGGCGCGCCGGTTCCGGGTTGGCCGACTTCCATGTGGATCACGTGGCGACCCGCCTCTTCGGCCTTGCGTGCCGCCTCCATCACATCCATCACGATGAAGGGATCGACCCCGGACCGGGTTGAGTTTCTCATGCCCATCTCCCATGTTGCAGTCATGGCTTTTGAGCGCGTATCCCGGTTGGCGTCAATCCCGGCCCTGATGGTTGCCGTTGTCGTCTGGCTGGCGGCAGCGATGCAATCGCACGCGCAGAGCCTGATCCGCGACCCTGATATCGAACATGGCCTGCGTGAACTGGCCTTTCCGGTGTTGCGGGCTGCGGGGCTGAACACGAACCGGGTTCAGATTCTGGTCGTAAACGACAACACGTTCAACGCATTCGTCATCGACTACAACGCGATTTATGTGAACTACGGGCTGATTCTGACCGTCGAAAGCCCTGAGATGTTGCAGGCTGTCATCGCCCA
Organism: Ruegeria sp. AD9; assembly: GCF_056542305.1. Lineage (NCBI taxonomy): Bacteria > Pseudomonadati > Pseudomonadota > Alphaproteobacteria > Rhodobacterales > Roseobacteraceae > Ruegeria > Ruegeria sp. AD9. The sequence continues at coordinate 317,853 of NZ_JBQFZP010000001.1, forward strand.
CGAGGCCGCCCATATCTCTAATGGTCATCTGGCGCGACGGGCTGAGAACCTGAAAGCCGCGCAGCGCAACGCCAGCCTCGGCACGGCTTTGGCCCTGCTGGCTGCAGCGGCGGGTGGGGGCGAGGCCGCCATCGGGATCGCTGCTGGCACCCAAGGCGCGGCAATCCGCGGTTTTCTGGGTCACACCCGCGCGGAAGAGGCATCCGCCGACCGCAGCGCCGCAAGTTACCTGCGATGGGCCGAAATCTCGCCCAGCGGGATGGTGGAGTTGCACCGAAAGTTCGCCGGTCAGGAACTGCTGAGTGTCGCCAACCAGGACCCCTATATGCGATCACACCCGACAAGCCGTGATCGTCTGCGCGCCGCTGAGGCTTTCCTGGATGAGTTTGGCGACCGAGCCGTTCCAAACCCCAATGCGGATTACTGGTTTGCGCGGGTTAAAGGCAAGCTGTCGGCCTTTCTGCGGTCGCCCAGTTGGACCTTGCGGCGCGCCGGCGAAGAACCCTACCGCGACATCCGCCTGATGCGAGAGGCTTCGGCCTATCATCAGAATCGCGATCTGTCCCGCGCTCGTGCCGCGATAGACTCGGCGCTTGCCGAGCGTCCTGATGACCCGTTCTATTACGACCTGAAAGGGCAAATCCTATTGGAAAACAGAAGGGTAAGCGAGGCTGTTAAAGCTTATGCAAGCGCTGTTGAAATGGCACCTAACAATGCGTTGATCCTTGCGGGCTATGGGCGCGCACTGTTGGCGCAAGGGGAAACAAAACAGGCATTGAATGCACTGGAACAGGCGCGTGCGCGCGACTTTCGTAATGCACGCCTGATGCAGGACCTGGGTGTGGCTTACGCGCAGGTCGGAAATAACGGCATGGCTTCGACCGTGACGGCAGAGCGCTATGCGCTGCAGGGTCGGATGGAGGATGCCGGAATTCACGCGAAACGGGCCGTGGCGCAATTGCCGGAAGGCTCTCCGGGTTGGCAAAGGGCTCAAGACGTGTTGATTGCCTCAGAACGACTCAAGAAAGATAAAAGGAAACGGAAATGATCCTCAGACATGCTGCACCTGCCCTTCTGGGGCTTTCCATGGCGGCGACCTCAGCGCAGGCGCTGGACCTGAACGCGATGAATGATGCCGAAAAGGCAGAGTTTGGCGCTCAGGTACGCGAATACCTGCTGGAAAACCCCGAAGTCATTATCGAGGCAATCAATATCCTCGAACAGCGAAACGCAGTGGCCGAAGCGGCCGCAGACAAGGAACTGGTTGCCGCCAATGCGGCCGAACTGTTCGACGACGGCTTTAGCTGGGTTGGGGGCAACCCGGATGGCGATATCACACTGGTCGAGTTTATGGACTACCGCTGCGGCTATTGCCGTCGCGCTGTACCCGAAGTGGCAAACCTGTTGGCCAGTGATGGCAATATCCGGTTTGTGATCAAAGAACTGCCAATTCTGGGCGACGCTTCTGTTTTGTCCTCGCGCTTTGCTGTGGCCACCAAGCACGTCGCTGGTGGTGACGCCTATAAACAGGTTCACGATGCGCTGATGGAATTCAGCGGCGAACCCTCAGAAGTAACTCTTCGCCGCATCTCTGACGGGCTGGGTCTGGACAGTGACGCGATCATCGCCGCGATGGACAGCGACAGCGTCACGGATGAGATCAGCCGCACCCGCGCCCTGGCGCAACGGATGCAGATTTCGGGCACGCCCTCATTCGTGTTGGGAACCGAGTTGCTGCGCGGCTATCTGCCTGCCGATCAGATGCAGCAGATTGCAGATGGCGTTCGCGCAGAACAGGGTTGATAGGTATTGGGGGCGGCACAGCTGCCCCCAGACAAAAAGGCGGACTGATCGCTGACCTCAGCCGTCTACCGGTTCCACGGCCCGTTGATAGAGATGCCACGTGGTATGGCCAAGGATCGGCAAGGTAAAGATCAAGCCCATAAACGCCGGAACCATCGACAACAACATTGTGACCGAGATGATCGCTGCCCAGCCGAGCATGACCACAGGGCTTTCCGAGACGACGCGTAAAGACGTCAACATGGCTGAAACGAAATTTGTTTCCCGGTCCAGAAGCATGGGCATGGCGACGACAGTGACCGAAAACAAGACAGCCGACAGAAACGCCCCGACACAGGTGCCGATTGCTAGGAATGTCCAGCCCTGCGGGGTGAACAAGATGATGTTCAAGAATCCGTCAAAATCCGAAAAGGATGAATTCTGCAGGATGATCGCAAGCCAAAGCCGGACCTGGTAAACCCAAACCCAGAAAATGAACAGCGTAACAAAGGCCATCCAGCCCATTTCGCGCTTGCGTTGATCGGCCATGACTGTGAGGATTTCATACCAGCCAAATTTCTCTCCCTTCTGTAACCGCCGGGACATCTCATAAAGTCCTGCAGCGGCGAAAGGCGCGACCAGAGGAAACCCGACAATCGCTGGGATGATCATCCAGATCTTGCCAAGCCAGACCAAGCTCCAGACCATCAGGATGCCGAAAGCCGCATAGAAAAACCCGAAGAAACCGCTCATGAAGGGGCGCGCCAGAAAATCGGAGAACCCAGCTTTTAGCGACGCCTTTATATCATCCGAAGTAACCCGATTGACCTTGGGCATGGCCTGCTGGTGTGGCGTCAGGTTCTCAGGTGGCGTAGGGCCTGCGGTCTTGGATGTCATGACACACTCCTCCCAAAGCATGGGTCCGCGCTGTTCTGTTTACCGACTGAACCGGCGGCGAAACAGGCATCGTTCGGTCACGAAACAAGTTTGCAACAGCTCAGGCATCAGGGCAAGGGATGAGTAAGGTCGCTATGTCTGCCTTACCGACACAGCCGACCCCACACTACTCCGCCGCTTCCGCAGCCGCGTCCAGTTCCGCGGCTTTCTTTTCGACCTGCTCCACGATGTGGTCGATCATCTGATCGTTGGACATCTTATGGCTGGCCTTGCCCGCCAGATAGACCATCCCGGATCCTGCCCCGCCACCGGTAAACCCGACATCGGTCATCAGCGCCTCGCCCGGTCCGTTGACCACGCAGCCGATGATTGACAGGCTCATCGGTGTCTTGATGTGTTCCAGACGACGTTCCAGCGCCTCGACGGTCTTGATAACGTCAAACCCCTGCCGCGCGCAGGACGGGCATGAGATGATGTTGACGCCACGGTGGCGCAGACCAAGGGATTTGAGGATTTCAAAGCCGACCTTCACCTCTTCCACCGGATCGGCAGACAGGCTGACGCGGATCGTGTCGCCGATCCCCATCCACAGCAGGTTGCCCAACCCGATGGCGGATTTGATGGTGCCGGACACCAGTCCGCCCGCCTCGGTGATACCCAGATGGATGGGCGCATCAGTGGCTTCGGCTATGCCCTGATACGCGGCGGCGGACAGGAATACGTCGCTGGCCTTCACACTGATCTTGAACTCGTGAAAATCATTGTCCTGAAGGATGCGGATATGTTCCAACCCGCTTTCGACCATCGCCTCGGGGCACGGTTCGCCATATTTCTCAAGCAGGTGCTTTTCCAGGCTGCCTGCATTTACGCCGATGCGGATCGAGCAATTGTGGTCGCGCGCGGCCTGAATGACTTCTTTCACCCGACTTTCATCGCCGATGTTGCCGGGATTGATACGCAGACAGGCAGCGCCTGCCTCGGCCGCTTCGATACCACGGCGATAGTGAAAATGGATGTCCGCAACGATGGGCACCGGGCTTTCGCGCACGATTTCTTTCAATGCCTTAGCCGACGCCTCATCTGGGACTGAAACGCGCACGATATCCGCGCCAGCCTCGGCTGCGGCCTGAACTTGCGCCACCGTTGCCGCCACATCGGTGGTCAGGGTGTTGGTCATGGTCTGAACGGCGATCGGGGCATCCCCCCCGACGGGAACGTTACCGACCATGATTTGACGGGATTTACGACGATATATGTCACGCCAGGGGCGCACGTGATTAAGGGACATAAGGACGGATCCGCGTCTGCCTGAGTTGCGACTGTAGATAGTCCGGCAAAGGGGTTACCGCAATGGCAAGATCACTCGGCGGGCGCTTCTGTCGCCTCGGTTTGCAGTTCAGCCACCAATTGCTTGAGAGCGCTGTTCTGTTCCGCCTCAAGATCGGCAACGGCATAAACTTCAGACACCGCGTCTTTCGAAAGGATCACCCCTTTGGCAACCGTGCCGGGTGCCCCTGCCGGGCCATAGTGCTCGCCGTTCATTGAGAAATAAACCGATCCCGACGCCCCTGCCCGCAACAGCGGTGGTTCTTCCGTTAGCGGAACCTCAAAGACACTGCCTTGCTCGACCGTTCCAAGGGTCCCTTCGAAAATAACACTGCCATCCGCCGCCGTCACCCGCATCCAAGAAGGATCGACAGCAACGATTTTCAGCATGGTATCAATCTGTTCCACGACCTGCGGCAAGGATGGTCGTTCAACCGTGTGCACTTCGGCGACTTCGAACTGCGGCAGGCTTGGCGGGCGGAAGGTTCCGACATCGCGTGGATCAAGGGTCGAAATCGGCGCATCGCGGGCAACCAGAACCGGAACATCCAAGGCCTGCGGACGATAGAGGCGGTCCAGTGCCTCGGTGTTCGCCGCAGCAACCGCATCATCGACAACGCCGCCGCGCACGGCATCCAGCGGATCAAGGTCGGAAAGCACCACAGGCGCTTGTTCAACCGGGCTGACCTGTACCTGCTGGATCTTGTTCAGAACCGCCCACCCGCCATAGCCGATGCCACCAATAACCGCCAAAAGCACCAGCGACGATCCGATAGCGCGCGGTTCAATCTGACTGACCAGAGATTCCTTGCCCGGAATATACGGCGTATTGGGCGAGATGAAGGGATCGCGCCCCATTGGCCCACGCGCCGGAAGCGCGCCGGTCGGCTTTCGCACCACCGAAGCCTCGGCCGACATGCCATGCGCGACCGAAAAACCGCTTTCCGCGCAGAAAGTCGAGAAGGTTTCATCCGGGTTCATCCCCAGATAACGCGCGTAAGAACGCACATACCCGGCGATAAAGCCGGGCGTGTCAAAGGCATCAGGATCTGCGTTTTCGATGGCAGCAATGTAGTTGGCTTTGATCCTCAGCTCGCGCTGAACATCCAACAGGGATTTGCCCATGGTTGCGCGTTCGCCGCGCATCTTGTCACCAAGGCGTACCTCGTAGTCGTCAAACCCTTTCGGTCTGACATCTACATCCTCATCAGATTCGCGCTGTGATCTGCGCCCAATCATTCCTGCTGCCCCATTCTGCCTGTCGCGTGTTTCGCGTTAGCGGCGAATCATCCCCAAAACGATTCGTCCGCCGATTTTGTTAGCGTAAGCTTAACACGCGGCAAATACGTTGCACACTTTGGCGTGAGGTTAACCGGCAAGTTCGGCGCGATTTAGCGCACAATGTGACCAAAGTTCGTCCATCGCCTGTACCAGACGGTTCATTTCGTCAGGCCCATGCACCGGAGAAGGGGTAAAGCGCAGACGCTCGGTTCCGCGCGGAACGGTCGGGAAATTGATCGGTTGCACATAAATGCCGTAATCATCCAACAGCATATCGCTGAGCTTCTTGGTATGGACCGGGTTTCCGACGATCACGGGCACGATATGGCTTCCGTGGTCGATCAGCGGTAGCCCCATCCCCTTCAACCGCAGCTTGAGGATTTTGGCCTGCGTCTGATGCTGCTCACGCAGTTCAGGTGCAGTTTTCAGGTAGGCAACAGATGCAGCAGACCCGGCCGCAACCGCAGGTGGCAGGGACGTGGTAAAGATAAAGCCCGGCGCATATGACCGCACGGCGTCGCACATCTTGGCGCTGGCCGCGATATAGCCGCCCATCACGCCATAGGCTTTTGCCAGCGTGCCATTGATGATGTCGATCCGGTGGGCAAGGTTATCGCGCTCGGTCACACCGCCGCCGCGCGGGCCATACATGCCTACTGCATGCACTTCATCAATATAGGTCAGCGCACCGAATTCATCCGCCAGATCGCAGATCTCTTCGATCGGACCAAAATCGCCGTCCATGGAATAAACCGACTCGAATACGATCAATTTGGGTGCGGCCGGATCGTCCGCCTCAAGCAGCTCGCGCAGATGCGCCACATCATTGTGCCGGAAGATGCGCTTGGCCCCGCCATTCCGGCGCACGCCTTCGATCATCGAGGCATGGTTCAGCGCGTCAGAGTAGATGATCAGGCCCGGGAACAGTTTAGGCAGCGTGCTGAGCGTTGCGTCATTGGCGATATAGGCGCTGGTAAAAAGCAGCGCGGCTTCCTTGCCGTGAAGATCGGCCAGTTCAGCTTCAAGCCTTTTATGATAAACCGTGGTGCCCGAGATATTGCGCGTACCGCCTGAACCTGCACCGGCTGCATCAACAGCTTCGTGCATTGCATTCAGAACGACCGGGTTTTGCCCCATGCCCAGATAATCGTTGCCGCACCATACGGTGATGTTCTGCTGTGACCCGTCCGGACGTGTGCGCACCGCGTGGGGAAAATGCCCATTGCGACGTTCGATATCAATGAAGGTCCGGTAACGACCTTCATCATGCAGCCTGGCAATCGCTGAATCGAGCTGAGCAGTATAGTCCAAAGGACCCTCCTTGAACGCCCGTATCCGGTTTCCCATTGGGCGATATTTTCGCCACCTCCCACAGCTTACCCTGTTTCGGTGGCTTTGTGTTCCCTTATTCAGCTGGTTACAGCCGAAAAGGTGAACCCAACTTTGATTTGCATCAAATATAAGTTTGCACTCCATCCGACAAGTAAAGTTACGGCCATCGAACGCGTGGAAACGACGCAGGTCTCGCCTCCCTACCCAAAGCTTACGCTGCCGGGCCGCAATTCGTGTCAACAACTCTGGACGGCGCCGACAACGCTGCTAGGGTTCGCGGGAACAAAAACAGGCAGGAGCCCCCCATGTCGCTAGACGCCGTGTTGAACCGGATTGACGAAGATCTGCAAACCTCGATCGACCGCCTGATGGAACTGCTGCGCATCCCGTCGATCTCGACCGACCCCGCATACAAGGCCGAGGTCAGCCGCGCCGCGGACTGGCTGGTCGCCGATCTGAACAGCATCGGGATTGCGGCAGAGAAACGGGAAACACCGGGCCACCCGATGGTTGTTGGCCACGTGGGTGAGGACGCGACTGCGCCGCATTTCCTGTTTTATGGCCACTACGATGTGCAGCCGGTCGATCCGTTGAACCTGTGGAACCGGGATCCGTTCGATCCCGCCATTGAGGACACCGAAACCGGACCGGTCATCCGCGGTCGCGGAGCGTCAGACGACAAAGGCCAGCTGATGACTTTTGTCGAAGCCTGCCGCGCCTGGAAGGCCGTACACGGATCCTTGCCCTGCCGCATCACTTTCTTTTTCGAGGGCGAAGAAGAATCAGGCTCGCCCTCACTGGTTCCTTTCCTCAAGGAAAATGCCGCCGAACTCAAAGCGGATCTGGCGCTGGTCTGCGATACATCCATGGTATCACGCGGCGTTCCGTCGATTGCGGCGCAGTTGAGGGGCATGCTGAAGGACGAGTTTACCATTGTGGGGCCGCGCATCGACCTGCATTCCGGCCACTATGGCGGCCCGGGCCTGAACCCGCTGCGCGAACTGTCGAAAATCGTGACCTCTTTTTATGACGACGAAACCGGGCGGATCGCTGTCGACGGGTTCTACGAAGGCGTGCATGAAGTACCCGAAGACCAGTTGCGCCAATGGCAGAATTGCGGCTTCGACGAAGCGGATTATCTGAATTCGGTCGGCTACACCCAGCCGCATGGCGAAAAGGGTTACTCCACCTTGGAGCAACAATGGGCACGACCAACGCTCGAAGTGAACGGGCTGTGGGGTGGTTATAACGGTGCGGGCTCCAAAACCGTTATTCCGTCCAAGGCCCATTGCAAAATCACCTGCCGGCTTGTTGGTGACATGGACCCGGACGCGCTGCGCGCCAAAATCCGCAAACATGTCGAGGATCAGCTATCCCCGGACGCCAAAGTGGTCTGGGATAACGATATGGAAGGGTCTCCCGCTTCGGTCATGAATATCACCCGCCCCGAATTCGAAGCCGCGCGCGGCGCATTGTCGGATGAATGGGACCGCGAGGCAGTGTTCACTGGAATGGGGGGATCAATCCCTGTTGTCGGCTATTTCAACACCGTTCTGGGGCTCGACTCGATGCTGGTTGGCTATGCAAACGAAGATGATGCCATCCATTCGCCGAACGAGAAATATGACGTGAAAAGCTTCCACAAGGGCATCCGGTCATGGGCGCGCATTCTGGATGCTTTGAACAAATAGGTCTTATGCGAGGCTCTGCCTCGCGCTCCGGGATATTTGCAGCCAGATGAATAAAGGATCCCTGCTTCATCTGGCCAAAAATATCCCGGGGGAGGCGCGCGGCACGCGCGGCGGGGGCAGAGCCCCCAACCCTGACGGGGAACTACGCCGATCTTACATATGGATCACGCGACCATAGGCATCCAGCACACTTTCGTGCATCATCTCTGACAGTGTCGGGTGCGGGAAGACGGTGTTCATCAGGTCTTCTTCCGTTGTCTCCAGCTGGCGACCGACCACGTAACCCTGAATCAGTTCGGTAACTTCGGCACCGATCATGTGGGCGCCCAGCAACTCGCCTGTTTTCGCATCAAACACGGTTTTGATCAGCCCGTCCGGCTCACCCAAGGCTATGGCCTTGCCATTGCCGATAAAGGGAAAGCGGCCGACTTTGATGTCGTAACCCAGCTCTTTGGCCTTTGCTTCGGTATATCCAACCGAGGCAACCTGAGGCTGGCAATAGGTGCATCCCGCGATGCTTTCGGGTTTGACCGGGTGCGCATGTTGACCCGCAATGAGGTCCGCGACCATGACACCCTCGTGGCTTGCTTTATGTGCAAGCCAGGGCGCGCCTGCGATGTCACCGATCGCATAAAGGCCCTCAACGCCGGTGCGGCAATACTCGTCCGTAACCACATGTGTCCGGTCGATCTTGACGCCCAGAGCTTCCAGACCAAGGTTTTCGATATTGCCAACGATCCCGACAGCCGAGATCACTGTGTCGAACTCTTGTTTCTCGACCTTGCCCTTTACCTCGATATGCGCGGTCACTTTCCCCTTGCCACGGTCCAGCTGCTTGACCATGGCTTTTTCCATGATGGTCATGCCCTGTTTGGTGAACGCCTTCTTGGCCAATGCGCTGATTTCGGCGTCTTCGACCGGCAACACCCGGTCCATCACCTCGACAACTGTGGTGTCTGCGCCCAGCGTATTGTAGAAGCTGGCAAACTCGATGCCGATCGCACCAGACCCGATGACGAGCAGTTTTTTCGGCATCCGCGGCGGTTGCAGTGCGTGCTTGTACGTCCAGACCAGATCGCCGTCAGCTTCAAGGCCCGGCAGTTCCCGCGCCCGTGCCCCGGTTGCGAGAATGATGTTCTTGGCGGTCAGTTCCTCGGTGCCTTTGTCGGTCTTGACGCTGACCTTGCCCTTTGCTGGGATCGTGGCCTGCCCCATTACAACGGCAACCTTGTTCTTCTTCAGCAGATGGCCAATGCCTCCTGACAGCTGCGCGGCCACGCCACGGGATCGTTTGACCACCGCGTCCAGATCATATCCGATCTTTTCGGCTTTCAGACCGAAATCCTTGGCGCGCTCCATCAGATGGAACACTTCGGACGACCGCAACAGCGCCTTGGTCGGAATACAGCCCCAGTTCAGGCAGATCCCCCCCAAATGCTCGCGCTCGACCACTGCGGTTTTCAGGCCCAGCTGGGCTGCGCGGATTGCAGCGACATAGCCGCCGGGGCCAGCCCCGATTACGATCAGATCATAGGATTGTGCAGCCATGTGTTCCTCTCGGCGCAGGAGTTGAAAATTTAGTTTACCATTAAACTATTATTCGGAACGCATCAACACACCGTTCCCGCGACAAATAGGACGCAGGGTAAGCGATGCCTGAACTTGCGGATTTCAGCCTATACCCCGGGCCATGCAATGGCTAGAAAAGAAACGCCGACACCGGTCGGACCTATTCTTTTCTCAACCCATTCAAGGGGCTGACCATGGCCAAAACTCTGAAAGATCTGCTGCTTGCCCTGCTCAATGCCACATTGATACTTGTTGCGCTGTGCCTGTTTCTGGGCTGGAAACTGGCGTCCAAAGCCGAAAACATCACTGCTGAAGTCTCGCAAACGGTTCAGGCCTTGGCCCCCATCCGGGATGAGGCGAAGGGCATTCGGGACGAGCTTGCGGCGTTGCGGACTGATTTGGCGGCGCTTTCACAGCAAGACACGTTTGCAGACAGCCAAGCCGCGCAAAACCTCCGGGCAACGCTGGGGCGCCTGAATGCAGCAGAACAGAAGCTGCAAACGGTTCAGGAGCGGATTTCGGAACTGGCTGACACGCCAGAAATGCTGATTGCGCAGGCGATCCAAACCGGCGCCGATATCGCAGCGGAACGCGTTTTGGCATTGCGGGGATGCACACCTGAGTCATAAAGCGCAGCCGTGACCAAAGATCGGTTGCGGCTTCGCGTTCAGCCCGTAGCTTGTAGTTCGCGCACGGTCGTGCCGTACCCGCCCATATCGACATAGGCAGTTTCATGCGGAGTCGAGCTGCGGGACAGCGCCGCGTTCCGATACGGGAAACGACCGAACTTGCGGATCACCTCGCGATGCGCTCTGGCGTGCAGCAGGTTGCTTGCGTCGCTGCTCATGTTTTGGCAGATCAGACGCACACAGCGTTCCTGATCGCACAGGTTTTCCGAGTGCATCATCGGCAGGTAAAAGAACTGTCTGGCTGGTTCGTCGATCTTCTTGTCCCAGCCTTTGTCGACTGCGCATTTCGCCGCCGCCAATGCCGCACGATCGGTCGAGAAGGCACGCGCCTCCCCTCGGAACATGTTACGCGGGAACTGATCTGTCAGGATGATATAGGCCAGCGCCCCGCTGGGATAAGTCAGCCAGAGCGAAAACCGACCCGCTGCCGCTGCTTCCCAAGTTGACTGAAACCGCGCCCGAATGTCTGCGTCCAGCGCCTCATTTTCAATATACCAGCCCTTAGGGCCAACTTCATCTAACCAAAAACTCAATACTTCTTCAGGCGTTACCATTGCCTCAAACTCCGTCAATTGCCCGCGCCCCAGACGTAACGTCATTTAAGTCCCTTTTACAGAACTGTTACAGTAACATATTGCAACACAACCGACATAATTTCGTGTCTCAAGCGGTTTCGCGCGCACCTTCTTCGAACTCTGCTTCTGCCGCCTCAATGGCAACTTCCTGTGCAACCTCGAATGCAACGGGCGATGCAGTGGGATAAAGCGTCGACATGGTGCCGGTTTCATCAACAGGAACTGCTGCACGCTGGGTCATCCGGTAGACCGAATAGGCGGCCAATGCGACAAGCAACACGGCAATGATCAGGAAAAAGCCCGGCGGGCCAAAGACTGCGTCACCCATCAGCCAGCCTGTGATAACGGGTCCGGTAATTGCCCCAAGGCCGTTGATGAAGATCAGACCACCGGATGCCGCGGCCATATCCTCGTATTCCAGAAAATCGTTGGTGTGCGCAATCAGCAATGAATACAAAGGGTTGGTCATTCCGCCGATCACAAAAGCAGACGCCAGGAGGATTTCGAAGGAAAAGCCATAAAGCATACCACTGACGGCGCCAACTGCCCCGGTTGCCGCGACCAACAGGATCAGTAAACGCCTGTCCATCCGGTCGGAAAACCAGCCCAGCGGGTATTGCAGGACAATTGCCCCAACATAGAACGCCGCCACAAATGCCGAGATCTCAACCAAGGACAGACCGGCCTGGGCCCCGTAAACCGCAGACATCCCGAATTGCGCCGAGAACACGCCGCCTAGCAGGAACATGCCGACACACCCCAGCGGAGAGCTTTTCATCAATTCCCGCAACGTCATCGGCTTGGTAGTATCGAATGCAGGCGTTGGCGAAATTGACAGCAAAATCGGTGCGAAAGATACCGAAACAAGGATCGAGGCGATCACGAATGTTTCGTATCCGGCAGGGTCGCCCAACAGGAAAAGGCCCTGCGCGCCGATGATACCCAACATCTGAACGATCATGTAAAGCGACAGGGCCTGACCGCGGTTTTCATTATTGGCTGCGTTGTTGAGCCAGCTTTCCGCAGTGACGTAAACGCCCGAAAAACAGAACCCGATCACTACGCGTCCCAGAACCCAGGCGATCGGGTCTGCCAGCATCGGGTACATGATCATCACGGCAGAAATGAAAGACGCCAGCGCCGCAAAGACCCGCACATGACCAACACGCCGGATCATCTCGGGCGCAAGCCGTGAACCACCCAGAAAACCAACAAAATATGCTGACATTACAAAAGACATCTCAAGGGTCGAAAACCCCTCGAGTTGTCCGCGAACACCCAGGATCGTGCCCTGAAGGCCGTTTCCGACCATCAGCAACCCCATGCCGAGCAACAATGCCCATGCGCTGGACAGAACCTGAATCATTTGGGCCTCCGATAGGTGCCAAGCTGGTTTGAGTTTTGTTCTGCGATCAAAGACCGCTTCCATCGCGCTTGTCTACGACATTCCCTGTCGGTGATGCCGTATGCGCGCCTATCCGGGGATCAAAAGCGACGCATCGCCATAAGAAAAGAAACGGTATTTCTGCGCGATGGCATGGGCGTAAACCTCGCGCATCCGATCCTGACCCATCAACGCCGAAACCAGCATCAACAACGTGGATTTCGGCAGGTGAAAATTTGTCATCAGCGCATCGGTCACGTGAAACCGGAAACCGGGATAGATGAAGATATCGGTGTCACCTTCCCACGGTTCGATCGTGCCCGAACGCGCAGCACTTTCGATCAGGCGCAGGGCGGTGGTGCCCACCGGGATGACACGCCCGCCCGCAGCTTTTGTCGCCTGTATCTCGGCAACAGCCTCGGCGCTGACCTGCCCCCATTCGGCGTGCATCTTGTGGGTTGTCACATCCTCGACCTTGACCGGCAGGAAGGTTCCGGCGCCAACATGCAGGGTCACATGTGTGACGGCGACACCCCGTTTCGACAAAGCCTGCATCAGGGCATCGTCAAAATGCAACGAGGCGGTCGGGGCTGCCACCGCACCGGACCTGCGGGCCCAGATGGTCTGATAATCCGTCTTGTCCTGCTCGTCCGCCGGACGTTTGGCGGCGATATAGGGCGGCAGCGGCATCGCACCGGCCTGATCCAGCGTCTTGTCGAAATCCTGACCACTGAGATTGAAGCGCAAGTAGGCCTGCCCGTCTTCCACCCGATCCAGCGTCGCGCTAAGATCGGCCGAAAACACGATCTCTTCCCCCGGCTTCACTTTCTTCAATGGCTTGATCAGCGCAGACCAGGTGCCATCGGCCTGCGGGTCCAGCAGAGTGGCCTCGACCCCGGCGGAAACCGGGCCTTGCGCGCTGTCTCTGTGGCGCCGCCCGTTCAGGCGCGCCGGGATAACGCGCGTGTCGTTCAGCACCAGCCGGTCGCCCGGCCGCAGGAAATCGGGCAGGTCGAACACGTGGCTGTCCACTGTGGCACCCCCCCGCGCCACAAGAAGGCGCGCAGAGGATCGCGGGCTGGCAGGCCGCGTGGCAATCAGGTCGTCGGGCAGGTCGAAATCAAAATCGCTGAGCTTCATGACCGCGCCTTACAACCCCACAAAAGATTCGGCCATATCCCGTCAGCGGTCACTGGGAGGAGAACCAAATGTCGGTTTCGGCTCGTCAGGTTCCACCGGCGCAGCATTGGGGCCGTCCGAGACCTTTGGCGCAGGCTGACGCAACAGATCACGCAAAAACAAGGGCGCCAGACCGGACAGAGGGTTCACCGCGACTTTGGGCGAGGATATCGGCCCGGTCAGCGTGTAATTGAATCCGATGACACCTTCTCCCTTGCGGGTAAACACGCTGCCAACGGCATTGAGAAGGTAAATCGGTGAAATCGCCCCCCGCAGGTTCAGCAGGCTGTTCACGGTGTCGATTGTTCCATCAAACGAAAGCCCCATTGACGGGCCAACAGCGCTGCCACTCAGCACTTTGATGTCGGTGGGCGATATCCTCATGCGGCTGTCAATCGCCGAAAAGAAGATCCCCTGCCCGGCCATCTCGTCCAGCAGGCCAACAAGGCTGATCGCGTTCAGGATCGCGGCCATGGCCGGGGCATCGGTGATCCGGGTATTAACGATTTTCAGGATGACGTCGTAACTGCCGGGCTCAGCCACCGGTTCAAGCTTGAGGTCCAGATCACCGCCACGCGCCTGTGTAAGAACGCCGGCCGATCGCAAAACGGCCCCCGCGTCTTTCGACGTCAGGTCAACGGCGCTTCGATTTCCCCGTGGGGTCACTTGACCGGCAACAGCCGCACCGCCGTTCACCCGCGCTGTGAAGGTGCCATTTACGCCGCCGGTTGTCTGGAACGCCCCCCGGAAACCTGTCAGTGCAACAGTTTCGGTAACCTGAAGACGGTCCAGTGCCACGTCCAGTTTCGGCCCCGGGGCACCGCCGCCGCCCGATCCGCCGCTTTCCCCGAAGTTTGCAGACCCCATGTTCAGCACACCGCCAAGGACGCGGATATCCGGGACAGCGGCTCCCCGCCCGATCAGTTCCGCCGGAACCGCAAGCCAGTCCCCCAGATCGAACGAGCTGAACTGGACACGGTCATATTCACCGTTTTCGTGAAAGGAAATGGATGCGGTTGTGCGCAGTCCCGCTGCATTGATCCGCAGGTCGTCCACTTTCAGCTGCGCGCCCAACGTCGCGTCCGCAGTCAGTGATCCTGTGGTGTTTACCTCTTTGCGCCAACCGAGTTCAGGGATGGAAAGCGCCACGCCCTGAAGGTCCGAAACAACAGACAGTTTCGGAGGCGCCCCAGCGCCCAGACCCAGCGTAATATCAGCAACCCCTTTGCCCGTCAGCATCCCCGGCGGCAGGCCAGCCTTGATCTCATCCATCAGACGCGGGGACAGTTCGATCTGGCCGGTGAAGGTGCTGCGCTGTTCGGTTTCGCTGTCAATGGGCTGCTGCCAAAGCGCCTCAAGCGGAACATCGCCGAACTGACCCAGTCCCTGAATCTGAACACCCGACTGATTGCCGGAAATATCCAGCATCGGGGCACTTATGGAAAATCCCGGCACCAGACGGTCACTGGAAAGATTGGCCAGCGTTCCGTTGAAGTGAAATTCGGTATCCTGAAACTTCAGCTCTTTTATCAACGGCAAGGACAGCGTTCCGGTCAATGCAACCGTGCCTTTGGCAACGTCAACGGGCAAACCGGCCTTGCTCAGCAATTCCAGCGGCGGCCGGTCCAGCAGCGACAACGCAGAAGTCACGCTGCCCTTTGCCTGAATACGGGCGATGCCGGGTGCAGATTTCTTGATATCCGTGTCAGGTATGATGAAGGACGTCCCCGCGGCATCCACACTCCCCCCGTCATCGGCGACCACCACCCCCTGCTGCGCGGTGACCGTAAACCGGCTGTCGATCAGACTGGCCTGACCCTGTGCATCTTCGATCGGCGGCAGGGTCTTGGCAAAGCGGACCTTGGCCTGTTCGAACCCGAAATCAAGATACAGGTCCGGTTTGGAACCGGGCTCCAGTCGCAGGGCGAAATCCATGTCCGACAAAACCCCCTGATAGAGGTTTTCCGTCACCCATTCCCGTGGCTTCGGCGCCAGACGCTCGGGCCAGTAGCTCAGAACATTGTCCGAGCTCATCTGATCCAGATGGGCATCCAGCGCCACAGCCCAGCCATCTGGACGTCCATGCAGAACACCAAAGGCGCGCACGGTGTGGCCCGGATCCTCGATGGTCATCTGGCCAAGGCGCAACTGGAACGGGTTGAACGCCATCTTGAATTCCAGGCTGGCGCGCGACAGCTGAATCGGCTCCGGGAACAGGTTCGCCGGGTTCACATTGATCCCGGACAAGCGCAACTGTGTCTCCAGACTGTCCAGCACACCATCCTCAGCCCCTTGCAGAAACGCCTTTCCATCGGCCTGAACTGTGCCCCAGGCCGACACCACCGATACCTCATTGAAGTCCAGCATCTGGGCTTTCGGGTCATAGGTGAAATATGTGCGGGCAGATTCGAACGGGACAGGGCGTGTTTCCGGGTTGGGCTGCACCGCCCCGGCCCCCAGATTGAGGGTTGCGAACACGGTTCCTGTGGCCCCGTTCTCATCGACACTGCCCCGCAAAGCCCCTGAAATCGGTGCGCGCAGAACCTGCAACCACGCAAGGGCCGGGCTTTGGCCCGCTATGTCTTCGGCCGGAAGATCAGTGACCGAGATGCCAAAGCTGGCGGCAGGCGTGCCCAGTACACTGGTATAGTTGGCCTCGATACTGCTGACATAGTCACGCCCCGACAGAACCGAAAACCCGGTTGCAAGCCGCACTTCGTTGTCACTGCGGTTCGCCTGAATATGCCCACCGTCCAGAACCCACGACCGCCCCTGCCGCAGGTCGCGGTAATCCAGCGTAATCGCATCAAGTTCGACCGAGGTCAGCGCCGACAGGATCGGAGATTGAAAGACCTCGTCCGAGGTCTCGATCAGCTGTGCAAGGTCCGGCGCTTCCTGCACCGGCGCGCTGCCCGATCCCACGGTCAGGGTCAGCGCCCCGTCCTGATCGCGGGTCATGGCGATCTGCGCGCCGCTCAGAATGATGCGCTTGGGCCGGACCTGACCGCGCAGCAAGGGACGCATGGCCAGGCTGGCGCGCATATCGGATACCTGCGCAATCTGCTGGCCTGCGGCGTCACTGATGGCAACATCGGTCAGCCGCAGACGGGGGCGCCAGCCTTCGTGGATGATGAAACTGACGTCTCCAAACCGGATTTGCAGCCCGCCCAGCGCCCGTTCCAGCCGGGCTTCGACCCTGTCGCGCAGCCACACAGGTGCGTGCATCCTCTGCCCCACGACCATGAAACCGGTGAACATCGCCAGAAGCACCAGCACGATGGCCCCACGCATGGCCCACAGACCAGCGGTGCGGCGGCGCGACCGACGGCGCACAGGCTTGCCCGGCTTTGCTTCGTCGTCTTCGTGCTGCTTCAATTTGCTATCCACGCCTTCCAACCCGCACGCGTTGCCCTATGATGATGGGCAGCCTTAAAAAACCTTTAGCGGAGTTTCCAATGCCCGACGTTTCAGACATCGCCCCCGACTTCACTTTGCCGCGCGACGGCGGTGGCGAGGTGACGCTTTCGGCGTTGCGCGGTGGCACCGTGGTTTTGTTCTTCTATCCCCGTGATGATACGCCGGGCTGCACCAAGGAATCCATCGGTTTCTCAGAGCAGCTTCAGGCGTTTACCGATGCAGGGGCTCACGTTTTCGGCATTTCGCGGGACAGCGTCGCCAAGCATGACAAGTTTGTCGCCAAACACGGGCTGACCACTCCGCTGTTGTCGGACGAAGGCTCGACCGTCTGCGAGGACTATGGCGTATGGGTTGAAAAGAACATGTATGGCCGGAAATCGATGGGGATCGAGCGATCGACCTTTGTCATTGATAGCGAGGGACGCATTGCCAAGGTCTGGCGCAAGGTCAAGGTGCCCGGCCATGTGGAAGATGTGCTGGAAGCGGTGAAGGCGATCTAAGCCCCCCTCGACCTGCCGCGCCATCCGGTCTATCACCCGCGCTGACATGCCAAAGGCGGAGCGACCCGGTGCCCAAAACACTGACACAGATGGCGACAGAGGTTCTGACAACAGCGGACGGGCGGGCCAAAACCGCCCTGTCCAAAGCCCATGCCGCCGCGTGGTTTGCCTCCCGCAAGGCCGAGGGTGAACCCATCGAGATCGGCACCGCATCACCGCCCCTGTCCCCCGCGCGCCCGGACAAGCCCGAGCTGTTGTCCCCGCGTGAGGTACCCAAACGGAAACCGGGTACCGAGGCCGGGCGCATTGCCCTGCTACACGCGGTTGCCCATATCGAGCTGAACGCCGTCGATCTGCACTGGGACATCATCGCGCGCTTTGGCCATGTACCCATGCCCATCGGGTTCTACGATGACTGGGTGAAATGCGCCGAAGAAGAATCGCGCCATTTCGAGATGGTCTGCGATTGTCTGGAACAGATGGGCAGCCATTATGGTGCCCTACCCGCTCATGCCGGTATGTGGCGCGCTGCCGAAGATACTGCCGAAGATCTGATGGGGCGGCTGGCCGTTGTGCCCATGGTGCTTGAGGCGCGTGGGCTGGATGTGACCCCCGGCATGATCGAGATATTCCGCAAGGCCAAGGCCGAGCAGGCCATCGCCGCGCTCGAGGTAATCTATGCCGAAGAGGTCGGCCACGTCGCTTACGGCTCAAAATGGTTCCACTTCCTGTGCGGCCGCGAAAATGCCGACCCCAAGGATGTGTTTCACGCGCTGGTCCGGCGGTACTTCCACGGTGTTCTCAAGCCCCCCTTCAACGAAGAAAAACGGGCCGAAGCCGGGTTGCCCCCCGATTTCTACTGGCCCCTGACCGAAGACCTGCCCGCGCCCGGAGACCTCTCGAACTGACACTTCTGCGTAATTTTCGGCAAAATCTCGCCGATCTTTGCGGGATATCAGCGCCATTTGCACTTGATTGGTCAACAAACTTGCCCGAACGCCCCTGCCGCTTTATGCAATCGGCGCAAGGGACGGCAGGCACTCACGACCGGTTCCGATCTTGGGGATGAAAGGTAGGGCGCGTGCGAACACGTCTGACAATAAAACTGCACTCACTGCTTGAGAGGCATTTCCCGGAACGCCGGGTCTTTCTGAAATCCGACAAGGACACAAGGTTTATCCGGCTCAGTTCGGAAACTCAGGTGGTCGCAGTGGCCGGAGTTGCCGTCATGGTCGGATGGACAGCGGTTGCGACAGCCATACTGTTGATGGACAGCATCGGGGCCGGGAATTTCCGGGAACAGGCAAAGCGCGATCAGGCCATCTATCAGGAACGCCTGAACACCCTGTCGGCAGAACGCGATTCCCGCGCGCATGAAGCACTGGCCGCTCAGGACCGGTTCAATGCCGCGCTGGACCAGATTTCCGCGATGCAGTCGGAGCTGCTGGCCTCGGAAAACCGTCGCCGCGAACTTGAGACAGGTATCGAAGTTATCCAGACGACATTGCGCGCCACGATGAAGCAGCGCGAAGAGGCGCGCTCAGAGCTGGCCCAATTGAAACAGGACACCAGCGGCTCTGATATGTATGCCGCGGTTTCCAGCGCCCCGGTACAGATGGCCTTCATGACCGACGCTTTGGCGCGGACGGCCAAAGAACGCGATCTGATCGCCTCCAACGCGCAGGACGCGCTGGAACAGCGGGACGATCTGGAACTTGAAATCCGTCTAATGCAGGAACGCAGCGACGAGATCTTCCGCCAGCTAGAAGAGGCGATGGTCATCTCGGTCGAACCTCTGGACAAGATGTTCCGTCAGGCCGGAATGCCCACCGATCGCATCATCGAAGAGGTCCGGCGCGGATATAGCGGTATGGGCGGTCCGCTGACCCCTTTATCCCTTAGCACACGCGGCGAAGAAGACGAGCTTTCGCCCGAAGAAGTCCGCGCAAACACGTTGCTGCGCCAGATGGATCAGCTGAACCTGTACCGGATTGCTGCGGAAAAGGCCCCCTTCGCCAATCCCGTACATTCTGCCGTGCGTTTCACCAGTGGCTACGGCAACCGGCGTGACCCCAAGTCCGGTGGTCGTCGGCAGCATAACGGTGTCGATTTTGCGGGACCGCAAGGCACCGATATATTCGCGACCGCTGATGGTGTGGTCACGCATGCCGGCTGGCAATCAGGCTTCGGACGCCTTGTGAAGATCAAGCACGCGTTCGGAATTGAGACACTTTATGCTCATAACACCAAGATCAACGTAAAGGTCGGCCAAAGGGTCTCGCGCGGGGATCATATTGCTGATATGGGTAGCACCGGACGGTCCACCGGCACGCATCTGCACTATGAGGTGCGCGTGAACGGAAATCCCGTAAACCCAATGACTTACATCAAGGCTGCGAAAAATGTTTTCTAAAAGCAAAATCAACGAGCCCGCACCCAAAGCACCTGAGGCGGCCAAACCTGCCGCTCCGGCGACCCCAGCGGCCCCTGCTCCGGCTGACGCGAAACCTGCAATGGCACCCAAGCCCAAGCCGCCGGCCTCGGTCCTGTCCTCGGATCTGCACATCACCGGCAACATCAAGACCAGCGGTGACATTCAGGTGGAAGGCACCGTCGAAGGCGACATTCGCGCCCATCTGCTGACCATTGGTGAATCGGCAACGATCAAGGGCGAAGTCACCGCAGATGACGTTGTGATCAACGGTCGTATCGTTGGCCGCGTGCGTGGTCTCAAGGTTCGCCTGACATCGACGGCCCGGGTCGAAGGCGACATCATCCACAAGACCATTGCCATCGAGAGCGGCGCGCATTTCGAAGGCTCGGTTCAGCGTCAGGACGACCCTCTCAACCCCGGCCGCAGCGCCAAAGCCGGATCGAACCCGGCGGCAGAAGTCAAACAGTAAGCAGACTGCATTTCTTGTCAGGACGCCGTGGGGAAACCCGTGGCGTCATTTCTTTTGAGTGTCCGGATGATCCGGGATTCCCGTTTTCGTCCCTTTCTGATCGCGCTACAGTCGATCCATGTTGCTTTTTCTGACGGTTGTCGCGCTGATCGCTGGCGCTGCGGCCTTTCACTTCTGGTCGAAACGACAAACCCGCCTGACCTTGCTGGCCAAGTCGCTGTCCCAGCACCAGCGCGATATTGTGAACGCTCAGGTGCCGATTATCCAGAAGCTGCCCAAAGACTTGCGCGGGGCGCTGGAAGGAAAGATCAACCTGTTTCTTGATCAGGTCGATTTCGTCGGCTGCGACGGGCTGGACGTCACCGAAGATATGCAGGTGTCGATCGCCGCGCAAGCCTGTCTGCTCGTGGTGAATACAGACCAGTGGTATGACAACCTGACGACCATTCTGGTTTACCCCGGTGCCTTCAAATCAAAACAGCGCCGCCAAAGTGGCTATGTCGTCACCGAACAGGAAATCACCCGCAGCGGGGAAAGCTGGAACCGCGGCCCCGTGATCCTGTCCTGGGCCCACAGCCAGCGCGGTGCCCTGAATGATCACGATGGTCGGAACGTCGTCTTTCACGAGTTCGCGCACCAGCTTGATGACCTCTCGGGCGCAACCAATGGTGTTCCCGTGCTCAGCAATGACCAAAGCTTTAGCGAGTGGGAAACCGCCTTTCTGAACGGTTACAAGGCACATGTTCACGCCGTGGAAAATGGGAAACCCACAGTGATCGATCCCTACGGCGCGGAAGGGCACGAAGAATTCTTTGCCGTTTCGGTCGAGGTGTTCTTTGAACGACCACATGCGCTGAAATCCTCTGACCCGGCAATCTATGAACAGCTGTCAAAGCTTTTTCATCTTGATCCCGCTCAATGGCACAGGGGTCAGTTCTGACCCGATTGAGGTAGCGTCGAAAAAAATTCCCCGTTCGCAACAATTTAACATAAGCTAATTCTTGAATTACGGTTAACCTCATTATTGGGCGGAGGATTTTCTATGTCATCGAAACTACTTGCCGAGTTCTTCGGCACGTTCTGGTTGGTTCTGGGGGGGTGCGGCAGTGCCGTTCTGGCGGCTGGTGTCGCAGATGTCGGCATCGGTTGGCTTGGTGTTTCCTTTGCCTTTGGCCTTACCGTTTTGACGATGGCTTACACGGTCGGCCCAATCTCGGGCGGGCATTTCAACCCGGCGGTCAGTTTGGGCCTGATGATTGGAGGGCGGTTTCCGGCCAAAGACCTTCTGCCCTATTGGGTTGCACAGGTCATTGGCGCAATTGCCGCCGCAGTGGTTCTGTACCTTATCGTCAGTGGCGCTCCCGATTTCGCTGGTGTCGGTGGGTTCGCGTCAAACGGGTATGGTGAGGCCTCGCCACAGGGGTATTCGTTGATGTCGGCTTTGATCATCGAAATCGTGATGACGGCTTTCTTCATTCTGATCATTCTGGGCGCGACGTCGGACAAGGCACCCGCCGGGTTCGCTCCGATTGCCATCGGTCTGGCGCTGACCCTGATCCACCTGATCTCAATTCCGGTGACGAATACCTCCGTCAACCCGGCGCGCTCGACCGGCGTTGCCCTGTTTGCCGACGGCCCTGCTTTGGCTCAGCTCTGGCTGTTCTGGGTGGCCCCCCTGATTGGCGGCGCAATCGGCGCTTTGATCTGGAAAGCAATGTCCTCGGATGACTGATCCCCGCGGGAAAGGTAATTATCCCGTTTACTGAAAAACACGGTATCCTTCCGTCAAATCTGGCTAGGTCACGGCCTTTGGTTCAACGGGAGGATACAATGAAGATATTTACCACAGCACTTTTCCTAAGCTGCGCCGCGACGGCAGGCTGGGCCGAAGACAAATGGCTGAGCATCCCGCAAGTCCCCCAGATGCCCGCCGCCACCGAGGCGGGCACGGCAGAGATCAACGGCATCAACATGTATTACGCCACGTATGGCGAGGCGGGCGGCACCCCGGTTCTGATGATCCACGGCGGGCTTGCCCATGGCGATGTCTGGGCCGCGCAGGTTGCCGACCTGTCGCAGGACCACAGGGTGATTGTGGCGGATACGCGCGGGCATGGACGATCCACCAACGATGGCAGCCCCTATTCCTACGCGTTGTTGTCGCAGGATTATCTGGCGCTGCTGGATCATCTGGGGGTCGATCAGGTGCACTTGGTCGGCTGGTCCGACGGGGCAAATATCGGGTATTCAATCTCGACCACCAACCCGGATCGGCTGGCCAGTCACTTTGCCCACGCAGGCAATGTCACGCTGGACGGGATCGATCCTTCGGTGGAAACCAACGAGGTGTTTGGCACTTACGTGGGCATGATGGCCCAAGATTATGCGGCCATGTCCCCCACCCCTGACGGGTTCGAGGCATTTCTTGGTGGGGTTGCCGCCATGTGGGGCACCGAAAAACCCGGTGGGCTCGGGGCGCTGTCATCGATCACCGTCCCGACACTCGTGGTTCAAAGCGCACATGACGAGGCCATTCTGATGGCGCATTCGCAAGCAATTGCTGACGCGATCCCCGAAGCCAAATTGCTTGTTCTGGAAGATGTCAGCCACTTCGCATCTTTTCAGGATCCCGTTGACTATACCCGTGCCATCCGTGATTTCATCGACCAATAGGCCAAAGAAAAAGCCCGGCGCTTGAGCCGGGCTAAATCATCTTATTCGGTAACGGTGACTTTTTTCATCATATCCGGTGCACCGATGATCGCACCATTCTGACCTTCGCCCCGCTTGATCGCGTCGACTACATCCATACCGTCGGTCACCTGACCAACCACGGTATACTGGCCGTCCAGAAACGGGCCGGGGGCGAACATGATGAAGAACTGCGAGTTGGCCGAATCCGGATCGCTGGACCGGGCCATGCCGACCACACCCCTGTCAAAACTCACGTCCGAGAACTCGGCCGGCAAATCCGCGCGATCAGACCCGCCGCGCCCGGCATAACGCATGTCGAAGCCGTCCGCGCCCGAGTTGCCGTATTGCACGTCGCCGGTCTGCGCCATGAAGCCATCGATCACGCGGTGAAACACGACGCCATCGTACTGACCTTCAGCAGCCAGAGCGGTGATCTGTTCCACATGCTGGGGCGCGACATCTTCGAACAGGTCGATCGAGATTGTGCCATTGGCCCCTTCCCCTTCGACCTCGATCTGCAAACCGCTGGCCAGCGCCGGGCTTGCCAGCAAGGCAAAAGCCGCAGCCAGTTTATGCATCTGCGGCCACCTTGACGCTGATCATGCGGTCCGGGCTCGCAGGCGGCTCACCGCGTACGATGGCGTCCACATGCTCCATCCCGTCGATGACCCGGCCATAGACCGTGTACTGACCGTTCAGGAAGTGATTGTCCTTGAAGTTGATGAAGAACTGCGAGTTGGCCGAATCCGGGTTCTGAGAGCGCGCCGCGCCCAGCGTGCCGCGATCATGGGGCAGCTTGGAAAATTCTGCCGGAACATTCGGCAGCGACGAACCGCCGGTGCCCGCCATGCGCAGGTTGAACCCGTCTTCCATATCGCCATGCTGCACGTCGCCGGTTTGCGCCATGAAACCGTCGATCACACGGTGAAACGCCACGTTGTCATATTCACCGCCACGGGCCAGTTCCTTCATCCGCGCACTGTGCAGAGGCGCTACATCTGGCAGCAGCTCGATGACGACATTGCCGCCTTTCAGCTCGATGATGATTGTGTTTTCGGGGTCTTTGATCTCGGCCATGAGGCCCTCCTGTCGTTTATCTTGCGCAAATACCTATGACGCACGCGTGCGAATGCCAAGTGACGCATTGACCTGAGGGCAAAATGCAGGAAAAGAACCGCCTAAATCGGTTGCCAATGACAAGGATCGCACAATGGGCTGGAAAACACTGGACGATATGGACCTGAACGGCAAACGCGTGCTGGTGCGTGTGGATATCAACGTGCCCGTGGTTGACGGTGTTGTGACCGACGCCACCCGTATCCAAAGGATCGTCCCTTCGGTGCGCGATATTCTGGCCGCTGGCGGCAAACCGATCCTTCTGGCCCATTTTGGCCGTCCCGGTGGCGAACGGCGTGAAAGCCTGTCACTGAAACAACTGGTCCCGACTTTGGAAAGCGCTTTTGGCGCCAAGGTTCTGTTTGCTGCCGATTGCGTCGGGGCCGAGGCGGAACTGGCCGCCAGTGGCTTGCAACCCGGCCAAGTCCTGTTGCTCGAAAACACGCGCTTTCACGCAGCCGAAACCAAGAATGACGCCGATCTGGCCGCTGGGATGGCCAAGCTGGGCGATGTCTATTGCAACGATGCGTTTTCAGCCGCGCACCGCGCCCACAGCTCGACCGAGGCCATCGCACGTCTGCTGCCGGCCTGTGCGGGCCGTCTGATGCAGGCCGAGTTGCAGGCGCTGGAAAGCGCGCTGGGTGCACCCAAGCGCCCGGTAACGGCGGTTGTCGGCGGCGCCAAGGTCTCGACCAAGTTGGAACTGCTGGGCAACCTGATCGACAAGGTCGATTATCTGGTGATCGGTGGCGGTATGGCGAACACATTCCTTGTCGCCCAAGGCATCGGCGTTGGCAAATCTCTGGCTGAAACCGCAATGAAGGACACCGCCGCCGAAATTCTGGCCAAGGCCGAAAGCTCGGGCTGCCAGATCGTCCTGCCGCTTGATGTTGTGGTGGCTGAAAAATTCGAGGCCAACGCACCCCACAAGGTTCTGCCCGCCGATCAATGCCCTGCGGATGGCATGATCCTGGACGCGGGCCCTGAAAGCGTCGCAGCGATTACCGCGATTTTCGACAAAAGCCAAACCCTGATCTGGAACGGCCCGCTGGGCGCGTTCGAGCTGGAGCCGTTCGACGCGGCCACCAATGCCGCGGCCTTGAAAGCCGCAGCCCTTAGCCGTTCGGGTCAGCTGATTTCGGTCGCGGGTGGCGGTGACACGGTTGCGGCGCTGAACGCGTCGGGTGCGGCCAAGGATTTCACCTATATCTCGACCGCAGGTGGTGCATTCCTTGAATGGATGGAAGGCAAAACCCTGCCCGGTGTCGCTGCGCTGGAATAATAGGCAGCACTGATCGCATTTGGCCGCTTGTCAGGGTTCATGGTATTATCCCCTATTTGAATGGGGGATAATACCATGAGGTCATTATACCTGCTCGTCCTTCTCGCGATGCCGTGGCCTGCAACGGCACAATCCAGCTGCGGTGGCCAGACACAGCTTGACGCAAATTTCTGTGCCAAGGAGCAATGGGAGGCCGTTGACCGCGACCTCAACCGGTTGTGGAAACAAATTAAGCCGGTCGCTGATGCACATGGCAACGGCGATGCCCTTCTGGCGGAACAACGTGCGTGGCTAAAGACGCGGGACGCCACTTGCGACAAGGAACTGTCCGGCGGCGGCAGCGCTGCGCCCATGTTCTACTGGACCTGTATGAAAGAGCAGACGCTTGCAAGAAATCAGCAGCTTCAGTCCTGGCGCTGAGCTTTAACCGGGACGCAAACGAAATACTGATGAAAAAACCGAATCAGGGGATTCACAACCCGAATCGCCTGTGACATAGTGCGATCAGAGGCTCGGAAAGAGCCCGTTATTGAGGCAAGTTTTCATACGGCGGTAAACAGAGTGTCCCGTTCCCATCGGCCCGGTTTGGGTGCAGTTCTCTTCTTCTCGGTGGCTTTCATGCTGGGTGTGTATTTCACCTTCGCCGCCGTTCAGGGGGATTACGGCCTGTTTCGGCGGGTCGAAATTGCGGCGGAACGGGACGCTCTGTCACGCAGTCTGGAAAAACTGAATGTCGAAATCGCCGAGATGGAAAACCTGACACGGCGTCTGTCCGACACCTATCTGGATCTGGACCTGCTGGATCAGCAGGCGCGCTCGGTTCTGGGCATGATCCGGTCGGACGAAATTGTGATCCGCTGATCAACGACCCTTTTCAGAAAAGGCAACTCAGGCCCGGCGTTTCGGCCAGGATGCGCCGTGCCGAACGCTGCGTCACATTTCCCCTCGCCAGAAAGCCTCAAATGCTTTATGAGATAGTTTAACGCTAAACTATCTGTCCGAAAGGGGGAGATCGCCACGATGGCTGCGCGAAAAACCACAAAGAAACCAAATGTTTCTGCGGAAGAACTCCAGACATACTACCGCGAGATGCTGCTGATCCGCCGATTCGAGGAAAAGGCCGGTCAGCTTTATGGCATGGGCCTGATCGGCGGGTTCTGCCACCTTTATATCGGACAAGAGGCCGTTGTTGTCGGGCTTGAGGCCGCTGCAGAGGAAGGCGACAAGCGCATCACCTCGTATCGCGACCACGGTCACATGCTGGCCTGTGGCATGGATCCGGGCGGCGTGATGGCCGAACTGACCGGGCGCATCGGTGGCCTGTCCAAGGGCAAGGGCGGCTCGATGCACATGTTCTCGAAAGAAAAGCATTTCTACGGCGGGCATGGTATCGTCGGCGCGCAGGTTCCGCTGGGCGCGGGGCTGGCTTTTGCTGACAAGTACAAGGAAAACGGCCGCGTTACCTTCACCTATTTCGGGGACGGTGCCGCGAACCAGGGTCAGGTGTATGAGACCTTCAACATGGCGGCCATCTGGGGCTTGCCGGTGATTTTCGTGATCGAGAACAACCAATACGCCATGGGCACCGCTCAGTCCCGTTCGACCTCGACCAAGGACATCTTCCATCGCGGCGAAGCGTTCGGCATTCCGGGCGAGATCGTCAACGGCATGGATGTGCTGGCGGTCAAGGAAGCAGGCGAAAAGGCTGTCGCGCACTGCCGCGCGGGCAAAGGCCCCTATATCCTGGAAATCAAGACCTACCGCTATCGCGGCCACTCGATGTCCGACCCGGCCAAGTACCGGACCCGCGAAGAGGTTCAGAAGGTCCGCGAACAAAGCGACCCGATCGAACATGTGCGCGAGTTGCTGCTGACCGGCAAGCACGCGACCGAGGATGACCTGAAAGCGATCGACAAGGAAATCAAGGAGATCGTCAATCAGGCCGCCGAATTCTCGAAAGAAAGCCCCGAGCCTTCGGTCGAAGAGCTCTGGACTGATATTTACGCCTGAGAGGACGAATAAGACATGGCAACCGAAATTCTCATGCCCGCCCTTTCCCCCACGATGGAAGAGGGCACGCTGGCCAAATGGCTGGTCAAGGAAGGCGACACCGTATCCTCGGGCGATATCCTGGCCGAGATTGAAACCGACAAGGCAACAATGGAATTCGAGGCCGTCGATGAAGGCATCGTTGGCAAGATCCTGATCACTGAGGGCACCGAAGGGGTCAAGGTGAACACCCCCATCGCGGTGCTGGTCGAAGAAGGCGAAGACGCCTCAGCCTTGCCCGCAGCAGCCCCCGCAGCCGCAGCGGCGCCCGAGGCCACCCCCACAGCAACCGCGGCCCCGGCTCCTGCCGCAGCAGCCCCCGCTGCTCCGGCGGTGGACCTGTCACCCGACTGGCCCGCGGATGCTGAGATGAAGTCCGAAACCGTGCGCGAAGCCTTGCGCGATGCAATGGCCGAGGAAATGCGCGGCGATGAAAACGTCTATCTGATGGGCGAGGAAGTCGCCGAATATCAGGGGGCCTATAAAATCTCGCAGGGCCTGCTGGATGAATTTGGCTCCAAACGCGTGATCGACACCCCGATCACCGAACACGGGTTTGCCGGTATCGCGGTGGGTTCGGCCTTCGGCGGTCTGAAACCGATTGTCGAATTCATGACCTTCAACTTCGCCATGCAGGCGATTGACCAGATCATCAACTCTGCGGCCAAAACGCTCTATATGTCCGGTGGTCAGATGGGTTGCCCCATCGTGTTCCGGGGCCCCAACGGAGCCGCCGCCCGCGTGGCCGCACAGCACAGCCAGGACTACGCCGCATGGTACATGCAGATCCCCGGTCTGAAGGTCGTCATGCCCTATTCGGCTGCTGATGCCAAAGGTCTGCTGAAATCGGCCATCCGCGACCCCAACCCGGTTGTGTTCCTGGAAAACGAAATCCTCTACGGTCGCTCTTTCGAGGTGCCGCAGGTGGATGACCTGACTATTCCGCTGGGCAAGGCCCGCATCTGGCGCGAGGGCTCGGACGTGACCATCGTCAGCTTTGGCATCGGCATGCAATACGCGCTGGAAGCCGCCGACAAGCTAGCCGAAGATGGTATCAGCGCCGAAGTGATCGACCTGCGCACCATCCGCCCGATGGACACTGGCGCTATCATCAACTCGGTGATGAAGACCAACCGTCTGGTGACAGTGGAAGAAGGCTGGCCGCAGGGGTCCGTCGGCAGCTACATCAGCTCGGTCGTGATGCAGGAGGCGTTTGATTACCTCGACGCACCGGTCATCAACTGCACCGGCAAGGACGTTCCGATGCCCTATGCCGCCAATCTCGAAAAGCTGGCCCTGATCACCACCGATGAGGTGATCGCCGCCGTCAAACAAGTGACCTACCGGTAAGGAGCGACAGACAGATGCCTACAGAAATTCTGATGCCCGCCCTGTCCCCGACGATGGAGGAAGGCACGCTCGCCAAATGGCTGGTCAAGGAAGGCGACACCGTCTCCTCCGGTGACCTGCTGGCCGAGATCGAAACCGACAAGGCCACGATGGAGTTCGAGGCCGTTGACGAAGGCACCATCGGCAAGATCCTGATCCCCGAGGGCACCGAAGGGGTCAAGGTCAACACCGCCATCGCGGTTCTGCTGGAAGACGGCGAAAGCGCCGATGACATTGGCACCGCCCCGGCTGCTGCTCCGGCGGCTTCCTCCGCAGCCGTCGCGGGCAACGAGGCTGCCGCGCCAGCGGCACCCGAAGCGCCCGCCCCTGACCCGGCCGCTCCGGCCAAGGCTGATGGTGGTCGGATTTTTGCCTCGCCTCTGGCCCGCCGGATTGCTGCGCAAAAAGGTCTCGACCTGACGCAGATTGCCGGCTCCGGCCCGCATGGTCGCATCGTCAAGGTCGATGTTGAAGGCGCAACTGCTACCGCTCCAGCAGCAGCTCCTGCCACTGCTCCTGCCGCCGCCGCGCCCGCAGCTGCCCCAGCAGCTCCATCTGGTCCATCGGCGGATATGGTCGCGCGGATGTACGAAGGCCGCCGGTACGAGGAAATCAAGCTCGACGGTATGCGCAAAACCATTGCCGCACGTCTGGGCGAGGCCAAACAGACCATCCCGCATTTCTACCTGCGCCGCGATATCAAGCTCGATGCGCTGCTAAAATTCCGTGGTCAGTTGAACAAGCAGTTGGAAGGCCGCGGCGTCAAGCTAAGCGTCAATGACTTCATCATCAAGGCTGTCGCCAACGCGTTGCAGCAGGTTCCGGCTTGTAATGCCGTCTGGGCAGGTGACCGGGTGCTGCAACTGAAACCGTCAGACGTGGCAGTTGCCGTCGCAATCGAAGGCGGGTTGTTCACGCCGGTCCTGCAAGATGCTGACATGAAATCCCTGTCAGCCCTTTCGACCGAGATGAAAGACCTTGCCGCCCGCGCACGCGAACGCAAGCTGGCTCCGCATGAATATCAGGGCGGCACCTTTGCCATCTCGAACCTGGGCATGTTCGGCATCGACAATTTCGACGCCATCGTGAACCCTCCCCATGCCGGTATTCTGGCCGTCGGCACCGGCGTCAAGAAACCGGTTGTCGGGGATGATGGCGAGCTGACCGTGGCAACGGTGATGTCTGTCACCATGTCCGTTGATCACCGGGTCATCGACGGCGCGCTGGGGGCCGAGCTGCTCAAGGCCATTGTCGACAATCTGGAAAACCCGATGGTCATGCTGGCGTAAGCCATACCGACCTCGCGAAAAAAAAGGCCGCCTCGAATATCGAGGCGGCCTTTTTTGTTAGTTCAAATCAACCTATTGATCTTTGCCCAGCATGTGATCCATCGAGATCGACGGCTGATCGCATCCGGCCTCGCCCACGATCTTGGCCGGGATACCGGCAACGGTCTTGCACGGCGGAACGTCCTGCAACACCACCGAACCGGCGGCGATACGGCTGCAATGGCCGACCTTGATGTTACCCAGAACCTTTGCCCCGGCCCCGATCAGAACACCATCTCCGATTTTGGGATGGCGGTCTTCCTCCTCCTTGCCGGTTCCGCCCAGCGTCACCGAATGCAGCATCGAAACGTTGTCTCCGACCACGGCGGTTTCACCGATGACGATGGAATGGGCGTGGTCGATCATGATCCCCTTGCCGATCCTCGCGGCCGGGTGAATATCGATGCCGAATATCTCCGACGATCGCATCTGGAAGAAATAGGCCAGATCAAAACGCCCTTTGCGCCACAGCCAGTGCGCCACGCGATAGGCCTGCATGGCCTGATAGCCCTTGAAATACAGGATCGGCTGCAACAACCGATGGCAGGCCGGATCACGCTCATAAACCGCCATCAGATCGGCGCGGGCGGCTTCCAGCAATCCGGAATCGTTTGCATAGGCCTCGTCCACGATCTCACGCAGAACCATCATCGACATTTCGTTCGAACACAGCTTGGCCGCGATCCGATAGGACAGTGCACGCTCAAGGCTGCGGTGATGCAGAATACAGGCGTGTACAAGCCCGCCCATAAGCGGCTCCGTCTCGACGGCTGCTTGGGCTTCGGATGTGATACGGTTCCAGACCGGATCGACCGGTGTCACAGGGCTGCGTTTTTCAAACATAGCTTTTGATCCTTTGCTGCGCCTAGAATGCCATTTAGTGGCAAAAAGGCCAAACGCAAACCCGTGATCCGCGATACAACGAAAATGAATGAGTCTGAACGCGCATATTTTGAAACACGAATTCGCGAGCGTCTGGCCGAACTGGATCAATTGTCCGCATCAGGCCAGCAGGCTCAGGCCGTTGTTGAGCTGGATCAGCAGGCCGTTGGTCGGCTCAGCCGCATGGATGCGCTGCAAAACCAGGCGATGGCAAAGGCGCAACAGGTGAATCGCAATGTTGAAACCCGCCGCCTTCAGGCCGCGCTTATGCGGTTGGACGAAGGGGAGTACGGGTATTGCGAGGATTGTGGCGACCGTATTCCCGATGGGCGATTGTATCTGGATCTGGCCGCCAGCAAATGTGTCAGCTGCGCGACCGGGTGATCAGAAACTCGGCAAGATGGTGCAAAACCGTCGAAAAACACTGACAATATTGCAAATCGTCAAACCCCGGCTCGTCCGCCAGCACCCTGTTGCGCGCAACCGCCATCAACGATCCGTTGCCGTAAACCGGATGCAGTCGACCCGTGCGCGCGCGGTGATTGTCGGCCAGTTCCGCTTCATGGATCATCCGGGCGCATAAGCGGGTCCGCTCGGGCGAGGGCGCCGCCAACAAGGCGCGCGCCGCGGCACTTACATCACCATGCAAAACCGGTCGCATCAGGCCGCTTATCCGACAACCAGACGCGCCATCGCACCGGGGCCGTAAATGGCCGACACCTGCGCAATCCCGACCTCATATGACCCGGTCAGACCATCTGCCGCCTTCATCGCTGCCGAATAGGACCAGCCCTGAAGGGATGTCATCTTTTCACGAACAAGGGTTCCCCCCGCAAAGACACGCACGAGATAGGATTCGCTTTCCTCGCCCAGTGGAACCTCCAGCCCTGACCAGTCATCCCCATCCAACCGGGTGCGCCGCACCCAGGTCAGGTGATCGCCGGTTGCGTCGGATCGCACCCGGAGGTGAACCGGGGAAAACGGGCGCAAACCATTGCCATCGAATGAGGCGATCAGATGCTGGTAAGCCGGATCATCGTAACCACGGGTCGCCGGGCCGATGCGATAGTGTTTGGCCAGCCCCCGCTCGTTGCGCAACAGGTTGATCTGCTGCACCAGATCGTTCAGCAACACGAAAAGGGACCCGTCCGGCCAGACATCCGGCATCAGGGCATCCGACCCCAACTGGCCCCTCAACCGCCCGGACAACGCGTAAACGCCGGGGGAAGCAAGCGTGGCATCCGAGAATTGGAACACCTCCCAGTTGCCGGGTGTTCCGTCGCCGATGGCCGCCAGATTGACACCGTTCAGAACCGCGCCACGCGGACGCGATTCCAGCTGACCGGCCAACAGCCGCACCTTCACCGCTGGGCCTTCGTCCCAGACGCCGATGCTGGCGCGCCTCAGCGGTGTTTCGGTCACGCCCACAATGGCCTGACCGGTGATCACATCACTCAGGCTGTACCCCTCATCGGTTGAGGAGGAATAAACCGTCGCGGCCCCCGACCAAGGATCAGCGGTCACCGCAAGATAAGGTGCATGCGGGATCTCTGCCCCGGTGATCAGCGGCAGGTCCAGAAACACCGGCAGCACGGGAACGGGCGCGGCATAGGGTCTGACAACCGCCGGGTCGTCGCGCAATTGCGATGCCTTATACACGCCCTGTTCAATCCGAACCGCCTCGACCAGTTGCAGATCGGCCGATTCCAGTCGGTCAATCCGGTAAAGGGGGCTGTTTTCGGTTTCTGACAACCGCACCAAATCACCTGCGCCCAGATGCAGCAGTGATGGCGGCAAGGCAAACCGCACCGTATCGCGGGAAACACGGGCCTCACTCAACCAGCGCTCAGCCGTTTGCCGACCTTCGGTGCGTGTCATGGACAGCGGCATCTCATTGACCGAGACCGAATGCGTGCTGTCCTCGGGCAGAACCGCCTCTTCCGCAACCAGATCGTGATCCGCATCCGACTGGACAAAAAGCAGGCGCACGCGGCCCGTCATCTCGGCCTCGGCTTCACGCCGGTGTTCAACCGTGCCATCCAGATCACCGCTGATCGCCAGATGATCGGGATTCAGGGCAATCGCGCCATAGCCATCGCGCATCTGAAAGCGCAAGATGCCGTTCCGTTCGATCGCGTCGAACCCATAGCGCAGCATCAGCGGCTGCAAAGCCGACCGCGCATTTGTCACATCTTCGATGACATATCCCCGAACCACGCCATAAAGCCCGGAAACATCGATATCCGTCACCCCTGCCGCGTGGCATATCTCAGTCACGACCGAGGCCAGCGTCCGCGAGCCGGACCGGCCGTTCAGCCAATGCCCCCGGTCATAGTTCGCCCCATCATCCCATTGGCTTCGCAGATTGGGAAAGGTCGGAAACGGGCGGGTATCCCACGCCCAGACATAGGCATTCGCCAAATCCAGCATTGGCCCGCCGTAGACTTGCGACACCGGGTTGACGTCCGGGTCGCTCCAATATCCAAGGGTCGCTGCAAGGTACTGGACCTGAATAAAATCGTCGCGCAGACCGTTTGAATATGCAGGCAGCAGCGACTCAGACGATTTCGGGTCCAGAAACTTGTTCGGCTGGTTCGTGCCCTTGTCGATTGCCGCACATCCCAACTCGGTAAACCAGATCGGCTTTGATCCGGGCACCCAGTCGGTCGGATTGGGTTGACGAACGCCACCGATCCGCTCGTGGTGCAGATTTGACCACCAGCCGCGCAGGTCCTTGTACCGCCAGACCCATGGCTCATCATGCTCCTGATCTTCGATGGGCGTTCTGATCTGTGCCTCGGCCTCTTCCAGCGAGGCATAATACCAGTCATACCCCTCGCCCCCCTCGATATTGCCGCGCAGATATCCCAGGTCGTAGACCGACGGCGCACCTGCCGCGGCGTCTACGTGATTTTCGCCATCGCGCCAGTCAGACAACGGCATGTAATTATCGATGCCAATGAAATCGATGTTGTCATCCGCCCATAACGGGTCGAGGTGAAAATACCTGTCTCCGCTTCCGTCGGGCTGGTATCCGAAATACTCGCTCCAATCCGCTGCATAGCCGATCTTGGTGTCCGGGCCCAGAATCTGGCGCACCTCTGCCGCCAGCGCACGCAGTTGCGCAACAGCGGGAAAGCCCGAGGCTCCGCGGATCTGGGTCAGGCCACGCATCTCGGACGAGATACAGAAGGACGACACTCCACCAGCCGCCTTGCACAACATGGCATAGTGCAGAATGAACCGTCGCAGGCCCCATTCCTGCGGGCCAGAATATTTGACGATTTTCGTGGCCCGAACGGGACCATTGCCAAGCAAGCCGCCAAACGTGCCACCACCGTTTAGCCATTGCAGATCGCCAAGCCCGCGATCATCCGGCCGCCCGCCAAGCAACGGGCCCGAGCCACTGCCGCCGCCAGAGCCTACCGGGTCGTCAAAGCCTTCGTTGATCGTAAAATCTGCAGCACTTGCTGTCCCAAAGAACGCGGCCACCTGCGCGTCCGCCGCAGCGGTCTGATCAGCAGACCCCGCGCGCCCCGGTGCCACATCCAGCGTGATCCGTCCCCGCCAAGGCAGATGGGGCTGGCTTGCGGCCTCCGACCAGGGATCAGGCAGCCCGTTTCCCGGCAACTGCTCCATCAGGATGAACGGGTAGAATATGACCCGCTTACCCGACTGGTTGAGGTGACGGATCGCCTCGACCACTGCCGGGTCTGCGGGTGTTCCGCCATAGACCGGGCGACCATCCTGCCGCGCGACCTGGCCCGCCGTGCTTCGGACCTGATCCGACACGATCCAGGGCATGTTGCGGCTGTCCGTGTCGCTCTGTTCGACCTTGGGCCGGATCGTGCATGTGCCGCATCTCAGATCGTCACCGAACCACGAAACCACCAACGAGGCCGCATCGCAATTTGGCAACTCGGTCTCCAGCGCACGGGTCGAGCTCACAAGATCCGATACACCCGACGCGGAATGCACATTGGCCGCCCAGCTTGTCCCGGATTGCGTATAATTCACCTGCGAACGGGCCAGCGCATACTCGCCCGTACCCGGAATCATCGCCACGCCCCGCACGATCTGCGGCAGGGCGCTTGGGTAATCCGGCATGTCGCGCTGCGCGGGGCGCACCACTTCGAACGAGAACTGCGGCACCCGATTGCCAAAACTCGCAAGCTGGAAATCCTCGATCACCACATAGGCTGTACCGCGATAGGCTGGTACCGTGCCCGCCCCTTCGATTGCTTCGATCAGGGGATCGGGCAACTGATCCTGCGTGCCGTGATAGATGCGCATGTTCAGCCCGGATCGGTCCTGTTCTTCCCCGTCTGCCCAGATGCGCCCGACATCGGCAATCTCGCCTGCACCAACGGCAATGGCCAGCGAAATCGAATAGCTGTAGCTGACGGTGGTCACTTCGGGGGCCTTGGGTTTTCCTTTGCCCCCGCCTCCGCCGCCCTGCGTTTCCCGGGTCTCGGTCTCCAGAAAGTCCGAGGCCCAGATGACCTGACCGCCCACGCGCATACGCCCAAAGACCGTGGTCACCGGGGCGCCCTCGCCGGTTTCCGTCAGCCTGAACCGGTCCATGCGGCCTGTTTCGACGACTTCACTGCCACTGCCCATGACGGATTGACTGAAGAACCTTTGGTCGATAACCCGCCCGACCGTCGCGCCAATGGCCCGGCCGATGATCGCGGTGGACAGGCCCGCGACGGTGCCACCAATTGACCCGCCCAGCGCGGCCCCGGCTGCGGAAAGAAGAATAGTAGCCATCAGAGCACCTCCAACGGGAATTCGAAACAGGAAACGACCCTGCGATGCCATGGGCCGCTCAGCGCGTTCTCGACGACGCCATGACCGGAATAGGCGTGAATGAACCTCGGCTCAGAGCCTGCGACGCTGACGATGCCAAGATGTTTGGCCACGCTGCCATCGCGCATCCGGAACAGCAGCACATCTGCGACCGCGAAATCGGCGGCCGGTTTTTCGACCAGATGCCGCCGCGCCGCCGCCCACATGCGTTCCTCGCCCTGCGGCTCGGACCAGTCCAGACTGTAGACCGGAACCGCCTCGGGCTCCTGCCCGATCACGGCGCGCCAGACGCCGCGCAACAGGCCCAGACAATCCGTGCCCGCCCCCTTGGTCGAGGCCTGATGCACATAAGGCGTCCCCAGCCAGCTGCGCGCTTCTGCGACAATATCCTGCCTGTGTATCGTCACCTCAGGCTCCCTCCGCTGTTAGCTTTGCTCTGTTTGGGAACGGCCATCACCCAGTCTTCGCCCGGAAGATCAGGAAAGCCCTGAAAGTTCAGCAGGTTGTTAAACTTCAGGCGGCAGGTCTCCATGCGTTTGTCGCACCCCGCCCGCAGCCTGACCATGTCACCCGGCACCAGGCTTTCCCCGAAACCGGACCAGAGCGTGATTTGCCGCCCTTCCGCCACCTGCCGGTCATGCTTGATTGATGACCAAAGCCCCTTCGCCGCTCCCGACACAACGTCGACCCTGCCGCGCTCGAACCAGCCGTCTTCGATGGTTGCCCCGCCCGCAACAAGCAGAACGGTTCCGCCATCGAAACCGGTGACGGCGCCCTCGATCCAATAGCCGGGCGTATCCATGTCGAACCGACAGGTCCGGTCCCCCAAAACGGCAGTACAAGGCTTCTGATACACGCGCCCCAACGGGCGGTTCAGCAAATCGGTCAGGCCACGCAGCTCCGCGTGGAATGCACCGCCTGCGCGCCGCAATTCCCCGATCGAGCCCCGGAACTGAAGGATACGCTGATCCGGGTCGGCCCAGTTGACCAGCCACGCGCGCACTTCGGCCCCGTCGAACCGCCCCGCCTCGATATCCTCTTCGCGAATGGCCGCATCCGACAGCGCGCCCATGGCTTCGGTGTTGTCAATGGACAGGCCGGTGGCCTGCTCGATGGCCGCCGCCGTCAAACCGGTGCTGGCCCTGAACGTCAATCCGTCAAAGCCAAGTTCCAGATCGTGATCGGTGAACCCGTATTCCTGACCATCCCGGCGTCTGATCGCCCAACACCGGCACACGGTGGTCATTCCGCTTTGCAGATGCGCGTGCAGGCCCTGTTCATCCACAGCCATCAGACACGCACCTCGACCACGGGAACGTTCGGCGCCTCTCCGGCCTGAAAACTGGCGACGCTGGTATGGATCTTGTCGGTGTCAAACCGCACCGGTACATCGAATTCGAACCCGGCGGTGATATCCACCTCTTCCGGTGGCGGGTCGGCAAAGGTGATCCGGCCTGTTGCCAGATCAACCTCGAATTCCACGCCCTCCCGGATTTCGTCCTGATCCAGCCCCAGACGCACCGTCCCCAGCACCGGCTTGACGATGGGGCGGGCATAGCTGACCCCGCCCGAGCTATAGGTCTTGATCAGCTGAAACTCGGTCCGCACACCGTCGCCGCGAGCGATAACCTGATCTCCGACATCGACATCCAACGTGGCCTTGCCGGATTTGAAATCCGACCAGTCCTTCCAGCGAAACCCGTACATCTGGCCCTGCCGCGCCTCGAAGAACGAGATCAGCGTCTCGATATCGTCCAGCGAGCGCATCCCCAGCCCCGCGTCATACCTGCGCCGGGAATGGGCCCAGGGCGTGTTGCGCTCTTCGAACCCGTTGGCCAGCGTCACAATATCCGTGCGCCGTTCGGGCCCCCCGACCGAGCCAAAGCTCAGGCTGGCGGGAAATCTCACCTCGTGGAAAGTCATCACCTGCTCCCTGATTTACCTGTTGCGATTGCCGCGCCCCAACGCACGGCTCATCTGTGCTGCAATCTGTCCCTGCGAGCGGCGGAACCCCTGCACATCCGGGGTCGTGATGTTCATCACCACATTCACCGAACGCCCGACGCCCTGCGTGCGCACGCCCAGCTTGCCGTCCGCGCCGCGCGCCAGCGGCATGATCGCCTCGGGGCCAGCCTCGCCCATCAGCCCGGTGCCGCCGCGCATTGGAAACATCGTCGGGCTGCTGACCACGCCGCCATTGGCAAACGGTATCACCCGGCCCTGGCTGAAACTGCCACCATCGGCAAAGGGCAGAAGACCCTGCACCAACCCGCCGACCGAGTTTGCCAGCAATCCGCCAAAATGATCCGTCACCGGCTTGATCGCGGCTGCATAAGCCGTTTGGATCAAAGAGTTCTTCAGCACATCCAGCGCGCCCGACAGGCTCATCCCGTCCAGAACCACGCCATCGAACGCCTTGCGCAAACCGCTGGACATGCCCCGTTCCAACGTGGCGACATCCTTGCCGGTTTCCTCGAATGCGGCGCTGATCCGCTTCATCTGGCTGTCAAACGCCGCGGCCATCGTCGCAGCATCACCCAGGGCATCGCCCAACGCTGCGCCCCGTTCCTGCAAGTCGTCAAACCCGTCACGATCCGTCATCACGCTCTCCTTGTTGCTTGTCCGGGAAGGCGGCCAGCAGCGCGTCAAGGCCTGCCCGGTTCATCGCGGACATCCCGGCGCCCTGCCCCAGCATCAGCCGCAGTTCTGCCGGAGTCAGACGCCAGAACTGATCCGGCGTCAGCCGCAGCCCCAGAAACCCGGCCCGCATCAGGGCGGGCCAGTCAAACCCGCTCATGTCGTTTCCGGCACCATGAAGGCGCGGGCCAGCAGTTCGGCCGCCGCTTTGGCCGCAGCCATGGGGCCGCCCTCGATCTCGGCATGAAACAGGTCGGCGCGGGTGGCATTCCGGCCTCCGCCCCGCAATCCGGCAACGATCAGCGCCAGCACGTCACCGCTGGAATACGCGCCACCCTCAAACCGCTGCACCAGCTCGACCAGGGATCCGGTGTTCAGCTCCTGCTCCAGTTCCGCCAAAGCGCCCAGCGTCAGCTTGAGCACCCGCCGCTCTCCATCGATGGTCAGTGCCACCTCGCCCGTCCACGGATTGGCCATGCGATTACAGCGCCGTAAAGCTCAGCGCACCGGCGCTTGCCATGCTCATCTCATAGGTCGCCTCACCGTTGTATGAGCCTGCATACTCGATGCCCGTCACCTGAAACGCCCCCTCGACAATGCCGAAATCGGGGATGATCACCTGAAACGCCGGGGTCTCGCCGTCAAAAAACAGCTGCCGCGCACGTTCGTCCGTACCAGCATCCTTGAACACGCCCGAACCCGAGATCGAGGCCGATTTGACCCCCGCCCCCGACAACAGCTCGCGCCAACCCCCCTGACTTTCCAGACTGGTGACGTCCACGCTTTCGGCGTTGAAACTGATCCGCGTGGCCCGCAGGCCCGCAATGGTCTGGAACAGGCCCGTGCCGTTCATATCCACTTTGACCAAAAGGTCTTTTCCGTTCTGGGCAGCCATGTGCTCTCTCCGTTGATTGCTTAGTCGTCTTCCACGCGGGCGCGGAATCTCAGGTCGATCTGGCGGATGCTGCCGCCTGTCCCGGTTCGCCGGGCCGAGGCGCGCTCGAACCACAGCCCGACCAGATGCCCGCGGCTCAGAGCCAGCGGCGCATTGTCCAGCGCGTCACACACCGCCCCGGCCAGCGTCTTTGCCGCGCCAAACCCGGCGGCTTCGGACACCACCGAAACCGTAAAGCGGTGGATCGCACCCGCGCCCGACCGGTCCGAGGCGTCGCGGACCTCTTCCGGGCCCAATGTCACATAGGCCAGCGGAACCGTTCCCGTGGGCACCGCGTCATAGATCGCGCCACCGGACTGGCCGCTGACATCCGCATCCCCGGTCAGGTGCTGAAACACCGCCGCCTGCAGGGCGGCTGATACGCCATAGCTCATGCCGCCACCTCTTCATCCGCGAAACAGGTCAGGTACTGGCCGCGCGCGTCGCGCTCAGCCACGGCGCGGATGACGAAACGGCGATTGCCTTCGCGAAACCGCTGATCCGGCGCCGGGCGCATGGTCGACCCCTCGGGCGCGCCCCGCACCACGATGCGATACCCCACGCGCGAGACGGAAACGCCGGCGATCTGCCGTTCCGCGCCACTGCGCGCCGTGACCTCGGCCCACAGCGTTCCCAACGCGGCCCATGCCTCGGTATATCCCCCGGCCCCGTCAGCGCTGCGCATCGGGGCCTCAAGGACCAGCTTGCGGTTCAGACGCGGCGTATTCATTGCACCACCCCCGCACCAAAGCGCACCATGCGATAGCGCTGGATCAGGCTGGTGACGCCAAACGGCATACACCCCGCGCCCAGCGCGGTCTCGTCCCGGTATTCGTAATAATGCGCCGCCAGCAGCAGAACCGCCTGGCCCAGATCGGCGGGCAAACCGGCCCAATCCGTGGCCATCCCGGCCGTGAAGGAGATCTTCACCGCACCCCCCGTTGCAATCGCAGGCAGGGCCGACCCGACCGGCCGCAACCGCGGGCGCTGGCCATCGCGTTCCAGCCGATACACCGCCGCATCCGCAACGGTTTCAGAACCTGCCGCATCGGTCAGCGTCACGGCCAGCACCGATGTCACCGGAGCAACCGGCAAAACCTCGCCCAACGGATCGCGCCAACCGCTCAGGCTCCATGAAAAGTCGCGCTCGATCAGAACCTTGCCGGTGCGCGCCTCAATCGCGGCCATGGCCGCCCGCAGGAACCCCTTCAGCACCTCGTTCTGAACGTCATCCTCGGCAAAGCCCCTGCCCAGCCGCAGATGCGCCTTGAACTGATCCACCGGCAGCGCCGCATCCGCGATGGCGGTTTCTTCGATCAACATCATCCATTCACTCCGCAATCTCGGACCCCACCGGGGGCCTCAGTCAGGAAAATGACGGGCACGCGCCGCCCCACGTTGCTCGGACGGAGGGGAGCAGCTAGACAACGCGGGGGATCTCACCCCGGCCCGTGCCCGCCGCCCGAGGGGCTGATGGCCCCCCGGATTCGCCACCGCCTATGCGATGCCGAATTTCACCAGCTTGATGGCTGCAAAGTCGCTCACATCACCGCCCACGCGTTTGGTCGCATAGAACAGGACATGCGGCTTGGCGCTGAACGGGTCGCGCAGCACGCGCAGATCGGGGCGTTCGGCGATGGTGTAACCGGATTTGAAGTCGCCAAACGCGATCGAGAAGCTGTCCGAGGCCGCATCCGGCATGTCCTCGGCAATCAGTACCGGATAGCCCATCAGGCGCGCGGGCTCACCAGCGGCCAGACCGTCCGACCACAGGAAACGGCCATCGCTGTCCTTCAGCTTGCGGATCACACCCGCCGTTTTCGAGTTCATGACGAATGTGCCATTGACCCGGTATTGCGCGCCCAGCGCATAAACCACATCGACAATCGCATCCGCGTCGACACCGCCATCGATGCCGGTGGCAACATACCCCAGGCTGCCCCAGGACCAGGTGTCGTCGGATACCGCGCGGTGGATCATCAGACCTTTGGGTTTGTCCACACCGTCACCCGCGATAAAGGCCGCCGCCTCGGCACGGGCGAACTTGTCGGCAATCCGACCGGCCAGCCAGCCCTCGACATCGAACGCGCTGTCATCCAGCAAACGTTGCGAGGCTTTGGGCAGCGCGCTCAACTCGTGCAGTGGGATCGAGATGCGGTCGATCGACGGGGTTCCGGTTTCGGAAGTGGACGAATTCTCATCTGCCCAGCCGGCACCGACATCGGTATGGTCGATCAGCACATCGAACGAATTCGCCTCGACATTCACCACCGACGCAATCGAGCGGATCGACGCGGTTGCGTTCAGAACCGACTTGATCGTCTCGGCGGTCTGCGGATCGACCAGATACCCGCCATCGCTGTTGACGGCGGTGGACAGCGATTTGCTCTCCATCTCCAGCCCGCGCAGCCCGTCATCCTCGCCCGAGCGTACATAGGCGTCGAACGCCTTCTGGTGCGGTGCACCGTCCAGGGTCGAGGCCGCAAGATGCGGGCGCGCCGCGATGGTTGATTTACGATCCAGCATGGTCAGTCGCTCTTCTGTCTGTTGCAGTTTTGTTTTAACTTCAGCCTTCAGGCCCTTGAATTCATTCACGAAGCCAGCCATCGCCTGCTTCACCTCCTGAACCAGGGGCGCACCCTCTCCGGTCAAGGCCGGGATCTCGGTCTTGCTCATCAGCATGTCCTGTTTTTGGGTGGGTTTGAGGCGCGCTAGGTCCGCGCCAGCTCCTGCCGGGCGTCGTTGAACACCTCGGCAATACTGCGCCAGGTATTCTCGGCATCGGGGTCGCTCCCCTTTGCCGCCACCCGCGCACTGGGCAGCATCGGGAAGGTCACCAGCGACACCTCCCAAAGCTCCAGTTCCGTCAGGACCCGCTGGCCCTTGTCATTCTTCACGGCCCGTTTGGTGCGATAGCCGATCGACAGGCCATCCATCGCACCCGCGCGGATCAGCTCGGCCGCTTCGCGGCCTTTCTGGGTGCTTTCCAGCAGACGTCCCTTGACCCACAGGCCCTTGTCGTCCTCGCGTACCTCGTCCCAGACGCCTATGGGTTGCGCCGGGTCGTGCTGCCACAGCATCTTGACCCGCTGACCCGCCTTGGCGAGCCCCTCTAGCGAGGCGCGATAGGCCCCGCGCTGCACCATGTCACTGCCATGATCGACTTGCCCGAACAGGCTGGCATAGCCTTCGATCATCGCATCCTCGGTCACCGACAGGATGTCACCGAACCCTGCGAACTTATGCTCCAAATCCATGAACTTCTCCATGTAACCCACTGAACTTATGGCGTTACCACCAGGAATGACTGAAACGCCTGCGCCAGGATCACTGCGGCCACACCATAGACCGTCAGCCACAGCCGTTTCTCCACCCGCTCCATCATCCCTTCGATCTGATCCAGCCGCCTGCACAGATGCGCGTGCTGGATCTCGGCCACCCGCTCATGCGCGGCCAGACGTAGCCCCGGCGCGCATTCGAACGGCGGATACCCCTCAGCCATCGGCACGCTCCGGCAGCCCCAGCAACCTGCGTTTTTCCACATCGCTCAGGAATTCCGCCCGATTGACCCGCGCCCATTGCGCATCCCGCTCTGCGGACAGGGCCGTTACTTGATCCAGATCGGGCTTCAGCATCAGATCCTCGCCGGTAAAGCCCGTCAGCCACTCCGACACCGCCGCCGCCACCCGCGTCACCAGGGGCAGCACGGTCAGGCGGTAAAACGCCCGGTTGGCCTCCTGATAGTTCGAATAGGTCGCGTCGCCCTGTATCCCCAGCAGCATCGGCGGGACCCCAAAGGCCAGCGCGATCTCGCGGGCGGCGGCTTCCTTGGTCTTCTGAAACTCCATATCCGAGGGGGAAAAGCCCATCGGCTTCCAATCCAGCCCTC
Source organism: Ruegeria sp. AD9 (assembly GCF_056542305.1). Taxonomy (NCBI): domain Bacteria; kingdom Pseudomonadati; phylum Pseudomonadota; class Alphaproteobacteria; order Rhodobacterales; family Roseobacteraceae; genus Ruegeria; species Ruegeria sp. AD9. The sequence goes on from NZ_JBQFZP010000001.1 coordinate 361,387, forward strand.
CCTCCAGAACCATCGGACGGCCGGCATTGCGCGCCCCGCGATAGTTCTGCTCGATCTCGTCGGACAGACGGCGGAACTGTTCTTCGGCCATCATTCCGTGGCCATCACCGCCCTTCCACACCAGCGCCCCCGAGGGCCGCGCCGCATTGTCCAGCAGCGATTTTGACCACCGCGAGGCGCTGTTGTGCACGTCAATCGCCGTCGCCGCCGCCTGCATCGGCGAGAAACCGTAATGATCATCCTGCGGGTGGAACGTCTTGATATGGCAGATGGCCTCGGCCGAGAACCGGTGCGTCTTGCCACCGACGCTGTAATCATAGGCCTTGGGCCACCCATCCGCCCCCGGCACCACGCTCATCCGGTCCGAACGCAAAACATGCAGCTCAACCGGCAGCCCGTCCTCGACCTGCACCGCCTCGACATAAGCATTGCCCGACAGCAGCAGCTGCCCGAACAGGGCCTCCAGCATCTCTGCCCGCCCCTGCGCCGCATTCGGGCGCCGCAACAGGGCCAGGATCGGATGCGCATCGAAGCGCTGCCCCTGACCCTGCAAAATCAAGGGCAGAGCCGCCGCCGATTCAGCAATCAGCTTGACCGACCGAAACCCCACCGGATTGCCCGAAAATCCCGTCCGTGTCAGCGACACCGTGTCCCGCGGGCTCCACGCCACGCGCCCGCCGGTCTGCCATGCCACCACAGGCCCGGTCGCGCTCGCCTTCGCCTCGGGCGCGCTCCCAGCCGATCCACGACGCAAGAAATCGAATACCATCTGTGCTCCTTTCTGCCGCCGCTCTGCCCGGCTTGTTGAAAGGAGTTATGACGGAAAGAAGTTTAGGGCTTGGGAATGGGGCGTACGGGGGGTGCGCAACGGCTTAGCTCTTTAACCGATTGCACCGGAACCGCCGCTTAATAACAGTATTTGCGATGAACGAAGTTGCAGCTACACGGGCTGCCGTTAAATCAACTCTGAAAGACACTGACTGGCTTGATCAAAGTTGCCAAATAGTCCCGAGTTGCGCCATCCCAATCGTCTGGATTTTCATCGTGCGCAATCTGCGCGTGAAGTTCCATGAGCTTCCAAACTTCTTCCTTGGATTCCGCCACCATGCTCGCTGGACAAGCTTCCATTCCCTCACAATCTATACAGGCATACGAATAAGCGTCTGACATCTATCCTCTCCCCCAAGTCCAAACTGAAGTATAACCGATGTGCGCAGATTCACCGAATCCGATTGCGAGAAAAGCTGTTGTCTCAGCGGTGAGATTACCTTTTGCCTCCCCCAAAAGAGGAAATTTGTATGATCGTTTGAACAACCTCTCACAACGCCCGCACCCTCGGCCTTCTAAACACCCCCGCAGGCCCCACAACTAACTCATGCAGCGCCCAGACCAGCGCGTCGACCCGGTCGGGCGAGCCCTGCCCTTCAAACCCGCGCGCGGTCATCTGGCACATCTGCTCCTCCAGCGCGTCCAGCCCGGCCACATGGGCCACCCGCCCCTGCTCGTACAAAGCCGCGACCGGCTCGGCTCGCGCCACCTTGCCGCGGGAGGCCCGCACCGCACGATAAGGGACCAGAGGATCCACTTGTCGCACGACCTCTTCCACCAGTTGCCCGCCCTGATTGACCTCGGCCACCAGCCGTTCGGCCCCGAACTCATCCATCGCGTCAATCGCCGCCTGCGCCCAGCCTGCCGGGCCAACGCCCTGCACCGTCCGGTCAGCCAGCACATAGGCGCGCCACGCCTCGGGCGGGCCTTGCACTTGCGCGCCAACCACCACGATCCCGCAGGCATCCGCGCCTGACCCGGACGTCACCGCCGGATCCAGCGCCACCACGATGCGATCCAATTCGGGCACCTTTGCGCACCGCGCCGCCTCAAGCATCGAACCCGTCCACAGCGCGCCTTCCGCATCCGACAGCAGCACTCCGTCCAGCTCCTGCCGCCCCAGCCGTGTACCCGCATAGCGCGCGCGCACTTCTTCCAGAAACGACGCCGCCAGATTGGCCCGGTTCGCCTCGGTTGGCGCATGGGTCTGCACGGTGGAGGGCGACGCCAGCAAATCCTTCAAAACCTTCACATTGCGCGGTGTCGTGGTCACGCAGACCCGGGGCCTCTCGCCCAAACGCAGCGCAAATTGCAGCATGTCCCAGGTCTCGCCCGCTTTCTTCCACTTGGCCAGCTCATCCACCCAGGCCGCATCAAACTGCGGCCCGCGTAGCCCTTCGGGATCATGCGCTGAAAACGCCTGCGCCTCGGCCCCGTTGGGCCAGATCAGCTTGCGTTCGGATGCCTTCCACGTGGGCCGACGATCCGGGGGCGAGCATTGCAATATCCCGCTGTCGCCAAAGATCATCACGTCGCGCACCTGATCGAATGTTTCACCCACCAGCGCCACGCGGCACGCCTCGCCCTTGTCCAGCGGTTTCGGCCCCTCGACCATCGACCTTACCCACTCGGCCCCGGCGCGCGTCTTGCCCGCACCGCGCCCGCCCATGATCACCCAGGACCGCCAGTCGCCCTCGGGCGGCAATTGATGCGGCAGCGCCCAGAATTCAAACAGGAAAGGGAGGGCACACAGCCCCCCCTCCCCGATCTCACTCAGAAATCTCTCCCGCACCGCAGCATTGGCGGAGGCGAGCCAGCCTGCACCCGATCTCAAATCGGGCCCGCTCAAGGTCGAGCGCATAGCCCCCTTGGGCAATTCCGGCTTGTCTGTAATGTTGTTCGACAAAGCTTGTCTCCACTTTCTGGCAACTTCGGATCAGCCCCTCCAGCTGACCGAGTTGCTTGGCTGAACCAGCAAGATCTGCATCCTCCCCGGCACCGATCTGTTTGCGCAGGTCTTCTGCCGCTTGCCGCAGATCGCGAATGGACCTTTCCAGGGACTGCAACAGTTCAGCCGTCTGGGAAATCCGCTCTTCCGGGGTAATCAAAGTCATGTTTGCCTGTGACCTCATGCGTGAGTGTTCTCCGCACGAGAGAAACGAAAAAACGGCCACCGGGTCGCCCCGAGGCCGTTCGCCCACTTCTTCTAGCATGACACATCCAATACGGGATAAAGCGCGTAAAGTCAAGGGTTTACGCAACAGGCGCGCAACAGGGATCGTACTGTGTGGGTTAACGGACAGTGAATTTCCGGCTGTGGTAACCCTCGGCCAAAACGCCGCCCCGCCCTTTAGCCTTCCAAGCCCTGACCGCCTAACCGACCAAAGGGATTAACACAGGGTTACCCCTGAGCCACTTTCAGCGTGTACAAATTGCACACTCCCCACCTGGACGCGTGTACAAACCTGACATTTTCCGAAATCGCGCTCAAAATCGCCCGCATCACCCGATTTCGGCGCGTCAAGGTCCTGCGCGCAACCTGTCCGCGGCAAAACCAGTCCTTGACATTCCCCCCCGAAACCCTCATGTGCCCTTAATCACGGCGCCACCGCGTGAGCATCGTCGGGCTTCAGGCCCCACAGCGCCAGCACATTACTCCCGGTTCCCCTTCACGCAGGGTTCTTTACGCGATGGCCGGATGGCGCTGGATTCGCTCGCGCATCCCGAGGTCTCGCACAACCCTGCCGGTCACATAAACGTGGCCAGTCACCACCTGCTCGTGGGGTTTAACCTGCGGGCCGTAAAGGATAATTTTTTGTTCGACTTCGATATGCTCGGCCTCGCGCCGACGCTGAACGACGCGTTGAAACGCGCCAATTTCACTCAACCCACCCCGATTCAGAACCAGGCCATTCCGCTGGCCCTGAACGGGCATGACATCCTCGGGCTGGCCCAAACCGGCACTGGCAAAACACTGGCCTTTGGCCTGCCCCTGATCGACCACCTGCTGGCGCAGCCCGGCAAGCCCGATCCCAAAACAGCCAAATCACTGATCCTCGCCCCCACCCGCGAGCTGGTGAACCAGATCGCCGACAGTTTGCGCACCCTCACCAAAGGAACAAAGCTGCGGGTCGCTACAGTTGTTGGTGGCCAGTCGATCAACAAACAAGTGATGTTCCTCGCACGCGGCACCGATATTCTGGTCGCCACCCCGGGCCGCCTGATTGACCTGATGGAACGGGGCGCTGTTGACCTTGGTTCGGTGCGCCATCTGGTATTGGACGAAGCAGATCAGATGCTTGACCTGGGCTTTATTCACGCTCTGCGTCGCATCGCGCCTGCACTGGGCACGCCCCGCCAGACCATGCTGTTCTCGGCCACAATGCCGAAACAGATGGAGGAGCTCAGCCGTGCCTATCTGAACAATCCGCAGCGGGTGCAGGTTTCGCCCCCGGGCAAGGCCGCTGACAAGATCACCCAGTCCCTTCACTTTGTTTCGAAACTCGGAAAACCGTCTAAGTTGCGCGAAATCCTGTCGCAGGACGCGGATGCGCTGACACTGGTCTTCACCCGCACAAAACACGGCGCTGAACGGCTGATGAAAGGGCTGGTGGACGACGGCTTTAACGCGGCGTCCATTCACGGGAACAAAAGCCAGGGCCAGCGTGACCGGGCCATCAATGCCTTCCGCGCTGGTGAGGTGAACATACTGGTGGCCACCGACGTTGCCGCGCGTGGCATCGACATCCCCGGCGTCGCCTATGTCATCAACTTCGACCTACCCGACGTACCCGACAATTACGTCCACCGTATCGGGCGCACCGCCCGTGCCGGGCGCGAAGGGGAAGCGATCGCGTTCTGTGCACCGGAAGAAGTCGACCTGTTGCGTCAGATCCAGAAGCTGATGAAAATTGAAATCCCTGTCACAAGCGGCACCATGCCGGAAGGGGTCGAGGTTCAGCAACCTGCACGTCGTCAAAACAACCGCCGTCGCGGGTTCAAGCCCAAGCCGGCCAACGGCGATGGGAAACCTTCCAGCTCCAGACGGCGCCGTCCCAACAAAAGACGCTCAGCCGCCTAAGGACTGAAGAGCCTGCAAAAGAAAACGCCGACGCCATTTCTTATACCGGCGTCGGCGTATTTTGTTAACAAAACCAGCAATCCGCCCGGCTTAATTCCCCGAGCTCTGCTGTTCTTCAATTTCGCGCCATTTGGCAACGTTGCGATTGTGCTCCTGCAGGGTTTCTGCAAACGCATGCCCGCCCGAGCCGTCAGCGACGAAGAACACATAGTTGGTGTCATCCGGCGCAACCGCTGCTTCCAGGCTCGCCAGACCTGGATTTGCAATCGGCGTCGGAGGCAGCCCGTCGATCTGATAGGTGTTCCACGGTGTTGGACGGTTCAATTCGCTGCGCCGCAACCCGCGACCCAATGTGCCCTGCCCCTTTGTCACGCCATAGATGACGGTCGGATCGGTTTGCAACCGCATCCCTTGTTTCAGGCGGTTCACGAACACACTGGCGACCTGGCCGCGTTCCTCCGGAACACCGGTTTCCTTTTCGATGATAGACGCAAGGATCAGCATCTCTTCAGGAGTGTCCAGCGGCAACCCGCCTTGGCGGCTTTCCCAAACCGCGTTGATCCGCAGTTGTTGCTTGTCCTGCATGGCTTGCAAAATCGCATTGCGATCTTGTCCGGCCACAACATCGTAACTGTCCGGGGCCAACATGCCCTCAGCCGGAATCTCGGTCACCTCACCCGACAGCGCTTCGAATGATTTCAGAGCTTCAACCACCTGCCACGAGGTCACACCTTCGGCAAGCGACAAGCGATACCGCGTATCAGCCTCGTTGCGTTTCTCGGTATAGGCTTCAGGCGTTTCTTCCTCTGCCGTATCAAATGAAGCAATCTCGACAAAATCCAAAGTTGCCGGATCCAGTTCACGCACGCGGGTTTGGGTGCGTGTCACACCGATACGGTATTCGATTTCCGACCCGCAAGTGCTGGCGCCGCTGCTGGTGATTTCTTCGATGATCTGCGCCATCGACGCACCTTCGCGCACCAGAAAGCTGCCCGCTTTCAACCGCTGCGCCTGATCGGTATAGTCAGCGGCCATTCGAAACAGAATTGAACTTCGAATGGCACCCTGATCTTCCAGATCGCGACTGACACGTGTCATGTTCGAACCGCTTTTGACCTGAAGGCAAATCGCGGTCTCAAGCGGGCCTTCGGCCTTGTACTGCGACTGTCCCCACAGGATCAGACCGCCCACCAGAAACAGGCCGACCACCAGGATGGTCAGCGCATTCGAAGCGATGGCCCGCCACATTTAATTGACCTTTCCGAAGATCACGCTGGCATTGGTTCCACCAAACCCGAACGAGTTCGACAGCGCCACATTGATTTCACGCTCGCGCTTGGCGTTGGGGGCAAGATCAATCAGAGTTTCAACAGCCGGGTTATCCAGGTTGATTGTTGGCGGTGCGACCTGATCGCGGATTGCCAGGATTGAGAATATCGCCTCAATCGCACCCGCAGCACCCAGCAAGTGACCGGTTGCCGACTTGGTCGAACTCATCGTCGCATTCCCGGCATGCTCGCCCAACAGGCGCTCGACAGCGCCCAGTTCGATCGTGTCCGCCATGGTCGAGGTGCCATGTGCGTTGATGTAATCTAGGTCTTTCGGCTCCAGCCCGGCGCTGCGCAACGCCGCTCTCATGGAACGTTCGGCCCCGTCGCCATCCTCGGACGGGGCGGTGATGTGATAGGCGTCGCCCGACATACCATAGCCCAGAACCTCGGCGTAGATCTTGGCTCCGCGCGCTTTGGCGTGTTCGTAATCTTCCAGAACCACGATGCCGGCGCCCTCGCCCATCACGAAACCGTCACGGTCCACGTCATAGGGTCGGCTGGCAGCCTTTGGATTATCTGCGTATTTGGTCGATAGCGCCTTACATGCGTTGAACCCGGCAATACCGATCTCGCAGATGCAGCCCTCGCCGCCACCTGCCACCATGACATCTGCGTCACCCGCCCGGATGATGCGGCTGGCGTCGCCGATTGCGTGCGCACCGGTTGAACATGCGGTCACGACCGAGTGGTTCGGCCCTTTGAACCCGTGACGGATTGATACCTGACCCGAGGCCAGGTTGATCAGTGCGCCTGGAATAAAGAACGGAGATACCCGACGCGGACCCTTGTCGCGGATCAGGTTCGCGGTATTGGCAATCGATCCCAGACCACCAATGCCCGAGCCGATCAGAACACCCGTACGCAGGCGCGATTCTTCGTCTTCCGGCAGCCAGCCTGCATCCTTACAGGCCATTTCGGCGGCCGCGATGGAATACAGGATAAAGTCTTCGATCTTGCGCTGCTCTTTCAGCGGCATCCAGTCATCGGGATTGAAGGTCCCGTTGGTTCCGTCGCCGCGCGGCACCTCGCAGGCGTAGGTCGTTGCGACCCCGCTTGCCTCTGCATCGAAATGCGTGATTGGGCCTGCACCGGACTCTCCGTCCAGCAGCCGCGACCAGGTTTCCTCGACCCCGCTGGCCAAAGGAGTGACCAATCCAAGACCGGTTACAACGACTCTGCGCATGAAGTGCCTCTTGCCTGCTTCCTCTTATGAGAACCGCTCATACCCCGGCCCGGGGTGCGGGGGCAAGAGCAACGGTTCTTTCCGTCCCGGCGTCCTGTCGCCGAATGCCCAAGGAAACCAGAAATTCGGCGCTTGTCAAAACCGCCCTTTCGCGCGTTCAGCCGAAAGGGCGGAGTTGCTTACTGAAACTGCGCGACCGGCTCGTGGGCCGATTTGGCAGTTTCAAGCGCTTTGGCCAAGTCCAGTGTCTTGCGGAACAACGCACGCCCGACAATCGCGCCCGAGATATTGGGGATGTATGCCAGCCGTGAGATATCGTCTGCTGTGCGCACGACACCGCTGGCAATCACCGGAGTACGCGAATGGTTTGCCAATCGCGAGATCAGACCAAGCTTTGCCTCGACATCTTCGATGTCGCTGTCGATATCGGTTACCACGATGGCGGCAAAGGGCGTATCGCCGAATGCGTCGATAAAGGCTTCGGGCGTGAACGCACTTTGGCTGCGCCAGCCGTCAGTCATAACAAGGCCTTGCCAGACATCCACTGACAGCACGATCTGGTCAGGGTGCAGCTTGGCCAGATCCTTGATCAGGTTTGGTTCACGCGCAGCAAGCGTGCCAACCACGATGCGGCCCGCGCCCTTGTCGATCCAGCGCTCAATCTGCTCGCGCGAGCGCATGCCACCCGCCAACTGCACCGGAATCTCGGCCTTGCGAAGGATATCTTCGACCAGCTGCGCGTTGGTATCCTTACCCTCGATCGCGTCGAAATCCGTCAGGTGCATCCATTCGGCACCCGCCTCTGCCCAGCTCCGTGCGGTTTCTACCGGATTCACGTGCCAGATCATCGCTTCTTCCAGACGACCCTTGTCTAGCGAGACACACCGGCCGTTCTGCAGTTCCATCGTGGGGTAAATCCTCATGAGCTTGGTCCTCCGCTCAATCGCTCTGAAAATCCCCGGCAGCATACATCCAGAACGCCCGCCCGAAATCACCGGGATCGGCACAGCTTGGCCATTTTGCGGCATACTGTTTAAGTGGCGATTCTATGCGCGAGCTGGCGGTCCGTTGCGTCGTAACAAATGCACCGGGGTTTCATTATACACCCCTTCCCGCATCAGAACATAGCCTAGCTTCTTGGCGAGTTTCTGCGAAGACATGTTCGTCGCGTTTATCATCGCGACCAACGGTCCGGGAATCACCCGATCAAACCAGTCATGCGCAGCCTTGGCTGCCTCGTATCCCAATCCCTGCCCCTGTGCTTCGGGGACCAGCACCCACCCCGCCTCGGGGAAGCCGTCGAAATCGTCGCCCATGCATCGGTTGCTATAGAAGAATCCGGCCTGCCCGATCAGCTTGCGATTCGATTGTTGCATCACGCCCCACTGGCCAAAACCGGCCATCTGCCAATGCCCGGCATTACGCAGGAACGAATCCCACGCTTCGCCACGCGACCGAGGAGAGCCGCCGATATGCCGGACGACACAAGGGTCACGCCAAATTTCCGCAAACCGGTCGAAGTCTTCCGGGCGCATGGCGCACAGCGTCAAACGCGCGGTATTTATCATCGGAGTGGATCTTATCATGCCCTGTCCACTTTGAGTTTTGCCTCAGTAGAAACAGTGCGCAGGCCACAATAGCCACGCAAGCCCGAAATTCGGGCAGGCATAAAAAAACGGCGCCCCCGTTGCCCGGAAGCGCCGATTTTGATCAGAAAGAAACGCTTAGGACGCTTCGCTGATGAACTTGACGGCGTCGCCAAAGGTCTGGATGGTCTCGGCTGCGTCATCGGGGATCTCGATGCCGAACTCTTCTTCGAAGGCCATGACCAGCTCAACAGTGTCCAGGCTATCTGCGCCCAGATCGTCGATGAAGGACGCGTTTTCCACGACTTTATCTTCTTCAACACCCAGGTGCTCAACAACGATCTTCTTAACGCGATCTGCGACGTCGCTCATGTCTATTCCTCATTCCTTTACAGGGCGGTCCGCCCGATTCTGCCCTTGCCCGCACGGGTTGGCTTTGGTTTGCCCGTTTTGGGCGGTTTCGGTCCCGGCGAACCGGGAAATAGAAGGCCGACCTGAACGACCGGCCCCGCATAGATGCGCCGCCTATAGCATAGTCGACGCAAGAGGCAAACGCTTTCGCACTCGCCCCTGTCGCGCTCACAACATGGCCATACCACCGTTCACATGCAAGGTGCTTCCGGTAACATAGCCCGCTTCGGGGCTGGAAAGATACAGAACGGCAGCTGCAATTTCCTCGGGATCGCCCATGCGACCGGCCGGAACCTTGAGCAACAGACCCTTTTTCTGTTCCTCGGTCAGTTTCTCGGTCATTGCAGTTGTGATAAATCCAGGTGCCACGGAATTCACAGTAATTCCGCGTGTCGCAACTTCGTGGGCCAAAGCCTTGGAAAACCCGATCATACCGGCCTTGGACGCGGCATAGTTCGCCTGCCCCGGATTGCCGATTGCGGCCACCACGGACGAGATATTGACGATACGGCCCCAGCGCGCCTTCATCATGCCCCGGATCACCCCTTTGCACAGCTTCATGGTCGAGGTCATGTTCACGTCAATGACGCTTTGCCATTCTTCGTCGGACATGCGCATGAACAGGTTGTCGCGCGTGATTCCGGCGTTGTTTACAAGAATGTCCACCGATCCCATCGCCTCGGCCGCTTGCTTAGGCAACGCTTCAACGGCTTCCGGGTCATTTAAGTTGCAGGGCAGAACATGCGCGCGTTCGCCCAGTTCGTCGGCCAGAGCCTGAAGCGGTTCAACGCGTGTACCGGACAAACCAACCGTTGCACCTGCGCCATGCAACGCACGTGCGATGTCACCTCCGATACCGCCCGAAGCACCGGTGATCAGCGCATTCTTACCTGTTAAATCAAACATTCGGTTTCCCTCTTGCTGCGTCGCTTACAACGCGGATTGAGCTTACGATTCGACCTGAATGGTCTTCTGAACGTCTTCCGGTGTGCCCACGGCCTTGCCCGCGATTTCGCGATCGATCTTGCGGATCATACCGGACAGCGCCTTGCCAGCGCCGATTTCCCATGTTTCAGTCACGCCTTGAGCCGCCATATATTGCACGCTTTCCCGCCAGCGAACCGAACCGGTCACCTGCTCGACCAGCAATTGACGGATCAGATCCGGATCGCTGACAGCCTCGGCGCGAACATTGGCCACCAAAGGTACGGCTGGTGCCTTAATTTCGACGGCAGCAAGCGCTTCTGCCATTACATCTGCAGCAGGTTTCATCAGCGAACAGTGAAATGGAGCACTTACCGGCAACATAACGGCACGTTTTGCACCTTTTTCCTTGGCTATCTCGGCTGCGCGCTCGACAGCCGCTTTTGAACCCGACACGACGACCTGCGTGGGATCGTTGTCATTTGCGGCCTGACAGACCTCGCCCTGTGCGGCTTCTTCCGCCACGGCGCGTACGGCCTCCAGATCCAGCCCCAGAATGGCGGCCATGGCCCCCTCGCCCACGGGTACCGCGCTTTGCATAGCCTGACCACGGGTGCGCAGCAAACGCGCTGTATCTGCAACAGACAAGGCCCCCGCCGCGGCCAGAGCCGAGTATTCACCCAGTGAATGCCCCGCCACAAAAGCCGCCATGCTGACGGATACGCCCTCGGCTTCCAAAGCACGCATGGCTGCCATCGATGTCGCCATCAACGCGGGTTGAGCATTCTGGGTCAGTGTCAGGTCAGCAATATCACCGTCCCAAATCAGACTGCTCAACTTCTCGCCCAACGCGTCGTCCACCTCATCGAAAATGGCCTGAGCCGCCGGATAGGCCTCTGCCAGAGCTTTGCCCATACCTATGGTCTGGGCGCCTTGTCCCGGAAAAACGAACGCGAGTGTCATTGCAACCTCATGGATGGTTTCAGGTTGCGGCGGGGTGTAAACTGACTGATCGTCTGGCACAAGCATTGCCTGCTTTCTGCATTGTGGCACCTTTTGTGTGCACCCGCGCTCACTTGTGTCTGTTTCATCCGGCTTTACCTTGGGCACAACCCAGAATCCCGGAGCGTCCGACACATGCAATCGACCAATTCCTTTTCAAGCTACGGCAGCATCGCAAAGACGTTTCATTGGCTAACCGCGTTGCTGATCTTCACGGCTTTGCCCCTCGGCTGGGTCGCGGACAATCTGGCACATGCGGTATTGCACTCGGCAGCGGCCCCGACCGAGTTGGAAATTGCCCGTGCAGCGCGCGTGTTCTCATTGCATAAAACCGTAGGGGTTACCGTGTTCTTCGTGGCATTGGCCCGCATTCTTTGGGCGTTCACGCAAACCAAGCCCGGCCTTCTGAATGCTGACAACAAACCCGAAGCCTTCGCCGCTGAAACCGTTTACTGGCTGCTTTACGGTTCGCTGGTCCTTGTGCCCCTGACCGGTTGGATTCACCACGCCGCGACCGAGGGCTTTGCCCCAATCCTTTGGCCCTTCGGCCAAAATCTGCCTTTTGTACCGAAATCCACCGCCGTGGCCGAGGTTACAGGAGTTCTGCACTGGCTCTTCATGTGGGTTCTGGTTGTTTCCCTTGTCCTGCACATTGCAGGTGCGCTGAAACATCACGTCATCGACAAGGACGGTACATTGCGTCGGATGTTACCGGGTCTGTCAGATGCGCCGGAACCACCACATCAAACCCATTCACTGATTCCAGCCGTCGCCGCACTGGCGGTCTGGGGCGTCGTTGTTGCCGGTGGCTGGGCAACCGGAAGGCTTGCCCCTAACGTAGGGGAAGCCCCGGATGTCCAATTGGCTGAGGTTCAATCGGAATGGCAAGTTCAGAGCGGCACGCTGTCGATTACAATTTCGCAATTGAACAGCCCCGTGACAGGTTCGTTTTCTGACTGGACTGCCGCAATTACCTTTGACGAGCCCACAGACCCGGGCCTGGCGGGATCTGTCGATGTCACGATATCCATTGGCTCGCTTCGTCTTGGAACCGTATCCGATCAGGCCATGGGGCCGGATTTCTTCGACAACGCCCGGTTCCCCACTGCTCAGTTCAAGGCCGATCTTTATAAAACCGAAAGTGGTTATGAGGCGCGCGGCCCTCTTACTATTCGCGACAAGTCGATCGATGTCGTTTTGCCCTTCTCGCTGGATCTTCAGGGCGACACGGCCACCATGGCAGGCACAATCGAGCTTAACCGGTTGGAGTTTGATGTAGGCACATCGCAGCCTACCGAAGACTCGCTGGGCTTTACTGTCGCAGTATCCGTAGAACTCACAGCGGCACGCGGTCAGTAAGGCAAAAAACGCCGGTGATTTGATCACCGGCGTTTTTCTGTTCGTGATTCTGCGGTTACTCGGCTTTTTGTGCCTCGACCGAAATCTGGATTTGCACTTCGTCGCTGACAAACGGTGCAAACTGACCCAGGTCGAATTCGCTACGGACCAGCGTTGTTGTGGCATTGAAACCCGCCCAGGGCTGATTTGCCATCGGGTGAGTGTCAGCCTTGTTGAGCTTTGCGTCCAGAACAACTGATTTAGTTACACCGTTCATCGTCAGATCGCCAGTGATGTTCGCGGTGTTGTCACCGGTCACTTCGATTCCTGTCGATGTAAAGGTGATCAGATCCCCTTCGGCCGCGCCAAAGAAATCCTCGGTCATGAAGTGATCTTCACGGGGTTTCCAGCCGGTAAACATCTCCAATACGGGCATCGACACGCTCACGCTCGAAGCGGCGGGGTTTTCCTGATCAAACATGATCTCGCCTTCAAAGCCGGAAAACATGCCAGTCGTGGTTGAGAACCCAAGATGGTCATAGCTGAAAATGACCTGGCTGTGGCTGGGGTCCAACACGTATTTCTCGGCGCTGGCGAATGCCGTAGTCGCTGACACGGCCAATGCAGCAGCAAGAAAGGTGGATTTCATATCAATCTCCGCGGTTTTGTGATTGCAATCCGTCAGGATTGCTTGAACGCAAAATGTGCTGCCCAGGGGCAGCACACAACTATTTTTGATTCACAACTTCTGTTCGTTTTTGAACAGAATAAAACTCAGCCGAAAATTGTTACGCTCTTGCTTAGTTGACCTTTCAGCGCCCGGCTGACATCCGCCGATTCAAGTGGCAGCTTCATCAAAAGGCTGCCGTCCACGTCAAACAGATGAACTTCGTTTTCTTCGAAACGCGCCCCACCCAGCGAGTCATAGCTGCGGCGCAGGACAGTCTGAGGGCGCCCGTCTTCGTTTTTCTGCAACACCCGGACTTCGCGACGGATCGGGTCGAAATAGGCGTCAGGACGCGGGTCAAGAACCTCGATCGTCAGAAGGGCGACGCCAACGACCAGAAACAGCATGGACGCCGCCATCTTGATCGGCCAAACATCTGCGCCAACGACTGATCCGGGCATCAACCACATTGAAAACGCGGAAACGATCAGGAACGCCCCGACCATCCGCGCCAGGATCAGGCGGGCCTTCCAGTTCGGTGCAAACGTGATCATTACCGGCACTGAATTTTCAAATCGCGAGCCGGCAACGTTTTCCTGATATGCGTTTGTGTTAGTAGCGGTCATAACACGTCACCCTTTTAAGGTTACTTTCGAAATTCTGTTGATCCGGTTGATGTCCGGTATGCAAAACAACTTTGAGCCGAAAAGCGTCAGCAATTGGGCGGCCTAAAGGAATTTGGGCGGCGTCTCAAAGGCATATGTGGCAGGGCTTGCCCTTGCGGCTCAGACGTGTATACGGGGCCATCCTTCGCAGTCGTATGAATCGCGCAGCCTCTCGTGGCAGGGTCGCGAAGGAACGTTTGGCCCCGCCTATGAAATGCGCCTTGATATAAACAGGAGTGCACATGCCACTGTATGAGCATGTAATGATCGCGCGTCAGGATCTGTCCAACGCGCAGGCGGAAAGCCTCGTCGAACATTTCGGTACCGTTCTGGCTGACAACGGCGGCAAGCTGGTTGATAGCGAGTACTGGGGCGTCAAGACGATGGCCTACAAGATCAACAAAAACCGCAAGGGTCACTATGCCTTTCTGAAAACTGATGCCCCCTCGGGCGCGGTGCAGGAAATGGAGCGCCTGATGCGTCTGCATGAAGATGTCATGCGCGTTCTGACCATCAAGGTCGACGGCCACGAAGATGGTCCGTCGGTTCAGATGCAGAAGCGTGACGAACGTGGCGAACGCCGCGAGCGCCGTTGATCAACGCCTGAGAAAAGGACTCTAAACCATGGCCGCAAAACCATTTTTCCGCCGCCGCAAGGTCTGCCCATTCTCGGGTGAGAACGCGCCGAAGATCGACTACAAAGACACCCGTCTGCTGCAGCGCTACATCTCTGAGCGTGGCAAGATTGTGCCTTCGCGCATCACCGCCGTTTCGGCGAAGAAGCAGCGTGAACTGGCCCGTGCTATCAAGCGCGCCCGCTTCCTCGCCCTGCTGCCCTACGCTGTGAAGTAAGGAGAGACTGACATGCAAGTTATCCTGCTGGAACGCGTTGCGAAACTGGGTCAGATGGGCGACGTCGTTGACGTCAAGCCCGGCTACGCCCGCAACTTCCTGCTGCCCCAAGGCAAAGCCCTGAGCGCGTCCGACGCCAACATCGCGTCATTCGAAGCCCAGAAAGCGCAGCTTGAGGCCCGCAACCTGGAAACCAAGAAAGAAGCTGAAGCACTGGCTGAAAAGCTGGACGGTCAGCAGTTCATCGTGATTCGCTCGGCATCGGATGCCGGCGCTCTGTACGGTTCGGTCACCCCGCGTGACGCCGCTGACGCCGCAACCGACGCAGGTTTCACCGTCGACAAGAAACAGATTGTCCTGATCGCCCCGATCAAGGAACTGGGTCTGCACACTGTCGCAGTCAAACTGCACCCCGAGGTTGAAGTCGAAATCAAAATGAACGTGGCCCGTTCGGCAGAAGAAGCCGAACTGCAGGCTTCGGGCAAATCGATTCAGGAACTGGCTGCTGAAGAAGAAGCCGCTGCTGAATTCGAGATCGCCGAATTGTTCGACGACATCGGCTCGGCCGCTTCGGACGACGACATGGTTGCCGACGCAGCTCCGGTTGAAGAAGACGAAGCCAAAGCCTGATCCGGCTGCATGTGAGCATTCCAAAGGCCGCGCCAAAGCGCGGCCTTTTCTTTTTTCCCTATGTGTTCACAAGTCGCACCGGCAAGTTTCAGCCCATTTTCCGGGGTAAGCTTGAAGGCTTATTGTCGATCCGTATCATTGCCGCCGAAATCCAGAGGACCGAAAAATGCTTGTTTATCTGCGCCAAAGTTTCTTGGCACTGTTTCTATTTGTGTCGTTGGTTGCCTGCGGGGCAGACCAAGTCTCCAAGGCGGGTACGCCACGTTTTGACCCGCCGCTTCACCCAAATGAAACGCCCGAGCTGAGAGCTTCGATCAACAGATGGGCGGATCATTATCAGGTTCCGCGAGAGCTGGTTCACAAGCTGGCCATACGTGAAAGCACACACCGACCATGGGCCGTCAACCAGCCCTATTACGGCCTTCTACAGGTTCTGCCCGCCACTGCGCGCTCGATGGGTTACACCGGTAAAGCCGAAGGTTTGCTGGACGCAGACACCAACCTTGAGTTTGCGGGAAAGTACCTGCGCGGTGCCTGGCTGCTGTCCGACGGGGATCAACGCAGGGCGATTTTCCTGTACGCCAAAGGATACTATCCAGAGGCAAAAGCCAAGGGGATGCTGGTCGAAACCGGGTTGAGACCGGCGCCCTGACGTCCATTGGCGTCAGAAATTGGCCGGATTTGGCACTTGAAACTGAATAGTGACAAAAATGTTCTATTGGTAGTCGCAATATGCGGTATTGCACAGACAATTAAGACCTCTCCTTGTCATGTTTAGAAAAGTATGATGTTCTGACGTGGTGAGGTAAACGGGTTCCACTCTGTGTAATACGCATGCTCGACGACACCATCGGGCGGCAAGATGGGCCACAGCTGGTAGGCACCACATGGAAATTGTCGATCTGAGCACTCTGCCGGATTCTGAAGTTCGATATACCGAGTTTCTAAGGCAAATCTGTGAGAAGCATGACATGGATCATGCGGCCTACGCTGGTATGAATCCCGCGGCAGGAACAGTGGCTGGCTTTGTCACCTATGACGACGCCTGGACCGAGCACTACCAGAAACAGGGTCTGATCATGATCGACCCGACCATCCACATGGCCCGCCGCAGTATTGCGCCGGTGGATTGGAGCCGTCTTGAACGGAGTCCGGATTTTCAGCGTGTGTTCCGGGATGCTCATGATTTTGGCCTGCCCAGTCAGGGTGTTACGATCCCGGTACGTGGCCCTTACGGCGATATTGGCCTGCTGAGCGCAACCCGAAATTGCAGCAAGGAAGAGTGGCGTAAGCTCTATACAAACTTTATCGGCGATTTGCAGGCCATGGCCGTACACATCCACGACAATGTCGTGTCTTCGGATCAGCTGACCAACGCACTATATCATCCGACATTGTCCTCTCGCGAAGCGGAAATCCTGCAATGGGTCGCCGCAGGTAAGTCGCAGCAGGATATCGGCGATATTTTGTCTATTTCGCACCGAACCGTAGAAGTACACTTGCGTTCGAGCCGGGAAAAGCTTAGTGCGCTGACCACCCCTCAGGCCGTAGGGCGGGCGATAGCGATCGGGCTTATTACCCCGGGATAAACAAAAAAATCCCCAAATTTCGTCAAAATACGGGAATCCCCCAATAGAAAAATCTTTCGAGAGCGGTAACGTCAGTATTACCGAACAACCACTCGAAGGGGGAAGAAATGATCATCGTGGTAGATGGCCTGAACAGACATATGTTCAGCGAAGTTCTTGACGAAATGTTCGAGTTGAGAGCACGTGTTTTTGGCGGACGTCTTGGATGGGACGTAAAGATCGAAGACGGCAAGGAAATTGATGAATTCGATCATCTGGACCCGGCATATGTAATCGGACTCGACGACGGGGGGAATGTCGTCGCAGCCGTGCGTGCCCTACAGACCACAGGACCTCATATGTTGTCGGATGTGTTTTCGGCAATCCTTTGCGGGGAAGCACCACTTCGCAGCGCAACAATGTGGGAATCGACACGCTTCTGCGTGGACACGCAGCGCCTAACGCGTGGCAAGGAAAAGAATTCTGTCTCTTATGCTACCTGCGAGCTGATGATTGGTTCTCTGGAATATGCCAAGAACTCAGGCATTCAGGATATCATCACCGTAATCGATCCGGTCATGGACCGGGTTCTGAAACGGTCGAACTGCGCGCCATATGACTATGTCGGCGAAACGGTTCCCATGGGGAAAGTCTCGGCACTGGCCGCCCTGTTGGATTGTACCGATGAACGCATCTCGGGCCTGCGCGAATTTGCAGGCATCCATGAGAACGTCTTTATGGACGACGAAGAGGCACTGGCACTGTTTGCAGCCAAGAAGGCCGCAACCCAGAACCCGGCCAATCAGGATCACAAGCCACTGACTGATCTTGAGAAGTATTTTGTGGAACAGATGAGCGCCGCGAGGAACGAAGCTGAACGTCAGGACGTTCTGAAGCTGATCGAAGCGCTCTCGGATACGTTCACACCAGAGCAGAAGATCGCTTTGTTAGAAACCCCCCGTGCTTTTGCTCATGAGGCCTGACCCCCTCACCTCATAGATACAAAAGCCACCCATGCGGAGCCGTCTGTTTACAGGCGGCTCCGTTTTTTCCCCTCTCTGAACAAAGAGGGAAGGAAGAGGATTATTCCTCTTCCAATGCCTCAATGGCTTTTTGCAGGTCGTCCTTGCTGACTTCCTTGTCGCTGACCTGGGCCAGCTCGAACACATAGTCGACAACCTTGTCTTCGAAGATCGGCGCGCGCAGTTGCTGCTGCATCTGAGCGTTCTGCTGTACGAACTCGAAGAACTGGCGTTCCTGGCCCGGGTACTGACGGGCCTGATTCATGATCGCCTGGGTCATCTCGGCGTCGGTGACTTCCACCTCTGCCTTTTGGCCCAGTTCAGCCAGCAACAGACCCAGACGCACGCGGCGTTCGGCCAGCTTGTTGTGCTCCTCGGTGGGTTCGATCTCACCGTGGTCATGGCCGGTTACCTCGGGGTTTTCCTCGTGCCACAGCTGATGTGCAATCTGCTTGGCTTCGGCTTCAACCAGCGACGGCGGCAGGTCGAACGACACTTTCTCATCCAGCGCGTCCAGCAGGGCCCGCTTCATGACAGCGCGCGATGCACCTGCGTATTCTGCTTCCAGACGTTCCGAAATCTGAGTTTTCAGGGCGGCCAGATCCTCGGCGCCAAACTTCATCGCCAACTCATCGTTGATCTCCGCTGCAACCGGCTCTTTCACTTCCTTGATCGTGCAGGTGAAGACCGCGTCTTTTCCGGCCAGGTGTTCGGCACCATATTCTTCCGGGAAAGTCACGTTGACGTCTTTTTCTTCCTCGGCCTTCACACCGACCAGCTGGTCTTCAAAACCGGGGATGAAGCTGTTCGAGCCCAGAACCAGCGGGTAATCTTCCGCCGATCCACCTTCGAATTCTTCACCATCAACCTTGCCGACGAAATCGAACACGATCTGGTCGCCTTCCTTGGCTTTCGAACCCTTGCGGCGGGCTTTGAAGTCCTGAGCGGTTTCAGCCAGGTTGTTCAGCGCTTCCTCGACGGCGGCGTCATCCGCCTTGACGATCAGCTTGTCCAGCGCGACCGATTTCAGATCGACCTCAGGGATCGCGGGCAGCGCTTCGTAGGACATCGCGACCTCGATATCATCGCCTTCTTTCCAGTCCTCGTTGGTCATCTTGACTTCGGGCTGCAGCGCGGGGCGGTCGCCGCTGTCCTCAAAATGCTTGTTCATCGCACCGTCGATGGATTCCTGCATCGCCTCGCCCAGCAGGCGCTGGCCAAACTGCTTTTTCAGCAGCGCCATCGGCACCTTGCCTTTGCGGAAGCCTTTCATTTCGATTTCCGGCTGTGCTTCGGTCAGCTTTTCATTGACCTTGTCGTCCAGTTCGGCTGCGGTCACAACGATGTTGTAGCCGCGTTTCAGACCTTCGTTCAGCGTCTCGGTAACCTGCATTTTGGTAGTCCCCATAGGATTCGGGGCGCGCAAAACGGGCGCGCCGGGCAAATTTGACGCCTTCTATTTGCCCTGCCGCCAACGTGCAAGGGGCAAAGGCTGAATCAACCTGGTTTTGGCAAAAAAGAACGCCCCGGTTTTCGGGGCGTTCGTGTTGGGTCGCTGGAAGGCAATTAAAACTTCCAGCGCGCGCCCAGAACCCATGCTTCGTTGTTGTCAAAGGATGAACCATCATCGAAGTCGTGGTTGCGATACTTCAGGTATACATCGGTATTGATCGCTTCGACCTTCTGCACGACAGCGATACCCCATGCCTTGGTGTCGGACCCGTTGGTCTCGAAATCCGCGCCGTCATAATAGTCGATGCCGACACCTGTCTTACCCCAGGAAACCCAGTTCCCTTCGTACGAGACCTTGCCGTACCAGTAATTCGGGTCCGTCTGGCCAGCCCGGTCATCGTCACGCGTGCCGCCGGCAATCGTGAAACCCAGACCGCTGGGCAACAACACCGAGGCCGAACCGATGGTATCTTTGCGATCCCCTGAATTGTCATCCCGGTCCCGCACCGAATACGCGACAGCTGCCGCAAACTCTACTCCGCCTGCAAAGGTGTTTTCATAGAACACACCGACGTCATAGTAGTCATCATCGTCACTGCTGGACAGGATGTTCTGACCATATGCAAATGCGGCCGAGAACCCGTTAACCGTTGGTGTGTCATACCGCACACGCCCGCGACGTGAGCCGTCAAAGTTGCTGGAACTGTCACCAACCGTAATACCGCTCAACACACCGTTTGTGCCACGATAGAAAAAGCCCGAGTTTTCATCGTTTGTGAACGAATACAGCGCGGTGCCGACATAGGACAGGTCCACCTCGGCAGCACCATCTGCCACCATGCTGCCCTGACCAGCCGAGAATTTGCCGTAGCTGCCCTTCAAGGCAAAATCCACAAATCGGATATCGTCGCGAGTCCAGCCGCTGAAATTTGTACCGTTCTGGTTCCATTCAGTCGAGTTCGGCAAGCCCAACGCCGTTTCCAAGCGAAAGGTAAACTCGTTCTGGCCAAATGGCTGCATCAGGCGCAGGCCAACCCGGCTGTTCGACAGATCGTTGTCGAGGACCCGGGTCTCGGTATCTTGCCCGTCATCAACAGAAATCAAGGCTGGGTTAAACTGCCCGTACAACAGCACATAGCCGCCACTGTTATTTTCGTATTTCAGCTCTGCGGCTGCCGGAACAGCGACCGTGGCAGTCAGAAAGGCAGCAACCGATATCTTTTTGATATTTGGGGTCATTTCACTCACCATAATTGGTTCGGGGTTCAGATACTGCCCATTTGTTTACTGAATCCGAGCGTTCCAGTGGTCTGCCCCTTGTCTTACGCAAGAATTGTATTTTAGCAACAGAACACACAAAGAATTCTACCATTTTACATTATTTTTCATCAGCTTACAAGATACGACTCCAGCCCCCACTGGCAGCTTGCAAATGAATAGTGATGCCTACCTATGCACCTGACAAATATGCGGTATGCATCCGCGCACATCTTGACAGCAAAAACATGCGATTCAGACAGAGCCTGAACTGCTTTCTGCCCAAAACAACTAGACATTCAGCTGTTTGAAAACACCGGGCAATTGCTCAGGCAGATCCTCGGCGATCAATCCCGGCCCGAAACGCCGTGCGCATTCCACGTGCAGCCACGCTGCTGTCTCAGCCGCCGTCATCGGATCGCCCCCCCGCGCCAATAGCCCGGCGATGTAACCGGCCAACACATCGCCTGACCCGGCGGTTGCAAGCCAAGGGGCCGCGCGATCATAGCACGCAGCATTGATCGAACATCGCCCGTCCGGGGCCGCAATGACAGTATCCGGCCCTTTGAACAACACGACACATCCCGCACGTGCCGCTGCCTCTCGCGTTGCGTCCACCTTGGAATAGGCGGGGCCTCTGACCGGCGTTTCGCTCAGCTTTTCCGCCAGATCGGGGAACAGCCGCGCAAACTCTCCGCCATGTGGGGTCAGAACGCAGCGGTCATGCAGCATTTCGAACAGGTTTCCGGGATCACCAGCAAAAGCTGTCAGCGCATCCGCATCCAGAACCGTCGCACGTTTCGCAATCAGGGCGACCGGCACCAGGTCCCGCGCGCGCTCCAACCCCAAACCGGGGCCCAGACAAAGGGCGTTCATCCGCACGTCCTGCAATACGTCTGACAGCATTTGAGAACCATCAACGCACTGTAGCATGAGGGCAGTGATCCGGCTCGCCACCTCTGCCAACGCCAAGGATGGCACCCCCAGCGTCACCAACCCTGCCCCAATCCGCAAGGCCCCCCGCGCGGCCAGACGCGCCGCACCGGTCTTGCCGGGGCCACCCGAAAGGATCAGGGCATGGCCATGGGTGTATTTGTGCGCAACGACTGAAGGTAAATCGCTTTGCTTTGTCAAAAGCGTTCTTGCACGCCGCCCGCTATCGAGCTTCTGGTCGTCCAGAGTGACGCTGCGGACTGGACCCCGGCCTGCTCTTTCTCCTTGCAAAATAACCTGCCCCCAGTGCCGCTCCGACGTTTCATTCAGACCAATTTCGACGACGCTCACTTTCCGGCAATAAGCCGGACCGTCGCTCAACACATGCCCAAGTTTTCTTCGTTCGAAGGTTACTGTCAGATCCGCAGAAAGGGGTCTGGCATCGGTCAATATTTCTGCTCGGGCACCAAGCACCTTTCCGCTGTCCATGCACAGCCCCGAAGGAGAATCGACTGCCACAAAGCGAACGCGTGATGACAAGCTGCAAAAATACTCCAACAATTGCCCAAGCACAGGATCAATCGGACGTGTCAACCCCGTGCCGAAAATCGCGTCCACCAAAACGTTTGGTATTCCAAAATTGGCCAGGCGGTCATTCTTCAAGCCTTCTTTTGAAAGCGCGTTGGTAACACCCAACTCACCCCATCGCTGATAATTCACCCGCGCGTCCGGCGGCAGCCTGTCAGGATCGCCATATAGGAGTACCTCAACCTTCCAGCCCAGTTCCCGCAAAAGACGCGCCACGACAAACCCGTCACCGCCGTTGTTTCCGGGCCCGCACAGCACGACCGCGCGCAACGGATTATCTTCATCTTTTTCCAAATACTCCGGGGAGCGCGAGGGGTTGGCCCCTCGCCTGTCCAGATCTGGCCATTCCTCGAAGATCGCCTCGACAACGCCTTGCCCTGCCCGCTCCATCAGCTCCAGGCCCGTGACCTCACCGGACTCGATGGCCGCGTGCTCGATGGCTCTCATCTGCGCCGCTGTCAGCAATTCGGACATGTCACACCCTCGCGCGATTCAGTTTCGATTACTTTTTGTGCAAACCGCCCAAAAATTAGCACAGAGCTTGATTTCAACGGATACCGACCCGACCGATACCGCAATCACGTTGCTGCCCGATCTTAGACGTGATCACTGCGCCTGAGACAACCATTCAAGGTGAGCCGGAATGAAAAAGATCGAAGCGATCATCAAGCCGTTCAAACTGGACGAAGTGAAAGAGGCGTTGCAGGACGTAGGTGTTCAGGGTCTCAGCGTCGTCGAAGTCAAAGGTTTCGGCCGTCAGAAAGGCCATACCGAGCTGTATCGTGGCGCAGAATATGTTGTCGACTTTTTGCCCAAGGTAAAGGTCGAGGTCGTATTGGACGATGACCAGGTCGATGCGGCCATCGAGGCCATCGTGTCGGCAGCCAAGACCGACAAGATCGGCGACGGTAAGATCTTTGTCTCTCCGGTTGAACAAGCCATTCGCATCCGTACCGGCGAGACCGGCTCGGACGCGCTCTAACATACCAATCTTCAAGTCAGAGGAATCAAGAGAATGAGCAAGGACGCAGTTCTTCAGCTGATCAAGGAAGAGGGCGCCGAATATGTCGACGTCCGTTTCACCGACCCCCGCGGCAAGCTGCAGCACGTGACCCTGATGGCCGATCAGGTCGACGAAGACTTCCTGGACGAAGGCTTCATGTTCGATGGCTCGTCCATCGCAGGCTGGAAGTCGATCGAAGCATCGGACATGAAGCTGATGATCGACACCGAAAGTGCATATGTTGATCCGTTCTACGCTGAGAAAACCATTTGCGTACACTGCACGGTCGTCGAGCCCGATACAGGCGAAGCCTATGAGCGTGACCCGCGCGGCACAGCGCAGAAAGCCGAGGCCTACCTGAAGGCATCGGGGATCGGCGATGTTGCATACATGGGCCCCGAAGCCGAGTTTTTCCTGTTTGACGATGTCCGGTATTCGAACACGATCAACAAGGTATCCTACGAAGTTGATGCAACTGACGCATCATGGAACACCGACACCGAATACGAAATGGGCAATACGGGCCACCGTCCGGGCGTCAAGGGTGGCTACTTCCCGGTGAACCCGATCGACGAAGCGCAGGACCTGCGGTCGGAAATGCTGTCCACCATGAAGCGTCTGGGCATGAAGGTCGACAAGCACCATCACGAAGTTGCGTCATGCCAGCACGAACTGGGCCTGATCTTCGACAGCCTGACCAAGCAGGCGGATGAACTGCAAAAGTACAAATACGTCATCCACAACGTGGCTCATGCGTACGGCAAATCGGCAACCTTCATGCCGAAGCCTATCGCAGGTGACAACGGCACCGGCATGCACGTGAACATGTCGATCTGGAAAGACGGCAAGCCACTGTTCGCGGGTGACAAATACGCTGATCTTTCGGACGAAGCGCTGTACTTCATCGGTGGTATCCTGAAGCACGCCAAGACACTGAACGCCTTCACCAACCCCGCAACCAACAGCTACAAGCGCCTGATCCCCGGTTTCGAAGCCCCAGTTCTGCGCGCCTACTCGGCCCGCAACCGATCAGGTTGTGTCCGTATTCCGTGGACCGAGAGCCCTAAAGCAAAACGTGTCGAGGCTCGATTCCCCGATCCGGCAGCGAACCCCTACCTGGCGTTTGCCGCTCTGTTGATGGCTGGCCTGGACGGCATCAAAAACAAGATCGATCCGGGCGAAGCCATGGACAAGAACCTGTACGATCTACCTGCCGAGGAACTGGCCGGTATCCCGACTGTCTGCGGCAGCTTGCGTGAAGCTCTGGAAGCGCTGGCTTCTGATCACGACTTCCTGCTGCAAGGTGACGTGTTCACCAAAGACCAGATCGACGGCTATATCGCCCTGAAGATGGAAGAGGTCGAAACCTACGAGCACACACCACACCCGGTTGAGTACGGCATGTATTACAGCTGCTAAGCAGCACGGCATGGATTTACAGGGGCGCCCAAACGGGCGCCCCTGTTTCATTTGCGCCGGTCTGTCGCTGTTCAGCCTTTTCGAGCGCCATGACGCAGAATACACACTTTTTACCTTCGCCCTTGCTATCTGCCCGATGCTGAGGATCTGAAACCCTTCAAAGGCGCTCTGCAGACCAATCAACAGGCTTTTGCAGGAGCGGTTGGTGCTACTCCAACGAACTGCTTTGCCCAATTCAAAGCTCAAGGTAGGCTGGCCTCAGATTTTAACACAACCGGATTACCTGCATGTTTCGCCTTTACGTATTATTCGCCCTGCTTGTGTCCTCGCCCCTTCTGGCCGCGCCTTGTGGGAATACCAGCGCGGGGTTCGAGGCCTGGAAGGCCGATTTCGCCCAGCAGGCCCGCAAGGCTGGTGTGAAAAAAAAGGGCCTTCAGGCGCTTGCCCAAGCTCAATACGCCACGGGCACAATTGCGGCAGACCGCAATCAGAAAAGCTTCAAATACACACTGGACAAGTTCATGCGTGTCAGAGGCGCTGATGCAATCGTCGCGCAGGGGCGCAAACGCAAGGCTGCAAATCCCGATTTCTATGCTGCGCTTGAACGGCAATACGGTGTTCCGCCGGGCATTCTGATAGCCATTCACGGCATGGAAACCGGCTTTGGCAATTTTATGGGAGACAGTCAGGTTGTTTCCGCAATCACAACACTGGCCTATGATTGTCGCCGGTCCGAGTTCTTTGTTCCGCACGCAATCGGGGCACTTAAACTGGTCGATGCAGGAAGCATTACCGTGGCGACAAAAGGGGCAAAACATGGCGAGTTGGGCCACACTCAGTTCCTGCCGGGCAACGCCCTGACCTATGGCGTCGATGCCACCGGCGACCGTCGGGTGGACTTCTATGACATGACCGACGCGCTTGCCTCGACCGCCAATTATCTTCGCAAGAAAGGGTGGAAGCCGGGGCGTGGCTATCAGCCAGGGGAGCCGAATTTTCAAGTGCTGCAACAGTGGAACGCGGCCTCTGTTTATCAGCAATCCATAGCAATCATGGCCGCCCGAATCGACCAATAGGCGGTCGCACCAACAACACACTCCGCACCCGCTTTCGCCACATTTCCGCCACAGTGACAAACAAAAGCCTTTAGTTTCTTGGTTTCCAACGCGTAACCAATACCGGAGTAAAATCACCTTTTTTGCATTTTCCGCCAAATTCTCCACACGAATGGTTGTTACAGTGTTTGCTGAACAGTACGCAAAAAGGACAGTGCAGTGGCTCGGAAGCACAGCTACCATGGCGGCCTGCAATTTAATGGCGACGCGAATGGCGCGATCGAGCGTTTTGGCACAATCGTTGCCACGACGCTGGAAGATTACGGCCATCTGGTCGAACGCAAGGCGTTGCTGAGCAATTCTGAAGCCAGCATTGTTTCAAGTCAGTATCTTGTGCGACTGACCTTGGATACAGGCACCCCCGAGCAGGAAGACCGGTACGAGCGTATGGATCGCGCCGCGGGGCTAAAAACGATAACAAAACCCCGCGCCGCAAATCCGCAAAACAGATTGGTTCTTTCAATCACGCCGGTCTCACCCCTGCTGGATGACTCCGAGATTTCGGAACTGATGATGGTCGTCATTCTGTATCGCATGGTCGACATTTGTTCGACCCGGCGCGTTGAATGGCTGTCGCCACACACGGTTCTGACGGTCGAGCAGTTTATGAGCGCCTTTGACACTCTGGCCCCCAGCCGATCACGCGACAGAAAACAAATTTTTCAGTCGCTGACCGGGCAATTCTCGGCAGTGAATGTGCCAGAGAACGGTGACACCTTAAGTGTACTTCATACTTCGACGTCCCGCCCGATCCAGCTGACAGATGAACAATTGCTCAGCATCGCGTTTCGCAGTGAAGATACAAACATGCCAGGTCAGGAAACGTTCGATGACGACGATGGTGTCGTAAAGCCAAGCGACGTTCTGCGTCTCAGCAGTTGGTGCATGACGGGTGTACTGGCAGGCGTTTCGACCCCGATTGCCCTGTCAATGGCTGCAGTGAATCTGATCCGGGGTGAGGATTTTCGCCTCAACACCCAGGTGCTTGTCTTTACCTTCGCGATAGTTGCCCTGAACGCAACAAACGCGTTTGCCGATGTTGCGGCCGCCTTGGGCCAATAAGAGAATTACAGAAGACCCTCCTTGGATGCCCCGCCTTCAGGCGGGGTTTTCCATTATGGGAACCGCGTTCGCCGCCAGAACATAAGTGTGGATTGAAAAGACGACCGCATCCGTTTTCGGCAAGCGCAGCAGGGTTTGCCGCTCACTTCTCAGGTAAGACGTTTTACGTCGATCTGTGACGCCCCGCCTGTCACTGGCGCTTCGGGGTTGAAACAGTTCGGGGTCTTCATACCAAAGCGCGTTAAAGCGCCAGAGCGGACGACCGGGCTGTATCCCGTCGAACAGGCGCTGCACCCGCTTGGCGATATTGTCGTCGTAACTTGCAACAGGCACATGGATGTCGATCAGTGGTCGCATGAATTTCTCGGACAAAAGCCAGCTGGCCGGGAAACACAGGATTGCGCCAGTCAATACATGTTCAGTTCCGCGCTTTTGAAGGATGCAAAAATCCTCCTGAACCAGCCTGCACAATGTATCAAGCGGCTGCGCCCGGTCGACTGCGACCGTTACACCATCGGGTCTGACGACCTCCTTACCCGCATTGGGATAGACCTGCGACACCACAAGGTCGAGCAGTTCCCGCGCAGCGGATTCAGCCTGCGGATCAAGCGCCAGAACGTCATCGCGGCGTTCTGTCAGCAGCTTCTCCCGGCGTTGCATCTGACCGGCAAAAGCCTCGTCCCGATGCAACCAATTTTCCATCGTTGCAGGCTGTATACCCGGTAAAGCACGCGGGTTGCCGACATCATATGGTATTTTTTCCTGCAGAACTTTATTCATACCAGCGACTTAGCATAGGTCGAAATTTTTGTCGGTCGAAAACGACAGGTTCGCCGTCGCATTTTTCCAAGACGATCCACATGGGCACCTTAGGTTTGACCGAACAAGCAACGAGGTCCGTCATGAACAAGCATTACCGAGACACGCGCAAGATTGACCCCTGCCGAGGCGCTACGCTGGGCGATGGCACGCCAAATGAGAATGACCGGATCGAGATCGGACCGACACAGCTGGCTTTTGACGAATGGGCTGCTGCGGGGCTGGAACTGCCCAATCTTGCCCGGATGCGGGAACACCGCTGGAAACGACTGACGCAGGCCATCGTTGATCGCGGATATGGTGGCTTGCTGGTTTTTGACCCGCTGAACATCCGCTACGCAACCGACAGCACGAACATGCAGTTGTGGAATACGCATAACCCGTTTCGCGCGGTGCTGTTATGTGCCGATGGCTATATGGTGATCTGGGACTACAAGAACTCGCCTTTCCTCAGCACGTTCAATCCGCTGGTGCGCGAGCAGCGGTCAGGCGCGGACCTGTTTTACTTCGACCGTGGCGACAAGGTGGATATTGCGGCAGATGTTTTCTCGAACGAGGTGCGCGTACTGATCGATGCGCATGGCGGCGGCAACAAACGTTTGGCTGTCGACAAGATCATGCTGCATGGTCTGCGCGCGCTTGAGGCGCAGGGCTTTGAGGTCATGGAAGGCGAAGAGCTGACCGAAAAAACCCGTGCCGTGAAGGGACCGGATGAGATTCTGGCCATGCGCTGTGCCAATCACGCCTGCGAAACCGCTGTAGCGGAGATGGAGAGCTTTGCACGCGCGAATGTCGGCAATGGCAAGACAACCGAGGATGATATCTGGGCTGTTCTGCACGCGGAAAACATCCGTCGCGGTGGCGAATGGATCGAAACCCGGCTGCTGGCGTCAGGCCAACGCACAAATCCGTGGTTCCAGGAATGCGGCCCGCGCATCACGCAGCACAACGAAATCATCGCCTTCGACACCGACCTGATCGGGTCATACGGAATATGCATCGATATCTCGCGCACATGGTGGATTGGCGACCAGAAGCCCCGCCCTGACATGATCTATGCCATGCAGCACGCGCATGAACACATCATGACCAACATGCAGATGCTGAAGCCCGGTGTGATGATCCCGGAACTTACCGCCATGTCGCACCGGCTTGACGACAAGTTTCAGGCGCAGAAATACGGCTGCCTGATGCACGGAGTGGGATTGTGTGATGAATGGCCGCTGGTTGCGTATCCGGACAAAGCCGTCGAAGGCGCATATGACTATCCGCTGGAGCCCGGCATGGTGCTGTGCGTCGAAGCCTGCGTTGGCGAAGTCGGTGGCGATTTCAGCATCAAGCTTGAGGATCAGGTTCTCATTACCGAAACCGGGTATGAGAACCTGTCCAGATATCCCTTTGACCCCCAATTGATGGGAATCGAATAAGGCCGGGCCCTCAATTCGACCAATGGGACCGGCGGACATTTCCATGCCAATCTTCCGTGGCAGGGCTGATCTGAACCTGTGAACCACCTTGGGGCGCGGGCCAGGATTGGCCAATCGCGAACCCGGCAACGCCGGCCAGAACAATAGCCAGGATCATACGTGAACGCAGGTCGGGTATCCGGGGTGCAATATCTGCATGTGACATCTGTGTCTCCTGTTTCAGCTTTCAGGAACCACAAATGGGATGTGGAAGAACATAAGTGAAACGAATGTTTGTTTGCACCACCATCAAATTTCTTGATAATAAAAGAAGGTAAGAGCTCCGCCGTCGTGCGACACGAAAACGGCAGGGATCTTGCGCAGCCTGTGAAACACCCATTCGTTCTCACCTTCCCGTTACGCGTGTGACTTAAGGGTTGTGACCCAAGGGGCAAATACACAGTATTGGGCGTGTTCCCCCGTACCATTCAAGGAGCCGACATGCCCACGGAACGCATCACTTTTGCCGGACATGACGGCAGCCAATTGGCGGCGCGACTGGATTTGCCGGACGGACCGGTGCTGGCTACGGCCCTGTTCGCCCACTGCTTTACCTGCTCCAAGGATATCCCGGCCGCCCGGCGCATTTCTGCCCGACTGGCTGCCATGGGCATTGCGGTGCTGCGGTTCGATTTCACCGGACTGGGCCATTCCGAAGGCGAGTTTGCCAATACGACCTTCACTTCGAATGTCGAGGATCTTATTTCAGCCGCGCAATATCTGGCTGGTCGAAAAATGGCACCTGCCCTGCTGATCGGCCACTCGCTTGGGGGCGCGGCGGTGTTGCGGGCGCGGGCTGGTATTCCGACTGTAAAAGCCGTCGTGACGTTGGGTGCACCGGCGGACCCCGCCCATGTGTCGCATCACTTTGAGGCGGCGCTGCCTCAGATCGAAGAGGATGGCAGTGCCGAGGTCTCTCTGGGTGGTCGCCCCTTCCGAATTGGTAAAGCTTTTGTGGACGACATTGCCAAATCGGCCTTGTCATCTGCAATCGCCGACCTCAAAGCCGCCCTGCTGATCCTTCATGCCCCACGGGACGAAACGGTCAGCATCGACAATGCGAGCGCGATCTTTCTGGCCGCGAAACACCCCAAAAGTTTTGTCACCCTTGACGATGCCGATCACCTTATCACCCGTGCCTCTGACGCCGAATATGCGGCCGATGTCATTGCTGCATGGGTTTCGCGCTATGTGAAACTGTGCCCACCCGCGCCGCCACCGGGTGCGCCAGAGGGCGTTGTGCGCATAACCGAAGCAGATCCGGGCGGGTTCATGCAGGATATTCAGGCCGGACCAAACCACCATCTGGTCGCGGATGAGCCCGCATCCTATGGCGGTACGGACAAGGGCATGTCGCCTTATGGCTTTGTCTCGGCCGGTTTGGGGGCCTGCACATCGATGACAATACGTATGTACGCCAGGCGCAAAGGCTGGCCCCTGACAAATGTCAGCGTCGATGTGTGTCATGACAAAGTTCATGCGCAGGATGCCGGATTGGTGAATGACGGCAAGGTGGACCAGTTTCGCCGGAAAATCCGCCTGAGCGGCCCGCTGGATCAGGAGCAAAGGCAACGTTTGCTTGAGATCGCGGACAAGTGCCCGGTTCACCGGACGCTCGAAGGCTCGGCCCACATAACGACCGAGCTTCTTTCATAAGAAAGGCCGCCTGACAGGCGGCCTTTTGTTCCTTAGCGCCGCGGGCCCGGTCGATGAATGGGCGGGCGGGCAACCGGCGGACGCGCCACTGGTGGGCGCGGGCGCGCGGGAGGTTTGGCCACAGGTGGTTTCGGACGCTCGGGGCGCACTGGTCGATCAGGCCGGTTGGGGCGATCTATGTCAATGTCCACATCCACGTCATGGTAGTAGTCGTTCCACAGCATCGAGTCGTAAAACGGGTCATACCCGTACCCGACCCCAACTGTCACACCGTCACAGGCCGACAGCGTCAAAGTCGCGGTCCCCAACCCCAGCGCAAGGGACATCCTTTTGATCAGTCTAATGCTCATTGTCCCCTCCCTTACTGAAGCGCCCGGAACGACGCGAATACGGCGTTCAGATCATCAGCAAAACTCGGGTCTGCTCCGTCCCGCAGAATGGCAACTGCTATGGCAACCCGGCCTTGCGGAAGGTCAATGACGGTGGCGGTAAAGCTTACCCCCTTGCCGTCCCGGTGCCCGGTGCCCCGAAACACGCGTGCTGGCAACCCGCCAATACGGGTATCGCTGGTGCTGGTCATCGTCGGGTCTTTGACCAGAAACCTGTCGATATCCTGCAAGTACCGGACGCCGCCCTGAATTGTTCCAACCCCCGCAGGTGATACGAAACCCATCCACACCGCGTCGTCTGTCACCGGCCGGAGCCCCATAACCCGCGCGACCGCGCGGGCGTCGCCCAGTTCGGTATCCTCAATCTCGCGCGGGCCGCCGGTGCGAAGGATCCAGAAGTCGGGTACGTCAAACCGAAAAAGCGCTCGGCCTTCCTCGGTGTAGGTCACGGGTGTGTCAGCCAGTGCTGGTGCAGCTGCGCCGACGCAAAATGCACCACAGAGGGCAAGTATCGAACGTGAAAACAAACGCATATCTCAATAACCTGATTATTTCCTTCCTTTCAGATTGAACAGTCAATGTGCTGTTTGTCCAGCATCGCTTGGCAGCAAGGTCAAGACGGGCATCAACCCCAACTGGCGGCATGATCCCGTGAGAACCAGTGCGGGTACAAAACCTGCCTTGTAGCGGCACCCTGCCCGTCACTGCCGCACCAAGTCCTTTGCAAGACAGTTTCCCGAACCCGTCTGCTGCTGAAAAGCCCGAACAGACGGCAAGAATCAGGGCAAACCGTCTCATATGCGCTCTCGCATCTTGTTCCCTACCCCGCACGCGGCTAAACCCCGCGCCAACGCCTCATCCAATCTGCAAAAAAGGTGCCGTCGCCTATGATTCCCCGTTATTCCCGCCCCGACATGGTCGCCATCTGGTCGCCCGAGACCAAGTTCCGCATCTGGTACGAGATCGAGGCGCACGCGTGCGACGCCATGGCGGATCTGGGCGTGATCCCGCGCGAAAATGCGGACGCTGTCTGGAAAGCCAAGGATGTGGAATTCGATGTCGCCCGCATCGACGAGATCGAGGCCGTCACCAAGCATGACGTTATCGCCTTCCTGACCCATCTTGCAGAGCATGTCGGCAGTGAAGAGGCGCGTTTTGTGCATCAGGGCATGACCAGCTCGGACGTGCTGGACACTTGTTTCAACGTACAGCTGACCCGCGCTGCCGACATCCTGATTGCCGATTTGGAAGGGCTTCTGGCCGCGCTCAAGCGCCGCGCGATGGAACATAAGAACACGGTTCGTATCGGACGCAGCCACGGCATCCACGCCGAACCGACAACCATGGGTCTGACCTTTGCCCGCTTCTACGCCGAGATGGACCGCAACCTGTCCCGGATGCGCGATGCACGTGAGGAAATCGCCACCGGAGCGATCAGCGGCGCGGTTGGTACCTTTGCCAATATTGATCCCGCGGTCGAGGAACACGTCTGTGACAAGCTGGGTCTGGTGCCTGAGCCGATCAGCACGCAGGTCATTCCGCGCGACCGCCACGCGGCCTTCTTTGCCACGCTGGGCGTTATCGCCAGCAGCATCGAGAACATCGCCATCGAAATCCGCCACATGCAGCGGACCGAGGTGCTGGAGGGGGCCGAGTTCTTCTCGATGGGCCAGAAAGGCTCCTCGGCGATGCCGCACAAGAAAAACCCGGTACTGACCGAGAACCTGACCGGTCTGGCGCGCATGGTCCGCGCGGCCGTAATACCGGCGATGGAGAATGTCGCACTCTGGCACGAACGCGATATCTCGCATTCTTCGGTCGAGCGCATGATCGGTCCAGATGCCACGATCACGCTGGATTTTGCGCTGGCACGGCTGACAGGCGTGATCGACAAAATGCTGATCTTCCCCGAGAACATGATCGAGAACATGAACAAGTTCCCCGGCCTTGTTATGAGTCAACGGGTTCTGTTGGCACTGACACAAGCGGGCGTAAGCCGCGAGGACGCCTATGCCATGGTACAGCGCAACGCGTTGAAGGTTTGGGAACACCGCACCGACTTCAAAGAAGAACTGTTGGCAGATGCTGATGTAACAGCCGCACTCAGCCCTGCAGAGATCGAAGAGAAATTCGACCTCGGGTATCACACCAAGCATGTCGATACGATCTTTGCGCGCGTGTTTGGCGAATAACGGAAATCTTTTCAGTCTATTAGCCGGGGGTGCTCTGCCACGTGCAGGGCACCCCCCCTTGTTTTTGCCAGATCAACGGAAATGCGGTATCCTGCATGTGCTTTTTCCATACGAGGGAAACATCATGATCCGAACAATCCTAAGCGCATTGGCACTGGTTCTTGTGGCCTCGGCCGGGCTTGCCTGCGAGCAGCATTCCAAACAGACCCAATCCTGCGCTCCCGGTACGGCGTGGGATACTGAAACAAAAAGCTGCGCGAAATCTGTCAACAGCTGACAATTTTTGTCCAGTTCGTGAATAAAAGCGTCCGTTCCCCTGTTAGCTTTTTTGTAGATCGCACTATGATTTCAATAAGAGCCCCGAGAACGGAGTAAAGAAATGCGCCTTTTGTTAGCTTCTGCCCTTGCATTGCAAGCCTTTGCCTTCGCGCCAGCTGTCCATGCTGCAGGTGGTGACAGCAGCAGCCCGCCGAAACCGACGAATACAACCAAGAAATGCCTGTTCGGCCGTGTATATGACGAAACCCGTGGAAAATGCGTCAAACCTGACAAGTCAAACCTGACAGATGATCAGCTGTATAATGCCGTCCGCGAACTGGCCTATGACGGGCAATACGGGCATGCTCAGGACATTCTGCGCATCATGGATCAGGAGGATGATCGTGTCCTGACCTATTGGGGTTTCACCTATCGCAAGATGGGCGAGCTTGAACTGGCAAATGTTTTTTATCAAAACGCGATCAATGCCAACCCAGACAATCTTTTGGCGCGCAGCTACATGGCGCAGGGGTTTGTGTCCGACGGCCGAACCGATCTGGCGATCGAGCAATGGCGCGAAATAAAGGCCCGTGGCGGAGAAGGCACCTGGGCCGAGGCGTCGCTGCGTGAAGCGATCCGAACGGGTCTGACATACAGTTATTAAGGTTCAGGGTTATTTAACCCGACTCTCTCTAATCTGCCTGTGGTTCGAAAACTTTGGCTCCACAGGCAGATGCAAAACACCAACGCATTAATTCAGACGGTTCAAGGGGCTTCGGCCCCGTTTTCCGCAGGGGGTGGCGACAGCCCGCGCCTTGTTCCCCGGACTTTGACCAGCCGTCAGAAGGCGGCCGTCGTCGTGCGCCTGTTGTTGAACGAAGGCGCCGATCTTCCGCTGGAGGAGCTTCCCGACGACCTGCAAGAAAAACTGACACATCAATTGGGGGAAATGGGTCTTGTGGATCGCGTGACCCTGGGTGCCGTGGCACAGGAGTTCAGCGAAGCCCTGGACAATGTCGGTCTGGCCTTTCCACATGGGCTTGCCGGGGCCTTGGATGCCGTCAGTGGAAAAATCACACCCGCAACAGCGGCGCGATTGCGCAAAATTGCCGGAGTTCGTCAGATCGGTGATCCCTGGCAAAGGTTGCACGACATTCCAGCCCAGGACCTTGCGGCCATGGCACAGGCGGAAAGCACCGAAGTGGCCGCTGTGATGCTATCGAAAATGGATACGGCACAGGCGGCGCAGATGCTGGGCCATATGCCGGGTCCGGTGGCGCGGCGGATCACTTACGCAATCTCGAAAACAGCAAATGTCACACCCGAAGCGGTTGAGCGTATTGGCTGGTCACTGGCTGCTCAGCTGGATCAGCGGCCTGTTCAGGCCTTCAATGACGGTCCGGGCGCGCGGGTGGGTGCAATTCTGAACCAGTCTGCGTCTGCCACGCGCGACGACCTGCTGAACGCGCTGGATGAGGACGACGCTGATTTTGCCGATCTGGTGCGCCGGTCGATCTTTACCTTCGCCCATATCTCCAGCCGGATCTCGCCCCGTGATGTTCCAGCGATATTGCGGGAAGTCGATCAGCCTGTTCTGGTCGCGGCACTGGCTGGTGCCGCCGCGGATGATGACAAGGCATCTGTCGAGTTTCTGCTGTCGAATATCTCCTCTCGTATGGCAGATAACCTGCGCGAGGAAATCGCGGAACGCGGGCGGGTCAAGCAATCTGAGGCCGAAGATGCCATGACCCAGATTGTTGGGGCGGTTCGTGCCCTGTCTGACGCCGGAACAATTACGCTGATTGAAAAGGAAGAAGACGAAAGCACGGGTTGAGGCAGGAACAGGCGCTCCCACAAAATCGTTGGGGCGGCCATTTCGCTTGGGTGCTTGAGGTTACGGGTACCGGGTTGTATGTCTTAGGCAACATTTCGCAACACGCGGTGAGACACCTCCATGCCCGTCGAAAAGTCGGAGCTCAGCCGGTTTGAGCTTGGAAAATACTATGTCGCCAATATGTTCCTGCAGGGAATCATCAGCGCTATGCGCCTGCTTCCTTATGAAAGGCGCATAGCGACCATGGGTGCAATCATGAAAACCCTTGCACCCGTCGTTGGATTTCGCACCCGCGTCCGCCGGAATCTAAAGCTCACCTGCCCTGAATTGTCTGACGTCGAGATCACAAAGATCTATCGTGACGTGTCGGATAATGCCGGTCGGGCAATAATGGAGCATTTCTCACCCGAAGGTTTTATCGAACGTCAGGTGAACGCCAAGATATCCGGGCCCGGTATTGCTGCATTTGACGCCGCGATCGCCGAAGGGCGCCCGGTGATGATGATCACGGCGCATTTCGGTCACTATCTGGCCGCACGCGTCGCCCTGCAGAAACACAGCGGCAAACCGATAGGATGCCTTTACCGGCGGATGGCCAATCCTTATTTCAACGACGCCTATGTCGAAGCTTTTTACAAAACCGGCGCGCCGATGTTCGAACAGGGGCGGCGCGGTATGGTCGAAATGGTCCGGTCACTCAAGAACGGTGGAATTATCGCTATCGTATCCGACCTGCATGCGTTGGGGGGCGAAGAGCTGACATTCTTCGGCAAGCCTGCCGTGACATCCGTGTTGAACGCAGAACTGGCCATCAAGTACAAGGCCGTACTTATACCGTGCTATGCCGTGCGCCAGCCTAATGGCATCGACTTTGAAATCATCCTGCATGATCCCGTTCCGCACACGGACCCAAAGACGATGACTCAGTTCACCAATGACGATCTGGAACAGATCGTGCGGCAGCATATGGGACAGTGGTTCTGGATCCATCGGCGCTGGAAAAGCTGGAACGGGCTTGGCGTCCAACCGGACAACCTGCCCTGATCACTTGGCCCATGTCGCGGCAACAATCGGCCCGTGACCGGCCCTTTGCACAAGCACGACGGCTGGCAAGTCTAGTTCCAGCTGCGCCGAGTAAGTCTGCGGTGTTTGCCCATCCCACTGGCCCGCAATCTGCCAGGTTTCGACAACATTGGCATAATCCAACTCCCGCCCGGCTAACTCTCCACGACGGATCGAGGCATGGCGCAGGGGCGAATACTGAACGATACGCACGTCATAGGTCTCACCTTCGGGCAATTCCACAGGTGTCACACTCACGGTCACTTCGTCTGCGTCTCGGGTCGCGGTCACCGCTGCCTCGGGGGCGGCCGTTAGATGCGCATCAATCAGACGGTCGAGCTCCTGAGCCTGAGCGCCGACGATATCGTGCTGACCATTTATGATCATCTGGGGCGTATAGATCATGGATTTTCCGTTTTCACGGGCATAAGCCCGTTGCCGGAACGTGTGATCAGGATCGGCATATTCGTCTTTCCAGCCGATGTAATCCCAATAGTCGACATGCAGTGCCAGCCCGATGACATCGTCGCGTTTCGCCAGCTCATGCATGATCCGGTCCGCCGGCGGGCAAGATGAACACCCCTGTGAGGTGAACAGCTCAACCACCACAGGATCCTCACCGGACATGGATTGGGTGGCGAACAAGCAGGATACGAGGGCGGTCAAAGCAGCGGGTTTGAACATAAAAACTCTCGGATTGAACGGGTGTTCTCTGGGATAGCCGTTTTGCCGCTCAACCGCCAATCAACGTTTCTTGAGGGCGGCATCTGCAATTCTCCGCCTAAATGTGTGCAATGGTATACAAAATTGTACATCCAGTGCTATTGAACCTTGAACCAACGGCTTGGGTGATGCAGATAACACTCAGCGATGCCCGAAATCCAAGTCATTTGAGAAGGGAGGCCACCCGATGCCCATTAAAGTCGGACAGGATACCGCCAAGACACGCCGCAGCCTGAACGTGAATGGCAAGTCCATTTCCTACTATTCAATCCCCGCTGCGCAGCAGGCCGGTTTGGGTGATTTCTCCAACCTTCCTGCCGCGTTGAAAGTCGTGCTGGAAAACATGCTCCGATTTGAAGACAGCGGCTTTTCGGTCTCGGTCGATGACATTAAGGCATTTGCCGAATGGGGTGCCAATGGCGGCAAGAACCCGCGCGAGATTGCGTACCGCCCTGCCCGCGTGCTGATGCAGGACTTCACCGGTGTTCCCGCGGTGGTCGATCTGGCCGCCATGCGCGACGGGATCAAAGGCCTGGGCGGTGACGCACAGAAGATCAACCCGCTGAACCCGGTCGATCTGGTTATCGACCACTCGGTCATGATCGACGAGTTCGGGAACCCGCGTGCGTTCCAGATGAACGTCGACCGCGAATACGAGCGCAACATGGAGCGCTATCAGTTCCTGAAATGGGGTCAGAACGCGTTCAACAATTTCCGCGTAGTGCCTCCCGGCACCGGTATCTGCCATCAGGTGAACCTGGAATATCTGGCGCAGACAGTCTGGACGGACACCGATCAGAACGGCGAAGAAGTTGCCTATCCCGACACGCTGGTTGGCACCGACAGCCACACCACCATGGTCAACGGCATGGCCGTTTTGGGGTGGGGCGTTGGCGGAATCGAGGCGGAGGCTGCAATGCTGGGTCAGCCGATCTCGATGCTGATCCCTGAGGTGATCGGTTTTGAGTTGACCGGCTCGATGGTCGAAGGCACCACCGGTACGGACCTTGTTCTGAAGGTTGTCGAATTGTTGCGCGCCAAGGGCGTGGTGGGCAAGTTCGTCGAGTTCTATGGCGAGGGGCTGGACCGCCTGCCGCTGGCTGACCGTGCAACCATTGCCAACATGGCGCCGGAATACGGCGCAACATGCGGCTTCTTCCCGATCGACGGCGAAACCCTTCGCTACATGCGCAACACCGGCCGCGACGAAGACCGCATCACGCTGGTCGAAGCCTACGCCAAGGAAAACGGGTTCTGGAGAGGCCCGGATTATGCACCGATCTACACCGACACTCTGTCGCTGGACATGGGCACAATCGTTCCAGCAATTTCAGGCCCGAAACGCCCGCAGGACTACGTCGCGCTGACCAACGCCAAGGCCGCTTTCACCAAGGAAATGAAAGAGACCTTCAAGCGCCCGATGGGCAAGGAAGTCGCGGTCAAGGGCGAAGACTACACCATGGAGTCGGGCAAGGTTGTAATTGCTTCGATCACCTCCTGCACCAACACGTCGAACCCTTACGTGATGATCGGTGCAGGCCTTGTGGCCCGCAAAGCCGCAGCGCTGGGTCTGAACCGCAAGCCTTGGGTCAAAACCTCGCTGGCACCCGGTTCGCAGGTTGTATCGGCCTATCTTGAGGCCGCTGGACTGCAAGAAGATCTGGACAAGGTCGGTTTCAACCTTGTTGGGTACGGCTGCACCACCTGCATCGGCAACTCGGGCCCGATCCAGAAAGAAATCTCTGAAGCCATTTCCGAGGGCGATCTTGTCGCCACGTCGGTTCTGTCCGGCAACCGTAATTTCGAAGGCCGTATCTCACCGGATGTCCGCGCCAACTATCTGGCTTCGCCGCCGTTGGTTGTTGTCTATGCGCTGGCAGGTACGCTCGACATCGATCTGACGTCCGAACCTATCGGTCAGGACAAGAACGGCAACAACGTCTTCATGAAGGACATTTGGCCGACCCAAAGCGAAATCGCGGAACTGGTTGAAGCGACCGTAACCCGCGAAGCGTTCCAGTCGAAATATGCGGACGTCTTCAAGGGCGATGAGAAATGGCAAAGCGTAGAGGTTCCGCAACAGGAAACCTATGACTGGCCGCCAACGTCGACCTACATCCAGAACCCGCCCTATTTCCAGGGTATGGGGGCGGAACCGGGCACGATCTCGAATATCGAAGGCGCCAAAGTTCTGGCCATTCTGGGCGACATGGTGACCACCGACCATATCTCACCCGCGGGGTCATTCGCAGCAACGACGCCGGCGGGCAAATACCTGACCGACCGTCAGGTTCAACCGCGCGAATTCAACTCTTACGGCTCGCGACGGGGCAACCACGAAGTCATGATGCGTGGCACCTTTGCCAATATCCGCATCAAGAACGAGATGTTGGACGGAGTTGAGGGCGGCTATACCAAAGGCCCGGATGGCGAACAGACATCAATCTACGACGCCTCGATGGCCTTTCAGGCCAATGGCACCCCGCTGGTCGTGTTTGGTGGCGAACAATACGGCGCGGGCTCAAGCCGTGACTGGGCGGCCAAGGGCACCGCACTGCTGGGTGTCAAAGCCGTGATTGCGGAAAGCTTTGAGCGAATCCACCGGTCCAATCTGGTTGGCATGGGCGTTATCCCGTTCGAATTCACCGGTGGAGATACCCGCAAAACCCTGGGTCTGAAGGGGAACGAAACCGTCTCGATCCACGGTCTGGATACGGTCGAGCCGTTGCAGATCGTGCCCTGCACCATCACCTATGCAGATGGGGCTGAGACGACCATCCAGTTGAAATGCCGGATCGATACCGCGCCTGAGATCGAATACATCGAAAACGGCGGCGTGCTGCATTACGTGCTGAGAAATCTGGCGAAGGCTGGCTGAGGTACGCAGCGAATAAGTAAGTTTTGAGGGCGCCTTCGGGCGTCCTTTCTTTTGCAAGGCTCTGCCTCGCGCTCCGAAGTTTTATTCAGCAGAAGAAGTTGGATATACGCGGCACTCTGAAAACAGGAGGTGGTTATGGAAAAGGTGGCGTTGGTAACAGGCGGGGCGCGGGGTATTGGACACGCCATCGTAGAGGAGTTGAGCCGCGACCATAGGGTGGCGTTCACTTGGTTGTCCACCAACCCTCGGGCGACGCTATTGCGGGGGGAAG
Source organism: Ruegeria sp. AD9 (assembly GCF_056542305.1). NCBI lineage: Bacteria > Pseudomonadati > Pseudomonadota > Alphaproteobacteria > Rhodobacterales > Roseobacteraceae > Ruegeria > Ruegeria sp. AD9. Next base: position 401,852 of record NZ_JBQFZP010000001.1, read on the forward strand.
CTTTGGCGATCCGTTCGGATCTGACGGCTCCTGATCAACCTGCGGCGGTGATTGCGCAAGTGATGGAGCGGTTTGGACGACTTGATGTGATCGTGAACAATGCTGGGTTGGTTCGATCGACGCCAAAAGAGGAGTTCCAAGCGGAGGAGCATCGCGCCATTCTGGACATGAATCTGCTAGTCCCCGCTGCTTTGCTGGCTGCAGCTTTGCCACATTTGGAACGGGGCGCCGCCATTGTCAGTATCTCGTCGATGAATGCAGTGTTGCCGCCCCGTGATGCTGTCACTTATGGTGCCAGCAAGGCGGCTCTGAACCTGTGGACCCGTGCCATGGCCAAAGAGTTGGGGCCAAACGGGATACGCGTCAATGCTGTGGCCCCCGGTGCGATCAACATTCCTGAAGCGCCTCGTTCGGAAGAACTGACAGAACTTTTCGTGAAGGATACTGCGTTGGGCCGGGCCGGACGGCCCGAGGATATAGCCAAAGTGATCAGGTTTCTGGCGTCGGACGCGGCCTCGTTCATCACAGGTGAAGTTTTGTCCGTAACGGGAGGCTATCGTTTATGAACCGCCCGCAGCTTTCTCAAGCGCAGGCCGGATGGTGCTTGCAATGACACGCTGCGTAATCGGGCCAGCAAAGCGCAGAATGATCGTTCCGTCACCGTCGATCACGTAGGTCTCGGGAACGCCGTACAGACCCCAGTCAATCGCCATTCGGCCCTGTTCGTCGCGGCCCATGGCGGTGTACGGATCACCAAGGTCATCCAGGAAAGCCTCGGCATTGCTCAGCTTGTCTTTGTAGTTGATGCCGTAAACCGGGATGCCTTCAGCCGCCAGAGCCTCGAGGTTGGGGTGCTCGGCGCGGCATGGCGCGCACCAACTGGCCCAATAGTTGACCAGCTTGACCTCTCCGTTGCGCAGCGTTTCATCGTCGAAAAGGGTCTTTCCCGGAAACTCGGTGAGAACCACGGGCGGCGCCGGTTGCCCTTCGCGGGCCGAGGGCAAGGCGTTGGGATCTTCGCGAAACATGCCGATGCCTGCGAGAACCGCGAATGCGCCAAAAATCAGAGGCGGCGCAATCATCAGGGGCGAGATTTTAGCCATTGCGCGACATCCTCTGTTCGACCTTCTCCATTTCCGCACGCACCTTGCGCCCGCGCATCACGCTGAACGCAACCAGTGCCACGATAAGGGCAATGGAAACGGCATAAGACGACAAAACGGCGTCTGCATATTTTCCAAGATCGGGGATCATCCGCCCACCCTTTCCCGTGCCTGTAGCGCCTTGATACGACGGGCGCGAATTTCCGTTCCGGTGCGGTACAACACCAATGCGATGAACAGCAGAACAAATCCGATGATGCAGGCCAGCAGGGGGTAGAAAAAGACATTGCTGACCTTCTCTTCCGTATCCGCCCCGGTAACGGCCCCCGCCCGCATGACCGATGCGCCCTGATGCAGGCCCTGATTCCAGAAATTCACCGCATACCGGCTGAGGATCGCAAAGACCGACCCCACCAGACACAGAACCGAGGTCAGATCGGCTGCGGTATCCGGATCTTCGATAGCTTCCCACAAGGCGACATAGCCAAGGTAGAACAGAAACAGGATCAGGAACGATGTCAGACGCGGATCCCAGGCCCACCATGTGCCCCACATGGGCTGTCCCCAGATGGCCCCCGTCAGCAGTGCTATCAGGGTCATTACGATCCCGATCGGTGCAGCAGCGCGTGCCGCAAGCGCGCTGACATGGTGGCGACGCACCAGCCAAACCAATGAGGTGGCAAGCATCATCAGCCAGCAATTGATCGCCATCAGGGCCGCCGGAACATGCAGATAGATGATCTTGACGGTCGACCCCTGCTTGTAGTCGTCCGGTGTAAAGAAAAAGCCCCATGTCAGACCGACAACGATGCAGATGGTCGAGACGATCCAGAAAAACGGCAGGACCCGTTCGCTGGTTTCAAGAAACTTGCGAGGGTTGGCATATTCCCAGAGGGCGTTGGCTTTGGCTGCGATTGACATGGGCCCTATCTAGTCCGAGTTGGGGTGGTTCTCAATTGACATCCATCAAACTTGTCGCGGTTCACCGCAGATTGATACGTAGCACGGCAGCGCTGGCAAAGGGCAACAATGCAATGGTCGCCGCCGTGATCCCGGCCAGCATCAGCAGTGGTGTCTGCACCTCCATCCCTGTTGCTCCACGCCGGGCAACTTCGGCCCCGAATATCAAGGTGGGGACGTAAAGCGGCAACACAAGAAGCGACAGCAATAGCCCGCCACGTTTCAGACCAACGGTCAGCGCAGCACCAAATGTCCCGATGACGCTCATGGCCGGGGTACCTATCAACAGCGAGATGACCAGCCAGAAGAACCCCGGCACCGGCAGGTTCAGAAGTACGCCCAGAAACGGCGCGGCCAGAACCAGCGGCAAACCAGTGGTCAGCCAATGGGCCAGCGCCTTGACTGTGACAACCGATTCAAGCGGCAGCGGTGCCGTGGCCAGCAGGTCCAGCGAGCCGTCTTCCCAGTCCAGTGCCAGCAGGCGGTCAAGCGACAGAAGGCAAGCCAGCAAGGCCCCCAGCCAGAGCACACCGGGCGCAATCGTGGACAGAAGCGAGGATTGCGGCCCCACCGCAAACGGCACCATCACGGTCACGATCAGGAAGAAGGCCAGACCCAGCCCAAACCCGCCGCCCGCGCGGAAAGCCAGTTTCAGGTCGCGCAGCAACAGGGCGATCACAGGAAACCTCCGTCGAAATCGTCGATGGGTTTGGGTTTGGCCTTGTTTGGACCGACGTCCAGAACCTCGCCATCTAGGCCAAGGTCGATATGGGTGGCGATCAGGGCTGACCCACCCTGCCCCAGATGTGCCCGCACAGCGTCGGCAAACATTTGCACAGCGTTTCTGTCCAGCGAGACGGTCGGCTCGTCCAGCATCCAGATCGGCCGCCCTGTGACCAGCATCCGCGCCAGCCCCAGACGCCGTTTCTGACCTGCCGACAGGTTGCCGGCGTGACGGTCGGCGAGTTCGTTCAGGTCAAATGCGTCCAGCGCCGGCTGGATGTCATATGTGCCAAAGACCGAGGCCCAGAATGTCAGGTTTTCCGTCACTGACAGCGTCGGTTTGAGCCCGTCTGAATGGGACGCGTAGGCGATCTGGTCCTCGGCCCCTTCGATCTTGCCTTCCAGCGGAGGCTGCAAGCCAGCCAACGTACGCAGAAGGGTCGTTTTGCCAATACCATTCGGGCCGCGCAGGATCAGAGCTTTGCCCGGCGGCAGCTGAAAGCTGAGGCCCTCAAGGACGGGAATACCGCCACGGGTGATCGACAGATCTGTTACAGTCAAAGTCATGAGACCCGCTTAACGGATTGTCAGCAGGGGCAAAAGGCGAGATTTGCCGCAGGATGCCAGCGCACCACCGCTGCCTCATGTCGGAGTGAGGGGCCAGCCCCTCACACTCCCTGGGATAATTTCGGCCAGATGAAGAGGATCCTGTCAGACAGGGATCAGCGCGAGTGCAATACGACGGCCTTCAGCGAGCAGCACGTTGTAGGTGCGACAGGCGGCGGGGGAGTTCATGATTTCGACACCAAGTCCGGCATTCTCCAGCTCAACCCTCAGGGATTGAGGGATGTGGGCCATGTCCGCGCCCGTACCGATGAGCAGGACGTCGATCCTGCCCACCAATTCCAGAAGGGGGTGTCGGTCGTCATAACCGCCCCACTCTGCAGGGCCTGCCGGGCCTGTCAGGATAGCGCCGTGGAAGACATCACCGCCAATTCGGAAAAAACCGGGGCCATAACCGTCAACGGGTTTGGCATCTGTAAAAGTAATCTGATTCAGACGCATGATGTCCCTTCTTCAATCCAGAAGCGGCAGCCCGGAAATGACGGCGATCAGGATGACCGAATAGGCCGCAAGGCGGTAGATCCGTTCGAGTCTCGGGTCGAACAGTGCTTTGCCGATAAGCGTAGTGATCAGATAAGGCACGCACAGCAGCAGGACAATCCATAGGATCGACAAATCTGCGGCACCGCTGATGAGAATGTTGAAAACGATGACAACGTCCAGCAATGCCAGAAATATGATGGTGTTGGCGCGAATCTTGCGGACGTCTGTGGAACTGGCCAGATAGAACACGATGACAACCGGACCGGTCAACCCGGTCATGCCGCCAACAACGCCTGCGCTGCCGCCGATGGCGAGACGTCCGGGTAGTCCCAGTTTCCCCTCCCATCGCCAGCCGGTAACCACGGCCAGCAGGGTCAGACCGGTGATGCCACAGACAACCCAGCGCAACGCAACCGAGTCCACCTGCACCATGATCCACAGCCCCAATGGAACGGTTACGGTTGCGGCAAAGCCCAGAGTGCTGATTTCGACCTTGTCGCAATCCCGCCACGCCTGAGGCGCCAAGGCAAATGTTGATGCGATTCCGGTGGCGGCCATCAGAAAGACCACATCTGCAATAGGCAGGAACTGGGTCGCCACCGGCACAAAGATCATCGCGGTGCCAAAACCTGTGAAGCCGCGGACAAGTCCCGCGGCTCCGATAGTCAGGATCAGCCAAGTGAGGCCCGGTAGGGCCAGGGCCTGTTGCAGGGCCTCAGGCATCAATATTGGCAAACTGGTTGCCCGCCGTGTTCGACGGTTTGGACCAGTCGCGCTTGACCCCCAGCCAAAGCAGGATGGTCGAAGCCACGAAGACCGACGAATAGGTCCCGACGACGACACCCCAGATCATCGCGAAGACGAATCCGCGGATGACGTCCCCGCCCAGCAGATAAAGCGAGATCAGCGCCAACAAAGTTGTGACCGAGGTCATCACCGTCCGGCTCAGGGTTTCGTTGATCGATAAGTTCAGAACCTCTTTCAGATCTCTCTGTTTATATTTCCGCAGGTTCTCGCGCACCCGGTCGAAGACGACCACGGTGTCGTTCAGCGAATAGCCGACGATGGTCAACAACGCCGCGATGATCGCCAGATCAAAGCGGATTTGCAGTTCCGAGAAGATGCCAATGGTCAGGATCACGTCGTGCACCAATGCGGCAACCGCCCCAAGTGCAAACTGCCATTCAAAACGCAGCCAGATGTAGACAAGAACGGCACCGATGGCCAAGACAACCGCGATAACGGCCGTCTGAATTAGCTCACCCGACACTTTTGGACCAACGGATTCGACACTTTCAAACGGCAGTTTGAGTCCGGGGTCTGCGGCAGCCAGCGCTTCGCCGACCTGGGTGATCACGTCTGCTGTGACCGCTTCGGCGTCTTCCTGAGCCTGAATACGGATCATTGCGACATTTTCATCGGGACCGAAGCTTGGATCAAAAATCTCGGTGATGGAGACGTCACCCAGTTGCAGCGGAGACAAAGCATCGCGGTAAACACCTACGTCGATCACTTGTGCGCTTTGGGTCCGAATCGTGGTTCCACCGCGGAAATCGATGCCGAAGTTCAGCCCCTGCAGCAGAAATGAGGTGAACGCAATCACCATCATCAGGCCGGAGATTCCAAGCCAGATTTTCCAGCGATTGAAAAAGTCGAACGAGGTGCTTTGGGGTACGAGTTTCAGTCTCATGTCAAACCTCGATCGTTTTTGGTCGGCGGCGTTCGAACCAAATGACAACCATCAGGCGCGTCACGAAGATCGCGGTGAAGACCGATGTCAGGATACCCAGGCCCAGTGTAATTGCGAACCCGCGCACAGGGCCACTGCCCATGGCAAACAGGATAACGGCGGTGATGAAGGTGGTTACGTTGGCATCCAGAATAGCCGACAGCGCCTTTTCATAACCCAGATCGATGGCGCGGGCCGGACCTCTGGCGGATTTCAGTTCTTCGCGGATGCGTTCAAAGATCAGTACGTTGGCATCCACCGCCATACCGACCGTCAGAACGATCCCTGCAATCCCCGGCAGAGTCAGGGTTGCGCCGATCAGGGACAGCAAACCGAACAACAGACCCACGTTTATGATCAGCGCGATGTTGGCGAAGACACCGAACAGGCCATAGCTGAGCGCCATGAATACCAGCACGGCGACAAAGGCCACGATTGTGGCAACTTTGCCTGCGTCGATACTATCTTGCCCCAGTTCGGGCCCGATGGTGCGTTCTTCCAGGAATTCCAGCCCTGCGGGCAAAGCACCTGCACGCAACAGGACGGCCAGATTGGTGCTTTCCTCAACGGTGAAGTTACCGGTGATGATGCCCGACCCGCCCGGGATATGGCTTTGGATCACGGGGGCCGAGATCACTTCGTCATCCAGCACGATGGCAAAGGGTGCGCCGATATTGTCACGGGTATAATCCCCGAACTTGCGTGCCCCGGATGTGTTGAATCGGAAGCTGACCGCAGGGCGGCCGTTCTGATCGAAGGACGGCTGGGCGTCGACCAGTTCCTCTCCTGTCACGACCGGAGCGGATTCGATGGTGTAATAGACTTCGTTTTCGTCAATCGACGGCACGACTTTTTCACCGACGCCTGCTACGGCATCCGGATCGGTTCCGCGCCCGACAACCGGGTTGAAGGTCAACTGTGCTGTTGTTCCGATAATTTCCTTCAGTTCACCCGCACTGCCGATACCCGGCACCTGAATTAAGATACGATCCGTCCCCTGACGCTGAATTGTGGGCTCACGTGTACCGACTTCGTCGATCCGGCGGCGGATGATTTCCAACGCCTGACGCACCGTGCGGTCATCCGAGGCCAGTTTTTCTGCTTCGGACAGTTGAACAACAATTGTGTCACCATCCGCGCGGGCTTCGATATCTGTGGCACCTACACCTGTCAGGGTCTGCACTTGCCGGGCCAGACCGCGGACAACCTCCAATGCCTGTGGCATTCCTTCGGGCTGGCTAATGCGCACGCGAATCTCATCCGCAGCCGAGTCCTGACGGCGGATGGTTCCCACCGTGGCACGTTCATCGCGCAGGGCGTCGCGGATTTCCGGCCACATTGCCTCCATCCGGGAGCCGTAGACGTCTTGTACTTGTACTTCGGCCAGCAAATGCGCGCCGCCGCGCAGGTCGAGGCCAAGATTGACCAGGGATGACGGCAACCAACTCGGCCATTGCGCGGCTTCAGCCTGCATCTGGGGTGTGTCGTTGCCCAACTCGATCGCGGCCTTGGCGTCGTTGGATTGTTCGACCCGCGTGTAAAATGCGTTTGGCAGGGCCATGAGCAGGCCGGTCACGCAGACCAGCCAGATCAGAACCCGCTTCCAGGTATCAAATTGCAGCATTACCCTGCCTTTTCAAGGAATTGTCGCGCGAAGTTACTTCGCCGGCTCAGTCTTGTTCAGAACCTGGGCGATGGTCGATTTGACCACGCGAATCTTGACGCCCTCGGCGATTTCGACCTCGATCTCGTTATCGCCTTCCTTGACCTTCGATACCTTGCCGATCACGCCCCCTTGAGTGATCACCTGATCACCGCGACGCACGGCATCAACCATGGCCTGATGTTCCTTCATCTTCTTTTGCTGCGGACGGATCAGCAGGAAATACATGATCGCAAAGATTAGGATCAGCGGGAGAAACTGGGCGATTGCGCCACCATCCATGGGACATTCCTTTGTTCTAGTCTTGCGGCACAGTTCCGCAAATTTGGGCGGAACCTATGCTTTGAAATGTCGGTTTGCAAGCAAAGGCGGTCATGTAACCCACCTGAAAACGGGCATGTCCCGGCAACGACGGGCAAAGCGTTGCAGATATGCCCTAGGAACATAACCAATACCGGGTATAGTTTATCCGAAGGGGGACACATGACGCGGCCACTCAAACCTTTCCTTTCGTTGCTTTATTTACTGACTGCCCTGTCGGTGAGCGTGTGGCTGTCCAGTGCGGCCTTGTCGCAGGAAGCACCCGCGGAATCCCCCCTGTCCGAGACTGCGGGATCGGACACGTTCATGGCCCCGGTCATCGTGGACGGGGACGTTCTGTTTCAGGTGCGAGGATCAAGCGCTCTGCCTGCTCCGGAGCGCGCCGAGGACGTACAGAACAAGATCATTGCGGTTGCGGAAGCGTCGGAAGCACCTTTGGTCGAGATCACCTATGAAGAGACCGAGTTTGGCACCTGGATTCTGGCCGATGGTCAAAGAATCTCGATCGTTACTAAAGCTGACGCTGAACTGGATCAGATGGAACTAAGTGTTCTGAGCGTTTTGCATGGCAATGCGATCAAACAATCCATTGAGGCGTACCGAGCCAACCGAACCGATCAGGCGCGCGTTTCCGGTGCTATCGAAGCGGCTGCCTGGACGTTGGGATTTGCCCTGTTTGTTGTCACTATCCTGTGGCTGCACCGTCGGATCAGGCGTCGCACATTGAAGCTGGTAAAGCGCTATTTAAAGGATGTCGAAACGGCGACAGCCAAAAGTGTTCAGGCCGAAGCAATCGCGGCCCTTATCCGCTATGGTCTGAACTTCGTGCTGCTGATCATCTTCTTTCTCGGTTTCTACTATTACCTGTCCTTTGTTCTTTTGGCTTTTGCGGAAACCAGATATTTCGCACAGCTTCTGCTGACCTATCTGACAGAGCCCGTGCTGCTTATCTTCCGGGGCATCCTCAGCTATATCCCCAATCTGATCATGCTGGGCCTGATCACATGGGTGACGTTGTACATCATCAAAGGGCTGCGCGTGTTCTTTGATGCGGTCGAAGCCGGTTCGTTCGAAATGGGTGATTTCGAAAAACACTGGGTCAACCCGACGTTCAACATCGCCCGTGTCGTCGTTATTTTGATCGCGCTGGTGTTTGCGGTTCCCTATATTCCGGGCTCAGATTCTGCCGCGTTCCAGGGGTTGACCATTCTGGTTGGCGCCATGCTGTCTTTAGGCGCGAATTCAGTCGTGTCCAACATGCTGGCCGGGCTGTTTGTGATTTACCGCAGGTCTACCTCGATCGGTGACCGTATCCAGATCGGGGACCACATCGGCGATGTGGTTCAGATTAAACTGATGGAGACCCACCTGAAGTCGATCAAGAACGAGCTGATCTCGATCCCCAATGCACAATTGATGAACTCAGATGTCGTTAACTTTTCAAAGAAAACCAATGGTGACGGACTATTACTGCACACGACAGTCGGCATCGGCTACGAAGAACCCCCTGAGAAGGTAGAGGCGATGCTGATCGAGGCCGCCAACCGCACCAAAGGTATCAAGGTCAATCCCGAACCTTTTGTGTTGTGGACCGCGTTGGCCGATTACGCGATCAATTATCAGATCAACGGCTACACCACCCGTGGCAGCATCATCCCCAAAATCCGCTCGGACCTGCATCGAAACATTGTCGCTGTATTTAACGAGAACAATGTGCAGATCATGACGCCTTCTTATGTGGCTGACCCGCCCGAGCCAAAAATACCGACCGGGGCATGGGATGGCCACCTGACGCATGAAACCCACGAAGACGCTGATAAGTCGTAACCGGTGCTACACCCTGCCCTGCAGATGGTGCATAAGCGGGTTCAGTGATTCACGCATTCAAGGATCTGAGACATGCACGACATCCGCGCCATTCGCGAAAACCCTGCCGCCTTTGACGCCGCCCTAGCGCGCCGTGGGGACGCGCCGGTGTCGTCAGATCTGCTGAGGCTGGACGAAAGCCGGCGTGCCAAGATTCTGGCCGCCGAAACCGCGCAGGCCGAACAAAACAAGGCCAGCAAGGAAGTCGGCGCTGCTAAGGGACGCGGCGACGAGGCTGAATTCGAACGCCTGCGCGCGCTTGTCGCCGAGAAAAAGGCCGAAGTCGCCCGGATGCAGACCGAGGCCAAGGATCTGGATGCCTTGCTGACCGATCAACTGGCCCGCATCGCCAACCTGCCCGCCGATGACGTGCCGCAAGGCGCGGACGAAAACGACAATGTCGAAGTCAACCGCTGGGGCACCCCGCGTGATTTCAGCTTTGCACCGAAAGAGCATTACGACATTCCCGCCGTCGCAGCCGCGATGGATTTCGAAACCGCCGCTAAAACAAGCGGCAGCCGGTTCGTGAATCTGTCCAAGGGGGTTGCCCGCATCCACCGCGCGCTGGCCCAGTTCATGTTGGACACACATATCGACAAGAACGGTCTGACAGAAATGCAGACACCGGTTCTGGTCCGGGATGAGGCGATGTATGGCACTGATAAATTGCCTAAATTCGGCGACGACAGTTATCAGACGACCAATGGCTGGTGGCTGATCCCGACCTCCGAGGTTACGCTGACCTATTCAGTGGCTGGTGACATTCTTGAAGAGGCTGCCCTGCCCATCCGTATGACCGCCCATACCGTCTGTTTCAGATCCGAGGCCGGAAGTGCGGGCAAGGACACCGCAGGGATGCTGCGCCAGCACCAGTTCGAAAAGGTCGAGATGGTCTCGATCACCCATCCCGACGCGTCAGATGACGAGCAAAAGCGCATGTTGCGTTGCGCCGAGGATCTGCTGGAACAGCTGGGTATCCCCTATCGCACTGTTGTTTTGTGCACCGGTGATATGGGCTTTGGCGCGCGCCGCACCTATGACATCGAAGCGTGGCTGCCCGGACAGGACACCTATCGCGAGATCAGCTCGGTCTCGACCACAGGTGCGTTTCAGGCGCGTCGGATGAATGCCCGTTTCCGGCCTGAAAGTGGTGGCAAACCCGAATTTGTTCATACTCTGAACGGTTCCGGTCTGGCTGTCGGGCGTTGTCTGATCGCAGTTCTGGAGAATGGGCAGAATGAAGACGGCACTGTTTCGCTGCCCGAGGTACTTGGCCCCTATCTGGGCGGCAAGCTGACCCTGCAACTTGACGGTACTTTGGCCTGACACACAAAACCGGCACCGTCAGGCACCGGTTAGGACATCAACTGAAGGCGAAGAGGTTTTACTTCTTCGCTTTTTTCTTGTCCTTCTTCTTTCCGCCTATCTTGCCGTCTTTCTTTTTTCCGTCCTTTTTTGACTTTTTGTCCTTTTTGGACTTGGCTTTCACCTTGTCTTTGGCCTTGGAAAAGGCGGCTTCCATCTCTTTGCGCTTCTTCGCGGCTTTTTCGGCCTTAGCCTTGGCTTTGGCCTTTTTCTTTTCAGCAGCCTCGGCTTTTTCAGCGGCTGCTTTTTCTTCTGCCGCCTTGCGTGCGGCTTCCTCGACCCGTTTCTCGGCTGCGGCTGCGGCGATTGTTTTGCGGGGTGCGGCTTTGCGTGCGGTCGGTCTGCGCGTCGCGGGCGTCCGGGCCGCAGTTCGGCGTGTTGCCGGTTTCGCAGCAGGCGGTTTTGCAGCAACGGCATCTTTGGCAGATGCAATCAAAACCAGCGCGCGCGCCTCACCGATCCGAGGGACCTTGACCAAATCAGCAGGAGTGGCCTTGGCTATCGCCTCGGCCGTCTTGAAGCCATTGGCAACAAGGGCCTGGCCAAGTGCCTCTCCTACACCTTTTATGTCGGTCACTGCGGTCATTATAGGTCCTCTCTCTGTCTCGTTACCGACTCGTATATACAAAAGATACACGAGCCCGCAAGCTGTGTGGTGGTCGCCTCTGTTCTGCCAGCTTAGTTATGGGCAAGACCAGCGGTTCGGTTGTCTCTCGGAAAGGGTACGAGGCGCTTGGCATTTTCGTCCCATAGCTTCAGGTTCAATGCGGCCACGGCCTCGGGAAATTTGATCCGGCGGGGGGTATATTCCGGCGGCAGGTTATAGTGGCAGGCACGCAGGCGATATGATGGGATACGCGCGTTGAAATGGTGGATGTCGTGCAACGTGATGCAGGCCACAGCCATATCGAACCACCATCCGAAATCCAGTGCGGATGATCCCTCAAGCGCTGCTGTCTGAGGGTTCAGATCGGGGCGGCGATCCCAATAGGTATCTTCGAAGTTGTGCTGAAGATAAACAAGGAAGACGCCCAGCATTCCACCCAAAAAGGAAAACACCAACCAGACCCAAATGCCGGTCATACCCGCAATCAGATACAACAATCCTAGAAACACGATGATTGACAGGTTGTGCAACACCACACCTTTAGCGCCAAAACGCGCCGTATTCTTGGGCCAGCGGTATCGGATGAAGTAGGTGAACAACGCGCCGACCGGAACCAGGATGAACGGATTGCGATACAGCCTGTAAAAAAAACGCGTTTTCCAATCAGCCGCATTCCACTCTCGCAGAGTCATCGTATGAATTTCACCTGTCTCGCGATGTTCAAGATTTCCGATGCCCGCATGGTGCAGATTGTGGTTCTGCTTCATCACCTCGAACGGGGCGAAAGTGAAGGGAGACAGGCCATGCCCTGCCCATTCGTTTTGAATCCGTGTTTCAAACAGAGAGTGATGCCCGCAATCATGTTGCAGCACATAAAGCCGTACTGCGGCAAAGGCGAACACGATCCCGGCGGGTATCATGATGTACCAGCGATCAACAAAGGTGATCGCAAGGGTCAGCGACGCAAAATACACCGCAAATGTGCCAAAATAACTTGCCGCGGCCAATCTGTTGTCCTGCACCGCGTAATGTCTTGTATATTCCCTCAAATCCATCCAGCCGTCTCCTTACGATGGCCGTTCAGTTTTCTGTTCAAATCTAGGTGCGGCTAGTCCGCATGCAAGCAGTGCGTGCCCAAACAAATGCACACGCATGAATGCTAGCGCGGAGAACAGAAACTGTCACGCCCCCGTGAGGTAAGATGCTGAAAATTGGCGCAGTTACGCGCGGCCCTTGAGATGCTTGGCCAGCGCGCCCGCATTTTTCTTGCGCCGACCCTTATATGGGTTCTTGTCGCCCTGCCCGCGCAGCGTCAGGCGGATTGGGGTGCCAGGCATGTCAAAGTCCTGACGCAACCCGTTGACCAGATAGCGGGTATAGCTTTCGGGCATCTTATCGGGATGAGAACACATCACAACAAAACCCGGCGGCCGCGTTTTCGCCTGGGTCATATAGCGCAGCTTGATGCGGCGGCCCTGTGGGGCTGGCGGCGGGTGTTGTTCCAGCATGGCAGTCAGCCACCGATTCAACGCCGCGGTTGGCACACGGCGGTTCCAGACGTCATGGGCGCGCAGGATGGCGGCGCGCAATCTCTCAAGCCCGCGACCCGTTTTCGCCGAGACGGTAACCAGAGGGGCCCCGCGCAGCTGCGGCAGCAAGCGATCAAAGGCATCTTTCAGTTCCCGCAGCTTTTCCTGCTTGTTTTCCTCGACGTCCCACTTGTTTACGGCAACAACAACAGCCCGGCCTTCGCGTTCGGCCAAATCGGCAATTCTCAGGTCCTGTTGTTCAAACGGAATGGCCGCGTCCAGAAGTACGACGACAACCTCGGCAAACTTCACCGCGCGCAGACCGTCTGACACCGAAAGCTTTTCCAGCTTTTCCTGTACTTTTGCTTTCTTGCGCATTCCTGCTGTGTCAAAGATCCGCATCGGAGTGCTTTCTCCGTCCGGGTCGGCCCAATCGATCCGCAGGCTGATAGCGTCACGGGTGATCCCGGCCTCGGGCCCCGTCAACAGGCGGTCTTCGCCGATGATCTTGTTGATCAGTGTGGATTTGCCCGCATTCGGACGGCCAACCACGGCCACCTGCAACGGCTTGGCAGACGTGATCAGGGGCATTTCGCCCTCACCGTCTTCATCCAGCTCAATATCGGTTTTTGGGGCTTCTTCGACCTGCTTTTCCTCGGCTGCATCGGCCAAAGGCATAAGCCGAGCATAAAGATCTGTCATCCCTTCGCCATGTTCACCAGAAAGACGCACAGGTTCACCCAGACCCAGGTTATATGCCTCGAGCACCCCGGCATCCGCTGCGCTGCCTTCGGCCTTGTTGGCCGCAAGGATCACGTGCTTGGACCGCTTGCGCAGGATTTCGGCAAACATCTCATCCGTGGGCGTCAGCCCGACCCGCGCGTCGATCATGAACAGGCAGACATCGGCCATGTCCACGGCGCGTTCGGTCAGACGGCGCATCCGGCCCTGCAAGCTGTCATCTGTCGCGTCTTCAAGTCCGGCCGTATCGATCACAGTAAAGCGCAGATCGCCCAGACGCCCTTCGCCCTCGCGCAAGTCACGCGTCACACCGGGCTGATCATCGACCAGCGCCAGACGTTTGCCTACGAGGCGGTTGAACAATGTGGATTTGCCCACGTTCGGGCGCCCCACGATGGCGAGGGTCAGCGACATGATACTCTACTTTCAAGACTCAAGTTGCGCCCTTTAACGCATCTTGCCGTCAACGGAAAGCGTGTAGATCACCTTTGGTCGAAACAACATACAGCGTCTGCCCGGCCACAACAGGGGATGCTGTCGCGCCTCCGGGAACCTCAGCCTGATGAACCAGTGTTCCGTCAACTGGATTGAAGAACCGCAGAAACCCGTCGTTGGACGCAACCACAATACGACCCCCGGCCAGAATTGGGCCGTAATGCGCAAAGATCGGTCCCCGGCGGCCACGCTTGTCCTTGACGAAGCCCGGCAGATCCTGCGCCCAGATGACAGACCCGTCCGCCGCGTTCAGACGCACCAGCTGGCTGCGATCACTGATCAGGAAGATGCTGTTGCCCGCAGGCCAGACCGTATCGACCGCACCTTCGTCTGCGGTCCACCGGCGCTCACCGGAAGCGGCATCAAATGCGACGGTCCGGCCCGAGTGATTGCCGATGTAGATACTGTTGCCGACAACCATCGGACCGCCAGTCACATCGACGATTTGCGCCGCGGCGCGCCCGCGACGCCCCCCTGCAACAGACGCGTTCCAGCGGCGGATACCACCGCGGCGGAAAGTGGCCGCCACGTCACCCGAGCCAAAGGCAAATACCGCCAGATCAGATGCGATTGCAGGCGCAGGCGCACCCAGAACGTTCCCGACGCTGGGTGTGCCTTCGAATTGCCAGGCTATGCGTCCGTCCTTGGTGTTTACAGCCCAGCCGGTTTCGTCTCCGGCCACCACGTATAACAGGCCATCATTCACCAGCGGGGCGCCGCTGCCGGTCGCTTCCAGGCGTTTTTGCCAGCGCACGGCACCCGATTTGGCGTCCAGCGCGGTCAGCCGACCGAACCCTGACGACACATAAAGGACGCCGTCGGCATAAGCCAAACCACCCCCTGTTGCATCCGAGTCGCCATCACTTGGCGGGATCAGATCGGTTTCCCATGCCAACTGCCCCTGCTGGGTGACCGCTGAAACCGTCGCCCCTGAATCCAGTGTAAAGATCAATCCGCCCGCAACCACCGGCTCGGCAGTTATGCGTTGCTTGCGCGAGTCGCCCTGCCCGATCGAAACAGACCAGATCCGTTGTGGTGTTGCGCGCAAAGCAGCATGCGTGGTTCGGTATGCGGACGTTCCCGGACTTTGTGACCAGTTGGCGTTGACCTGTTGCGCCGGCAGGCTGATCGGTTGCGAGCCGCGCTTTTCGACCGTTTCCAGATCTGAAACAGGGCGAATATCCTCGCGTTCACCGGGCAGAATGGCTTCGGGCGGCTCACAGGCCGCCAGTGCTGTCAAGGCCAGAGCCGCAAAAGGCAATCCCGTACGGGAAAAAAATCTTGTTACCATGATATTCCGAACTCGCCTGTCGTTAAGTCTTTTGTCCCGCCTGGTCAGCCTTGCTGCGCCACCAATGGTTCAGGTTCCCCACCCAAAGCAATGATCATTTGCGCCGCGCGCTGTTGCAGATCGATCCCCACCTCGGCATCCTGCCGTAGCGCCTGCAATCGATCCAGCGCAGCATCGACATTCCCCTCGGCCACGTCAATCAGGGCCAACTGCTCTTCCGCCAGCAGCCGCAGCGGCGCTCCGGGGGCCGCCAACGCCTCGAACTGTTGCCGCCGGTCGGCGGCAGGCAAGGTATCGCCTTGCAACAGCAGCGACTTGAAGCTTGCAATCGCGCGGTAAATCTCGGGCAGGTCGCCCTGAACGGCAACCGCGTTCAGGCTGGTGACCGCGTCTTCTCGGGATCCGGATTCAACCTGTGACGCGGACAGCAACATATCCAGCACGGCTTTCCCGCCCGGTGACATCGCCTCTGCCTGTGCAAGACCAGCAGCCCTTGCCGCTGGGTCGTTTTCGGACAATGCAGCAAGAATCGTGTCACCCAATAGCTGAGCTTGCGCCGTGTCCCGCGCCTTGCGGTATTCATTGAAAGCCGCACCGCCGACGATCAACACGACGGCGACGACACCCACCCAGCCCCAGCGACGCAGCAACAGATAGATCCGGTCACGGCGCACCTCTTCGGTGACCTCATCAATGAAACTGTCTATATCGCTCATCCAAGCCCCCGGGCTGTCTATCTTGTATTAGTGCGCCATGTCATACCCCGGCACCAACGCCAAGCCAAGGGTCCGAATATGCGCATTTTCACCGCTTTGCTTCCCTCTTGCGAAAAAATGCAAACCGAACTATTCAGTTCAGTATGGAAAAGATGCCGAACAGACCCCATTTCATGGCGTGACAGCCCAAGTATTAATGGCGCAGATTCTTAGGAGAAACACTTTATGCGTTTGATTTCATTCATCAACGCCCTTCTCGTGATTGTTGCACTGTATTTTCTGGTGTTTGAACGTGACACCTTGTTCGCCTTTGCCGGACGCGGTGATGCCGTGGAAGCAACACAAGCCGAAGCCACGGAAACCGAAAACATCGAAATCTCTGCCGTGGGCGTTGTCGCCGTGCGCTCGCAAGCGCGCGAAATTGACAGCGCCGTGCTGCTGCGCGGGCAGACGAAGGCGAACCGGCAGGTCGAAGTGCTTTCGGAAACCACGTCCACCGTTGTCTCTGAGCCCAAACGCAAAGGTGCGTTTGTTGAGGCGGGCGATATATTATGCGAACTTGACCCCGGCACGCGCCCGGCACAACTGGCCGAGGCCATGGCGGGCAAGCTGGAAGCCCAAAGCCGCATTCCCGAAGCCGAAGCACGCCTGATAGAGGCACATGCGCTTGTGGCCGAGGCCGAGATCAATCTGACAGCCTCACGCAAGCTGGCTGAAACCGGATATGCGTCGGAAACCCGCCGGATTTCCAGTGAAGCTGTGATGAGCTCTGCAAAAGCCGGTGTGAAATCCGCCGAAGCCGGGCTGGAGGCCACGCGTGCGGGCATCGAAGCCGCCGCAGCAGCAGTCGAGGCCGCACAGCGAGAGATTGGCCGCCTGACCATCAAAGCCCCCTTCAAAGGTTTGCTGGAAAGCGACACCGCGGAACTGGGCAGCCTAATGCAACCCGGATCGCTTTGCGCGACTGTCATTCAACTGGACCCGATCAAGCTGGTCGGCTTCGTTCCCGAGACCGAGGTCAACCGGGTGCTTGTCGGGTCCGAGGCTTCGGCAACGCTTGTGACCGGTCGGCAATTGGGCGGTCGGGTCACGTTCCTCAGCCGGTCAGCGGACGAGACAACACGTACATTCGAGGTGGAAATCACCGTTCCGAACCCCGACTTGACCATTCGCGACGGTCAGACAGCCACCATCCTCATCGCGGCTGAAGGTACGAAAGCCCACCTGCTGCCGCAATCGGCGCTGACACTCAGCAACGAAGGTCAATTGGGTGTGCGCACAGTTGGTGCAGGCAATGTGGTTGATTTCATGCCGGTCCGCATTTTGCGCGACACAGCCGAAGGAGTCTGGATCGATGGCTTGCCGGAAACGGTTGATATCATTGTGGTCGGGCAGGAATTCGTGATCCGCGGTGTTACCGTTGCACCAACTTATCGGGAAGCCTCGCAATGACGGGTATCGTCGCATGGGCCGCAGGCAGGGCCCGAATGGTAATGGCGTTCATCGCCATTTCGCTGGTCGTAGGCGGCTTTGCCTATGTCTCGCTTCCGAAAGAGGGTGAGCCGGATATCGAAATCCCTGCCCTTTTCGTTTCGGTGCAGTTTCCCGGGATTTCAGCGGAAGACTCAGAAAACCTTTTGGTCAAGCCGATGGAGACCGAACTGGCGGATCTCGACGGGCTCAAGGAAATGACGTCGACTGCGGCCGAAGGTTATGCCGGGGTCGCGCTGGAGTTTGAATTTGGCTGGGACAAAACCTCGATCATGGCGGACGTGCGCGATGCCATGAACACGGCCCAGGCTGATTTTCCCGAAGGTGCGGAACAATACTCGCTGACGGAAATCAACTTTTCCGAGTTCCCGATCGTCATCGTCAATCTGACCGGTGCCGTTCCGGAACGCACAATGGCCCGTGTCGCCAAGGATTTGCAGGACGAGCTTGAGGCGCTGGATTCCGTTCTCGAAGCGGGTATCGCGGGCAATCGTGACGAGTTGCTTGAGGTCGTTATCGACCCATTGCGGCTTGAAGCATACAACGTGACCGCAGACGAGCTGATCAATGTCGTGCGAAACAACAACCAGCTGATCGCGGCAGGCGAGGTCGAAACTGCCCAGGGTACATTCTCGGTCAAGATTCCATCGTCGTTCAAAACGGCGCAGGATGTTTATGGCTTGCCGATCAAGGTCAATGGCGACCGGGTTGTAACGCTGGGTGAGCTTGCGCAGATCAACTACACATTTGAAGATCGAGAAGGTACCGCCCGCTTCAACGGCGAGGCGACCGTCGCGCTGCAAGTTGTCAAACGCAAGGGCTATAACCTGATCGACACCGTTACGCAGGTGAAAGAAACCATAGCTCAGGCCAAGACCAAATGGCCGCCCGAGCTTCAGGCCGCGGTCGAGCTTGGAACGTCGAACGACCAGAGCCGCATTGTCGGTTCGATGGTCAGCCAGCTTGAAGGCTCGGTTCTGACCGCAATCGCTCTGGTGATGATCGTGGTTCTGGCCTCTTTGGGTACGCGGGCAGCGCTTTTGGTGGGCTTTGCAATTCCGACCTCATTCCTGCTGTGTTTCGCATTTCTGGCGGTCATGGGCATCAGTATCTCGAACATTGTGATGTTCGGCCTCATTCTGGCCGTAGGGATGTTGGTCGACGGTGCCATCGTGGTCGTGGAATATGCTGACAAGAGAATAAAGGAAGGCGTCGGCCCGATGCATGCCTATGTCGAGGCGGCCCAACGCATGTTCTGGCCCATCGTATCCTCGACCGCGACGACGCTATGTGCCTTCCTGCCCATGCTCTTCTGGCCCGGTGTTCCGGGCGAATTCATGGGGATGTTGCCCGTCACGCTGATCTTTGTTCTGTCGGCGTCGCTGATTGTGGCGCTGATCTACCTGCCGGTCATGGGCGGTGTTTCGGGGCGTCTGAGCCGCGTTTTCGACCGGTCTTCGAACTGGCTCCGTGCGCGTACCCGGTGGTGGGTTCGGGCAGTGATGGTGCCCCCGTCGCTTTATATGATCTTCCTGGGTGCGATGCAGGTTCTGAACCCTGACTATCTACTGCCCGGAGGAGTGGTCGCTGGTGCCCTGCTGTTCCTGTTCGGGGCCTTTGCCGGGTCTGTAACACTGAGCGCGGCCAAGTTCGAACGGGCGGAAGAAAACCACGTCCACACCGCTGACGAACACACACCTTTCGGGCATGTGATCCGGTTCCTTGTCGGAAACCCGATCATGCCGATCGTGTCGCTGGCGGCAGTTTTCTCTGCCGTGTATTTTGTGACCTTCGTCTGGTTCCCACAGGAATCAAGAGGAGTCGAATTTTTCGTTGAAAGCGAACCGGAACAGGCAACAGCTTACGTCCGTGCCCGTGGCAACCTGTCACTGGCTGAAAAAGACAAGATGGTCCTGCAGGCCGAACAGATCATTGGATCTCATCCGGCGGTAATCAACGTCTTTTCCTTTGCCGGCGAAGGCGGTCTTGACCAGAATACCGGCGGCGCGCAGGCACCGGCGGACACGGTGGGGCGGGTCCAGTTTGAAATTATCCCATGGGAAGATCGTCCGAACGTTTCGGAATCCGCTTTGTGGGGATTGTTTGAGCGCCACTTTGTGGCACCCGAATATGATGGCGATTACGTAATCGGCGATCTTAACGCCAAACTGGCGACAATACCCGGTATCGTTGTTGAAATCCTGGCATTGGAACAGGGCCCGGCCTCGGCCAAACCGGTTCACCTGCGTATCAAGGGGGACGGTTGGGACGAATTGAGATCGGCCACCGTCGCCGCGCGCCAGGTCTTTGACGAAACGCCGGGGCTGATCAAAACCGAAGATACCCTGCCCCTGCCTGGTATCGATTGGCAGATCGATGTCGACGTGGCCAAAGCTGGTCGGTTCGGCGCTGATGTAGCCACTGTTGGTGCCATGGTGCAGCTTGTGACACGCGGCATCCTGTTGGGTGAGATGCGCCCAGACAATACGGATGAAGAGATCGAGATCCGTGTCCGATTGCCGGAAGAGGATCGCGTGCTGTCGACTTTGGATACGCTCAAGGTCCGCACTCCGGACGGGTTGGTTCCGCTGTCGAACTTCGTAACCCGGGAACCCGTGGCCAAACTGGCCCAGATCAACCGTGTCGACCAGCAACGTTACTATGACGTCAAAGCGGATGTTGAACCGGGGCTGAGCAAGGTTGTGACCAAAGGGCCGGACGGGAAAGAAGAACGTCTAGCTGTAATGCGCGAAGTGACCGACGTCTACACTCCAACCGGCACCGTGTTGGACGGCGACGTAGGAAAGTCCTACGAACTGGTTCAATTGACCGGTGCAGAGAATATAGACCAGCTACGTAGCGTGATTGACGCGGGAGACGCGCAGTTCGCCCTGATCAACCCGAATGAGCGGATCGCAGTACTGACCGAATGGCTGGAAACCAGCCCCTTCGCCAACTCGATCAGCTGGCAATGGACCGGTGATCAGGAAGAACAGGAAGAATCCGGCGCATTTCTGGTGAACGCCTTCATGGGTGCTTTGGGGCTGATGTTCGTGATCCTGCTCGCCCAGTTCAACTCGTTCTACAATTCGGTGTTGGTGCTGTTGGCGGTTGTTCTTTCGACCACCGGGGTTCTGATCGGCATGATCGTGATGGAGCAACCCTTCTCGATCATCATGACCGGCACCGGTATCGTTGCTCTGGCAGGAATTGTTGTGAACAACAACATTGTTCTGATCGATACCTATCAGGAATACAGCGCCTATATGCCAAGGATCGAGGCAATCGTCCGCACCGCGGAATCGCGTATCCGCCCGGTTCTGCTGACTACGTTGACCACGATGGCAGGTCTGACCCCAATGATGTTTGGGCTTTCGCTGGACTTTATCAATGGCGGCTATTCCATCGACAGTCCCACCGCTCTGTGGTGGAAACAGCTGGCCACAGCGGTTGTCTTTGGTCTTGGCATCGCCACTGTTCTCACGCTGATCGTGACGCCCTCGCTTCTGGCGCTGCGTGTCTGGGTGACGACTTACGCTGTCTGGCTTAGCCGCGGGCTTGCCCGTATGACCGCGGGGCGGTCCAGTAAGATCGCGCAGGACATGGCTATTGGTCGCTCGGCCCGCAAACTACAGGCGACCGAGATTGTGTGGGATGAGCCGCACCAATCCGAGACCGGTTTGCAAGACGAGCCCACGGATCAAATTCCTGGATCGCCGCTAAAAGCCGCAGAATAAGAATGAAAGGACCGGGATTTCCGGTCCTTTTCGTTTTCTTTCGTCACAGTCGGGACCAGGTCTGGTGCGCGCAAATCGAATGTTCACAGCCTTTGACCATGAGCTTGTCACCCTGCAACGTCATCTGCGGAACAGCATCAACGTCGATCAGGGGAACCCAGAACTCACCCCCGCCGTATTTTCCACCGCCTTCGCTCGACACGTCCCAGAACAGCTTTTTCCCGATATTCGGCGTTTGAACTTCTTTGCCTGATGAATCAAAAGCCGATAGTATCGTGCCGCAGAACTTGTCCGCGCAGGCGGATATCTGGATATGCGAGATCAGGTTCTTTCGATCAGGTTCGGTCTTCCACACGCCCTCAATCGGGTCAGCTGCGACCATAGCCGGGAGAAGAACCACAACGGCTACAGATACTAATCGTCTTGCTAATCCATTGATCATGGCATCCACCCTCATGCATGGCGCATCCTAGCACATTCCGCAGGGCAAGATGAGCCCCTCAGGCGGCCTCACTGTCGGATTGCTGGCGGTTCCACAGTTGAGCATATCGCCCGGACCGCGCCAACAGCTCGTCATGGGTGCCCTGTTCGATGATCTCGCCAGCTTCCAGAACCACGATCCGATCAGCCTCGGCAATGGTGCTGAGGCGATGGGCAATCGTGATCACGGTCCGCCCTTCCCCAGCGCGCGCCAGCGCATCCTTGATATCCTGTTCCGTGTCGGTATCCAGGGCCGAGGTCGCCTCGTCCAGCAACAGGATCGGGGGGTTCTTCAGCAATGTCCGCGCGATGCCAACCCGTTGCTTTTCGCCGCCGGACAGTTTCAAGCCGCGCTCACCCACCATGGTGTCGTATCCGTCAGGCAGCGAAGTGATGAAGTCATGAATCTGGGCGGCACGGGCTGCGGCCTCGACATCCTCCGGGGTGGCATCGTCGCGCCCATACGCAATGTTGTAGCGAATGGTGTCGTTAAACAGCACCGTATCCTGTGGCACAACGCCGATCGCGGCATGCAGGCTGGTCTGGGTCACATCCCGAACATCCTGCCCGTCGATCTTCAGCGCGCCTTTGGTCACATCATAAAACCGGAACAACAGCCGCCCGATGGTCGATTTTCCAGACCCCGTCGCCCCTACGATCGCGACCGTCTGTCCGGCCGGAACCGTCAAGGAAACACCCTTGAGGATTTCCCTTTCAGGGTCATAACCAAAATGCACATCTTCAAGTGTGACCTTGCCACCATTGACCGCAAGGTCGGGTGCATCGGGGTGATCGATGACTTCGGCGGGTTGTTCGAGCAGATCAAACATCTGCCCCATATCTACCAGCGATTGCCTGATCTCGCGATAGACCGTCCCCAGGAAGTTCAATGGAACGGTAATCTGGATCATATACGCGTTGACCATGACAAAATCGCCCACGGTCAGGTTTCCATTCTGAACGCCAATTGCGGCCAGAACCATGACTCCGATCAGGCCGCAGGTGATCAGGAAGGATTGGCCAAAGTTCAGAAACGCCAGCGAATAGGCGGTTTTCAGCGCCGCCCCGGCATAGGCTTTCATCGACACGTCGTAACGTGCAGTTTCGCGGGCTTCCGCGTTGAAATACTTGACGGTTTCGAAGTTCAGCAAACTGTCAATGGCGCGCTGATTGGCTTCGGTGTCCTGATCGTTCATCTCACGCCGCAGCTTTACCCGCCATTCGGTCACGGCAAAGGTGAACCAGATATATAGGCCTATGGTGACGGCGACGACCACCAGATACCAGACGTCGAACAACCACATCAGTATGATCGCAACCAGCAACAGCTCAAGGATCAGCGGCCCGATTGAGAACAGCAGGAAGCGCAGCAGGAATTCCACGCCTTTGACGCCCCTCTCGATGATACGGCTCAGCCCGCCGGTGCGGCGCGAGACGTGATAGCGCATGGACAGGTTATGGATATGTCGGAACGTCTCCAGCGCCAGCGCCCGCAAGGCCCGCTGTCCAACGGGGGCAAAGGCGGCGTCCCGCAATTGCTGGAACCCAACCGTCATCATGCGCGCCACGCCGTAGGCAACCGTCACACCCACTGCGCCCAGCGCTAGCGGCGGCACGCCTTCACCTGCCAATGAGTCAACGGCGCCTTTGTAAAGGATCGGTGTATAAACCGCGATCAGTTTGGCCAGAACCAGCATCGCCATGGCAATAACCACGCGGCGCTTTACCCAAACCTCGTCCTGCGGCCAAAGGTAGGGCGCAACCTTGCGGATTGTGCGCCAGCCTGAACTGCGCCCGCCGCTCTGCACCCCGTCATTCGAGGCCATCGGAGATGTTCGTCTCATCACGTACCTTGTCTGCGGTCAGAGAAAGGCTCTGGCCCGCGACGGGCCAGCGCGTTGATTATTCCGGTATCGTAAAGATTTGCCCCGGATAGATCAGATCCGGGTCGCGGATCAAGTCGCGGTTGGCTTCGAACAGGCGCACATACAGGATGCCATCACCAAAGCGGTCACGCGAGATCGCCCACAGCGTGTCGCCCCGCTGCACAGTGACCGACCGGATTGCCGGGATGTCCTGCGCCGCCGTTCCGTCACCGCCACCTGATACTGCTTCCAAAACTTCAACAGGCTCGCGCTTGAAGGGGGTTTCGACCCGGCTGAGGACCTTCCCGTCCGTGTTCACCGCGTCAACACGCAACGTGTACACACCGGGGTCGATACCGTCCAGATCACTCCGCCAAGATCCATCCTGTTCCGGAGCGAGGTCGGCAACCAGACGATTGTCCAGATACACCCTGATGGCCGCCCCGTCCTGTACTCGCCCGGTCAACTGGACATCACCGGTTTCAGAATACCCGATGGTATCCAGCGCGACCTGTTCCGGCGGGGTATCCCGAACCACGGGCGGCTGCACGAGCTCAACGCCTTCTTCGCCCGACCGCAGTACCGCGATCTGCTGACCCGTTTCAGATGTCTCCGCTGGCAAGTCGGCAACCTGCGTTTCGCCGGTATCCGGCGCGGTCGTTACAGGGTCTGATGTTTCGGTCTCAGTTGGGGTTTCGGTCTCTGGGTCGACCACTGCAGCGGCTATTTGTTCATCACTCTCGGCTGTTTCGCCCTGATCGGCAGCATCAGTTTGCTGCGCAACCGGCTCTTCTTCGACCGGCTTGGGCAGGGCGGCGATCAGATAGTCATCAGACCGGGTTGTTTGCCCGCTGCTTTTGCTGTGCAGGACTAGCCCCCGCGCGGAATCGCTGAAGGGGATGGAGACGAACTCGGCGAATTGCCCGCTGCTGTCCACCGTGAATGTGTGCACGGTTTCACCGTTCAGCAGAACCTCAATCTGGCTGCCCGGCTCGGCGTCACCTGACAAAAGCGCCGTTCCGTCTGCTTCAACAAAAATCTGATCCAAAACCGGGGGGGCCACGGGTGCCGTTGCATTCTCTTCCGTCGGGGCCGCTGCAGGTTCTGTGTCTGGAACCACATCTGTTGCCGCAGCCGTATCTTCAGCGGGTTCAACGGTTGGTGCCGCATCCGGTGTTACGGCGGCCTGCTCAGCTGGTTCTGTTGTGGTGGTTTCCGCGGGCGCTTCGGCCGCTTGTTCCTGCGGCTGTGTGGCCGTAACAGATGCGGGTTCCTGCGGTGCGCCCGCCTCAGGCTCTGGCACTTTGGTGAAAGCGCCGGACAGATACACACCCCCAACGCCCAGCACGGCGACCAGACCCGCAATCACACCCCAGACAAAATTGCCCGAGCTTCCGTTTCCCGATTTGGCGTCCATTGTTTTCCTTTCACCCCACCGTACAAAAGCTTTGTCTTCAAAAGCCTTCCAGCGGACAGTTGAGCCAATCTATCAATCCCGCTATCACGGGTCAAAACCTCTGACACAACCCCGGAGCCTCTCTTTCATGTCTCAGAAATCCGTCTGTGTGTATTGCGGGTCACGCAATGGGGCCGAGAAGGCTTATTCTGAAACCGCACGACAGTTTGGAAGCCTGCTTGCACAGGAAGGCTGGCGACTTGTTTATGGCGCTGGGGATGTCGGGCTGATGGGCGAAGTTGCCCGTGCCGCGCAACAGGCCGGTGGCGAGACCTTTGGCGTCATTCCGGTACACCTGGTCAAACGAGAGGTCGGCAAGACCGACCTGACCCATTTCGTGATCACCGAAACCATGCACGAGCGGAAAAAGGTCATGATCATGAATTCTGACGCCGTCGTGGTCCTGCCCGGTGGGCCAGGATCACTGGACGAGCTGTTTGAAGCGCTGACCTGGCGGCAGCTGGGCTTGCACGACAAACCCATCGTGATCGTCAATGTGAACGGCTATTGGGACGCGTTGAAAACCCTGTTGCACCAGGTGATCGGCCAAGGATTTGCAGATCGGTCACTGGGCGACTTTGTTATCTGGGCTGAGGATGCGGAGACAGCGATGACAGCCCTGCGCGACAAGCTGAGGTAAACCCGGCAGGTCGCGTAGGTGTTTGACCGAACGCTGCGGTGCATCGTTGCCGCACATATGCGGGTAAGAAATGGGGCTGGTCGATTTGGCGAAGCCTCAAGCCTTTAGGCAGACAGTTCGATGACCGTGATCTCGGGGGTCACACCAAAGCGAACCGGAAGGATGGAACATCCGATACCGCCGGAAACAACCAGGTCCCGCCCACCTTCGCGCACATGCCCATAGGCATATCTGTTGCCGTATTTAGAGGGCACGATCGGCGACCAGCCAAACAGGCGGATCTGACCGCCATGCGTATGACCGGACAGCGTCAAGGCCACCCTGTCGGGCACTTGAGGGAAGATGTCGGGTTCATGCGCCATCATCACAACCGGGGCGTCGTCGGTGATTTGCGCCAGTGTCCCCGACAGATCATCCAGCCCCTGCGGTTTACCGTTGCGCCAGATCGCAAGCTGATCTTCCAGACCCGCCAACCAGATACCAAGAGCTTCTAGCTTGATGGCGGCATTCGACAAAACCGTAATTCCGCTCTGTTCCAGCGCAACGACATATCGGTTGGGGCCAGCACCACGGCGCTGCGCCTGCCGGTCATCCCACCAGTCGTGATTGCCAAGTACCGCAAAGACACCGTTCTTGGCCTCAAGCTTAGCAAGAACCGGTGCCAGATCGTTCATTTCGACAGGACGTAAAACGCCTTTGTGGCTTGCGAAGAAATCACCCAGAAGCAGGATCATATCCGGCGCAAGCGCATTCGTACGCCGTATCACCTGTTTTATTCGGTCCAGCCCGACCAAAGGCTCGCCCAGATGCAAATCTGCCAGTACGGCAATCCTGAGCGGTGGCGCTGTCCAATCCTCTCGGCGGACGCGCCATTTTCGCACGCGCAGCCGTAGGGCGGGTTCGATGAAAAACCCGTAGACTGATGTGATTAGGCCTGCCAGCGTCACCGCCAGCAGGCCCTTGATAAACCAGCGTCGGTTCAATGGTTTACATCCGCGACGCGACGTTTTCCCAGTTCACCAGATTGTCGAGAAAGTTCGACAGGTAAGCCGGACGCTTGTTGCGGAAGTCGATGTAGTATGAGTGTTCCCAAACGTCACAACCCAGCAGAGTGGTTTGGCCAAAGCACAGCGGATTCACGCCATTCTCAGTCTTGGTCACAGCCAACGAGCCGTCGGCGTTCTTGACCAGCCACGCCCAGCCCGAGCCGAACTGACCGGCACCTGCCGCACTGAACTGCGATTTGAATTCGTCAACCGAACCAAAGCTTTCGGTCAGAGCTTTCTCAAGCTCACCGGGCATGGCGTTGTCGCCGGGGCCCATCATTTCCCAGAACTGGTTGTGGTTCCACAGCTGGCTGATGTTGTTAAAGATACCGTTCTGCGCGACGGCATTTGCGTCGTAGGTGCCAACGATGATCTCTTCCAGCGACTTGCCGTCCCATTCGGTGCCGGCGATCAGCTTGTTGCCATTGTCGACATAGGCTTTGTGGTGCAGATCGTGGTGATATTCCAGTGTTTCCGCGGACATACCCTTGGCTGCTAGCGCGTCATGTGCATAAGGAAGATCAGGAAGTTCAAAAGCCATGTCGGCCCCCTGTTTAAATTTGAGTTGCGGTTCCCAAGGTTAAATGCTTTGGCAGCCGCCGCAGGTCAAGGGCCGAGACAAGAAAACCCGGAGGCAGGCGATGCTGACACAGGCGCGCAAGATGTTCTACCGCGCCCGCGGTTACTATGCGGGCAACCTGAACGGCGAGCCGTTTCGTCTGGACCCTTATCATTCAAAGTTCTGGCGTAAAGCCTCCACTGGCCAGTGGGAGCCTGAAACCTTTGCCGTGATGGACCAGTATCTCTCGCCTGAAAGCGATTACTTGGATATCGGCGCATGGATCGGGCCCACAGTTCTTTATGGTGCGCGTAAGGCACGCCATGTCTGGTGCTTTGAGCCCGACCCCACAGCGTTCCGTCACCTGGCCTGGAACCTCGACCTGAATGACATTCATAACGTTTCCGCTTTGGGTGTCGCACTGTCGGATAAGTTCGGTGTCGCCCGCATGGCCTCGGTTCGTGGAGAGCCCGGAGATTCTACCAGCTCCCTTCTGCACGACGGCGCGCACGGAACCGATACCCTGACGATTGCCTGGGATCAGTTCGCCGCAGTGAACGATCTGTCCGCCGTGTCTTTGGTGAAGATGGATATCGAAGGCGCTGAGTTTTCCGTGCTGCCGACGATGGTGCCATGGCTGAAGGAACAGTGCCCAGCCCTTTATCTTTCAACACATGCGGGACTGTTGGATTCGAAGACGCGGTTGGATCGTATGGAGGAATTGGCAGAGCTTCTTTCGTTCTACACTCACTGCCAGACAAGTGACGAGACCTGTCGAAGCTTTGAGTGTATGACCAAAGCTTCGACCCTTTCCGGGTTTAAAACATTTTTGCTGACACGTTAAGCGCCGCAATTGACCCGACAGCGTAGTATTCGCCTAGTACAGGCCTGCTGAAGCAATCGGTTTGCACGTACCTGTCCCATATGGTCGGAGACCCACATTTGCGTGCGGGAAGCTGACCCTCATTATTATGGCATTGCTCTTGGGATTGAGCGTTGCTGTATACGCAACCCTGTAGTCGCCTGTTGCTTGAGCTGGCAATGTCACACGCCACGACAACCGATATTCCCCTTTCCCCGTTTTCTTGAATTTGGCGTCTGCCGGTGTTTCAATAGAAGTATTTGCCAGTTCATTTGACGCACGAATTGCTCCGTCATAGGCTCTTGCGTGCTTGCCGTCTGCATCAACGCTCAAAAGCACCTTGCGTGGAATCCATCCCCGATCCTGTGTGCTATGTAGGTCGCATTCATAGCTTTGCACTTCCGCCTGAGCGGCGACTGCCGACAAACTAAAAGCCAGAAAAAGAGAAGTTAGTTTCATTTGATTTACCTTTTTTTGTGTTCTCTTTGTTTTCAACTCGCGCCCCTCGGCCGCCGGTCCTGCTGTAGCAGCAGACGGTATGAACAGAGGGGCTATGAGAGTTTTGATGCTTCGTCATTACGCCCTTGCCAAAATCAGGGCCTATACGGGAAAATGACCATGCCATCGAAACCAAGTGCTTTGTTTTGCAACCAATTATTAAATCAGACGCTCATTCGCATCTAACGCGAACAGTCTGAAACACTTTCTCCAAATGGATGCAAGGCCGTCGCATTCACAATCGTAAGCTCAGGTTTAAAAGGAAAATTAAGTTGTCTGTCCTCAAAAAAGAAACCGCCCGCAATCAGCGGGCGGTCTTGTATTTTCGGGCCGAGGAAACTGTCAGTAAACGCCAACCTCACTGCCCGGTTGCGCCGCAACCTTCAGCAGTTTGAAAACGTAATCCGCAGCCGAACGGAAGCAGACCACGCGGAAAGTTTCGGCATCGTCCATCCAAAAGGCTCCTGCCACTTGCGCCAGGCGCGAGCGGCGGATTTGGCCGGGTTGGAAGGCCTCGGTCGACAGATCAACCGGGGCGACTTTGCCCAACACTTCTCGTGCGCTGGCGCCTGATATCGTGAATACCGCGCGGGCATCCGAGACGTTGACGGCCAGTGCGTGAGTTTTTCCCAAAGCTTTGACCATTGCGGCCAGTTTGGTCTCGAGCTCGGCATAAGGGACCAGCACCAGCAGCTCGTCCGGTGACATCCAGCATACGCCGGTATCGCCGCTGACCAGCGCCGCGCGCTGACCGGGTACGTTCTGCCCAGTCGCGTCCTTGACGGCCTTGGCGAGGCTTTTGTCGGACAAGTCACCGCGCAGAGTGATCATGCCTTGCAGGCCACATTCCCTGACATTGGCGATGCCATCATAGCTGGCGTGGTTCAATGCGCTGATGGGTTCAGACATTCTGCTTCTCCCCGTCCTTGTCGAAGAAGATCGGGTCCACGATCTTGGCTTTGTACGTTTTGCCGTCAGTGCCCGGGAACTCGACGATTTCACCCATCCGGTCCGGGCCGTGCTTGATCAGGCCCATAGCGATCCCTTTACCGAGGTTGGCCGAGTAATAGGTCGAGGTGACCCGCCCGATCATATTGCGCTGACCATTGGCATTCACACCCTCGCCCACTGCATATGCGCCATCAGGCAGAACAGAACCATCCACAGTCTCAAGCCCGACCAGTTTCCAGCGCTCGGGGTCCGCCATATGGCTGCGCAAATGGGCGCGTTTGCCAAGGTAGTCCTCTTTCTTTTTCGACAGCGCCCAGTGCAGCCCCAGATCCTGTGGGATCACGGTGCCGTCGGTCTCGTCGCCGATCATGATAAAGCCCTTCTCGGCCCGAAGAATGTGCAGACATTCGGTTCCGTAAGGCATCACACCGAATTCCTTGCCTGCTTCCATCAGGGCATCCCAGAACGCCTGACCCTGCGAGGCGGGAACGGCGATCTCGTAGGACAACTCGCCCGAGAACGAGATGCGATAGGCGCGGCAGTCGAACGCGCCGATCTTGCCATCGCGCCATTCCATGAAGGGCAGCGCCTCGCGGCTGACGTCCATGCCGCCCAGCTTTTCAAGAACCTTACGGGCATTGGGGCCGACTACAGCGACCTGAGCATATTGCTCGGTCACGTTGGCGACATAGACTTTCCAGTCCCACCATTCGGTTTGTAGCCATTCTTCCATGTGACCATGGATACGCTCGGCCCCGCCGGTGGTGGTGTGGCACAGCCAGGTGTCCTCATCGATGCGGGCGACAACACCGTCGTCGATCAGAAAGCCGTTTTCCGAACACATCAGGCCATAGCGGCATTTGCCGACCTTCAGCGTGGACATCATGTTGGTGTACAACATGTCCAGAAACTTGCCTGCGTCAGGGCCTTTGACGATCAGCTTGCCCAACGTCGAGGCGTCCAGCAGGCCAAGGTTTTCGCGGGTGTTCTTCACCTCACGGTTCACGGCGTCATGCACGGATTCACCGGGGCGGACATAGGCGTACGTCCGGCGCCAGTGGCCGACCGGCTCCCAATCGGCGCCGTTCTTGTCGTGCCAGTTGTGCATTGGTGTCTGTCGGATCGGCTGGAACACTTCACCCCGCGCTTCACCGCCGATCGCGCCCATCGAGATGGGTGTATAAGGCGGGCGGAAGGTCGTGGTGCCGACCTTCGGGATTTCGGACTCCAAAGCATCAGCAAGAATTGCCAAGCCATTGATGTTGCTCAACTTACCCTGATCTGTTGCCATACCAAGTGTGGTGTAACGCTTGGTGTGCTCAACGCTCTCATAGCCCTCGCGCGCAGCCAGTTGGACGTCCGAGACTTTGACGTCGTTCTGGAAGTCGAGCCAGGATTTCATGCGCAGCTGGATTTCTGCGTTTGCTGGCATCAGCCAGACAGCCTCCATAGGAGCTTCTGCAGTGGTTTCGCCAACAGGAGCCTTGATGTTTTTTGGCTTGAGCCCTGCGGCCTTGGCTGCGGCTTTTCCCGCTGTGTGGGCGTCGGTCAGAACATCGCCCAGCGCCAACGCACCATTCGATGCCCCGGCGGCCAGAACAAAGCCCTCACCGTTTGCGCCCAGCGGCGGGCGCGAGGGATCGGGGCGGAAAAAGGCATTCGCGTCATCCCAGGTCAGCTTGCCACCGCAATGAGACCACATATGAACGACCGGCGACCAGCCGCCCGACATGGCCACTGCATCTGCTTCAACCTCTTCACGTGCGCCGCCAACACCTTCCTGGTTGCAGATGGCGACTTTTTTGACGCGCTTGCCGCCCTTGACCTTGGCAATGGCCTTGCCCGGATCAACGCGGATCCCCAACTGGCGGGCTTCCTCTGCCAAAGGTCCAGCCGTTGCCCGTGCGTCAACAATACGCAAAACATCCACACCCGCTTGCTTCAGCGTAATCGCGGTGCGATAGGCGTCGTCATTGTTGGTGGCGACGATGACACGCTCGCCCGGGGTGACACCCCAGTTAACGGCATAATCGCGCATGGCAGAAGCCAGCATCACACCCGGAACATCGTTACCAGCAAAGGACAACGGGCGTTCAATTGCGCCGGTTGCAGTCACAATTTGCTTGGCACGGATACGCCAGAGGCGGTGGCGCGGGCCTTGCACGCCCGGCGTGTGGTCTGTCAGGCGTTCATAGCCCAGCACGTAACCATGGTCATATACGCCCGCACCCATGCAGCGGGAGCGCATGGTGACGTTGTCCATTGTTTCGAGTTCGGAAACCAATTGCTCCACGAACTTATCCACAGGCTCATCATTGACCGTGCCGCCGTCAACCGGAGCGCGACCGCCCCAATGTGCGCTCTGCTCAATCAGCAGAACCTTGGCACCCGAAGCTGCTGCCGCCTTTGCCGCCTGTAGGCCAGCCACGCCGCCACCGATGACCAGAACATCGGTGAAGGCATAGAAGTGCTCATAGGTATCGGCATCGCGGCTGTCCTTGTCGGGCGCTTTGCCCAGACCGGCAGACTGACGGATGAACGGCTCGTAGACGTGTTTCCAGAACGGTTTGGGGTGGATGAACATCTTGTAGTAGAAGCCAGCCGGCAGGAACCGGGCAAAGGCTGTATTCACTGCCCCAATATCAAAGTCCAAGTTAGGCCAATGGTTTTGCGAAATCGCAGTCAGACCGTTGAACAACTCGGTCGTGGTGGCGCGCTGGTTCGGTTCAAACCGGTTGCCCTGCCCCAGCCCGACCAGGGCGTTCGGCTCTTCGGCGCCGCTTGCAACGACACCGCGGGGGCGGTGGTACTTGAACGACCGGCCCATCATCATCTGATCGTTGGCCAGCAGTGCCGAGGCAAGCGTGTCGCCCTCATAGCCCTGCATCGAAGTTCCGTTGAAGGTAAACGTGACCTTTTTCGACCGATCAATCAGCCGGCCTTGTTTTGCGAGACGGGTGCTCATTGTGCGGACCTTTCGCGGGTGGAGGCGTCGGAGCCTCCGGCGGGAGTATTTTTGAAAAGATGAAGCATCAGGAGAACTCTCTCCAGGTCCATCCAGGGCGCTTTGCGGCGATGGCCTCTTTGATGTCCTGCGGCGGCTCAGAGGTCTGAGCCGTGTAAGTGCCGAACACTTCTAGCGTGCTTGTGCAGCGTGCCGCGTGAAACCACTTGCCGCAGCCATTGGCATGGCGCCAGCGTTCAAAGTGCACCCCTCTGGGGTTTTCGCGCATGAACAGGTAGTCGTGGAACTCGTCATCCGACGAGCCGGGACCAAAACGCTTCAGATGCGCCTCGCCACCGGCGGCCAGTTCGGTTTCTTCGGCATCAACGCCGCAGTAAGGGCAATTCAGGATCAGCATGTTGTCATCCTTTTGGCGGTTGGTTGGCGCAGCGGCCAACCGGAATTCTGTTATTTGGCAACCTCGGAACCACCTTCAGTGTGCCACCCCGGCGGCCACGCTTTCGTCGATGAAGCGGCCTTCCTTGAAGCGGTCCAGCGAGAAGGCCTCGGTCAACGGCGAATGACCTGTGGCCATCAGCTGTGCCATGCCCCAGCCGGACCCGGGAATCGCCTTGAAACCGCCGGTGCCCCAGCCGCAGTTGATAAAGCACCCGCCCAGCGGAGTTTTCGACAGGATAGGTGAGCGGTCACCGGTCATGTCGACGATACCGCCCCACTGGCGCAGCATCTTGAGGCGCGAAATCATCGGGAAGGTTTCGACCAAGGCGCGGACGGTTTCCTCGATATGATGGAAGCTTCCGCGCTGGGTGAAGTTGTTGAACCCGTCGGTCCCACCCCCGATCACCATCTCGCCCTTGTCGGACTGCGACATGTAGCCGTGCACGGTATTGGCCATGACAACCACATCCATGCAGGGTTTGATCGGCTCGGATACCAGCGCCTGCAATGCAATGGCTTCCAGCGGGAGACGGAAGCCCGCCATCTCGGCCAGTTGACCGGAGTGGCCCGCAACGACGATACCCAGCTTGTCACAATCGATGGCACCCTTGGTGGTGTCTACGCCGACGACACGGCCATCCTGAGATCGGACACCCGTGACTTCGCATTGCTGGATGATGTCCATACCCATGGCTGAACAGGCGCGCGCATAGCCCCACGCGACGGCATCGTGACGCGCAGTACCGCCGCGTTCCTGCCACAGCGCCCCTAGAACCGGATAACGGGGGCCGTCTAGGTTGATGATTGGCACCAGTTCCTTGACGCGTTCGGGGGTGATCCATTCGGTCTTTACACCCTGCAGGGCGTTGGCGTGTGCGGTTCGCTGGTAACCGCGAATCTCGTGCTGGGTCTGCGCCAGCATCATCACGCCACGCGGGCTGAACATGATGTTGTAGTTCAGATCCTGGCTTAGATCCTCGTATAGGCCACGCGCCTTTTCATAGATCGCCGCCGAAGGGTCCTGCAGGTAATTCGAGCGGATGATCGTTGTGTTTCGACCTGTGTTGCCACCACCCAGCCAGCCTTTTTCGATCACCGCGACATTCTGAATGCCGTAGTTCTTGCCAAGGTAATACGCGGTCGCAAGACCATGCCCGCCAGCACCGATGATGATGACGTCATAACGTTTCTTTGGCTCGGGCGAACGCCAAGCGCGTTCCCATCCGGTGTGATAGCGCAGGGCCTCCCGCGCGACAGCAAAGGCTGAGTAGTGTTTCATAAGCGAATCCATCCGGTTCGGTGATTGCGCGCAGATATGCCGCGCGGCGACAGTTTAACCGCGCCGCGCAACGCCGCAATATCGCACTATTGCGACATGTCGTTCATTCGCGGCCATTTGTCCCTTTTGTTGGACGTCGCACAGGTCTAAGTCAGGACAGCATCTTCGGAGGGACCATGACGTTCTGGGTTCTGATTTTTCTTGTCGCGCTGTTGATCGCGGTGTTTTTGAGTTTCACACTGCTGCGCAAACGCCGTGGGGATGAACCTGCGGCGGCTTACGATCTGCGTGTGTATCGCGAACAGCTCTCCGGTGTGGACCGGGATCTGGCGCGCGGGGTGATTGGTGAGGCCGATGCGGAACGGGTCCGCACCGAAATCTCTCGACGAATTCTTGCCGCTGATGAACAGATGAAAAAGGGTGGCTCGGGTGCTGGGCCATCGCGGACCGTCTCGATTGTGACGATCCCGGTTGTCATGCTGATCATCATTGGGGGCGCGATGGCGATGTATCATCGTATTGGTGCCGTCGGGTTGCCCGACATGCCCCTGACCACGCGGCTGGAACTGGCCGAGGAGGTGCGCGCCAATCGTCCGTCCCAGAGCGCCGCAGAAGAGCTGGCGACCCCACCTCAAACGGCGCAGCTTGACGAAAATTACGCGTCTCTTCTCAAGCAGTTGCGAGAGACCGTTGCGGCCCGCCCGGATGATTTGCAAGGGCAGATGCTTTTGGCGCAGCATGAGACCAATTCGGGGAACTTCAAGGATGGATATACCGCGCAACAAAGGGTGATCGAACTGTCAGGCGACGCAGCCACAGCCGAGCACTACGCGGATTTTGCCGAGATGATGATCCTGGCTGCGGGCGGATATGTGTCGCCCGAAGCTGAAAAGGCCCTTGCCGAAGCTTTGAATCGCGATCCCCATCACGGCCCGGCACGATATTATTGGGGGCAAATGCTGGTTCAGACAGGTCGACCGGACCTTGCCTACCGCATTTGGGTCGAAACGCTGAGGGAAGCCCCGGCAGGCGCGCCGTGGGCGGGGGCGATCCGGGATCAGATTGATGAGTTGGCCTTTCGGGCAGGGGTTTTCAATCCACCGGACCTGAGCGCGCCGTCTGGTCCAAGTCGCGAATACATGGCTGCAGCAGCGGAAATGAGCCCCGAGGAACGGCAACAGATGATTCAGGGAATGGTGAATCAGTTGTCCGACCGCCTGGCGACGGAAGGCGGCGCGCCCGAAGAATGGGCTCGTCTGATCTCCGCTCTGGGTGTTCTGGGCCAGGGCCAACGGGCCATGGATATCCACAATGAGGCGCTGGAGGTGTTTGCCGGAAACACCGAGGCGTTGCAGATCATTGATGCCGCAGCCCTGCAAGCCGGGATTGCGCAATGATCCACGACGTTTTCGAAGACTTCGCCAATGCGCTTCCCCCGATGCAAGCGCTGATAGGGCTGGATCTGGGTGAAAAGACCATCGGGGTCGCGGTTTCCGACCGGATGCGGGGCGTGGCCAGCCCGTTGGAGACCGTAAGGCGCAAGAAATTCACACTCGATTCTGCCCGGTTGATCGAAATTGCTACGGATCGCGAGATTGGCGGCATTCTGTTGGGTCTTCCCAAAAACATGGACGGCACAGAGGGTCCGCGCTGCCAGTCTACGCGGGCATTTGCGCGAAACCTGTCCCGTCTGACGGATTTGCCAATCGGATTCTGGGATGAACGGCTGAGTACGGTTGCGGCAGAAAAAGCACTGCTTGAGGCGGATACGTCACGAAAACGTCGCGGACAGGTTATTGATCACGTTGCAGCAGGTTATATCTTGCAGGGAGCACTGGACAGGCTGCGCTTTTTGTAACAGGTCGGAGACCGATCGATGACGAATATGGTTTGGAAGCGCAATGAGGTCGAAAGCCCTTGTGTCCAGATTTGTGTTGTCCATCCGGCCGAGCGTATCTGCACCGGATGTTACCGCACGATTGACGAGATTTCTCGCTGGTCCAGGATGGACAGCAGCGAACGCGCTGAAATCATGAACGACCTGCCGTCTCGTAAACCGCGACTCAGCAAGCGGCGCGGCGGGCGTGCCGCTCGCATGAATGGCTCCTGACCGATCAGCGTAGACGTTTTGATGACATTTCTGCCGACTGTGCGGCCCTTTTCGGGATAGGTGCGTTCGGCGCGGTGCCACGCAGTTCTTTCTGAAACAGAAGCGCAATCTCGGATTGGCTGGTTTTGGGCCGCCGATCATCATTGCGCGCGCATTCCGATTGCAGCACGTCAGCCGCACGTTTGGTCTTTCTGGTATTAGTGAGTCTTCCGATCAAAACCTTAAGTGGCATTAGGGACGTCCCGTTTCCAGTAACCGTGCCACTGCGGGTCGAGTTCGAGCTCCGAGGGGGTTTAGCTCTTGAACATTGAGGTTCAACGTGAGTGGTAACCCGCAGCGACAGGGTGTGGCTAAAGGTATTTCCCGTCACAAGTAGGGGGAAAACACGCGGCCTTTGATCGTTTTTGACGCCTCAATCAAGAAAAACTCTCAAAAGCACATAATTTCCTAACGTCACTTTTCGACCCGACTTTGCCGAGACTGGGAAAGCTGGGGCCGAAGCTGCGGGAAACCCGCCGTCAGTAGTCGAATCATGCCTGACATCGCACGTCCGGATTTGAGGCTGCATCACGACCTTGACCGATTGGGTGTTGCCTGCTCAGGCGTTCCACAGTCGAAGGTTTTATCCGGCGGCAAGCCAAGCCCTGGCGTTGTCGTACTCTTCGGACGGGAAAAACTGTGTCCGGGTCCCTAACACATGGCTGGCGACCTTCTGCGCCATGCGCTGCCAGCTTTTGTCCCCAACGATGGCAGCTCGGTCCAGTTGTCCGATATGTCGGCTGGCCAACCGAAAATGCGCCGCAAGCGCTGACAGCCCTTGCCAGCCGTCAAACTCCCTGAGGTCTATCAGCAGGCGAAACCCTAGCCGGTCCTGTAACACTGCATCCAGATCACGTTCTGCCTGTTTGTACCATTCAGGGTCCAGCTTGCCCAATAGGCTGATCTGAACACATGGACCGCTCAGGTCAGTCACGTGGATCGACCCAAGGGACTCGCGCATCCAGCGTCGGGCCGCCTCAAGCTCGGCCAGATCAAACACCTGAACCGGACAGGGCAGGATGGGGGCCGCCAGACGAACGCTTGTCTGCACCCAACCCTGATCAGCAACAACTGCGATCCGGTCGAAACCGCGCCAATGGCTTAACCCCAGCTTGGTGTCGGACCAGGCTGCGCCCAGATCATACCCCTGGAATTCAGGTTGTATTATCGCCAGCAGCCGAACCGTGTCGTGTTCCGTTAGCGCAGACTCGATGGCGGGAACCAGAGTATTGGTGTAATCGGCGCTGGTCACTTGCCCCGACAACTCGACTTCTATGAGTGCACCGTCAGAATTCGTATGAACCGTCATCATCGGTCAAAACCTCCAAAGCCAAATAATGACAGGACGTTAGGCGGATTCGATCCATTCGGCTACTCCACCGGCGCATTCGGGGCGGAAATAGGCGATCATTCGACCATCCTGCCCCGCCGTCGCCCCTTCGGCCCAAGGAGCAACCCCGTGCAGGCAATGGCGGTGAAGCAGGTAGGCCTCTCCCGGCTTTGCAGGCAACTCGATCCTTGGGCAGGTCGCAAACACCTCGCGACGAGCGGATTGGTAGATGTCGGTTATGTCTACTTCGTGCAGGACCTCAGGTGGCATCCCTTCAAGCGCCTGACTGAACGCGGTCCGCAGAATGTCATGACTGCCGTCCCACACCACCATCGGAGACGCGTCTGAGCTGGCCTCAGTCAGTGGAATGCCCAGAATCCAGGCATGAGGTTCATCAACCCGGCGGCGGCGATCCTGCCCTGTCGGGCGCAAACCGTCCACATGGGCCGCATCCCTGTTTCGACGGTACCGGGTGGCCGCTTCATTCTCGCCCCGGCGCGGGCGCGGATAACCCGGATAAACAACCGAAACCTGCCCTTTGTGCAGCGGTAAATCTCCAAAGTGCTTGTCGATGAACGCCATGGCCTTTCCGGTCAGAGGCCCGGACTGCCCGACCCTGCCCTTCGTGTCATTGGGCAGTGCGTCGACACCGATGAACCACGTACCTTCGCAATCCAACCATTCCGCGTGGGCCGGGTCCGTTGTCGACGCCCGTGCGGCAGGCAAAGCGTGATTCACCCATTCGGCCAAAACCGGATCATACGGGAATTTCACCCAGCCCCGGGCAGAAAAATCGCTCATAAGCCCACGGCCTTGCGCAGCATGTTCAGCGCAACCAGCGTCAGGAACACGGCGAAGACACGTTTCAACGGTTTTGGGTCCATCGCATGGGCCAGCTTTACCCCCCAGGGCGCGGTGATCATTGTCATTGCAACAACGATCCCGAAGGCCACAAGATTAACCGCGCCAATGGTCAACGGGGGGCGATGCTCGGGCGCGATATCTACAAACAAGAACCCAATGACCGAGGGTACGGCGATGATCACGCCAAACCCGGCCGCGGTCGCGACCGCGCGGTGGATAGGGGTGTTATAGAGGCTCATCAGCGGCACACCGAAACTGCCTCCACCGATGCCCATCAGAACGGAAAGAAACCCGACCAGAGGGGACAGGACGGCCCGCTTGATTCCGCCGGGCATTGCGTCGCCCAACCGCCATTCTGCGCGACCCAACCCAAGATAGGCACCGATCACCATGCCCAGAATTCCGAACAGTGCCTGCAAGGCCTCGGTCCGCAGCGCCGATGCGACCAGCACTCCGACAATTGCGCCGACGACAATACCCGGACCCCAACCGCGCAGGATATCCCAATCCACGGCACCCTTCTTGTTGTGGGCTAGAACAGACCGCATCGACGTTACAATGATCGTGGCCAGCGACGTCGCCAGACAAAGCTGCATCAGTTGCGGGCCGCCATAGCCAAGCGTCTGAAACGCATAGAAGAACGCGGGGACCAAAACGATACCGCCGCCCACTCCCAACAGCCCGGCAAGCACACCGGCCAGCGCGCCGATCACAAGCAAAAGGCCCATCATCTGGGCCAGCAACACTGTCTCGGGCATCGTCCCCCCCTTGCCGTTTAAACCTCGACCATCGGCGCAATATGGTCCAGGGCCTGTAGCATGACTTCTGGCCCGGCCCCTTCATGCACGGCCCCTTCGGACAAGGCGCGCCGCCATGCCCGCGCACCGGGGCGCCCCGCGAAGAGACCCAGCATATGCCGCGTGATCTGGTGCAAACGCCCGCCATTGGCAAGGTGCCTTTCAATATAGGGCACCATTTCTTGAACAACCGTCAGCGGATCGCGAACGGTTCCAACGCCAAAGATGCGCCGGTCGGCATCTGCCAGGATATCACCGGGCTGATGATAGGCCGCCCGACCAATCATGACACCGTCAAGACCCGCGTCCAGATGTGCTGCTGCTTCATCCAAGCTGGCGATACCACCATTGATCGATATATGCAGATCCGCAAACGCGGCTTTCATCCGATGCACAAGGTCATAATCAAGCGGTGGAACATCGCGGTTTTCCTTAGGGCTCAGCCCCTGCAACCACGCCTTGCGCGCATGGATCGTTACTCTTTGACAGCCCGCCGCACTGATCTGCTCAAGAAACGCAGGCAGAACTTCTTCGGGCTCTTGGTCATCCACACCGATGCGGCATTTGACCGTGACATCTACATTCGCCGCTTCGCGCATTGCTGCGACGCATTCTGCAACCCGTGCCGGATCTTTCATCAGAACCGCCCCGAAAGTACCAGACTGCACCCTGTCCGACGGGCATCCACAGTTCAGATTGATCTCATCATATCCTGCATCAGCACCCAAACGCGCCGCTTGCGCCAGCTCCTCCGGATCGGACCCACCCAGCTGCAAAGCCACGGGATGTTCCTGCGGTGAATGATCCAACAGATGCAGCGCCCCTCCTCGGACAAGCGCCGGTGCCGTTACCATCTCGGTATACAGCAAGGTTTCCGTGCTAAGCAGCCGATGAAAATACCGACAGTGGCGGTCGGTCCAGTCCATCATGGGGGCAATACTCAGAGTAGCATGGTGTTGAATGTTATCTCTTCCACGTGCAGTCAACTCAACCATCCTCAAGAATACGAAACCCGCAGCTATCATAGAAAAATCGCCAAAATAAGCCAATTCTTGAGGACTTGGCAAACGAAGCTGATTTGCGGGTTCGGACGTCGTATCAAATCCGATCGCCGCGCTTTCAACACTGGGAAAATCCAGCCGCTCTCTGACTTGCCGCAGACAACGCCATTGGAGAATATGATCAATGGCTTAACAGATGTTTCCGTGATGTTTTCACTGAAGGAAACGCAAGGCGCGAGCTTTGACAGCAAGACCAATTTCGTACTCGCCCAAAAACTATGCCGAGCAGTCACATCTGTCCCAAATATCAAAATTTGATCAAATTTGGTGACAAATCTGATCCATTGAAGTACATCACGGGGAAACAGAATTGACGGAGCCCCCAATGGACCTGAGCGCCTTGCACAGTTTTCGCGTGACTGCATGTGACCTGAACGGTCAGATGCGGGGCAAACGCGTGCCCCCTGAGTATGCGGGCAAGCTGGAGAAAGGCGCCGTGCGCATGCCGTTCTCGGCACTCAATGTCGATCTCTGGGGCGCGGACATTCACGGCAGCCCGCTGGTGTTTGAAACCGGCGATGCGGATGGCGTGCTGCGCCCAACCGACCGGGGCCCGGTGCCTGTGCCCTGGCTTCCGAAAGAAACGGCGCTGGTTCCGATGAGCTTGTATGACGATGCAGGTACCCCGTTTGCGGGTGATCCGCGCCACGCTCTGTCTGCCATTCTTGACCGTTATGCCAAACGCGGCTGGTCGGTCGTTGCAGCGACCGAGCTGGAATTCACACTCATCGATGCTTCGGGCGCGCAACCGCAACCTCCGTTGAACCCGATCACCGGGCGCCGCCTGCTGCATGAATCCGTTCTGTCGGTCGCTGAAATGGATGCGTTTGAGGATTTCTTCACAGACCTCTACGATGGCTGCGCCGCCATGGACATCCCCGCGCAAACCGCCATCTCGGAAAGTGGCGTTGGCCAATTCGAGATCAACCTGAATCATCAGGATGCCATGCGCTGTGCCGACGATACGTGGCTTTTCAAGGCGTTGACACGCGGCCTGGCGCGCAAACACGGGTTTGCCGCAACATTCATGTCAAAACCCTATGCCGATGATGCAGGCAATGGGATGCATGTGCATTTCTCGGTGCTGGACCATCGGGGGCGCAATGTGTTTGACAATGGCGGGCCAGAAGGGACCGGCATTCTGCATTCCGCCGTCGCGGGTTGTGTGGCGGCCATGCCAGGCAGCACGTTAATTTTTGCGCCCCACGGCAACTCTTACACCCGGCTTGTACCGGGCGCGCATGCCCCGACCGGGGCCTGCTGGGCCTATGAGAACAGAACTGCCGCAATTCGCATCCCGGGCGGTTCACCGGCAGCGCGGCGCATCGAACACCGCGTCGCAGGTGGCGACATCAACCCCTACCTGATGCTGACCGCGGTTTTGGGTGCAGCCCTTGCCGGGATCGAAGATGGTCTGCAGCCCCCTGCCCCGATCACAGGCAATGCCTACGATATCGAAGACCTGCCTCAACTGATGCCAGACTGGGCGGCCGCAATTGACAGATTTGAGACCGACCCCCTGGTCGCCCGGCTTTTCCCGGCGGATCTGATCCAGTACCTGATCATGACCAAGCGACAGGAAATTGAACGATTTGAGCGTATCGCTCCTGAAGATCACTGGCTGAGCTATCTCGAAGCGGTTTGACCCCCCTTGCCGCCTCATTCGGACTCAGCTAGAGTTAATTTGATCAAATTTGGTGACACATGAAAATCGGCATATTACAAACCGGCCACACACCAGATGCGTTGCATGGCGAATTCGGCGACTATGATGAGCTGTTTCCTGCACTTCTCGGTGGCAACGGATTTGAGTTCCAGACCTTCGCCGTGGTCGACGGCATATTCCCAAG
Source organism: Ruegeria sp. AD9 (assembly GCF_056542305.1). Classification (NCBI taxonomy): domain Bacteria; kingdom Pseudomonadati; phylum Pseudomonadota; class Alphaproteobacteria; order Rhodobacterales; family Roseobacteraceae; genus Ruegeria; species Ruegeria sp. AD9. Next base: position 444,386 of record NZ_JBQFZP010000001.1, read on the forward strand.
CGGCGCGGATGACGCAGATGGCTGGGTCATAACCGGTTCGCGCCACGGCGCGTACGAAGACCTGCCGTGGATCGCCCCGCTGGAAGACTTGGTCAGAGAGATACAGCAAAGCGGAAAGCCACTGATCGGCGTATGCTTTGGGCATCAGATCATCGCGCAGGCACTGGGCGGCAAGGTCGAGAAGTTCAAGGGCGGATGGGCCGTCGGACGCACTGAATACGAGTTTGACGGCAACACAGTCTGGCTGAATGCCTGGCATCAGGATCAGGTTGTCGAGTTGCCCGAAGGCGCGCGCGTTCTTGGTCAGAACGCATTTTGCGAAAACGCGATGCTGGCTTATGGAGACACGATCTGGACGGTTCAGGCCCACCCTGAATTCACCAATGGTTTTGTCGCGGGCCTGATGCGCACACGGGGAAAAGGCGTCGTCCCCGAAGACCTGATGCGCGAGGCCGCAAATCGCGAAACCGCCCCGGATGACAACGCCACAATCGCGCGCCATATGGCCGAGTTTTTAAAGAAAGAGAGAGCCTGATGGCTGATTGGACTGATAAACTGCCGGAAGCCGCCAAAGCCTATTTCCACGGACAGCGGCTGGACGAGGTTGAATGTATCATCTCGGACCTTCCCGGAATTGCACGTGGCAAGGCCGTGCCTGCCACGAAATTCGCCAAGCAATCCTATTTTCACCTGCCTGACAGCATATTCTTCCAGACCATCACGGGGGACTGGGGTGAAGCCGCAGGTGACGACGGGTTCATCGAAAAGGACATGATCCTGAAGCCCGACTATTCGACGGCTTCAGCCGCACCCTGGACAGGGGACTGGACGCTGCAAGTGATCCACGACGCCTATGACCGGGATGGTGATCCGATCCCTTACAGCCCACGCAACGTGTTGAAACGCGTGGTCCAGCTGTATCACAACCGAGGCTGGAAACCGGTTGTTGCGCCAGAGATGGAGTTTTTCCTGGTCGCCCCCAACGTCGATCCCGCGCAGGAAATCAAGCCGATGATGGGGCGATCTGGCCGCCCGGCTGCGGCGCGGCAGGCGTATTCGATGACTGCGGTGGACGAGTTCGGCCCGGTCATCGACGATATCTATGACTTTGCCGAACATCAGGGGTTCGAAATTGATGGCATCACCCAGGAAGGCGGTGCGGGTCAGTTGGAGATCAACCTGCGCCACGGCAACCCGGTCAAACTTGCTGATGAGGTATTCTACTTCAAACGCCTGATCCGCGAGGCGGCGTTGCGGCATAATTGTTTTGCTACCTTCATGGCCAAACCGATCGAGGAAGAGCCGGGCTCGGCCATGCATATCCATCATTCGATTATCGACATGGAGACCGGCCAGAATATCTTTTCGGGCCCGCAGGGCGGCGAAACGGACGCGTTCTATCACTTCATTGCCGGGCTGCAGAACCATCTGCCCGCCGGTCTGGCCGTGATGGCACCTTATGTGAACTCCTATCGTCGCTACGTGAAAGACCACGCCGCACCGATCAATCTGGAATGGGCCCGCGACAACCGCACTACAGGCATTCGCGTTCCTCTGTCCGGACCTGAATCGCGCCGTGTCGAAAACCGCATTGCCGGTATGGATTGCAACCCGTATCTGGGCATCGCCCTGTCGCTGGCGTGCGGCTATCTGGGTCTGGTTGAACAAGAACGCCCGCGTCGTCAATTCTATGGTGACGCCTATGAAGGCGAAGGGGATATCCCCCAGGTCATGGGCGATGCGCTGGATATGTTTGACGAAGCCACAGCCCTGCACGAAATCCTTGGCCCCGAGTTTGCCCGTGTCTATGGCATCGTGAAGCGGGCCGAATATGAAGAATTTCTGCAGGTCATCTCTCCGTGGGAACGGGAACATCTGCTGATCAACGTCTGAGACTTTTCGTGAATCTGCTCTATTCCAATGACCGCAAGGGCGAATACCCTGCCAGCTGGTATGCCGCGACGGCGAACCCAACGGAACGCTTTCCTGTTTTGGCCGAAGATATTACGGCGGATGTCTGCGTTGTGGGCGGTGGCTACACAGGCCTGTCCGCAGCATTGCATCTGGCCGAGGCGGGGTTCGATGTCGTTCTGCTTGAAGCCCACCGTGTCGGATTTGGTGCCTCGGGGCGCAATGGTGGCCAGCTGGGCAGCGCGCAGCGGATGGATCAGGAAGACCTCGAGCGTCTTGTTGGCGACGCGGATGCTGCAAAGCTGTGGGACCTGGCCGAAGACGCCAAGGATCTGGTCAAGTCACTGATCTCCAAGCATCAGATCGCGTGCGACTTGCAACCCGGCGTCGCGGTTCTGGGTCTGTCAGCTTCGGAACGAAAAGAGCTGCACACCCATGCAGGCCATCTGTCCGACCGTTATCAGTATGACCAGATCAAGCTGCTGGATGAAGACGAAGGCCACAAACTTTGCCCCTCGCCCGCTTACAAGGGCGGGTATCTGGACATGGGGGCTGCTCATTTGCACCCATTGAATTTTGCGCTGGGGTTGGCACAGGCGGCGGCCAAAGCGGGTGTTCGCATTTTTGAGGGCACCGAAGTCATCGATATTGACGAAACCCGGCCTGCCCTGATCCGGACCGCCAGAGGGAACGTTAGGGCCGACCATGTTGTGCTGGCCTGCAATGGCTATCTTGGCAATCTCAACCGGACCGTCGCGGCCCGTGTCATGCCCATCAACAACTTCATCGCAGCGACTGAACCCCTTGGCAGCGAGGCCGCGCGGGTCCTGACTCAGGATGTCGCGGTCGCGGATACCAAGTTCGTGGTGAACTATTTCCGCCTCAGCGCCGATGGCCGGCTTTTGTTCGGTGGCGGCGAAAGCTATGGCTATCGTTTTCCTGCGGATGTCGCTGCGAAGGTCCGCAAGCCGATGACCGAGATTTTCCCACATCTGCGCGACGCCAAAATCGACTATGCATGGGGTGGGACGCTGGCCATTACCATGCGGCGGATGCCTTATCTGGTGCGTATCGCACCCAACATTCTGTCTGCTTCCGGCTATTCCGGTCATGGTGTAGGCACCGCGACCCATGCCGGGCAACTGATGGCGCTGGCCATTCAGGGACAGGCAGAAGGGTTCGATACAATGGCCCGCGTGCCAACTCTGCCCTTCCCCGGCGGATCCGCCCTGCGCAACCCGCTGCTGGTGCTGGCAATGACATGGTTCGCCTTGCGGGACCGGCTTGGGATCTGATCCACGTTACTTGTGACAAATTGGTGAATTTCCGCTGGCGCGGCGATTGAGGGCTTGGATTGCCACCTGAATAGCTTTATCTTTACCAAAGATAGAATTCGGGAAATCCAAATATGACGCTTCCACCAAACGTTCATGACGCCGAACCCATCCCAGAAGCAGCAAAAGAAGCCATCGACGCCCTGATGCAGTCGGGCGACTTGTTTCGTTATACCGCCCCGCAAGATGCCCCGGTGTCTTTGCTAGAGGCCGAGTTTGCCGAACTGCTGGGCACAAAATACGCTCTCGCTGTTTCATCCTGTTCTGCTGCGCTGTTTCTGTCACTCAAGGCACTGGGTTTGCCGCGCGATGCGCGCGTCCTGATCCCCGGCTTCACATTTGCCGCGGTTCCCTCGTCAGTCATTCACGCGGACTGCATCCCGGTTCTGTGCGAAGTGGGTGAGAATTATCGCATCGACATGCCCGATTTCGAGGCCAAGCTCGACAGCGTTCATGCGGTGATAATCAGCCACATGCGCGGCCACACATCTGATATGGACGCGATCATGGCGCTGTGCGACGCGCGTGACATCCCGGTTATCGAAGACGCTGCGCATTCGCTGGGCACGACCTGGCATGGCAAAAATATCGGCACCATCGGCAAGGTCGGCTGTTTCTCGTTTCAGTCCTACAAGATGATCAATGCGGGCGAAGGCGGTATTCTGATCTCAAACGATGCTGATCTGGTGGCCCGTGCCGTCATCATGTCGGGCGCGTACGAACATAACTGGAAGAAACACAAAGGACCGCACGGCGACAACTCGCCCGAGCTGGAAGAGGCCTTCGCTCGCTGGCAGAACAAGTTGCCGCTTTATAACCTGCGTTTGAACAACCTGAGCGCCGCTGTGATCCGCCCGCAGATCCCGGAACTGGCCCGTCGTGTTCGCGACGGTCTGGCGAACCACGACTATGTTGCCGGACGCTTGAATACCTCACCCCATATCAACGTGCCCGCACCCTTGCCCCCCGAGCAGCGCGCGCCGGATTCGATTCAGTTCAATCTGGTTGGGTTGCAGGAACACGAGATTCGCGCATTTGCCGCCGCATCCGAGGCACGCGGTGTCAAAGTTCAGGTCTTTGGCCTGAGCCAGGACAATGCGCGCGCCTTCTGGAACTGGCAATTCCTGCCGGAAACGTTCGAGCTTCCGCAAACACGTGACATGCTGATGAAAGCGTGTGACGTCCGACTGCCCGTACGCCTGACGCGCGCAGAGCTGGACGTGATTGCAGATATTTTGCTGGCCGCCGTTGGCGAAGTGACCGGCCCAATGCCGGTCTACGGTACCTGAGACTAGAACTGGCCCACTTAAATGGTGGGCCTTTTCCTCCGGCTCACCCTAATTCAGTTTCGAAAGCTTCTGTTGAAGTTCAGCCAACTGTTTCTTGATATCGTCAAGATCCTCTTTCGGCTCTGACTTTTCACTTTCCTTCTCTGGCGAGGACCATCTGCCAGACAACCCACCCGTCATAGCCTTCAGAAATGCCTGCTGCTGTGCTTGCAACGCTTCAAAACCCGGCATCTGGGACATCGGGTTCATGGCGTTCATGTTTTCCATCATCTTGCTTTGGCTTTCGCGCAGCATATCGAACGAGCTTTGCAGGAATTGCGGCATCATGCCCCCGCCCGGCAGCATGTAGCTGCGCACCAGATCATTCAGAACATTGACCGGCAACACATTCTCGCCGCGGCTTTCATGTTCAGCAATGATTTGCAGCAGATACTGCCGTGTCAGGTCGTCGCCGGATTTCAGGTCGATGATCTGTACTTCGCGCCCGTCACGGATGAATCCCGCGATATCTTCGAGCGTCACGTAATCGCTGGTCTCGGTGTTATACAGCCGACGGCTGGCATAGCGCTTGATCAGCAGCGGTTTTTCTTGGTCCGACACCGGGTACCCTCCCCAAGGATGATGCGTTGCAGCACAGGTTATGCGAGTGCAGCACAAAAAGAAAGGGCAGGTCAATGGACCTGCCCAACGCGATTGCACCTATAGGGAGGGTCGGGTGCGTTTCGCTGACTTTTCTTACTTCGCAGCAGCAGCTTTTTTAGCGGCTGTGGTCACGTCGTTGGTTGCTTTTTTAACAGCGGCGGACGCTTCTTCCGCAGCTTCTTTACCAGCAGCCATCAGCAGTTCGACGGTTTCGGTCTGAACTTTTTTCGCGATTTCTGCGAAAGCGGCCATGTTCTCGGCTGCAACTTCAGCAGACGCGCTTGCGAAATCGGTTGCTGCTTTTGCGTAGTCGGCAGGCTCTGCCTTGGCTTTCGACATCTCGGTCAGTTTGGCCAGCGTGTCTTTGGTCCATTTGCTCGAGATCTCTGCCGATTTCTCAGCTGCTTCCAGAGCAACGCCCGACAGCTTTTCATTCAGCGAAGCGGTCGATTTGAATGCGCCTTCCATCGCGGTTGTGTCCACGGGGAATGCGCCCATCATGTCTTTCATGATCGCGGTAAAGTCTTGGGTCTTAGCCATTGTCATAATCCTTTTAGCCAGTCCGGGCCCACCCCGGGTTTCATCAGCTTGAGGACAATATGATTGCTGCAACGCAGCATTGCAAGTTTTTTCTTGCTGCGCCGCAGAAAAATTTAAGTTTCAGAATGAAATCAGGCGTTTGGTTTTGCCACTACATACGTTCCGGGTGCAGCAGCCAGGCTCGGGTGCTTCGAATCGCCAGGTTCACGGGCCGGTACCTGCTTGCCCGACCGTTTCTTAAGCCAGGCATCCCACATGGGCCACCATGACCCTTCATGAAAATCGGCTTCCTTTAACCAGGTGGCGGCGTCTGTTTTCAAATCCGGGTTGGTGTAATGCCCATACTTTTTCTTGCTGGGCGGGTTCACGATGCCCGCAATATGACCCGACTCGGAAACCACGAAAGTTTTTGATCTCGAGCCCATCTTTTGCACACCGCGATAGCAGTCTTTCCACGCCGCGATATGATCGGTTTCGCATGTGATGGCCATCAGGGGCACATCAACGTCACCGAGCTTCAGCTTATGCCCCAGTACCTCAAAGCCATCGGTCGCGAATTCATTGCGCTGGCATAGCCCACGCAAGTACTCCACCGCCATTTTCGCAGGCAGGTTGGCTCCGTCACCGTTCCAGTACAGCAAATCAAAGGCCGGGGGCACTTCCCCCATCATGTAACTTCGAATGGCCGGGCCATAGATAAGGTCACGTGATCTCAGGAATGACATTGTGCGCGCCATGATCCACGACCGCAGAACACCTTCCTTTTTCACTTCTTCTTCGATTCCGTCGATAAAATCGTTTTGAAGGAAAGGCGTGAACTCTCCCTGATCGGAAAAATCCGTCAATGCGGTGAACAGGGTCGCCGATTTGACCGACTTGTCTCCTCGCTGTTTCAGCAGAGACAGCGTCAGGCTCAGGGTGGTACCTGCAATGCAATACCCCACCGCGTTGACCTGTTTGACCTTGCAAATCTTCTTGGCCGCCTCGATCGCGGTCAGGAAACCGTCCTGAATGTAGTCTTCCATGCCGGTTTCGGCATAACTTTCGTCCGGATTGACCCAGCTCACTACAAACAGGGTATATCCCTGTTCGGTGATCCATTTGATCATGCTGTTCTGGGCTTTCAGGTCCAGAATATAGAACTTGTTGATCCAGGGCGGGAACAGGACAATCGGTGTCTCATATACAGTTTCGGTCGCCGGCTTGTACTGGATCAGTTCCATCATCCGGTTACGATAAACCACCTCCCCCGGCGTCGTCGCCAGGTTACCGCCGACCTCAAAGGCACTCTCATCTGCCAGTTTGACGACCAGCTCGCCATTGTTGGCCTCAAGATCTGACACAAGGTTTTCCAACCCCTTGATCAGTGACTGGCCCTCGGTTTCGACCGCTTTTTGTAATGCATCCGGATTGGTCGCCAGGAAGTTTGTCGGCGCCATCATATCGACGATTTGCTGCGAGAAATATTGCAGCCGCCTTTTGTCCTTGGCATCCAGATCGTCCACGGACGCAACAGCCTGCGCGATCGCTTGCGCATTGGTCTGGTATTGCTGGCGGATCAGTCTGAAATAGGGATTGGTCTCCCAAAGGGGGTTCGAAAATCGCTTGTCTTCTGGCTTGGGTGCTTCGCCTTCCGCGTCAGACGCAGTCAGCGCTTTCTGCGCCTCGGCAAAGTTCAGCACTGACTTACCCCAGAATTCTATCTGCTGTTCCAGTAATTTGGCGGGATTTTGCCAAGCCTCCGCCCAGTAGGCACTTGCTGCTCGTGCGAAAAGCTCTTGATTCGGGCCGTCCAGCGCGGGAGTGTGGGGCCGTTTTACAGCCATGACCTCAATCAGGCGCTTCGATAACTTCTCGACCTTATCCATATTTTCTTTAAGGCGTTCAATGTGTTCTTCGGATACGTCTGGCATGTGGTCTTCACTAGTTGTCATTTTAACAATTCCCCCCTAACCTCGCTGCTATGCAGAATAACGTCGTGGGTGCTGGGGGGCAAAGCGACGAATGGTCCGAACTATCAGGCTGACACTCAGGAGGCCCCGTTTATGCGCTATATGATGACCTACGACCTGATGGAAACTGCGCGAAACACCAACCAATGGCTTGGTGCAACCGCTAGCGCGATGGCGTCCTATCCGATGTTTTCGATGGTGCCGAACCCCGCATTCAACTGGATGGCCGCCTGGGGCGAGGTTACCGAGCGTACGTTCCAGCGGATGGTTGCAAAGCCCGATTGGGGTATTCGCACGTTCACCTGCGAAGATGGCAAGGATCATCTGGTTGAAATCACGACTGTTCTGGAACGCCCTTTTGGTGATCTGGTACATTTCCGCGTCAATGGCCGGAAAGAACAACCCCGCAAAGTGCTGTTGGTTGCCCCGATGTCCGGGCACTATGCAACGTTGCTGCGCTCGACGGTCAAAAGCCTTCTGGTCAATTGCGAAGTCTACATCACAGATTGGCATAATGCGCGCGATATCCCTGTGTCCGCAGGTAAATTCGATGTCGAAAACTACACGCTCTACCTTGTCGATTTTATGAAAGAGCTTGGACCGGACACCCATGTTGTTGCCGTTTGCCAACCTGCGCCTCTGACATTGGCCGCAACGGCATACCTGGCCGAAATCGAACCCAAAGCGCAGCCAAGCACTCTGACGCTGATTGGTGGCCCCGTCGATCCGGACGCAACGCCGACCGATGTGACAGACTTTGGCCGTCGCGTCACCATGGGCCAGTTGGAAGAAACAATGATCCAGCGCGTTGGCTTCAAGTACAAAGGCGTTGGACGTATGGTCTATCCGGGTCTGCTGCAATTGGCCTCGTTCATGTCCATGAATGCAGATCGTCACTCCAAAGCGTTTTCCGACCAGATCCAGCGCGTCATGCGGGACGAAGCCTCGGATCAGGATGCCCATAACCGCTTCTACGACGAATACCTGGCCGTGATGGACATGACGGCCGAGTTCTATCTTTCGACGGTCGAGCGGGTCTTTAAGAATCGAGAGATTGCGAGAAACGAGTTCGTGGTCGCGGGTCACAAGGTGGACATCAGTAAGATTACTGATGTTGCGGTGAAGACTGTCGAAGGTGCAAATGATGACATCTCCGCACCCGGCCAGTGTATTGCCGCGCTGGATTTGTGCACCGGCCTGCCGGACAGCAAAAAGGCAAGCCACGTCGAACCCGGTGCTGGTCACTATGGTATCTTCGCAGGCCGCAGCTGGCGCGACAACATTCGCCCTCTTGTGATTGATTTCATGAACGAAAACGCGCGAAAACCAAACCGTCGCGCGGCCAACTCCAACAAGGTAGCCTAACCGACATGAGCGGGTCAGCGCAAAATGGCCTCGCCTTTTCCTGTCTATGCGGCAACTTGCAGGGACGTATTTCAACCCGCGGTGTTAGGCAAGGCACACATGTTGAGTGTTTCTGCAATGATTGCCGAGCCGCTCAACTGTATTTCAAGCAACCGGACCCCGCACCCGGACCTGTCGGGATTTTTCAGATCGCACCGGATGAGATCGAAATCAGCACAGGAAGTCAGTATCTTGCGGCGATGCAACTCAGCCCCAAGGGCATGCTGCGTTGGTACGCCAGTTGCTGTAGCGCACCTTTGGCGGCAACGCCCAAAACCGCGAAACTCCCGTTTGCTGGCGTTATCGTCGGCCGGGTTGCGGGTGGTGCTTCGGCGCTAGGACCCGTCACGACACGCGGGTTTGTTCCCCAACCAAACGGAAAGCAAAAGCACGAAAATCCCGGCCCCGCCATTTTTGGCCTGTTGCGCAGGGCCGCCGGATCGCGCCTGTCCGGGCGATGGAAGAACACACCATTTTTCGACCGGAAAACCGGAAAACCCGCGGTGACGCCAACTGTCATTTCAATGACCGAACGCGCGACGCTTTACCAGTAATCAAACCGTTGCTGGGCGTCCACCCAGGTTTGCAGCGCCTCATTGACGATGTCGGGCGTCTCCAGGGTCGGCAAGTGACCGGCCTTTTCAATAACCAGCAGTTCCGCTCCGGGAATGAGTTCTGCCATGAAAGAATGCCGTTTGACCGATGTCAGAGTGTCATGCGCTCCACAAAGCAACAACGTGGGCACCTTGATGCGACGCAATGCGACCTGTTGATCCGGGCGGCGTTGCAGCGCACGCATCTGACGCACGAAAGTTTCAGCACCCAAATCCCGTGCCATTGCCAGCAAGCCGTTCAGGATAGGAATACGCTGCGGGCCCGGTGCCTGCGCGTCGGACCCTACAAGTTTCCGCATGACCTCCTCCAACCGGCCACCTTGCGCGCCAATGATCAGGTCTTCGCGACTGGCCGCCATTTGAGGCGTGTCCGCCTGCGCATCAGTTGCCATCAGGCACAGGCGCGACACACGTTCCGGTGCTCGGCAGATCAGCTCTAAAGCCACCACACCACCCATGCTTAATCCAGCCAGTGCAAACCGGTGTGGAAGCTGGTCCAGCAGACCCGAGGCGATCTCTTCGATACGCTCACCTGCTGAGAGCGGCGCAACGGTTACGGGTCGCGTCTGCGAAAACACCTCGATCTGAGGGCGATACAGTCGGGCATCGCACATCAGTCCAGGTAGCAGTACCAGCGGCTCGATCACGCGGGGCCTCCATACGCTCGGTTTCCCGAGCCCTTGGGTTTGCAGTCAGGTTGAGAGTTTATCACATTCAAACAAGCGGAACGTCACGGATAGGCGATTGCCCGAAAAGCTGGAAAGTCCGCATAGCGGGACCGTCGTGAAGCGGCACTTTCCTCGGGCTCAGCGCCGGGTTTCAGCAGGCATCCGCGTGGCGCAATATAGCTGTCAATCCGGCGCTGCGGTTTAGGGCGCCACACCAGATTGAAAGCGCAGAGTTTCGGAAAGAACCAGATCTCGGAATAATCCAGGTGATCATGCATCCACCATGCCAGATCGCGCCAATCCCGGCCCTGCGCATACTGATCCGCGAACCAGGGGACAACAACAGACGCCCCGGCAATCCGCTCGTCCCCGGCTCCACGATCCCAGATGTGGCACTCCAACGGGTGATCATTCCGGGCACAGTTCAGTCTGTTTTCATTGCCAAACCTGTTCAGCGACGGCGAGCGATAGCCCGAGCGCACGGCGATCCTGCCAAAGGTCTCTTCCAGCGGGTCCAGCAGAGTTTCACAGAACGCACGTCCTGTCTCGATAGCCAGATCCGGATTGTCTGGAATGTTCTGTTTTTGGTGAAAGTTCCCGATCTCGGAATAGAGGAAATCGCGCATGAAGAAATACCGGGACAGACGAACGCGCCCTAAGGTCTCAAGGCTCCACATACTGCCCGGCTTACGCATCTTACCGCGACCCGAGGCCGCCATCATTCCACCCCCAGCCCTTTTAACCAATCCAGGATACCGGCCACAGCCGCGTCGGTCTGCCCTGGCGACATCAGGCGACCGGCAATAACATGAGATGACGGATCATCCTCGGGACCCATTGTCACCAGTTTGACGGATGCTGGCGCACCCCACGCTTCGGCGACCTCGTGTGTGCGGCCAGGGCGCACCACCTGATCGTTGTCCGAGAACCAGAACAGCACGGGCACAAGGGCGTTCGAGAAATCCAGCGCAAATACTTTCTCGACCAGAACGGACATCGGCACGACCGATTCCCACGGATAGACCGTAGACCAATATTTGTTCTTTTCCGGGTCCGGCCCCGATACATCGCGTTCGTCCCCCATCAGGACCGGTAACCAATCCCTCGCCCATGGCAAAGTGGGAATCCATGCCGCGGCCGTGTTGACCCCGAAATTCGGAGAGACAAAGACCATGCCGACAACATCTTCGCTGAGGCTGGCATCCAAAGCGGCGGCGGCTGCAAGCGTCGCACCGGTCGACGTTGAGATCACGATCACCTTGTCCCCAACAGCACGCGCGGCCGCCAATCCCTCGGCGGTGTCCTGCATCCAGCCCGAGGCAGTGCCTTCCGCCATGGCTGATCCGCTTCGCCCATGACCTTGCAGGCGTGTGTAAACCAGATTGGCCCCCAGCGCGTCTGCCACAAGGTCCGGCACTGGCCGGATTTCCTCGGAACTTGCTGAAAAGCCATGGATGTAAAGAACGGAATACGGGGTGCGCCGTTCGTTAAAGCCATCCTGCCAGATCACTCGTTTTTCGACACCCGGAACGATATCGTCAAACGCGGCTTCGGTGCTTTCGAAATAAACCTGTACGCCCTCACCAAACTTGCGCGGATCAAAGCTTGGGCTCAGGTTCACCTCTTCGCGCGGGCCAAACCAGTAGATAAGGCCGCCGATGACAATCAACGCAAGGAACAAGCGCCCCAGAAGCCATCCCAAACGCCGCATCACGCGTCTCCCAACACATCCAGAACCGCCGCCTCGATCAAGCCAAGACATGCATCATCCGAGAACCTGTGATCGGCATCCTTGACCAAAAGAAGCTGCATGTCCGGCCCTGTTGCGTGGTCCAGCAACCGAACGGCCGTTTCAGTCGAAACGGCCGTATCCGCTGTTCCCTGTAGGAAACGAACCTTGAACGGCAGGTTCAACGTGTCGCGCAGTACAAGGCGCTGCCGCCCATCTTCGATCATCCGTTTGGTGACGAAGTAAGGTTCCATGTAATCGGACGGCAACTCGACATGCCCGACAGTTTCCAGGGCGGCTTTCTGGTCATCGGTGAAGGATGCCCAATAGCCATCTTCCGTGAAATCCGGCGCGGCGGCGATCGTGACCATACCTGCAATCCGGTCCGGCAGGGCCTTGGCCAGCAAAAGCGCCTGCCACCCCCCCATGGACGAGCCGACAGCGATCAGCGGCCCCTTGGTCAAGGCATCGACCGCAGCGACAGTATCCTCATGCCAATCCCCAATGCAGCCATCCTTGAACGCGCCAGAGCTTTCGCCATGACCGGAATAATCAAACCGCAAAAAGGCCCGCCCCCGCGCCTGCGCCCAAGCTTCCAGATGGACTGCCTTGGTGCCTTCCATATCCGACATAAGCCCACCCAGAAAAACCAGGGTCGGCCCTGAGCCTTCGGTTTTGTGATAGGCCAGTTTTCGCCCTTGTGCTGTTTCCAGAAAATCCGTCGCCGCCATGAAACCCTCTTACGCTTTCGGGAACATCATGCACGGCAGCCCGTTGGTCGCAATTCCCGAATTCGGGGTGTCGTGGCGTCAGTGACCGTACCCTGCGACCCTTGACAGGAATTGCTGCACCTGCCACATCAGCCAGACGCAAATAACCCGCAACCGGGCGTTCAGTGGGCGCCAAACCGACGAGGAGAGCCGACATGGCCCTGGATTCAAAATCCGTCTCTCTCACTTTCCCAGATGGCAATGCACGTTCCTATGACGCAGGGGTTACGCCTGCGCAGGTGGCTGCCGATATTTCAAGTTCGCTGGCCAAAAAGGCCATCTCAGCCACCGTTGACGGCCAACACTGGGACCTGCAATGGCCCATCGAAGCCGATGCACAGATTGCCATCCACACCATGAAGGATGACGCGCAGGCCAACGAACTGATCCGCCACGATCTGGCCCACATCATGGCCCGCGCCGTGCAGGAAATCTGGCCTGCGACCAAGGTCACCATCGGCCCCGTTATCGAAAACGGCTGGTATTATGACTTCGACCGGGAAGAACCGTTCACGCCCGAAGATCTTGGTCTCATCGAGAAAAAGATGAAAGAGATCATCAACAAGCGCGACCCTGTCACCACCGAGGTTTGGGACCGCGAGCGGGCCATCAAGTTCTACAAGGCCAATAACGAGCCCTACAAGGTTGAGCTGATCGAAGCCATTCCCGGGGATGAGCCGTTGCGCATGTACTGGCACGGCCACTGGCAGGATTTGTGCCGCGGTCCGCATCTGCAACATACCGGTCAGGTTCCCGGTGATGCGTTCAAGCTGATGTCCATCGCCGGTGCCTATTGGCGCGGCGACAGCAACCGCGCGATGCTGCAACGCATCTACGGCGTGGCCTTCACCGGCAAGGAAAAACTGAAAGACCACCTTCATATGCTGGAAGAGGCCGCAAAGCGCGACCACCGCAAACTAGGCCGAGAGATGGACCTGTTTCACATGCAGGAAGAAGCCCCCGGTCAGATTTTCTGGCACCCCAATGGCTGGACCATCTACACCCAGTTGCAGGACTACATGCGACGTCAGCAGCGCAAGGGTGGGTATGTCGAGGTAAACACGCCGCAGGTTGTTGACCGCAAACTGTGGGAACGATCAGGCCACTGGGACAAATATCAGGAAAACATGTTCATCGTCGAAGTCGACGAGGAACATGCCCGCGAAAAGGCCGTCAACGCGCTCAAACCGATGAACTGCCCCTGCCATGTCGAGATTTTCAAGCAAGGCCTGAAATCCTATCGCGACCTGCCGCTGCGCATGGCCGAGTTCGGATCGTGCAACCGGTACGAACCCTCTGGTGCATTGCATGGCATCATGCGGGTGCGCGGGTTCACGCAGGACGACGCCCATATCTTTTCAACCGAAGAACAGATCGAGGCGGAGACCGCCGAATTCATCCGTTTCCTCAGCGTGATCTACAAGGATCTGGGGTTCGAGGATTTTTCGGTGAAATTCTCTGACCGTCCCGAAACCCGCGCCGGGTCGGACGAGGTATGGGACAAGGCAGAAGCGGCACTTTTGTCCGCCACCCGTGCCGCCGGGATCGAACCGGAACTGAACCCGGGCGAAGGTGCATTCTATGGTCCGAAACTGGAATTCGTTCTGACGGACGCCATCGGGCGTGACTGGCAATGCGGCACCTTCCAGGTCGATTTCGTTCTGCCCGAACGGCTGGACGCCACCTATATCGGCGCCGACGGGGCCAAACACCGCCCCGTCATGTTGCATCGCGCCACGCTGGGATCCTTCGAACGCTTTATCGGTATCCTGATCGAGGAACACGCAGGCAAATTGCCGTTCTGGCTGGCCCCGCGTCAGGTCGTCGTCGCGTCCATCACGTCCGACGCGGACGACTATGTCGCCAAAGTGGTCGAAACCCTGCGCGCGGCAGGTGTGCGGGCCGAGGCTGACATCCGCAATGAAAAGATCAACTACAAGGTCCGTGAGCATTCGGTCGGCAAAGTACCTGTAATTCTGGCCGTCGGTCACCGCGAAGTTGACGAGCGCACCGTAAGCGTGCGGCGACTGGGTGAAAAACAGACTCAGGTACAACCGCTTGATGTTGTAACAAAAGAGCTGGCACGCGCCGCCACCCCGCCAGATCTGCTGTAACAAACAGCACCATATCCAAAAAAATCCGACCCCTCTTATGGGGTCGGATTGTAACATTTCACCCTTTCTTCATCAAAAACAATGTATTACGCTACAAGGGGGCAGGCCGCCCCATGACGCGCTTGTGAGACACGGGCTCGTGAATTCAACTCTACCCACCAAGCCACTACCTTTGTCATTGTCACAAGCAGACATACCCAGTCATCAAGAGGATTACCGAGATGTCGAAAACAGCTAAATCCCTGGTTATCGCAACCGCAGTCGCAGCCGCCGTATCGGGTGCCGCAACCACAGCAAGCGCACAGGCAAAAGAAAAGTGCTACGGTGTATCGCTGGCCGGCCAGAACGACTGTGCCGCAGGCCCCGGCACCACCTGCGCAGGCACCTCGACCGTTGATTATCAGGGCAACGCCTGGACCCTGGTTGACGCAGGCACTTGCGCCGACATCGAACTTCCTGCGGAAGCAAACGGCACGCCGCGCAAAGGTTCATTGGAAGCGCTGGAACGCGACCTGCCGGCATAAGATTGGCCTGACGATTTCAAGGGGCGGGCACCATCGCCCGCCCTTTCCCTTTCGTGATCGAGGAACTGGCTCATGTTGGATGACACCCACCGGTCAAACCGCCTGCCTGCAGCGCCGGGCGTAGGTTACAAACCGCAACATTTTGCTCAGATACTTGAACACGCACAGCCTGTTGCATGGCTGGAAATCCATGCCGAGAACTATATGGGCGACGGCGGGCGGCCCTTGGCGCAGCTGCGCCACCTCTCCGAAAAGTTCCCAATCTCGGTCCATGGCGTTGGCCTTTCCATTGGCGGTGAAGGCGCGCTGGACCTTGATCATCTGGCCCGGCTAAAACACCTGGTAGGCTGGCTGAACCCTGCAAGCTTTTCCGAACATTTGGCCTGGTCCACCCATGACAGCCATTTTTACAACGACCTGCTGCCCCTTCCATATACCGACGAAACTCTTGCGCGGGTTTGTGAACATATCGACCAGGTCCAGCACACGGTCGGGCGCCAGATGCTGCTGGAAAACCCGTCCAGCTATCTGGCCTTCGAGGAAAGCACCCGGTCCGAACCTGATTTCCTGAGGGAGATTGCCAGGCGCACCGGTTGCGGCTTGTTGCTGGACGTAAACAATGTCTTTGTCTCGGCCACCAATCTGGATTTCTCGCCGCAAGGTTATATTGACGCCTATCCGCTTGAAAAAGTGTCGGAAATCCACCTTGGCGGCCATGATGAGGATGAAGACGACCACGGTCATCCGCTGCTGATCGACAGTCACGGACGTGAAGTGGTCGATCCGGTGTGGACCCTGCTGGATTATGTGCTGGAGCGTTCGGGGCCAAAACCCATTCTGATCGAATGGGACACTGATGTGCCGGATTGGCCCGTTCTCCGAAATGAGGCCGTTCGCGCGCAATCCGCACTGGACCGGATACCGGTATGAGCGTTTCGCAATCTGAATTCCGCGCGGCCATGATGGATGCGTCAGCGCCCGTTCCCGGCGGATTGCTGGACGGTGGCGCGCGCCCCGCCGGTCGCCGGTTCAGCGTGTACCGCAACAATGTTGCGGTGTCGCTGACCGAAGCGATGCATCAGGCGTTTCCCGTGATTGCCAAATTGCTAGGGGCGCAGAACATGGATGGGCTGGCCGGGATTTTCCTGCGTCAACACCCGCCCTCCTCTCCTCTGATGATGTTTTATGGCGAGGCGTTTCCTGATTTTCTGGCCGGAATGCCCCAACTTGCCCATCTCGGATATCTGCCCGACGTGGCCCGGTTAGAGATTGCCTTGCGCAAGTCCTACCACGCCGCCGACAGCGAACCTGCACCGGCAGACGTTTTAGCGGTCGAGCCCGAGCAGGTCATGCAGGCCCGGTTGCAGTTTGCACCGGCCATGCAGGTGATCCGCTCGGACTGGCCCATTCACGCTATCTGGCGCTTCAACGTGGAAGCCGATGCCCCGAAACCAGATGCACGGGCCGAGGATGTGTTGATCACGCGCGCTGAGTTCGACCCGACACCCAATCCGCTTCCAGCGGGTGGTGCAGACTGGATCGCCTATATGCAGAACGGCGACACAATCGGCGGGGCATTTGAAAAAACGACTGCTGAACTGCCTGAATTTGATCTTGGAACCACTCTGGCGCTGCTTCTGAAGGGTGGTTCAATAACCTCTGTGACTATCGAAAGGCCCAAGACATGACTGCTCTGATCTCAACCTACAATAACACCATGGGAAAACTGGACTTTGCGTCTGGCTGGTTGACCCCTACGCTGGCACGGCTGGTCTTTGTTGCGGTTCTTCTGGTCTATTACTGGAACTCAGCCATGCTGAAGATCGACGGGTCGATCTTTTCGCCTTCGGCAGGTGCCTTTGGTCAGATTTTCCCCAAAGCGGCAGAAGCTGTTCTGTATGACGTGTCCCAAATGACGTTCTTCCAACGCATCGTCATCTTCATGGGAACGGTTGCCGAATTTGTGCTTCCGACGCTACTTCTGGTTGGACTGTTCTCGCGTCTGGCGGCTTTGGGCATGATCGGTTTTATCTGGGTGCAGACCCTTGTCGACGTCACCGGACATGGCGTGAAACTGGGCAGCCTGTTCGACGCGGCCCCGTCCCTGATGGATCAGCGCACGATGTGGACCTTCCTGATGCTGGTGATCGTCGTCAACGGCGCAGGTCCGATCTCACTCGACCGGATCCTGCGCCTTAAGTAACTTAGAAATGCGCCTTGGGCTGGTCCGGTTTTCCTGCGGCCATCCCAAGTAATCCGGCGACAGCAGCAAATGTGATCGGGAACATGGTGAAAACACCAAAGCCGAACGCGTAGTACATCGCGGCCGCTGACACCAGCAACAAGACCCCGGCAATCAACGCGCGCGCTGGCGCCATGGCCCCGCCCGCGATTGCCAAGAGGGGCGCGATAATCGAAATGGCTTGCACCAGATCAGGATTGTCGACCTGGCTTAGCATGCCTTCAATTTCACCGACATGGTCAACCACGACCACCTTCGCATAGCCGAAGAACCCGACGATCATGCCGATCAACCCGGCGATTACACCCAATAACATTGCGGCATTACGCATTGAAAATCCTCATTGTTGCTTTCAGGCAGATAGGCACTCGTTCAAGAAATGCCAAGCTGAGCACGGGTTTCAGCCGTCCAGCCCAACAACAGCCTGCCATCCGCTTCGATCAGTGGGCGTTTCATCAGGGCCGGATGCTCTCTCAAAAGCTCCAAAGGGGCCTTGGCACGCTGGGTTTCGTCCAATCCGCGCCATGTCGTTGATCTGGTATTAAGCAAGTCATTGCCGAACTCAGCAAAGGCCCATGACAGCAACGAATCCGGCACACCGTCGCTGCGTACGTCGAAAAACTTGGCGTCTGGCAGTGATTTCAATGCTTTGCGACAAGTGTCACAGTTTTTCAATCCATAAAGCTGCATGTCTTTGACGCTCCTGCCCTTGCTTCCTTTTTAGGCAATCTTGCCCGTTTCTTGCGGTTATTCTTGATTTTTTACTTCACCGTGCAATGTTGAAAAAGGCGAAACGCACGAATTGGACTGTTCAGCATGCGCTACGCAGTTTTTTTGTGTGGTGACGCTGACCACAGCCCCCACCAATTTGTGGGACAATGCGTAAGTAGAAGGAGACACGGGACATGCCAACCGGCACCGTGAAATGGTTCAATACCACCAAAGGCTATGGATTTATTGCCCCTGACGAAGGGGGCAAAGATGTGTTTGTACATATCTCGGCCGTAGAACGGTCCGGCCTCACCGGACTCGCAGACAACCAAAAAGTTTCGTACGAGTTGCAGGACGGACGCGACGGCCGCCAAATGGCAGCTGATTTGAAACCACTGTAACGACTTCCCGCTAAACACGCGGTAGATCATTAAGGATGACGGCCAATTTCCGGCCGTTATCCATCCCCCACCGGTTTCGTTCCATTACCCTCGCGCGGGCTTGGCGTCGGCGTGAGTGTTCTAGTTTTCGCCCATAGCCACGATGCAGGTTGTGCCTGTTGGGTAGGTGACAACCATTGTCCAGTCCCCGCGCTGACTTGCCCAGACTTCCATAACCTGTTCCGGCCCGCGAACACCCGATGCCACGCGCCGAACTGACTTTCCAGTTTCTGGTGCAGCCGGGGCGTCAGTTCGCACAGAACCTCAGCTATGGGGATTTGGTTCGCACAGGTAGGGCAAAACCAAAAACCAGACATAACAGAGCAAGGTTCAAAAAGCGGGCCATGGAACCAATGTAACAATTCCATGACGACACGTATAGACAAAAGCTATGCAGCTTGTCGGTTCTATCTGCGAATGATCGCCTCGAACTCACGCCATTCGCGCGCCGTCATCCCCGAGTTTTCCTGCGTGACCGCCTCTCCTGCCAGCATTCGTTGC
Source organism: Ruegeria sp. AD9 (assembly GCF_056542305.1). Taxonomy (NCBI): domain Bacteria; kingdom Pseudomonadati; phylum Pseudomonadota; class Alphaproteobacteria; order Rhodobacterales; family Roseobacteraceae; genus Ruegeria; species Ruegeria sp. AD9. The sequence goes on from NZ_JBQFZP010000001.1 coordinate 463,771, forward strand.
AGGCTTTCGACCATCTGGGCAGACAGGTTTACCGCACCCAGCCGATAATCCTCGAACGCCTTATACGCAAACGGCACCCAGTCAGCGACGATCTTGCACATCGCCTCGGCATAAACGCGGATTTCATACTGAGCATGTGGGTCGGCACGCAGGCGCAGGAAGTGGAACAGATTATGCAGGTCCACCTTCCAATACCACTGCGTATAAACGTTTGCGGGTAGGTTCATGCGGGCCAGTTCACGGGCAAGCCCCTGTTGCCCGTCCTGGCTGATCATGGACTCGTAGTTGTCATAGCACCGCGTGCTGTCCGCCTTGAGGGTTTCCAATACGCGCGCGGCCTCTTCACCTTCCAACGTTGCCCCACGGCCCTGATTGTTCACTTCGGACTGTGCTGCCACATGTTCAGGGGCAGGGATATAGAACTCGCGATCCAGAATTGAATACCGTGCCGAGTATTCATTCACATTGGCGGTCCGGTGCCGGATCCACTGCCGCGCCACAAACACCGGCAATTTCACATGCAATTTGACTTCGCACATTTCGAATGGCGTCGAATGCCAGTGCCGCATCAGATACCTGATCAGCCCCTCGTCATTCTGAACGGATTTGGTGCCTGTGCCGTATGAAACGCGCGCAGCCTGACAGATGGCGGCATCGTCACCCATATAGTCGATCACGCGGACAAAGCCATGATCCAAAACCTGATGCGCTGTGTATAGGTGGTCTTCCATTCCCGCCGAGACAACTCGACGCGTGGGATGCGATTGCGCGCGTTGCGCGTCGATCTCGGCCTGTTGATCAGGGGACAGCGGCATCGAATCTTCCTTTCTGGCAATGAGTCGCCTGCCACTATATATCGCCGATCCCGGCACAGGAACCGCGATATATGCCGCAGCGGACGCAATAAACAAATTGCTGCTGAGGGCTCTATCGACACGTCGAGGAGGAGCGCTAAGCTCTTGGCAATGTGAGTCGAAAAAGGATGGCCGAAATGGCGTTGAAATATCTTCACACTATGGTCCGCGTGAAGGATCTGGAAAAATCCATGGCATTTTACGAGCTTCTGGGTCTGAAAGAAACACGTCGGTATGACAGTGAAGCCGGGCGATTTTCTCTGATCTTCATGGCTCCTCCGGGACAGGAAGACGCCCCGATCGAGCTGACGTACAATTGGGACGGTGATGACGAGTTGCCCGCCGACAGCCGTCACTTCGGCCATCTGGCCTACGGTGTCGACAATATCTACGAGGTTTGCCAACATCTTCAGAACAACGCTGTTACGATCAATCGCCCGCCAAGGGATGGTCGCATGGCTTTTGTTCGATCGCCCGACAATATCTCGGTTGAGCTTTTGCAGAATGGCGAAGCACTGGAACCAGCCGAACCCTGGACCAGCATGGAGAGCAGTGGTCACTGGTGATCCGTTGGCTGATAGCAATTGGGCTGGTCGTTCAGGCCAGCCCTGTCAAGGCCGAGCAATGCCGCTTGGCGCTGGCCTTGGCGATGGATATTTCCGTTTCAGTCGATGAGGCCGAAGATGTGTTACAACGGCAGGGGTTAGCCGCCGCATTGATTGCGCCCGAAGTGCAAGAGGCCTTCTTTTCTTCACCGATGCCGGTTGCCCTGGCGGTATATGAGTGGAGTGGCCGCTCAACCCAAAATGTCGTCCTGAACTGGACAATGATCGATGATGTTGGTGATCTGCTGTTCGCATCCAGCCAGGTCAGCCAATCCGTCCGATCTGACAGCGGATCAGCAACAGCTATGGGCTATGCGTTGGCATACGGTGCAACCCTTATGGAGCAAGCGCCGCAATGCTTGTTTCAAACCATTGACCTGTCCGGCGACGGCACGAACAACGATGGCTATGGGCCGCAGATCGCCTATCGGCACTTTCCCTTTCAAAACACTGTCGTGAATGGGCTTGTGATCAACGCAGCCGATTTCGAGGGAGAGCTGTTCCTGATCCCTTTCTTCGAAAATAACGTCCTGCACGGGCCCGGCGCCTTTTTGGAAATTGCCACCGGGTTTGAAGATTTCGAGCGCGCCATGCGAAAGAAACTGAAACGGGAACTGAGCGGCTTGCAGATCGGTGCATTGCGGATTGAAGGCCCATGATACGTCGCGTGATCGTCTTACTGGCTTGCCTGATATCAGGACCTGCCTTTGGCGAATGCCGTCAGGCCCTTGCGCTGGGGCTGGATGTGTCGGGTTCGGTCGACAGCCGGGAATACAGGCTGCAACTGGACGGGCTGGCGGCGGCCCTGAGCCGCCCCGAAGTTGGCCAACTTATGTTGTCGGACGGCGCAACCGCCTTGCGTCTGGCGATCTTCGAATGGAGCGAGCGGGGACATGAACGGATGCTGCTGGAGTGGACAGAAGTACGGTCCCCCGCCGACCTGATCGCAATCAGTGATCGTTTGATCCGCACCTCGCGCAGCGCAGCGCCGCAGGGAACGGCGTTAGGGTCGGCCATGTTATTTGGCTCTTCCCTGCTTGATCAGCAAAGGGGGTGCTGGCGCCGTACGCTGGATTTGTCCGGTGATGGCAAACATAACCTCGGACCGCATCCACGTGATGTGAAAGCCAGTTTACGACATGACGGGATCACAATTAACGGGCTGGTGATCGGTGCCGACGATCCGAAAGAAGGTGATCGGAGATATGTTCAGGTCGGTGAACTATCAGCCTATTATTCAGCCTGGGTCATTTTGGGGCCAAACGCATTCGTAGAAGTGGCGCTGGGCTTTGAGGCATATGAAGAGGCCATGACCCGCAAACTTCTTCGTGAGCTGGACAGCCTTGTTCTGTCTGACGCCCGCCACTGATCAATAGATATACCGTATCTGATCCGTCCAGTACCGTTCAACGCGACGCAGCGAACTGGTGATATCCTCAATACCGTCAAGCCCAAGCACCCCCCTGCCTTGCAGGCCTTCGGCGTGACGTGCAAACAGCTTGGACACGATATTGCGGATTTCTCTGCCCTGCGGCGTCAGGCGTACGCGAACTGAACGGCGATCAATCTCGCATCTTTGGTGGTGCATATAGCCCATCTCAACCAGTTTCTTGAGGTTATAGCTGACATTGCTGCCCTGATAGTATCCACGGCTTTTCAGTTCGCCTGCCGTAACTTCGTGATCACCGATATTGAACAGCAATAACGCCTGAACCGCATTGATTTCCAATACGCCGACGCGCTCAAACTCGTCCTTGATGACATCCAGCAACAACCGGTGCAGACGCTCCACCAGGACCAGTGCCTCAAGATAGCTGGTTATGAAGCCCTTAGTCTCTGGTGTGGAGACCTGCATTTCCATACTCATCCGACCCTCCGATTCCGTCGCGCTGTTTGACACACGATGAACCGAAAATCCGAAAAATCGGTTAAGCGGAACTTTGCCTTATTTCTGAAAGGTTTGCGCTATGTCTGCAACCAGGCTGGCAAATCGCGCCGGAGGCTGCACCTGCCCCGTAACCCATTGATAAAGGTCCTGATCGTTTTCGTGCAACAGCGCATCATAGATATCCAGACCGTCGGCATCCATGTCGGCCAGATTGCGCCCAGCATAGGCTGACAGGATAATGTCCATCTCTTTGATGCCGCGTCGCATCGACCGCATTTGCATGCGCTTGATGCGCACATCCCGGGGTTCGCTCAATTCTTCTGCTCCAGCATCTGACGCATTTTCTTTTCCAGACGTGCCGCGCGTTCGGAACATGCGCGCATCTCAGCGCGGATGGCGCGCAGTTCGGCCACGGCCGAGGACAGTTCCGTTCCACCTTCGCCCTCACCCACAGGAGCATCCATGCCGTCGCCCTCGCCGGTCAACAACCACATGATCGAGACATTGACCATGCCCGCCATCATCGACAGCCTGTTGGCCCGGGGTTCGGACAGATCGTTTTCCCAATCTGAAATTGTCGCCTTCTTGACCCCAAGACGCCGTGCCAGTTGCGCCTGTGTCATTCCCGCGGCTTCGCGTGCACCGGCCAGACGGTCTCCGAATGTCGCAGAATCCGGACCGTACCAGTCGTTTTCATCATTCATTCGGGTCTCCAATTCACTTTATCTATACGGCTTGATCGTCACTCTGACGCACCCTATGACAGTCGGGCTGAACATACAAACCGAGGCCGAGCATGAGTTTTCTGTCTGCGACACTGTCACGCGTCAAACCTTCACCCACTATCGCTATGACAGCCAAGGCCGCCGAGCTGAAGGCCGCCGGACGTGATGTCATCGGCCTGAGCGCTGGTGAGCCGGATTTTGACACGCCCCAGAACATCAAAGACGCCGCTGTTGCGGCCATCGCAGCAGGCAAAACCAAATACACCGCGCCGGACGGCATCCCCGAACTGAAACAAGCGGCATGTGCCAAGATGAAACGCGATCATGGGCTGGACTATTCGCCGGCCCAGATCTCGGTCGGGACCGGTGGCAAGCAAACGCTGTACAATGCCCTGATGGCGACGATGAATGACGGTGACGAGGTAATCATCCCTGCGCCGTACTGGGTCAGCTACCCCGATATGGTGCTTTTGGCGGGGGGCACCCCTGTTGTGGTCGAAACGACGCTGGAAAACAGCTTCAAACTGACCGCAGAACAACTGGAAGCCGCCATCACGCCCAAAACAAAGTGGTTCATCTTTAACTCGCCCTCGAACCCGACGGGTGCAGGGTATAGTCGGGATGAACTGAAGGCGCTGACCGATGTACTGATGCGTCATCCGCATGTCTGGATCATGTCGGACGACATGTACGAACATCTGGCCTATGACGGGTTCGAGTTCTGCACCCCGGCCGAAGTTGAACCCGGTCTATTTGACCGGACCCTCACCTGCAACGGGGTTTCAAAAGCCTATGCCATGACAGGTTGGCGCATCGGTTATGCCGCCGGCCCGGTCGAGATCATCGCGGCCATGCGCAAGATCCAGTCGCAATCAACGTCGAACCCCTGTTCGGTCAGCCAATGGGCTGCTGTTGAGGCCCTGAACGGAACCCAGGATTTTCTGGCCCCGAATAACGAGACATTCAGGCGCCGACGCGATCTGGTGGTTCGGATGCTGAACGAGATCGACGGCGTCACCTGCCCAACGCCTGAAGGGGCCTTCTATGTCTATCCGTCTATCGCCGGATTGATCGGGAAAACGACGCCGGCAGGGACGGTCCTTTTAGACGATGAAGCCTTTGCAACCGCCCTGCTGGAAGAAGCCGACGTGGCCGTTGTGTTTGGTGCCGCCTTTGGCCTGTCGCCGAATTTCCGCGTCAGCTATGCTACGTCCGACGCGGCACTGACCGAAGCTTGCAGCCGCATCCAGCGTTTTTGTGCTTCTCTGAGGTGACCATGTCCGCCGAACTGCCTGAGTATTACTTTCGCATACGTGAAAACGGTGCTGCGGTGTTTCGGATCGATACTGAAAACCGTCAGCGCCGGATCGAAATGGATCAGATTGCCGTCATCAATATCCGCAATGGTGAGGTCAAGCCGCACGGGCAGCGGACGCTGTCAGACCGGGATCAGGCCGAGATTGCCCAATGGATGGAAGAGCGCCGGGCCCTGCTGGCCCAGCGCGACATCGACGACATTCATCGCGCGGTCGACTATCTGAATCTGACCACGCAATGGGCTCAGTCCAAGGCCAGCGACACGCAGCTGGAGGATGTGACCGACAGGTTATTGATGGCCATGCACGACCTGCGTACGGTATTGGTCCGGAAAAAGGCAGATCGTCTGGACAAAGACTAAGCGGGCTCGGCCGATATCTGTATCTGCTGTACCGAATACATCCAGAACCGGGTCATGAGAAGCACGGCCGCGAAGGCGAGACCAAGCACCAGCCCCAGCCAGACGCCGATGCCGTCCATATGACGAACAAAGCCGAAATAATACGACGCCGGAATTCCCACGACCCAATAGCTGAGCGCCGCCATGACCATTGGGATCTTGGCATCCTGCAACCCGCGCAGCAGGCCCAGCGCAATCACCTGCGCGCCGTCGACCAGCTGGAACAAAGCCGCCATGGCAAGCAAACCGGTACCTATGGTCAGGATTTGTCCCCGCTGCGGATCATCTGCTTCCATGAACAGGGAAATCAAAGGCTCGGCACAAGTCAGGAACAGGATGATGGTTGCCACCGACATGATCAGCGACATACCAGTCACGGAGATTGCGCCCTTTTCCAAATGCGCCCTGTCCCGACGACCCAGCGCATTGCCAGCCCGGATGGTCGCTGCATTTGATAAGCCCAGGTGAACCATGAAGGTGGCCGAAGCCAGGTTCAAGGCGATCCCATGCGCAGCCAGCGGGACCTGACCCAGCCAACCCATCATCACCGCAGAAGTCGCGAACAGTGAAACTTCGGCCAATGTGGTCAAGCCGATGGGCACACCCAGCTTCCATACGCTGGCAAACATTTCCCAATCCGGTCGCCAGAACCGTTGGAAGAGGCTGTGCTCCGGCAACGTCCGGACCACGTAGATAACGACCGCGATCAGCGAAACAACTTGTGTCGTGATCGAGGCGATTGCCGCCCCTGTCACGCCCAGTTCGGGGGCGCCCCAGTTGCCGAAAATCAACGCATAATTGGTCAGCCCGTTCACAGCCGCCGCCGCAATTGTGATCCACAAAACGATCTGCGTTCGCTCCAATGCAGCCAGATAGCTTTTCAACACCATCACAATGAGGGCCGGAAACAATCCCCAACCGGCGACTCTCAGATATTCGGCTGCGGTTGCAGCGACTTGCGGTTCCTGCTTCATGGCGATCAGGATCGGATAGGACCACCACAGCAAGGGCATGACAACTACGGCATACAGCAACGACAACCACAGACCCATCCGGGTCGAGCGGCGAATGCTGGTTTCGTCCCCTTCCGCCGCTGCTGTGGCCACCATGGGCATGACGGCCCAGCCAAATCCCGCTCCAAACAAAAACAACACGAAATAATAACTGTTGGCCAAGGTAACGGCCGCCAGCGCCTCGACCCCGTACCAACCCAGCATGATGGTGTCGGTCAAACCGATCGCGTATTGCGCCAGATGACCGCCAACCAGTGGCAGGCCAAGAACGGCAATAGCCCGAAAATGGGCCGGGTATGTCATCACCTTTGTCATCGCTCCAGCCATATGCGCGGCTTTGGCGCGGGACAAGAGCGGATCGGCAATATTTCAGATTGAGACTTTGGTGCCCGACCTTTCCCTGTGGCCGGGCATTTTGATGCTCAGCGGGCGTCGGGATGCAACGCGGTGCCCAGAATATGCTCGGATCGGTGAATAACGTGATGCGCCTGCCCTACGATCAGCGGATCAGGCTCGCACACGATATCGTGATCCTTGCCAGGGTAATCCAGCGAGGACAGGAAGTGACGCATACAGTTCAGGCGCGCGCGTTTCTTGTCATTCGACTTGATAATCGTCCAGGGTGCATCAGCCGTATCCGTGTAAAAGAACATGGCCTCTTTCGCTTCGGTATAGTCATCCCACTTGCTGAGGCTCGCCTTGTCGATCGGTGACAGTTTCCATTGCTTCAGGGGGTCGGTTTCGCGGCTTTTGAAACGGCGCTGCTGCTCTTGCTGTGTAACCGAGAACCAGTATTTGTATAGCTGAATGCCCGAGCGCACCAGCATCCGTTCCAACTCGGGCGTTTGCCGCATGAACTCAAGATATTCGTTGGGCGTGCAGAACCCCATGACCCGTTCCACACCCGCACGGTTGTACCAGGACCGGTCATAGAACACCATTTCGCCTACGGTCGGCATCTCCTGAATGTAGCGCTGGTAGTACCACTGGCCTTTCTCTTCCCAGGTGGGTTTGTTCAATGCAACGACACGTGCCTGACGCGGGTTCAGGTGCTCCATGAACCGCTTGATCGTACCCCCTTTGCCTGCGGCATCGCGCCCTTCGAACAACAACACAAACCGCTGCCCCGTTTCCTGCGCCCACAGCTGAACCTTCAAAAGCTCGGCCTGCAGATTGGCTTTTTGCGTCTCATACACCGACCGGGCCATTTTGCGGCCATAGGGGTATTTCCCACTTTCAAATGCCTGCCGGATTTTCTCGGGGCTGGGCGCTGAGGGGTCGGTGTCTTTGGCGAGCGTGGTCTTGATCTGCGTGGGTTCTGCGTTGGTCGTGGCAATGGCGTCCATACATCCTGTCCTTTTCTACTGTCCCGAACGGTGGCTAGCAGAAAGCTCGGAAATGCGCTTTGATTGGTATCAAATAGATGCCTCAAAAACCCATAGTTTCCAGCGCGGATCACTTGTTCCAATGCAAACGTCTTTTTTCAAGCTGAACGGCCATTCTTTCCACGTCAGGACATGGGGCGACAAAGCCGCGCCACCGTTAGTGATGCTGCATGGTTTCCCCGAATACAGCGGCGCCTGGGCCGATCTTGCGCCTCATCTGGCAGAACGCTTTTATTGTATTGCTCCGGACCAGCGCGGTTATGGCCAAAGCTGGTGTCCCGAGGGGGTGCAGAACTATACCCTGTCGCAACTGGTCTCAGACATGGCCGCACTGATAGAATCCTGCGGTGCGCCTGTTGCGCTGCTGGGTCACGACTGGGGCGCATCGGTAGGTTACGGCGTCGCCATGTTCCGCCCGGAACTCGTTGATCGGTTAATCATTGCAAACGGCGTACATCCGGTGCCGTTTCAACGCGCCATGGCCTCAGGTGGCGCACAATCCACAGCCTCGCAATATATCAATCTGCTACGGGCACCTGATGCCACGCAAAAACTGTCCGAAAACAACTTTGCGATGCTGGAACAGTTCTTTCGCCATGGTATGGGGCTGGACTGGTTGACCGAAGCTCGCATGGCCGACTACCGCACTGAATGGGCCCGTCCCGGCCGGCTACAGGCGATGCTGAATTGGTACCGAGCTTCTCCGCTCGTTGTCGCCAGACCCGGTGTCCCCGCGACAGACCTGCCCGACCTGCCGCTCGACCGGTTGCGTGTCAGGTGTCCGCACCTGTTGCTTTGGGGGCCGGATGACAAAGCCCTTTTACCCGAATCCACTGAGGGGCTCGAGGCGTTTGCCACCAACCTCACCCGTGTCACGATCCCCGGGACCGATCATTGGTTGCATCATCAAAACCCGAGGGCCGTGGCGCAGGCCATTCTGGAATGGACTGGCCTGACGTAATCAGGCCCCGCCCGCGCGCAACGGCAAGCCAAGCAGCCTTTGTCGCAGCGCCAACGACATCTTTAGCACCTTACCGGTGCCCCCAGTCGTCAGGGTTGTCAGAGTTGTTCGGCGAAAAGCCCAACTCATCACCATCGGTTGAGCACCCAAGCCCCAGAACCGTCCGGTTTGCATATGAAAAGTAGGAGCAGACCTGATTGATCTCGAGGATTTCTCCATCATCCCAACCTGCGTCGCGCAAGGCGGTGACGTCCGCCTCGACCAGATCGCCCGGCGCTTCGGTCAGCTTGCGGGCATAATCCATCGCAGCCATTTGCGCCGCATCCAGCGGTGCAGCCAAGGGATCGCGCGCCTCAATCGCTGCCCTGATCGCGTTGCCACGCACCGTATCACCCAGCAAGCGCTGAAGACCTGCAAAGTGATGCTCGACGCAATACCCGCACCTGTTCAGCGAGCTGACCCAAACCCCCAGCACTTCCAGAAACCATTTCGGTATCTTGTTGCCCGAATGATGCAGCACCGCCTTGTACATGGCCATATGGCCTTCCATTGAATGCGGGCGAAGGCTGTGTGCCATCATGATGTTGTCTACGTTATTGTTCGGCCCGGTCACGCGCTCGTAGAGTTTCTTCAACTTTCCAGTCGCTTCTTCGAACGGAACGGTTCTGATCCAGCTCATTTATTCACCTCCGCTTTACCGGGATCAAAGGACGGGTTATCTGCACGGATTGCAAGCGGCTTGACAGAAAATCCACAACACTTCGCGTCCCCCTTCCCCCGGACCACATCACCTGCCATAATGACGGAAACCCAAAAACAAGAGCAGCACCCATGCCCGAAGATCTGTTGACGCCCAGCGCCACCTCTACCTATGACGCCTCCTCGATCGAGGTGCTCGAAGGGCTGGAACCGGTTCGCAAACGCCCCGGCATGTATATTGGCGGCACGGATGAGCGTGCGCTGCACCATATGTTGGCCGAGATCCTTGACAACTCGATGGACGAGGCTGTGGCAGGCTATGCCAACCGGATCGAGGTCGAGCTGCATTCCGACTACGCCCTGACCGTCCGTGACAACGGGCGCGGTATCCCGATCGACCCGCATCCGAAATTTCCGGGCAAGTCCGCGTTGGAGGTGATCCTGTGCACCCTGCACGCGGGTGGCAAGTTCTCGGGCAAGGCCTATCAGACCTCGGGCGGCTTGCACGGGGTCGGTGCGTCGGTGGTGAACGCGCTGTCTGATTCGATGGTCGTGCAGGTGGCGCGGGACAAAACTCTCTATGAACAACGTTTCTCGCGCGGTATCCCGCTTGGCCCGGTCGAAAAGGTTGGCGCGGCCCCGAACCGGCGCGGTACAACGGTGACCTTCCACGCCGACCCGGACATCTTTGGCCATCACAAGTTCAAGCCCGCGCGGCTGTTCAAATCCATCCGCTCCAAGGCTTATCTGTTCTCGGGCGTCGAAATCCGCTGGAAAACCGCCATCGATGACGGCGAAACCCCGCTTGAGGCCTCGTTCCACTTTCCCGGCGGCCTGTCGGATTACCTGAAAGAGACAATGAACGGCTCGTCCACCTATGCCGAGCAACCCTTTGCGGGCACCGTCGATTTCAACGAGAAATTCGGCACCCCCGGCAAAGTCGAATGGGCCATCAACTGGACACCGTCGCGTGACGGGTTCATCCAGTCCTATTGTAACACCGTTCCCACCCCTGAAGGCGGCACCCATGTGGCCGGTTTCTGGGCCGCGATCCTCAAGGGGATCAAGGCCTATGGCGAGTTGATCAACAACAAGAAAGCCGCGCAGATCACCCGCGACGACCTACTGACCGGTGGCTGCGCGCTGGTGTCGTGCTTTATCTCTGAGCCGGAATTCGTGGGCCAGACCAAAGACCGTCTGGCTACGGTCGAGGCGCAGCGGCTGGTCGAAAACGCGGTCCGCGACCATTTCGACAATTGGCTGGCGGCTGGTACGAAATCCGCCGGCGCGATCCTCGACTTCCTCATCCTGCGGTCTGAGGAACGCCTGCGCCGTCGGGCCGAGAAGGAAACACAACGCAAGTCCGCCACTAAGAAACTTCGTCTTCCCGGCAAGCTGGTGGACTGTTCCAGTTCAACACGCGACGGCACCGAGTTATTCATCGTCGAGGGCGATTCTGCGGGCGGCTCGGCCAAGATGGGCCGCGACCGCAAAACGCAAGCCCTGTTGCCCCTGCGCGGCAAGATCCTGAACGTGCTGGGCGCGGCCAGCTCGAAACTGGGCACCAATGCCGAGATCAGCGATCTGACGCAGGCGCTGGGTGTCGGCCTTGGCACCAAGTTCAACGTCGACGACCTGCGCTATGACAAAATCATTATCATGACCGACGCGGATGTGGACGGGGCGCATATCGCGTCCTTGCTGATGACATTCTTCTTCACCCAGATGCGCCCGATGATTGACGCGGGCCACCTGTACCTGGCCTGCCCGCCTTTGTACCGCCTGACGCAGGGTGCCAAACGCGTCTACTGTCTGGACGAGGCCGAGCGCGACGAATGGCTGAAAAAAGGTCTGGGCGGCAAGGGCAAGATCGACGTGTCCCGCTTTAAGGGTCTGGGCGAGATGGACGCCAAGGACCTGAAAGAGACCACGATGGACCCCAAATCCCGAAAATTGATCCGGGTCACCATCGACGAGGATGAACCCGGCGAGACCGGAGACCTTGTCGAGCGCCTGATGGGTAAGAAGCCCGAATTGCGGTTCCAGTACATTCAGGAGAACGCGCGGTTTGTTGAGGAGTTAGATGTTTGAGTGAACCTCGGCGACATCACATACTCGCAGAGGCCTATCAAAAACAGTTTTCAAATAATGAAGAGCATGTCTGGGTTTTTGATAGTGCAACTCGAAAAAAATTTTGCACCTCTACGACTAATGTATCGGTACGTCGTGATTTCAATTCTGCGCTGAACGAAAATCTGGAAGTCGATCACTCAACAGTAGAAGCATTTTTTAGCAGTTTCGAGTCCGGTTATCCGCAAACTATCAAGGCACTTCGCGCTGGTGTTCAGTACAACGGGCTGTTGGATCATTCGATTCAATTCATGCTAATACAGGCAATGAGATCACCGGTCACCCGAACCTTATTGAGCGAACTTATTTTGCGTTCCGCGCCCCACGAAGAAGGTGAATTACAGAAGCTTGGTGTCGAGAAAGTCGGCATTCAACTTCTTAACGCAGCCCGATCAGGGGACGACGACGCAAAACAAAAAATTGGTCTACAGGCAAGCGGTCACTTCGCGCACAGTGCCGCTAAAATATTGAGCGGGCTCTGGTACAGGAGTGTACGAATAGAAGGGAACCTAGAACTGTGCACCAGTGACAATCCCGTCACATACTTCGGTTTGGTCCGAAAGCGCGGCAAACTGAGCGCTACGCTTCCAACTTCCGGAAGACGTGTCGTTTGCTGTTTTCCGTTAGCTAGGGATATTTTGTTAGTTGGTGACAGTCAAAAGCCACCGATGCTTAGGCTACTGGCCGAACGACCTTCTCAAATCACCAATTCTCGCTCTCTGATAAAGAAGATTAACGAGGTCTGCGCTCTAAACGCGGAGCGAACCATTATTGCAAGTTGTGAACAGAGCCTAGAGAAAATCGCTTCGACGATCCCGAATAATCCCGTTTCCCCAAATAAACTGTTTTCTAAATACGCAAAAGTCGGCAAGGAAATAGTTAAGCTTAACGAAAGCCATTGGGCTGCCTAGTCATGACGGCTGCAAGGTGGGTGCTCACCCGCACCAAGTTTTGCACGTCGAGATGAGTGTAAACACCCATCCTACCTTGCCACAATCCTCGCGCCCGCCCACAGGGGCGGGTCGGGGGCGTGCTTGATGCCTAACATCAAGCATTCGGTGAATACGAGACGCACCGACACCACACGCGCCCTCAAGAAACCAAAATCTGCTGCAATTCAAATCCCTTCGGTTTACTAATCAGATCAAGAGCCGGCTTCCCCGTGACAAGATGGCTTGGATTTAATGATTAAGGATTTGCAATGGCCCGCCTTTATGACAGTCGAAAACGTGTTCTCGTAACCGGTGGGGCCGGGTTTTTAGGCTCGCATCTGTGCGACCGGCTTCTGGATCAGGGGCATGAGGTTTTGTGCGTCGACAACCTGTTCACCGGCACCAAGCGCAATATCGACCATCTGCACAGCAACCCGCGGTTCGAGTTCATGCGCCACGATGTAACCTTCCCTCTGTTCGTGGAAGTGGACGAGATCTATAACCTCGCCTGTCCCGCCTCGCCTGTGCATTATCAGCACGATCTGGTGCAGACGACCAAGACCAGCGTGCATGGCGCGATCAACATGCTGGGACTGGCGAAACGTCTGAAATGCAAGATTTTTCAAGCCTCAACGTCTGAGGTTTACGGCGACCCGACGATCCATCCACAGACCGAAGACTATTGGGGCAACGTCAACCCGGTTGGTCCGCGCTCCTGTTACGACGAGGGCAAGCGGTGTGCTGAGACGTTGTTCTTTGATTACCACCGTCAGATGGGGTTGGAGATCAAGGTCGCCCGCATCTTCAACACTTACGGGCCCCGAATGCACCCCGCCGACGGAAGCGTTGTGTCGAATTTCATCATGCAGGCCCTGACCGGCGAGGCGATCACCATCTTTGGCGACGGCACGCAGACCCGGTCATTCTGTTACGTGGATGATCTAATCGAAGGCTTCATCCGCCTGATGGATACCGGCAAGGAGGTCACCGGCCCGGTCAATCTGGGCAATCCCAACGAATTCTCGATGAACGAGCTGGCCAGCGAAGTGCAGGCGCTTGTTGGCGCGGAAACCCATATAAGTTTCAGAGAGTTACCTGAGGACGACCCGAAACAACGTCAGCCCGATATCACGCTGGCGCGGACCCTGCTGAACTGGGAGCCTACGGTGCAGCTGAAGGAAGGGTTGGACGCAACGATCCGGTATTTCCGGGCGCTTCAGTCAGAAGGCACAGCCGGATAACGCGTCTCGCTATGGCTCGGGGACCGGATCAAACCGCCGTGCCGATCAGCGCGACGCCAATGGCCATGAGGACAGCGGCACCCAGGCGTCGCATCCAGTTGCCTTCCTTCAGGAAAATGAACCCGATAAGCGCCGCAAAGATGACCGAGGTTTCCCGCAGGGCCGAAACCGCCCCCAGCGGCGCAAAGTTCTTGGCGTAAAGCACCAGACCATACGCCGTCATCGAAACCAGCCCGCCCAAAAGGCCCGTCATCCATATTCTGGCAGGCAGGTCTTTCAGGGTGGCGCGTTTCCTGACCCCGATAAACCCTGCAATGAACAGGTGCAGAAAGGCCCCCCACGCCCAATAGCTGAGCGTATTGCCGGACAGCCGCACCCCGACCCCGTCAACAACCGAATAGATCGAAATGCAGAACCCGGTGCCCAGCGCAAATCCCAGCGCGCTGCGCCCGACGCCCGAACGCAGCGCGGCCCAGCTGCTCAGCTGAATGCCAACCGCGATCAGGGCGATCCCGCCCCAGGCCTGCCAGGGCAGAACTTCGCCCACCAGCACCATCGCCCAAAGCGAGACCAGTGCCGGAACAATCCCGCGTGCAATCGGGTAAACCACACTCAGGTCGCCATGCTGGTAGGCCTTGCTCAGCATGAAGTAATAGCCGAAATGCACGACGGTCGAGAGCAGGATATAGACAAAGCTCTGCGTGTTCGGCAGGGGCAGGACCATCACCATTACCGCCGCTGGCAAGACCTGACCCAACGCGACCAGACCCAGCATCGTGGTGCGGTCCGTCGCCGTTTTCACGATGGCGTTCCATACGGCATGCAGCAACGCCGCCGACAGAATAATCAGAGTGACGAACAGGGTCATGCCCGACCTTTCCCGCAGAATACGCGCAACAAGGGTCTTGGGCCCTATTCACTTGGGCGTGGTGTCTGCCAAAACCGGGATTTTTGTCAAGCCGGATTCCAGTGGTCAATATACCGCCACCGTTGAGGATGTGTCCGCAAGCCGTTTCCGGTCTCATCCTGCGCCTTTGTGCCCGGCAAGAAGTTACAACTGCACGTGATCCCGGTTGCAGGACGCGCATCAGGTTCTAAGATCGGGCACATGAGTTTTGTGACAGACAACCAATTGCCCCTGCTTATCCTGTTTTTTCTGTCAGGATCGATCGGCACCGCCTTTTTGTTCCGCAAACCAGCGGGTCACAGGGCATGGAAACTAGCCGATCTGGTCTGGGTCGTGCTGGGTGGTATCGGCGCATTGGTGGCTGTTCTGGCAGGGCTTTATACGTCGGACAGTTCGCGACTGGATCGTCAGATTGATGTGGCCTACGCGGCAACATTGGCGTTCGACAGGGATGCCGCACGGTTTCGTCTGCGTTTCTGCGACCCTGCTTACGATCCTGATACGGCAGTGCTGTGCGACAAGGTTGAATTTCTGTCGGCCTCAACTGCCAGCAACTCGGAATTGCCCCTGTTCATCGCCGTTACCAACGAAGTAGCCCCCCTGCAGGGCCTGCACTTCCTGTTCGGAAGTCAGGCCAAGGATGATATGGACGAGCTACGGGATATGACGGCCAAAGCCGATGCTTTCGATATCGACCAGTTCCTCGTATTCACGTCCCTGGACGACAAAACTCAGGTAGCCATCGACAACATGCGCCGTAAGGTGCCCGCAATTGCCGGAGATTATCAGATCCTGGCACAAAGCTATGACGACCTGATCGAGCAGGTCGGCAAGTTGAAGAACGAATGGGAATACCTGCAGGACAACGCCCATATTCTGGTGCTACAAATCGTGGCGCTTTGTCTTGTTAGCTTTGCGGCCCCATTTCGATTGGGAAAATCTTTGGTCGAGTTACGCACGAAGCTCAATGCCGATAGCCCCGCGCCAACACCTGTGGATCAACCCCCAGAAAATAGCGCAGAAGTGTCCACAAGTTCCGCGTGCCCCGCCGAAACCAACCTGCCCGTTCATAGCGCTCCGCGCTCGTAAAGGCACGCGACCCGAGTATCTTGATCCGTGGCAAAACGCGCACCAGCGCCACATCTTCCATCAAGGGTTGGTCCGGATACCCGCCAGCCGCCAGATAGACATTACGCGGAACCAGCAACCCCTGATCTCCGTACGGTAAACCGAACAGACTGCTGCGCAAATTGGCCCATCCGGCCACCCAAGCTGGCGCAAGCCCACGCGCGCGAAAAGCCAACCGAAACGCCGCTGGTGCGTTAGATGGCAGATGGGCGCTTACGCTCTTGGCCCATCCCTCTTGCAACACGGTGTCTGCATGAAGGATCAGAAGCCAGTCTCCATCAGCATGCGCGCACCCCCGGCGCAATTGACCGCCGCGCGATGGCTCACCTCTAATGACATGCGCGCCAACATCTTCTGCTATTCTCAACGTCTGGTCAGTTGAGCCTGCATCGCTGACGATCAGGTCCCGGATCAGCCCGGAATGCACCCCTTCCATCAGGGCCTCAAGGCACGCAGGCAAGGAACCGGCGGCATTCAAGGTTGGAATCACTACAGTGACGGGTGCGGGCACGTCCGATAACCTCTGGTCTTGGCTGCGAGACTTCCTATATCACGAGGCCAAAGGCAATGACGAGGACCAAGCCATGCCCACCCGCCGCATCCTGCGCCTGACCGGCTCGGACACCGAAAACTTTTTGCAGGACCTTGTAACCAATGACGTTCAGGGATTGGGCAATGGGCTGGTCTATGCCGCACTGCTTACACCACAGGGCAAGTATCTGGCAGATTTCTTTCTGAAACGCGATGACGGTGGCGTGCTGCTGGACGTGGCCGAGCCACTTGCAGATGACCTGATCAAGCGCCTGAACATGTACAAACTCCGTGCGGATGTGGTGATCGAAGGCACGGATCTACATCTGCAACGCGGCACTGGGCCAGCACCGGACACTGCCCTGCCCGACCCCCGTCATCCGGATATGGGTTGGCGCGATTACTCGACAGCCCCAGAAGGCGATGACGGAACCGACTGGGACGCGCTGCGTGTTCGACACTGCATCCCCGAGGCGGGCGCTGAACTGACGCCAGACAGCTATATCCTCGAATCCGGGTTCGAGACGCTGAATGGTGTGGATTTCAAAAAAGGTTGCTATGTCGGTCAGGAAGTGACTGCGCGCATGAAGCACAAGACCGAGTTGCGCAAAGGCTTGCGGCGGGTCTTTGTCGAAGGATCGGTTCCGGCGGGGACTGAGATTACCGCAA
Source organism: Ruegeria sp. AD9 (assembly GCF_056542305.1). Taxonomy (NCBI): domain Bacteria; kingdom Pseudomonadati; phylum Pseudomonadota; class Alphaproteobacteria; order Rhodobacterales; family Roseobacteraceae; genus Ruegeria; species Ruegeria sp. AD9. The sequence continues at coordinate 481,156 of NZ_JBQFZP010000001.1, forward strand.
ACGGCAAACCCGTCGGCACCCTGTTCACGCAATCAGGCGGCCAAGGAATCGCGTATCTGCGCTTTGACCGTGCGAGTGCTGACATGCTGGCCGAAGACGTCGTGGTTCGCCTGACGGACCAAGCGTAACTTGTTGCCAAATCGGCACGGCCTTATCCGCCGTATGTTTCATAAAGTTTGAACCCGTTACCCAGCCCTGCCAATGTGTCGGCACAGGGGCAACACGGATACCCGCATGTTTCAGCTTTATTCCGCGATTTGGCGCGCCAGCGCCGGGCGGCAGATTATCCTCATCCTGTTATCCATTGCCATTGCGGCGCTTGCCGCTGTTCCGCTTGAATTTCAGCGCGATATCGTCAACCACCTTACGTCCAATGATCTTCACGTCGAAAAGCTGGTTCTGCTGGGCATCGGCATGATGATTGTCATCCTGCTGAGCCTCGCCCTGAAATGGGTTCTGGGTTTTCGCGCAGGGATATTGGGCGAAGACATGATCCGGCTGATCCGGCAACGCTTGCTCTGGCGCGCGACCGACCTTAAGGAAACGGGTGAAAACCTGCGCAAGGGCACCATGACGACCGCCATCTCGGCCGAGGCTGAGGAGCTGGGCAAGTTTGCCGGGGGCGCATTCTCGGACCCGGTGGTTCAGGTCGGAACGCTGATCAGCGTGATCGGATACATATCCTCAACGCAGCCAGGCCTTGGCCTTATCGCGTTTTCCATGATTGTACCGCAGATCATTATCGTTCTGGTGTCACAACGCAAAGTGAACACGTTCGTTGCCGAACGCGTCCGCCTGTTGCGCAGCGCCACTGACCGGCTGACCACCGAAGATATTCAGGCCGTCGAGCAGGATATCAATGCCTTGTTCGACGACATCTATGACACACGACGGCGCATGTTTCTCTGGAAGCTTTCGGCCAAGTTCCTGTTGAGCGTGATCAATGGCGCCGGAACCGTCGGTATTCTGATGTTGGGCGGTTATCTGGTGCTGCACGGCAAGACCGATGTCGGCACAGTGGTGGCCGCGACCAGCGGGCTTGGCCGGATACAGGGCCCGACCGCGTTCCTGATCGCCTTTTACAGACAAGTCAGTGCCAACCGCATCAAATACGAACTTATGTTGGAACTATTCGGCCCGGACCCCGCGCATTACCGGTACCGCAACAGTGCATAAAAAAGACCGCGCAGCGGCTGTCTGCGCGGTCTGATATTAAAAGCGACGAAACGTCACGCGCGTTCGGAATATTCCATGGTTTCGGTGTTCACGATGATCATTTCATCCTGACCGATGAACGGCGGCACCATGACTTTCACGCCATTGTCCAGAATTGCAGGCTTGAACGAGTTCGCGGCGGTCTGACCTTTTACGACCGGCTCAGTTTCGACGATCTTGCAGGTCACTTTCTGCGGCAGCGTCGCGTTCAGCGCTTCACTTTCGTAGAATTCGACAACAATCGTCATGCCATCTTGAAGGAACGGACGACGCTCGCCCAGCAAATCCGCTGGCAATTCAATCTGTTCGTATGTTTCGGCATCCATGAAGACCAGCATGCCATCGGTTTCATACAGGAACTGCTGATCCTTCTGCTCAAGGCGCACACGCTCAACCTTGTCAGCTGAGCGGAACCGTTCGTTCAGTTTTGAACCATTGCGCAGGTTGCGCAGTTCGACCTGCGCGAAAGCGCCGCCCTTGCCGGGCTTCACATGGTCAACCTTGACCGCGGCCCAAAGGCCTTCGTTATGCTCAAGCACATTGCCGGGGCGAATTTCGTTCCCATTTATCTTGGGCATTACATAAATCCTTCACAAACGGTTGATGCGTCAGTTGCGCCTCCTATATCTGGCGGGAACATACCTGACAAGACAACCAAACCTAGTGCTGCAGGTGCAGCGAGATATGCAAGTGACGCAACGCAACTATGCATATTAGCTGTATCCGAATCGCACTTTATCGGTCATAAGGACCGTCACGCCGAAAATTGCAAGAGCAAGAAAAACAAGGAAGACGAGATGAGAGATTTCGTTGACGGCACTGCCTTTAACAACGAACAAGGCAATCGTGCTCGCAAACTTTTCGCGGCCGTTGTGTTGGCCGCACTCGATGACGCCATTGCCGATGACAAGAAATATGGCAATGGTCCGGAACAAATCGCCCGTTGGGCGCGCTCGCGCGATGGACGCGAAGTGCTGTCTTGCGCGGGAATCGACCCGAACGAACGGGTTGTCAGCGGACTGATGGAGTTCGTTGGCCGTGGCGTGCGGACCTCGGTCGCGCTGTCGCGTGAAGAAAGCGAGCGTCGCAACGCCGCTCAGCAGGCTGAAGCTGCCTGATCGAAGGCTGTTTCAACTCAGAAAAAACGCGCTCTGCCATCAGAGCGCGTTTTTCTATGCGTATACCGCCACAATCCCGATCCCGGGCGTCAAGGTGAGTTCGGGGCTTCCCCTGCCCGCCCAAATCAGGTCATCTGCGCCTTGACAGGTAGGAGACAATCCATGGTTCGCGCCATCATGATTCAAGGCACCGGCAGCAATGTCGGAAAATCCGTTCTGGTGGCGGGGCTTGCGCGGGCTTTTGCACGGCGGGGTCTTCGGGTTGCGCCCTTCAAGCCGCAGAACATGTCGAACAATGCTGCTGTTACGGAAAACGGGGGGGAAATCGGTCGCGCACAGGCCCTTCAGGCACGGGCGGCAAGGCGGGCGACGCATACGGATATGAACCCTGTATTGCTGAAACCTGAAACAGATACCGGCGCACAGATCATCGTTCAGGGGCAGCGCGCGGGCACCATGAAAGCCGGTGATTATCGAAAGGATAAATCCAGGCTGCTAAGCGCCGCACTGGAAAGCTTTGACCGACTGTGCAGCAATGCGGATCTGGTTCTGATCGAAGGTGCGGGCAGCCCGGCCGAAACCAACCTGCGCAAGGGTGACATCGCCAATATGGGCTTTGCCTGCGCTGCGAATATACCTGTTATACTTGTCGGCGACATTCACCGCGGCGGTGTGATCGCACAGATCGTTGGCACTCAGGCGGTTCTGGATGAGGGTGATCTTGCGCGAATTCGGGGCTTCGCCGTCAATCGGTTCAAGGGGGATGTGTCCCTTTTTGACGAAGGGCGCGATGACATCGCCTCTCTTACCGGGTGGCCTTGTCTGGGGGTTGTGCCATGGTTTCACGACGCCTGGAAGCTTCCGGCCGAAGATATGATGGACATCCGCTCTCACACAGGCGGCACATGCAAGGTTGTTGTGCCACAGCTTGAACGGATGGCGAATTTCGACGACCTTGATCCATTGTCGGCCGAACCCGGTGTGAGTGTCGAGATCATACCGGCCGGACGCGCATTGCCGGGCGATGCCGATCTGGTTTTGCTACCGGGCAGCAAATCCACCATCGGAGATCTGGCCTATTTCCGTGCACAAGGCTGGGACATCGACCTGTACGGTCATGTTCGGCGCGGCGGGCATGTTCTGGGTCTCTGTGGTGGCTTTCAAATGCTGGGCAAGACCATTTCCGACCCCGATGGCGTAGACGGTCGACCGGGTAAGGTCGAAGGGTTGGGGTTGCTGGATGTAGACACGGTCATGGGAGGACAAAAGCAAGTTGTCCTGCGTAAGGCCCATGCCTTGCCGGACCGCGAGCCGGTCACCGGATACGAAATCCACATGGGCCATACAGACGGACCGGATTGCGCCAATGCATGGCTTGAGGTCGAAGGCCGCCCTGAAGGCGCGGCCAGCGCAAACGGGCGGATCAAGGGAAGCTATCTGCACGGTATCTTTTCGTCCGACGCATTCCGGGCGCGGTATTTGTCAGCGTTAGGCGTGACCTCGGACCTGTCCTATGAAGATGGCGTCGAGCAGGCGCTGGACGATCTGGCCGATCATCTGGAGCGCCACATGGACCTTGATCTGCTGCTCAGCCTCGCGCAGCCCCCGCACCGCAGCTGATCGTTACTCCAGATCCTGAGCCGCAAGAGCGCGGGCGATCTCTCGTCTGACCATCTTGCGCACATTTCTTGTAATTCGCTCGCCCATCGTTCCTTGCAGTTCGGTGCGGACAACCTCTGCGATCAGGGTGCGCAGAGCGTCCTCGTCCATGTCGATCGTCCTGACGTTTTCGTCGGAATCAGGTTCTTCGGCATCAGCATCAGACACAACAGCCTGAGACGACCGGATGAATTCCGCCTGATAAGGTGCACCTTCGTCCTGCTGAGCCGCCTCTGGTTCATCGCCTCCAGCGGCATCAATCGACATCGCAGCGGCAAATTCTTCTTCGACATCCCATGGCAGCGCATGTGACGGTGTTCCCGAATATGCATCCTGACTGTCACCGTCCGGTTCCCACTGGTCTTCTGTTTGTGCAATGGCCGCTTCCAACGCTTCGATCTTTGCACTCAGGCTGATTGCAGCATCATCCGACGGGGCGTGTTTCGTCTCGGCTGCTTCTGGCTTGTCCTCGTCGGCGTTCGCGGGTTGACCCGTCTGAACGATGTCACAGGTTCGCAGCAACATCGGCTTGGCGGCATCTGTAACTTCGGCTTTGGATACAGCTTTAGCGGGAATCACTCCTAACTGATCTGGTTTGCTGATCCGCAAAGCATCGGTAAGCACCAGCCGCCCCGGCTTGCGTGCCTTAGTCGTTTGATCCGAGACGGATTTATCACGACTGTCTTCACTGACCAGACGTTTGACCGAAGACAGAACGTCTTCGATCCCTGCTTTCACGACATTATCAGACATTGTTCTCTACCGCTCTATCCTTGGATCAAGTGTAGCCAAACAATCCGTGCCTCACAACAAATAGTATTGGCGATCAGTCCCGGCGCAACGCTTTGAGAACACGATCCAGATCCTTGCTTTGCTTGCTGACCTGTGCAGGTGCATTCTTGACCAGGTTGTAATACAAAGTCGGATCATAGATTTGCACCGCCAGCCCAAGACGCTCGGCTGTCAGAAGGCCCTGCGCCTGCAACAACTGATAGGCAGCCCGCGACCGTTCGGTGCGCGAAGCAACTTCCGCCAGCTGTGCATCCAGCAAATCCTGCTGTGCATTCAATACATCCAGAGTTGTTCGCGCGCCCAGAGTCGCCTCTTCCCGGATGCCATCAAATGCCACCTGCGAGGCGTTAACGCGCTCGGTTGACGCCCTCAGACTAGCGCTGGCCGCCTGAAACGCCGCATACCGGTCGGTCACACCCTGCGTGATGTTCTTTTGAACGTTCAGAAGATTCGCACGCGAGGCATCCCGGCTGGCCATTGCGCGGCGCACATTTGCCGCCAACCGGCCACCTGCGTAGATCGGTTGTGTGAAGTTCAGCGACACGGTCGCGTCGTTCACATAGTCATTATTGTCATAGCGCTCGGACACGCCAGCATCGGCATTCAGGCTGACATTCGGACCAAGGTTGGCCCGCTGTTGCTGCACGACCAGATCGAACGCTCTGACCTGATGCTGCGCCGACAGAATGGCCGGGTGGTTGCGTTGCGCCAGGTTCACAGCTTCAGCTTCGGAACGCGGCAGATTGGGCAGGCTCGGCTGGCCAGCCGTTCGCCCCGGTGCCTTTCCGACCGCGTTCACGTATTCGGCCTGGGCAATGCTCAATTCACCGCGTGCCACAGCCAGATCCGCCTGAGAGCTTGCCAGCTGCGCTTCGGACAATGCGACGTCCGTCCGGGTTACTTCGCCCACTTCGAAGCGGTCATTCGACGCCCTAAGTTCCTCTGCCGACACATCCACGTTGTTCTGGCGGATCGCCACGGTCTCTTCCTGCAACAGGACGCCCAGATAGGCATTTGCTGCGCGGATAAGAACCTGTTGTTCGATATCGATCAGGGTTTGCCGGGTCGATAGCACCGTTTCCTGCGCCGACTGCTTGCCCAGCACCGACGCGCCGCCATCATACAAAAGCTGGCTCAGCGTCAGGCCCGAAAAGAACCGCGACGGCTCGTTTGTCGTGACGACATTATTGACCCGCGAACGGGTGTAATCCTGGCTGACCTGCACGGTCCAGTTGATGATTGGCCGCAACGCAGAAAGCGCAATGGCCACATCTTCATCCGCCGCGCGCAGCAACGCCCGGTTCTGCTCAAGCAAACCACTGGTGTTATACGCGCCGATGAACGCATCCGTTATGTTGTCTGCCCACGCTGCACGCCCTGGCATCACGCTCATGGCAAGTCCTGCGGTCACAGCAAACGCCCTGACCAGCTTACCTGTCGCCGAACCACGCATACCAAAATCCTCTCAAACGAAATTACACTGCCCTACAGGCAGTTTGCGGCCTTCTTTTCAACTAATCAAGGCGATAGAAAAATCTATCGGCGGACTATAGCGAAAATGCACACTCTGCCGAAAAACCTTCCAGAACCGGCGCATTGGCATTGAACACATCACGCCAACTGACGCGACCACCGGTTTTTCGACCGATCCGCACGGTACCCAGGTTGCCGTTGACAAACAGACACACGATCCGACCGTGGTCCTTGAGTTGATCCAACAGGGCATCGGGCACCTGCTCGACACCGCCCTGCACCATGATCGCATCATAGGGGCCGTGTTCCGCCACACCCTGTTCCAGCGCGCCAACGTGGATGATGGCGTTGTGCACGTCAGCTTCGGCCAAGAGGTTTTGCGCCTCGGCTGCAAAGGTTTCGTCGCATTCAACACCCACAACCAACTCAGCCATCCGTGCGGTGACAGCCGTGGAATATCCCATTGCCGGAGCGATATCGAGGACCATCTCATCCTTGGATATGTTCAGCACGTCCAGCATTTTAGCCAGGGTCCGCGGCTCCAGCATGCTGCGCCCGCCACCCAGATCAATCAGGCCGTCCACATAGGCCGCCTCGCGTTGAGAATCGGGTACGAAGCTTTCCCGCGGAACACTCAGCATAGCCTCAATGATCGGGAACTTGGTGACGTCAGAGGGGCGGATCTGTGTATCAACCATTGTGCGGCGCCGGGCTGCGAAGTCAGTCATTGGATATCTCGTCTCATTCCCAAAGATGTCGGGCTTGTGCCATATCCTGAACCTTCCAGCAACGCCCCTGTTGCCGCAACCTGAATCGTGATCACCTTCTTGGGCATGGACTTCGGCAAATTTCAGTCTTGCCGGCAAATTCGCACGCAATCCACTGGACGCCCCCGAGGAAAGCTGTTAAAAACCCAGTTACACCACAGCAAGTATTTGATTTTACTTGAAAAGGCGAGTTGGCGGAGTGGTGACGCAGCGGATTGCAAATCCGTGTACACCGGTTCGATTCCGGTACTCGCCTCCAATAAAATCAATGACTTGCGTCATCCTTTCTCTCCTCTACTGCCATTTTTGAAACAACCGTTGAAACTTTCACGTTTCGGTCTTGCTTCGTTCCATTTGATTTCTTGCCTCTTGAGCGCGCTTCGCCAGCTCTCTTTGCCGGATCGGCCCACCGTACTTTTTCAGCATCTCAACGCCAGAGTGACCGGTGACGGCTTTGACCATCTCGTCATCACACCCCGCCAGATATAGCTCGATTGTCGCGTTTTTCCTGAGCCCGTGCGTTTTGTAGTAGCTCGCCTTCTCGTGCTTCATCTTCTTTTTGATGGCACGCATTTCCTCGGCAACGATACGGTAGCTCACTGGCCGACCCTTGGCGTCGGTCACAACGGTGCCGTCCGTTCGTGCGAGCCCGTCGAGATGGGTTTTCAAGCGGTCGGTGAGCGGGATCCACAACGGCTTGTCGGTTTTTCCCTGCGTGAAATCGAAACCTTCATCGGAGAAATGCTCCCATTTCATCTTCACGACATCACCAATACGCTGACCTGTTCCAACGCAAAGCTCATAAACCAGCCGCGCCCTCTTTGAAGCCAGCGCTTCGAACTCGGCCCGAACATCATCTGGCCAAGGCTCCCAGCCGTCGCTCTGCTGCTTGAAAAGCGGAATGCCCTTCGCCGGATTGCCGTGCTCTTTCTTGATGAAGCCGATCAACCGGGCGTGATTCATCAAGACGACCATGACCTGGACAAGATAGTTGGCTTGCCGCCAATGATCCGCATTGGCCCGGTGCAATTCATAAATGTGATGGGTTTCGATCCTGGCCGGGTCTTTGTCGGCCCAGATCTCACGAATGTGGCTGATGTACCGCCGATAGTCGGATCTCGTCCGGGGCTTCAGCTTCTTGTAGGCGTCGCTCTCGTAGTAGCTAAGGATCAACGCCTCAAAATTGCGTTTGACCGGCGCAGGCGCTGGTTTTCCTTTCAGCAGGCGATTGTAATGATCCCAAAATTCCGGCGTGCCCGCTTCCTCGTGCATCATGACCGAGATACCGCGCGAACGCCGGATGAACCGGAGATACCCCCGGTCATTGTAGACGTATTTGGGCAAGCTCTTGCGAGTCATTCGCCCATTCTCAAGTCACTGTTGAGAAAGTCGTCTGCCGCCTCTGGCGCGACCATGTTGGCATCGACGATGACACTGCCATCAGGCTTGATCTCAAATTTTGCCCGCTGCCAACCTGCCTCCCGCGCCTCGCGGATGAAGGCCGAGGCAGCCTGTCTCGCCTTTGTTTGCACACTTGCTTTGGTCATCTGATCGACACCTCTCTTAATCGTTAACAACGCGCACTATCAACCTGATCCATATTGATATTTCCAACTGATCCGAGTGTGGACCGCCTGTCTTTCGCCGCGCGAATGGCGCGGATCACTTCTGAATTTTGGGAGTTTCCATTGCGATCTGACTCCGCCTTGATCCACTCTTTGAGCTCTTGCGGAAGCCGAAGCTGCATTGGTTTACGACTTTTCATGAAACGCCTCCAGGTTGAAACCACAACCTGTTAGTGGCACTTAGCCACTATTGCGTCAATTGCTTTTTATGGCACAGTGCCACTATGCCAGAACAAAGCTCTCAAAATCAGGATAAATTCATCGTGCGTCTGCCAGACGGCCTGCGCGATCGAATACGCCTCGCGGCTGAGGCTAACCATCGCAGCATGAATGCTGAGGTCGTCGCCCTCCTCGAAGAAAACTATCCAGCCCCTGTACCGGAAAACGTCACCGATCCTGCTGCAAGGCTTCTTTTCTGGCTTGCCAAAAGAATACGACGCAGAACGCCTAAACCGGGCTCAGCGAGAGAGCGCCAAGCGGCGCTGTACGAGAGCATCGCGAGCGACATTACCGCTCGGATGGAGGCGATTAATCAGAGCAATTAGAAAGGCGGCAACGGTTGGCGAATTGAACGTTTAACCTCTAGAATCTGCCGAGAGAAAAATGCCCAAAACACTTTGGCAGCGCACGAAACACGTTGCCTCAACCTATACTTGGACCTTCATAGTTGTGATGGTCCTCAATCAACTTCTATTCTTCGGCTTTTGCCTCAATCCAATTTGTTTGATCGCGGCTATGCCGCATGTTCTTGCTATCACAGTGGCGTTGGGTAGCTGGTTCAACAAAATCAATGGCTGGGGCGGTGGCGACCATGAAGTGGAGCGATCCCCCCCTTCAACGAGGGTCGTTCCAAAGAGAGTCCCAGCAATTGGGCCCGGTTCAGAGTATTCAGATTGGCGCAGCGCTTGGTCAACATCCATTGAACCGAACAGATGGATCCCCAAAGGTGAAGCCGAGAACATTGTCCGACGCTTTCCACCATTTAAGAACGGGAGCGAAGAAGCTGAACCCACTTCGCAGTATCCGCATTTTCAGAAGGCTCTTGCAAAGGAGTTTGATGCGGCTAACGCCGCTTTTGGGAAAAAACAGAAAGAACGGTTGAGCGATTTTTTTTCGTCAATCGAGCGGAACCCGCTCACCGATGAGCAAATGGATTGCTGTATCTGCATGGACAACGCGCTTCAAATCGTTGCCGCCGCAGGATCCGGTAAAACATCAACTATCGTTGCACGTGTCGGGTATGCCCTAAAGGAAGGCTTGGTCCCACCTGAGGAGATTTTGATTCTTGCGTTCAACCGATCTGTAAAGGACGAACTGGAAGCTCGTATCAAAGAAAGCCTTGGTGATTTTCCCAATGTTCAACGCATTAATGTAAAGACATTCAATGCTTTCGGCCTGGAGGTAATCGGAAAAAGCACAGGACGAAAGCCAAGGTTGGCTGACTGGGTTGAACCAGGCAAAGACGTTCAAGCCATCTCAGAAATTGTAGAAGATCTTCGCCAACGCGATCCCCGCTTCCGGCTTGACTGGGATCTGTTCAGAACGGTCTACGGTCGCGGCATTGATGAGTGGGACAAACTCAAACAACCGCAAACCGACGTCATAGGTAAAGGCAGCATTCCAACTGCAGACGGGAAACTGGTTAAGAGCCAAGAAGAGCGCATGATCTGCGATTTTCTCTTCTACCACGGCGTGCCATATGAGTACGAACGAGCATACGAACACGACACTGCCACAGAAGCGCACTCCCAATACCATCCTGACTTTTATTACCCCCACTTGCACCTGTACCACGAGCATTTTGCGCTTGACGCGCATGGCAAGGCACCGGCCCATTTTTCCGGCGATTATGTTTCGGGTGTCCTCTGGAAAAGGGAGTTACACGACGAAAAAGGAACCCAGCTATTCGAAACCACCTCGCATGGCTTGCGAAACGGTAACGACCTAGATCGGCTGAAATCCGAACTGGAGAAACAAGGCGAAGTTCTGGAGTTCGACGAAAACCGCAAATCCAACGGCCAAGAGCCAATTCCAACCAGGCAACTAGCCTCGACGATCCGTGCCTTCCAGCAGCATGTCAAAAGCAATGGACTGAGCCCGAGGGACTTGTACCAGAAGATTGCTGATCATGAGCGTGGCCACCGCGACCGGCTAACGCGCTTCGTTAAACTTTACGAAAGGGTCGCCGAGGAATGGCAGCGGCGTCTTGCTGTCGAAAACTGCATCGATTTCGATGACATGTTGCTCGATGCAATCAAGCACCTGAAAGAAGGGACATATCAAAGCCCCTTCAACATGGTTCTTGCGGACGAGTTTCAGGATGTTTCTCAGGCTAAGTTGCGTTTACTCAAAGCCCTAAAAGAAAGCGCAGGGACTTCGGCAAGCTTGTGCGTTGTTGGCGATGACTGGCAAGGGATCAACCGTTTCGCTGGTGCCGATATTTCTGTCATGACCGGTTTCGACCGAACATTCCCGAACGCTACACAGCTCACACTAAGCAAAACGTTCCGATGCCCTCAGGTTTTGTGCGAAGCATCCAGCGACTTCATCCAGAAAAATCCCATGCAAATAAGAAAGACCGTTGAAACCACCAACACGTATGAAAGAGCCGGACTTCATACATTTGCAGCTGAGACGATGAGTGGCGCTCTTGAGCGCATCGAGAAAGATCTTAGGCAGCTGCATGGTGCCGCCATAAATGGCCAGCTTGACGTTCCCGACGGCAACAAAATCACCATCATGCTCTTGGGCCGTTATCACAAGGATAAGCCCGCCAGCTTCAACAGCTGGAAGCGCGCCTATGGCGATCAACTTGAGCTCAGTTATTCTACTGCCCATGCCGCAAAAGGCCTCGAGGCTGACTATGTGATGCTTCTCAACGTCACCGAAGGCTTGATGGGTTTTCCAAGCCAAATCGTTGACGACCCTGCATTGCAGCTCGCGATGCCAGAGCCCGATGACTTCCCACTGGCTGAGGAGCGCCGCCTTTTCTATGTTGCCCTGACACGCGCCCGCCGACAAACGCGCATCTACACATTGCAGGACAAGCCTTCGAGATTTGTCATCGAGCTCGCGAAAAACGGGCACACCGAGATTAAAAGTGAAAAGGCTACGTTGAAGGTCTGCCCAAAATGCGGGGCTGGCACACTCAGCCAAAAGACCGGACGATTTGGGCCGTTTGAAGCGTGCAGCGCGCATCCAGAATGTGATTATACCAAGCGACTACTTTCGATTGGTAGAGGCAGTGCTTCAGCGGTGAAATCCATTCGACTAAAAGAACCCATTATTGAAGGAGCGAAATGCCCAACATGCAATCAAGGCACCATGGTTCTCCGAATGGGGCAAAACGACGAACCTTTCCTTGGGTGCTCTTCCTTCCCTCGTTGTCGAACAACAGCACAAATCACCAAACGGCAAAACGGGAACGGAAAAAGGGGCTCTAGGCATTAGTAGGCCACCCACTCATATCCGTGGTTGCCTTCGTGATCTTCCCATTCGACACCGACGCCTCGTCGCCAATTTGACGACGAACAGCGCCGTGACGGCAGAACCCATTGCGGGGCAGCAGCTGGTGTCGTGCGCTGCCAACCGAATTCGCCCTGCGTGCCATAGGTCCCGAGGCGCATGTTGTAGCTCTCAGAACAATCATCGTCGCGACCACGTTCGCGATAACTGTAGTGTCGAACATCCCAGACACGGATCGAGCGCACGAAATCGAATTCCAGACCACTGATGTCGATGTCGGCACCGCCTTCAACCACCTGAGCCAGAATGACTTGGCCGAGTATCTGACCATTCTGGTTGCTGGCCTCCCAGACTTTCGGGGCCATACTTTGCAACGGCGCGCGCTCAGAAACACCCATAGGGCAGCGCCAGATTTGCAAAGGCGGCTCAATCGGCCAGGGCGTGATCCGACGGATAAACACGGCGCGGGCATGGGCACATTCTGCTGACGCGGGCCACCCACCAGCCAGGCAAAGCAGAATGGCGCAGTCAACTTGGTAAGCTTTCGCGGTCTGTGGAGCCCAGCTTGCCAAGACAGCCATGACCAATGCACTGAACCAGTTTTTAAACAACCTACTCACCATGCTTATCAACTCCTTTTGTTATCATAAGGATAGTATTGCAACATTCTTCCAATCTTTGCCTTCACACCATATGCGAGCAACCGCCGAGAGCAGCTCTCGCGCGTTTTGTGGAATATATTCCGTAGAGAGAGCCTCGTTGTTTGGCCGATGACAGGCCATGAATTTACGGGAACGAGTAGGGTTAAATGTCCGGAATATAAGAAGTTCCAGAGGATTGAGCCAAGAACAGCTAGCGTTGGCTGCCGACGTGGATCGCAGCTATATCAGCGAGATCGAACTCGCCAAGAATTCAGCATCTGTCGATGTTCTGGAGCGTATCGCGCTTGCTCTCGAAGTCGACCCAAAAGAGTTATTTAACAAGAGGGGCTGATGTTGCCCGAAATTACGAGTGTTCGCACAACGGCCGAAGCCATCGGCCGCATTACGTGCATCAAGACAGGCGAAGAAATCGGCTTTCTTTACCAGTGGGACAACGGCGAGACACAGGCTGCACTATACGATAAATACCCGCCGAAAACATCTGAGTCCCCTGGAAAAAACCGCCGATAGACCCGCTAGGTCATCAAAGGCGTCTCTAGCATTCCGCAACGTTGGGCGCTTTTGTGCGCGTTCCAAACGAGCCCACCCTTGGAACACCCTCAGAATGATGTGATTTTCCGACCAAACCTACATTTACCGCAAAGCGCACACGCGATCTTTGACACGTTATTTTTCTTGAAAGAACGCGGATCGCCGCCCCTGCTTTTCAAAATACTTTAGCTTAAAAATGGACGCCTCATGTACAACCTGGCGCCAACTTTTGCAGCCGTATTTCGCTGGAGTTTGCTCGGGATTCCGTGCAGCTATCCATCTACCAGCCTCGTCGACACATGCCCACCCGTCAACCGACAGAACCGAAAATGCCTCCCTTAGTGCTATGACAATGCCATTATGTTCCCATTCCAGCGCCTGGTCTTCGGAAACACCGTTGAATACCTTATCTCTAAATGAGTCAGTTTGGATCACGTCAGACAACACCCTGCGCACTCGAAGCATATCCTTGGCCCACTCCGACAGCTGCTGGAAATGATCTTCGATACGGTTGAGCGACACGCTCAAGGACTCTTTAGCCACAACGCAGCCATCCACGCTTTGCATGTCAAAGTGGTCGAAAAAGTGATGAACCAAATCGTTGCGTAAGGTTACAAGCTCTTTGAGCTCCTGATTTATTCTCGCAAATTCCGAAGCTGGAAGACTCAATTGCGTCCCTAGGGCAATCCAAGCTTCATCTTCAGGCAAGCTCGAGGATGTATCTTTGGGTGCACTTTCGTCACTGGGAACCACATAAGAACCGAGAAGCTCACCAACCAGCGAGCCAAGTGTCTTACGAGCGGTTTCCTCCGCTCTCGCCGCTCGAACTTGCTCTATGCTGTGGGCAAGCCCTGATACTTTGTGATCTGCCACGATAGCTTTAATGAGCTGCTCGTATTGTTGAAGCCGCAGTATGCATTTTCCCAGAAAAAGCTGCACCTCCCTCTGGTGCGCGTCCAGCTCGCGTTCTAGCGGTACATCCATTTAAAGCACCTAGTCAAAATAACCCGTCCAGCCAACTTAACACCGACATTACAGATGATCCCACTTTTTGTTTTCGGCCAGATGGTTGTCGCTAGACATTCCCAAACCCCACCCGGACAAGCCTGAGAGGTTTGATAGTGATGCCTACTCAGCTTCCAATTCTAGCAATCGCGCATATGCTTCGCTAAATTCTCGCGCTTGCACAAACACCTCCCGTCGCTCCTGATCCTGACAACGGAAATAATTCACCACATCCGCAAAATAAGCCTCCGCATCGCGCTTCAACAGATCCGCATAGGCCTGCACGTCATCGGCATCGGTCGGCATCCACGGCGGCGCAGGCGGCAAACAACTGCCCGCGATCGCGGCAGATCCCCAGCTCAGAACGACCATAACCACGCATGTTGGTTTCAAAAGCCCCATATTATCTTGGCTCAGCCACTCCGTTGCAGTAAATTTGTTTCAACGCATGAAGGGCGCAACAACTCAAATTGCACCTATTGATTGCAAGATTATAATATTGTATCGGTTCGGTAGTCCATGAGGGACTGCCGGGCTAATGCACAATTCTGCAAGGCTCGATCCTATGAATTTGATGCAAGACGCCCCCAATGTTCTCAGTGAAGACGGGCTGCGCACACTACTTGCCGAGGGTCATTCGGCGGATGTTGTGTGCCGGGTTACGCCCAAACGTACAGGTGCTCAGTGGTCCGGAGTTTGGACCGTGCATTGCGTCTCGCCTGATGGCGAGACCCGTCGCCTGCTCGTCACCGCACGCAACAACATGGCAGCTCGAGAATTCAAGACAATCAACGGCTTATCCAGCTTCCTTGCTGGCCTTGGTGTTTCGATCGTCTCAATCCCGATGCTCGAAGGCAAGATCGCCTCTCACACGTTGGACGACGCGGGCTAAGCTACTTGCCGTCCTCGCAGCATTCCTTGCTGGCCCTGCCTATTCTGAAGGCTTCGTGCTTTCCATGCGGGCCGATGGCCAGCTGGAAACCAAATCCCCCCAATCAGGTTTTGCCCAAACCTATGTCGACGGGATTGGCGCAAACCCGCCAGAGCTGATCGTTTTTGCAGCGCCTGAGCCTGAAGCTCCCCCTCCTGCACCCACCCGCGCAGTTCCCCGACCTGAAGTCCTCGCAGCGCTTGAAAGAACCGCGCATCGCTATGGCGGGCACCCGGCGTTGCGTCGCGCGGGTCTGTCGGTGACGGAATGGCAGGCACTGTTCCAAGCCAATATCGAGATCGAAAGCGCTTATCGTCCGAATGCACGCAGTTCCGCAGGCGCGATCGGCCTCGGTCAGTTGATGCCCGCGACGGCCGCACAGCTCGGCGTGGATCCGCATGACTGGCAAGCCAATTTGGATGGCTCTGCCCGTTACCTCCTAATGATGCTGGCGCAGTTCGGCACGCCCGAACTCGCGCTCGCTGCCTACAACGCGGGGCCCGACGCGGTCGCACGCTATGGCGGCATTCCTCCCTACCAAGAAACCCAAAATCACGTGCGCCGCGTCATGGCCGTGCGTGATCGACTGACTGGAGCCTCCTGATGCACATTCAATTCCGCACGATCCTGTCGCTGGCTCTGGCCAGTTTGATGATTGCCAACCCGGCCCTTGCACAGAGCATCGATCTCTCCCCGGTGCAGAACCTTCTTCAAGGCATTGTCGACACGATCACCGGCCCCTTGGGCATTGTGATCGGCACCCTGGCCCTGATTGGCGTGTTCCTCTCCTGGCTCTTTGGCATTCTGGATTTCCGCCAGGCTCTTTGGGTACTGGTCGCAATCGCAGGCATTGCTGCTGCGCCGACCATCGTGACCGCCATCTGGGGCGCGTAAATTCGGCATGGCAACGCAAACCCGCCTCTTCCTCGGTCTGGTCCGGCCGCCAAAGCTCATCGGCTTGCCGATCATGTATGCCATGGTTTGGCTCTTCGGGTTTGTGTTGCTGTTTCTGTGGGTCCAGAGCTGGCCGGTGATCATCATTGCCGCTCTGGCCTATCCTGCGCTGTGGAAAGCCGCTGACTGGGACCCGGCCTTTCTCGAAGTGATGGTCACCGCCTTGCAGGAAACGCCGCCAACCCCGAACCGCAAGATCCATTCGGGGGACAGCTATGCTCCATGACCCTTCGGATGATCTTGCCGTACTGCCGGACTGGGCGCACAAAGAGCGGCCTATGGCCAGCATGCTGCCCTATGTCAGCCTGGTGAATGATGTGACGATCCGCACACGCGGCAATGCGCTGTTCCAGTGCATTCGCCTTGATGGGGTCAACAGCATGACCAGCGATGACGCACATTTGGAGAAGATCCGCGCGCTCTTCGCTGCAATCATCGCGCAGATCGGGCCGGAGTACAGTTTCTACGTACACAAGGTTTCAAAAGCGATCGAGACGGCCTTGCCACCGGTTCGCGAGGAAGGGTTTGCCCACGCGCTGGATACCCGTTGGCAAACGGCGATGGCGCGGGCAGGTCTGCGGGACAAGACGCTCACGCTCACAGTGCTCAAACGCCCGCCCCTCGGCGCGCGGCTGCGCCTCAAACGTTCTGACTCCATCGCACAGCTGAAAAACCATACAGCCAAGCAGCTGCGCAAGCTCGAGGAGGTCGTCGGGTTTCTGCTGTCGTCTTTTGCAGCAATGAACCCACGTTTGCTTGGAGCCGAAAATGGCGAGTTACTCGGGTTCCTCGGGGCGCTCAATATTGGACAGGAACGACCGCTCTTCGCCAAATCGCGATTTGGCATCGTTGCTGAGGATGTGGCCAACACGCGCGTCACGTTTCAGGGGCGAGGCTTCACATTGGACGATGGGACGGCGGGCAAGCGGTTTGGCACCAATTTTGCGATCAAGACTTACCCAGCCAAAACCAGCTGCACCATGTTCGATGAGCTGAACCTGCCGGTCGACATGGTCGTCACGCATTCCTTCACTCCCATCAACAGCAACATCATGGCCAGCCGGATCAAGCGCCAACAGCGCCTAATGAAGGCCAGTGATGATGGTGCGATTTCTCTTGCTGAAGAACTGGTCGGCGCGCTGGACGATCTTGAATCCAAGCGCCTCAGCTTTGGCGATCATCACATGACGGTAACAGTTTTCGCCGAGACCGAGGAAAAGCTGGAAGCAATCGCGGCCGAGGTGCGCAATATCGCGGCCAGTGAAGGGGTCAATCTGGTGAATGAGAGCTTTGCGGCTCGGACACATTATTTCGCGCAGCATCCGGGCAACGGTCAAATGCGCAGCCGCAAGGCCGGCATCACCAACACAAACTTTGCCGACCTCGCAGCGCTGCATCGCGGTCAACTGGGCAAACCTGGCCACCAAGTGCCTTGGGGCAAGCCGATCACTCGCTTCCCGACACCTGAACGATCTGGTTTCTTGTTCAACTGCCATGAGGCGGGTCAGCCAGACAAAGAGCCAACCGGTGGACATACGTTGATCCTCGGCCGACCTGGCTCCGGCAAGTCGGTGTTGTCGGCCTTCCTCATGACCCAAGCCCGGCGCTGCGAAGCGCGCGTGTTCGTGTTTGACTACCGCGCAGGAATGGAAATGGCCGTGCGGGCCAATGGCGGGCGCTACAGCGCCATCAAGGCGGGTGAAGCAACCGGCCTCAATCCACTGCGCACTGAAATCGACGGGCGCGGCCAAGCCTGGCTCTCCGATTGGCTGGCCACGCTGCTGCATCGCGCCGACAAGCCCCTGAGCCCTGTTCAGATCAATCGCATCCAAGAAGTGGTGCGCCAGAACGCCGGGGCGAGCGATGCCGCCCTGCGCAACTGGCAAGACCTGGCCTCCCTCTTTGTGGCCGGGGCGGACGAAGGGGATCTGTTCGAACGGATTCAGGAATGGACCGCTGATGGTCGCTACGGTTGGATCTTCGGTCAAAGCTCTGAGGACACCTTCTCGCTCGATGGTGATGTGGTGGGATTCGACCTGACCGGGATTCTCGACAGCGAAAGCGAGAAAGAACGCATGGCGGTCCTGTCCTACCTATTTCGGCGGGTGGAGCGCGTGATCGAAGACCGCCAGCCGACGTTGATCATCATTGATGAGGCCTGGAAGGCACTCGACAACCCGTATTTCGCGGATCGGCTCAGTAACTGGCTGGTCACGGCGCGCAAACAAAACGCGGTTGTCGTGATGATGACCCAATACGCAAGCCAACTTGAGAAAACTCGCACCGGCAAGACGATTGTCGAGGCTGTGCCGACGCAGCTCCTGATGCCCAACATCCGCGCCTCGGCCAGCGATTACACCATGCTGGGCCTCACTGACAAAGAGCTGAGCGTTTTGCTCGGAACGGGCAGCAACTCCCGTCTGGCGCTGGTGCGTGACGATCAAGGTTCGGTGGTGATCGACGCTGATCTCAGCGCCCTTGGCCCCTACCTCACGATCCTTGGTGGCATGGAAAAAGGCGAAGCGCTGGTCGGCGCGGATTACCGCCAAAACCCCGATTTTTGGAGACAGATTGATGCGTAGACTGTGCGTTCTAACCCTCACCCTTTTGACCCTGACAGCCTGCGCGGAATACCGGCCGTCAGAAGCTGAATGCTTCAACTCCTTTGCCGAGGTCAGCCGCAGTAACTGCAATTTCGAGTTGCTCGGGCCGATTGGTTCGCTGCATGAATAGCCTCCGCCCGCATATCCTTGCGGGTTTGGTGTGGCTCAACGCGCCAATGGCCTTTGCCCAAGGTGTGCCCACCTTTGATGCAGGCATGTTCTTTCAGCGCGAGCGCGTTTTGCAGCAGGGCAAACAAGATCTAGCACTGCAGCGGGATCGTTTGACCAAAGAGGAAGAGCTTGAAGAGCTCGAGCAGGAACAACTCCAGGCGCTGGAAGACATCCTCGACGCCACGACATTGGCCAGCGGGAATTCCGGCGCACTGGTCGCTAGTTTGGAAGCTGGTTCATCACCTGAAAGCGCCGCAGAGACGCTTTACGGTCCAGCCGACCCAAACCCCGGCGCGGCACAGATGTTCGGCGATGCATCCGGCTCGATCGAAGAGCTGATCATTCGCGCGGCTCAGGAAACGCACCATATGCCTGGCGTGCGCGCGGCGGGCCTGTCGCCCAAGCAATGGCGCTGTCTGTTGCAGGCGCTGATCTGGCAAGAAAGCCGCTTCACCATCGGCGCGCGCTCCCCTGTCGGCGCGTTCGGCCTGACCCAGATCATGCCCGGCACAGCGCAGGATCTAGGGATTTTCCCGGCCTATTATGAAAATCCCTATATCCAGGTCACGGGCGGCGCGCGCTATCTGGCGCAAATGCTCGCCATGTTTGATGGCAACATCATTCACGGGCTCGCGGCCTACAATGCCGGTCCCGGCAATGTGCAGCGCTACGGCGGTGTGCCGCCCTTCGCTGAAACCCAGCACTACGTTCAGGTGATCCCGGAGCGCTACAACCTTTACCTTGCCCGCGTCGGCGGTGTTGATGCACTCGGCACGATTGATCCGGTTCTGCTCGCAAACTCGACCATGAGCCTCACCTCCTTCGGCGCAGGGGTCTATGGCGATTATTCCATGGTCTCGGTGCAAGCGGCCGCACTGCGCGTGCAGGACATCATCACCCGTATCGGCGAAACCGACGACATTCACGCTGCCATGTCGCTCAACACCTATGCGCGGGCCGAACTCGCCCGCTTGATCGCCATCCGTACGCGCCTCAAGGCCGCCCACACCCGCCCGCTCAGCGCGGCAGAGCTGGCCATGGCGGCCGCGCAGGCGCGCGAACAAGACTTCATGCAATTCGATCTGGAGGCACTCCGATGACCCGCTTTTTTTCTGCCGTAACCACCTGCGCGTTGCTGTTTGCCTCACCCCTATTTGCCCAAGGTGTCCCCACGGTCGACACGCGCAACATCGCGCAGGAAATTCGCCAGCTGCAGCAAATGTTGGAGGATTTCGGGATCCAGACCGACCAGCTCGACACGCTTCTCGAGCAGCTCGATCTGGTGCAGCAGCAACTCGACACGCTCAACGAGACCTACGCCGCCCTGACCGGTGCGACAGACATCATTGAAATGGCCATGGGCGGTGACCTCGACGGGCTTTTGGACCAAGAGTTCGGCGATCTCCTGGGCACCATCCGGCAAATCCAAAGTGGCGATTTCAGCGGCCTCATCGGCAATGCAGCCCCACAGATGGAGGGCCGTATGACGCAAGCCTTAGAGGATGCAGGCTTTGACGAAGACAGCCTGTCCGACATGGCCAGCAGTGGCAATCCTGGGGCGGAGCGCATTGCCAGCCAAGCGGGCACCGGGGCGGTGATGTCTGCAGCCGCTGAAAACAGCTATGAAGAGGCCGCGCAATCCCTCGAACGGGTCGAACAGCTGGTCTCGCTGATCCCCGACATGGAAACGCTTAAGGAAGCCGTCGATCACAACACTCGCGTCACGGCCGAGTTGGCCATTGCTATGACTCGCATGTGGGAGCTCGAAGCCATTCAGACCGTCGGCGCGGGCCAATCCGGCGTGGTCGATGCTGCCACCCTGGCCGAAGAGCGCCGCTACATGGACTTCACGCTGCCAGACCTGCGCGCGGACTGACCCCATGAACAGCGAGGCAGAAATCATCGAAGAAGAGCTCGTCTACGGCGCAAGACGACGCGAGCTCATGTGGCAGAAACTGGGGTTGACCGGCATGGCATTTGGCATGGCAGGTTGCCTCGTCGCTGCTCTTGTCGCTCTGTTCGACGTGGACCCGCCGCCCATGATCGTGCCCTTTGATAGCGAAACCGGCATTGCCCTCCCCAATGCCGTGGTTGAAGCGGTCTCACTCACGGAACGCCCCGCTATCATCGAGGCACAGGTCTACCGCTATGTCATCGATCGAGAGACGTACAATCAGCTCGACAATGATGTGCGTGTGCGGCGGGTCCTGGACCAGTCGGACGGCGCGGCCGCTGCAGGGTTGCGCGCGCTTTGGACCAGCGGCCATGAGGCATATCCGCCGGACAGCTACGGTACAGATGCGCGGCTTGAAGTCGAGGTTCTGTCGATCACCCATATCAGCGCCAACCGTGCCCAGGTACGCCTTCGCAAGCGGCTCAATTCACCGCGTGGGAGTCAAAACGGGCTCTTCACCGCAACGCTGATGTTTGAGTTTCGGCCCGAGAATAGCCGGTCGATCGACGATGTCTGGCAGAACCCTTTCGGCTTCACCGTCACCGAATATGCGATCCGCTCGGATCGTTTGGAGTAACCAATGCGCCGCCTGTTCCTGATCCTCGCCTTCCTAATACCGCTTGCTGGCACCGCCTATGCAGAAACCCAGCCGCGACAAGGCCCCTATGATGCCCGCGTCCGGCTGGCCACCTATCAGGATGGGCAGGTCTACCGCATCCGCACCAGCCTGACCCATGTCACCAGCATTGAATTCGGCCAAGGCGAGACCATCCGCTCGATCATTGCGGGCGACACCGAGGGCTTCCTTCTGGACGGCGTGCCTGGTGGTCAGGCCTTTGCGATCAAGCCGGTCTCGCGCGGCGCGCATACCAACATCACCGTCTACACCAACAGGCGTAGCTATTATTTCAATGTGACAGAGGCGAGCTCTCCGACGTTCTATGTCATCCGCTTCACCTATCCCGAGGCGACCCCTCGGCAATCACGTGTGGCGGCGAACGCACCAGCAAACCACGCCTATGGCGTCAGCGCGCGGTCCGAAATCACTCCGCGCGAAATCTGGGATGACGGCACCTTCACGTATTTCCGCTTTGCCGCGAATGCGCCTTTGCCCGCGATCTTTCGCTGGTCGGGAGGCAATGAGCGTAGCGTGAACGCGCTCGCGCGGCCAAACGGTGTGATCCGTGTCTCAGGTGTCAGCGATCGATGGGTTCTCAGGCTCGGCGAGGACGAGATCTGCGTCCAAGAGATGAGCGAGGCAAATCAAGATGAGTGAAACAGCCGAGCTTAAGAAACGCCTAGAAGCGATTGAAGGAAAAACACAAAACCGAAAGTCGCGGCCGTCGGCTGTCACTATTGCCCTAGGTATTGCGGCAATCGCTGCTCTTGGAAGTCTATTGCTGTTGTTCTCTGGCAGCTCTGAACCCGAGAGCCTAGAAACCGCCTCCCCAGATGAATTCCAAGCAGCGGGGCCGGGCTTTGGTGCGCTTGAGCCCACCCCCGCACCGATTGACACTTCGCCGCCGCCGGAACCGGAAACAAACAGCGAAACAGACGAGCTGCGCGCGCAAATGGATGCCATGCGGGAAGAACTTGATGCCCTGCGCAACGCACCTGCGCCTGAGGCCCCAACCGTCGGCCTCGAGGCATTGGATACCTTGGGCGCAGAGATCGATGCCCTGCGCAGCGAGGCAGCAGCAACGCAAGCCGCCTTGCGCGAGGAGTTGGAAGAACGCGCACGGCAAATCCAGCGACTGCAGAGTGATCTGGAACTTGCACGCCTGGAAACCCCGCGCACGCCCGCACCAACCGGCCCCACGGCCGAAGAGCTGCGCCTTCAAGAGCTCGAGCGGCGAAGGCAAGCCGAACTTGAGGAACTCCAAGCCCGCATCGCCAGCCCAATTATCGCCTTTGGCGGCTCTGGAGGCGGCAACAACGAAACCGCCGCGCAGCAACGGCGACTTGATGGCGACACAGACTTTGTCCGCAATGGCGCAGAACCCGCCGAGGTGACGCAGGCCCAGGTGATTGTGAACCCGTCAAACACGGTCGTTCAGGGCACAATGATCCAGGCGGTGTTGGAGACAGCGATCGACAGCTCGCTCGCCGGTCAGGTCCGCGCGATGGTATCGGAAGATGTCCATGCCTATGACGGCTCGCAGATCCTGATCCCGCGCGGCGCGCGGTTGATCGGGCGGTATCAATCTGGCCTCGACATCGCACAGCAACGCGTGACGATCGCTTGGGACAGGATCATTCTGCCCAGCAACCAGACCGTTGAAATCAGCGCCTTCGGAGGCGATGAACTGGGCCGTTCCGGAACGACCGGTTTCGTCGACAGCCGCTTTGGCACGCGGTTCGGTTCTGCCGCCCTGATATCGCTGATCGGAGCCTTGCCCGCTGTGGCAGCCCAGAACACCGAAGATGAGATCACCTCGGATGTACTCGAGGGCATTGGCGAAGACCTTCAGGACAGCGCGCAAAGCGTAATTGGCGAATACCTCTCCATCTCGCCGGTGATCTATGTCGATCAAGGTGCCCGCGTCACCGTGATGGTCGACCGCGATTTGGAGATTTTCTGATCATGGCGGCCAGCTATCTGCAAAGCTCGATGGACAAGATCCCCGAAGCGCGTGATCCAAAGCTGATCGAGCTTTGCATCAACCCCGACGGCACGCTGTGGGCGGAGTTTCAGGGGGATCACTTCATGCGATCCGTCAATCGGAGGCTCTCACCAAACGAGATCAAAGACTTGGGCAATCAGGTTGCTTCCGCCGCGAACACCACTCTGAGCCGGACCAAGCCGATTGTATCAGTCAGCATCACCTACCGCGACCGCCCGATCCGCGCGCAAGTCATCCAGCCTCCCGCCGTTGATGGCGGTTACGCGATTTCCCTGCGGTTCTTCGCCGACCTGCCATTGGAGCGGATCAAGCTGTCCTTTCTCTTCGGAAAAGAGCACAGCAACGAAGGTGCACGCCGCAAACGCAATGCCGAGCTGCGCGATGTCGTGGCCACGGGCGACATCGACGCCGCGATCAAGTTCTGTGTGACGCACAAGCTCAACATGATCGTCTCCGGCGGAACCTCCACCGGCAAAACCGTCACGGCGCGCAAGATCCTCTCCTTAGTGCCCACTGACGAGCGTATCATAACGATCGAAGAGGCTGCGGAACTGCGTCCAACGCAACCCAATGTGGTCACGCTGATGTCTGACCGCGATGAGGCCATGCGCAGCGCTGATGTCCTGCTGACCTCCACCCTGCGCATGCGGCCAGACCGCATCGTCTTGGGCGAAGTGCGCGGCAAAGAGGCCATGACCTTCCTTGAGGCCATCAACACCGGCCATGGTGGCTCGCTAACCACGCTACACGCTGAAACCCCTCAGTTGGCTATCCAGCGCCTCGCCATCGCTGCCCTGAAGACCGACGTACCTATGACCTACCAGGACATGAACGACTACATCACCCGCTCCATCGATGTGATCATCCAGGCCGGTCGCCATGATGGTGCGCGCGGTATCACTGAATTCTACCTGCCGGTTGATCCGGCCCATTCAAAGGAAACAGCCCATGTTTGAATACAAGATTGAACAGATCAACACCGCCAAGACAAAGCCACCGAAGATCGAAGCGCAGCTGACGGCCCTTGGTCAGGATGGCTGGGAGCTGGTCTCTGTCGTGCCGGATTTTGACGGCGAGCACATCCTGAAAGCCTTTCTGAAGCGCGACATCTGGCGTGTCAAACCGGCCCAGAAAGCATAGGAGCAACAATGGGCGTCGTCACCTGGATGGTCGAGACAACCGACAACTTTCTGGACGACGCGGCCCAAACCACATTTGGCAACGTCGCGGGCCAGCTGGGCGGCATCATCGCCGTGGCTTCGACGCTCGCCGTGATCGGCGTGTTTCTCAACATGGTGTTTCAGTACAAGTCCATGGATGGGCGGACGGCGTTCTGGTTCGTCCTCAAGCTTATGCTGATCTCCCTCTTTGCGATGAACTGGGTCCAGTTCAACGCGGTGGCCAGCGCCCTAGTCGATGGGCTCGACCAACTCGCGGGCGGCATGGTGGCGGGGCTTGGCGGCGGCGGGGCTGGCGCGTCTTACTTTGCCGGGGCCTTTGACGATCTCATCGAAGAGTTCGGCGACTACCTTAACGCGGCTGGAGACAACATGCATTGGATGGCCGGAGCCCTGATCGGCGCGATCGGTGCGTTCCTTTTGGGCGTCATCGGCGCACTCTGCGGGCTTGTTCTGATCTTTGCCAAGATCATGCTGGCCTTCATGATCGGCATCGCCCCCATCATGATCGCGCTTTCGTTGTTCGATGTCAGCAAGGACTATTTCCACCGTTGGCTGTCCAGCACTGTGTCCTACGCTCTCTACCCTCTCGTGATCGCAGGCGTGTTTTCCACCGTCGTCGGCATGTCGCGTTCGCTGATGACCGAACTCGGAGATCCATCCGGTGCAAGCAATATCGGCGCGCTGGTCCCCTTCTTCATGATGATGTTTCTCGCAGGCGGCATGATCATCGCAACCCCGCTGATCGTCCGTTCAATTTCAGGCAACTTCATGATGGCCGGACCGCCGAGCATTCCAGGCCCTGGCGGCTTCGCAAAGGGGTTGATTGGCACAAAGGGCTCGCGGGCTCGGGCACGTTTTGGGACCAGATCAAACTCCGAGATCGCGGGAGCCGGAATACGGCAGGCGGGCGGAGCTACTGTTTCTATGGTTCAGAAGGTCGCTGAACGGGCCAAGCGCTTGAAGTGAAATCGGCACCTTCCTGCTGTTGGTCGGACTGGTCTTTGCTGCGGCGCAGTCACTCCTAACTAAACGCAGATAAATGTCTTAGGTGCGCCGGTCAAGCGATCTTACTTGCTGCAATCAAAGGTCGGCAGCCTGCTCTCCATGATAGAGGGTTACCGGTGCCCTTTCCGCATCGAAGAACCTTTCCAAACGCTCGGAATTCTCTTCGACGAGTCGCCGGGCTTGAGTGGGAAGCTCATCACGAGCTCTTTCAAAGTCGTCCATCGCAATCGGAGCTAATGAAGGTGCAGTTGTTACCCGCAGTAATCTGTCGCGCCCAATCAGCAGACCGGCCTGACCCAGTGCGTTTTGGCTTTGTAGATGCATGGCCGTCTCAATGATGGTGCGCCAGTGAAACATCCCTCCCCACTTGATTTGCGAGTCCGACAATAGCAGATCCTGTTCGCCACATCCGAGAGATAGAATGTCGACGGTATGTCGGTCGAGATCGAAACACGAAAGGGCATCAACCAGCGCAACCATGGCTGGGTTGTTTGCCCAAACACCTCCATCGGCAAAGTGCCGCGTGCCATTTCGGTATGTCGAAAAGAAGGTAGGTGCCGCCGAGGTCGCAAGGGCGGCCGTCACGATCTCCTCCTGCCAGTCCAGGCGAAAATCAGGATGATGTGGAGTCTTCAGAACAGTGACCTCGTTGAAACCGTCAAAGGTTGGAATGTTCAACCGCCGATCCACAGTCCCAAGAGTTCTGTTGCCGAAACAGTCCCGAAGGGCGCGTTCCAAGGGCTCTCGGTCATAGCGATAGACGGCCATGTTGCGCGCGAACCCGTAAACAGAATTAGCCGCCCGACCCAAAGCGAATGGCGGGGTCCAGCCTTTTGGAAAGATCTTCCCGCCGTGGGTAAGGTAAATGTCGAGAACCTCCGCCGCGCGCATTCCCGCGCTCAGACCAAGCGCGATTATGCCGCCAGTTGATGTTCCTGCCAGCAAATCGAAATAGGCCGCTGCTGATCCTCCTTTCAGAAATCGGCGCTCGCATTCGGCCAACACGGCGGCAGGCAATATGCCTTTTATTCCGCCACCATCGATCGAGAGGATGCGGAAGGTGTCGGCCGTCCATTCGAGCTGTTCACGCCGATGAAAAATCGTGCCGTGTGACCGCCGCAACTGAGGTTGTTCCATGGTAACGTTCCAATCTTGCCGCTACTGGGTTGCGGCTATCTGTTTCTAACCTGATGTGCTTGCCCGTGCCGAACCATTTGCCCGTCAACAACCAACACTCGTAGCAGCTAAGCCAGTTTGAAGCCCAAGGGATGGTGGTATTGCTAATGCGATCATCTGGTGTCCATTCGTTTGCTTCATCATCAAAGAGGCAAAGAAAGGGACCGATCCGCTGCGTTCGCGGATGTGCGACGTAGACATGCGGGAGCGAGCCTTCCGCATTTCCAAATCTCCGGGTCAGCGGTGGACTTAACACCTCTACCAGAGGCTGAAGATAGAGATTTGACCGCCCCTCGGGCAACAGTGGTTCGGTGTATTCCACGCGCAACCCATAGGTCGTCTTATGAGGCTTGAGCGTGCCATGCCAAATGGCAGTTCGTTTGTCCGGCTGATTGCACGACCAGGTCGGGAGAATAGCGCGCATATCCGCGATCTGGTTACCAACAGTTATCATCGGGCACGACGCCCCCCATGTTGGTATTGGCTCGGGCAGGCGTGATGAGACCGTTTGCAGTCGCGACACCGGCACCCAAAGCAGGGGCCGCAGGCTTGAACTCTCCACCCGGTTTCATTCCAATCGCGCCGTGTTCAAGCTGAACCATCCGCGCCCGGTGAAACGCCTGCAGCGCCGTTTCACCGGCTTTCTCACCGAAGAGATCGTCGAAGGTTGACTGAATTACCGCTGGGTTGAAACCAACGCGTTGTAGAGTCTTCAAGCGGTCAATGAGTGTCTGGAGATCGCGGGCCCAGAGTTGCTGGTCGCTCCGTTGCTCAGGCCACCGGTCGGTGAAGATGTCGGGTGTATGAGCCGGATTGCGAACTTTCAACAACCGCAGGCAGCTTTCGGCATCCTGGATGCGGCGGCGCATACGAATTGCCAGTGCAATCACCTCGTCAACGAGACTGTCTTGCACTGGGCCAGCTTCCAGCGCGATCGCAGCCATAATGATCGAGGGAGGTTTCCGTTTGCCGCGGTGGTCATCATGTTTGCGGAAGCGCTTGTCGCGAAAGCGCTTGATCAATTGCAGAGCAACAACCCGCGGAGACTTTTGGTCGAGCGGGACATGGACAGGCATCGGTTGGGTATCAGCCTTTATCATGCTGCCATCAGACGTCACGCGTTTTGCCATGGTTTCGTAGGTTTCACCGTCTACGAGGAAACGCCGCGCGTCGAAAAGATCCTGGAAGACTGCGCTTGTTTCGATATGGCCATTGAAGTGGTCGGCAAACCCCTTTGGGTTCACCTCCTTGTGGTAGCAAGTACCCGTTTCCGGCTTGTGGTGGAACAGGGTCGCGACGCGCTCCGGGGTGCCAGCCAAACGAACAACCGGCATCAGATCCACGGTCACGCCATCCGGATATGTCACAGTCACACAGCGGCTGTTCTTTTCGATCAGATAGTCATGATACTTGCTGCCCGGATCGCCTTTGATTGCCTTGTAGAGCATGGTCAAGACCCATTCAGGGTCGCTACCTGGTAGCACGCTCAGTTCAATGACAGCGTCGACATCATGCTGATCTCGCTTAAGGCGAGATCGCGTCGGTGCGTGAATGGCAAAGCTGCCGGACGCGTAGATCTCGTGGACAAGGTCTTCAAATGGGCTTCCCGGCCGATCTACATGGCTGGCCAATCCGCGATAGTGAGCTTCTGCCTCGCGATGCATTGTCACGGTGATCTGGATGGCCCGAGCCACATCCATCAGCGCTGCTTCAACCGGATCGATATCCAGGTTCCGCGCGTAGTCTTCAAAATTTGTTCTTACATTCATTTCCTTCTGCCCCCTCAGGCTTGACGGATTCTACGATCTGTCTTACAGTTATTGACGTTTTCGTAGGGCGTTTCGCGAAAGAAAAAGCCGCGAGCAAGCGGCGGAAATCCTACGATTTCGTCATAGTAACACAACCAAGGGCGTCATGTCAAACTCAACAGATGAAACGGGAGGATTCGGCGAAAGGTTACGCCGAGCCAGAGAGAACAGAGAACTTAATCAAACCGAATTGGCCGCAAAGGCCGGCCTGCAACCATCCGCCATCGGACATTTCGAGAAGGAAAGACGAAAGCCATCTTTCGCCAATATCCGATCCCTCGCAAAAGCACTGAATGTGACTTCGGATTATCTCCTTGGGCGCACCTTGGAGATGGGCCAAGCAACAACAGTGTTCCGGGGGGAAGAAAACCTATCTGACGGCGACAGAGAGCACATCCAGATGATGATTGACTTGATGAATCAAAAGAAAGCGGAGAAATGAGCAAGTTCCGGCTCACTATGGCGCGACGTCAGGGCGAGCTAAAGGCCAAAGAGATGGGGTTTGACAACTTCCCGGTTGATCCATTTGCGATCGCAGAGGCCGAGGACATCATGATTGAGCCAAAACCGCCTGATCGACCAGGTGTCAGCGGAGGAATCATATTCTTCGACGACCGTGTCGGCATTTTCTATGCGACAGATATTGTAAGCGAGGGATTCCGCAGATTTACAGTGTCTCACGAGCTTGGGCACTATTTTCTGGAAGGGCATCCGGAAGAGATCCTAAAGTCAGCTCCGATTCACATCTCCAAAGCGGGATTTTCGCAAGGTTCAAACTCCATTGAGCTCGAAGCCGATCACTTCGCGTCTGGTCTGTTGATGCCATCGAGGCTGGTTTCAAACGTCATCGGTACAAGCCGCGTCGGCCTTGATGCGATCATGACATTGGGTCACAGCGCGGAGTGTTCGCTGACGGCTTCAGCGATCAGGGCTGCCGAGTGTTGTGACTATCCGATGGCGGTGATCGTCAGTTCCGGTGACAAAGTGGCATACGCATTCCTGTCCGATAGCTTCAAGAAACTCGACAAGCTTACGTTTCTTCGCAAGGGCGTATCTTTGCCAGCAAGCCTTACACGCGAATTTAATCGGAAGCCCGGCAACGTTGCTTCGGGTCGAACCCTGTGCGGGCAAACCACGCTTGCAAACTGGTTTTCTTGTACTCGCCGCTTGACCTTAGACGAAGAGGTCGTTGGGCTAGGCAGTTATGGTTTCACTCTGACTGTTTTATCGAGCGACGAGCTGGCCGAAGATCCAGATGATGAAGATCTGGCGGAAGAAGAAGCATTAATTGAGAGCTGGACGCCACGGTTCGCACTTGGGCGTTAGAATTCGAAGGTCAATCTTTCGAATGCGGGTTGGGAATTCTTGTCTCCTGGTCAATTTAGAAATCTACTCGTTTCTGCTGCAATGAGTCCTTCGTCGGCAGGCAACAACGTTTTCTTTCTGCTCTCATCCCTGGACTGCCGCCTCCATAAATTTCTCCACCCGATCTGAACCAGCCTGATACTCGTCCAAACTAGGCTTGCCCTCGTTCGGCTCACCCCGCTTTTCGCTGACCAAATTATCGATCTCTTCTCGCCGCTTCCCTTCACCTTCAGAGCCGCCACCTGAAACTGCTCTCGGTATCTCAAGCGCCCCTATCTTCGCTTCCAGTGCCTTGATCTGCCCTTGTAGGCCGCGCATTTGGTCCCCGGCCGAGGGATATGGGAGGTCGCCTGTCTGCTTGTCGAAGATCTGCTTAAAGAAGCGATCGTCATAGTACTTTATCCGCTTGGCGCGCACGGGCATTTGCGCGTCGACCACCAGAACGATGTCATCAAGATCCATACGCCGCGCCTCATCCTCGGGAAGCAGCGCGGTTTCTTCAGTCCGTTCAGACATGCTGCGTCCGGCGAATGGGTTGCGACCGACCGAGCGCGAGCGAGTCACAACACGCTTGGTGGTTTTGCCGACGGCTTTGCTGAGCTCTTCGATGGTCTTTTCATCTGAGGGCGTGAGATAGAGCTTGATGCCCGCGTTACCCTGCAGGGCACGCCGGGCATTTTCACCGTAGATTTCGTCCAAGGCCGGGATCGTCTGCGTTACGATCGCGAGGTTGGCCCGGTAGGATCGCAGGGTTTCGATGCTATCGAGAACGATCGGCATTTTGCCCAGGCGGTTGAATTCATCGAGCATGATCATAACCGGCCAGGGTTCGTCCTTGCCGGGTTCATGGTCCTGCAGCGATGCCAGCAGGTCTGAGAAAAACAGGCGGATCAACGGCGCGAGCGGTTTTACCATCAGCGGTTCGACCACGAGATAAACCGAAAATGGCGATTTTCGGATATCGCGAAAATCGAAGTCCGACGTTGCGGTCGCACGGTCGATGGCCGGGTTTGACCACTGCTTGAGGCCAGATGTCATCAAGAGCGACAGGTAGGATGTCAGCGTGTCGTTGTTGGTCGAGGCCATCCGCATGAAGATCAGCTTGGCGGCTGGATTGACCACTTCATCGGCGCGGCGGCGATACTCTTTCTGCTTGTCCCCGCCCGATGCGGTGATGCGGTAGATCTCGCCCAGGGTCGGCCGCTTTCGCTCGAACGCCAAAAGTCCTGCCGCCACGAATAGGTCAATACCGCCATCGAGAAGCCCCTGCACCCGGTCGTTATCTGCTTGCAGGAACAGCGAAGCCAGAAGTTGCAGCTCCATCTGCTGGCGGTCGACGTTTTCCAGCGCCGATATGCGCAGCAAAGGATTGTACCGGTGCGAACGGCCATCCTTCCAGTCTGTTGGCGCGAACCGGAACACCTTGTCGCCCTGCGCAGCCCTGTGGCGGGCCGTTGCCTCGAAGTTTTCGCCCTTCACGTCGAGCACGACGGCACTGCCCTGATAAGTCAGAAGGTTCGGAATGACGAACCCCGTGGTCTTTCCGCGTCCGGTTGGAGCCACGATCAGCGCATGGGGAAAAACCTTGGACATGACCAAGGGTTTGCGGCTCTTGGGCTTTCCCATTTTGCCGAGGACAAAGCCGTGGCCAGGCTTGCCGAAGAAACCGTTCCGCTTCATCTCGGACATCTGCTGCCAGTGGGTTTCCCCAAATTTGGTCAGCGCATCGTTCATCAACACCGCACTGAGCAAAACACCGGCACCAGTGCTGATCCCCACGACCAAGTGAACAATCTGCATGTCGGCCTGATGCGTCGTTCGGAGAACCCCATAGCTGCGTGCCAGCATCAAGAAATCGATATCCGCCCCGACCCCGAACCAGTGGAACGTCAGAAAGGCCGACGCCAGAACATACCCCAACACCGCGCCCAGAAGAGCAAAGCTCATGACGCCGAGTGCGATCCGCGCCTTACCCATGCGTCACACCTTTTTCGCCGTCGGCATCGACATGCCGCTCGCGTTGAACATCAATTTCTTCATTGGCGATCTCGTCTAGGACATGCTCCATCGCCACACTGTTCGCCAGAGCGGCATCGCTCTGCAGATAGGCCTTAGCCGCATAGAGCCGGTCCAGGCGGTCTTCGATATGTTCCTCCAGCGCGGTCTCATCGCCAATTGCCAAGTCCGGGGTATTTTCTTCACCGGCCAGATCCTCCAGTTCGGCCCTCAAAGTCTCGCGCTCCAGATCGTTTCGGAATGGATCTGCGGTCGGATCATCTCTCAAACGGCTCAGGATGTCAGAGGTGGTCGGCGGCAACCCGTCGACTATGGCTTCCTCCCGGTCGGCCTCCACCGCTCCACTGTCCTTGAGAACTTCAGCATCGGCCAACATACGGCCCAGATCACTGTGCACATGGTCAAGGCGGTCGATCGCTTTCTCAAGCTCATCGGCGCGTGACAGGTCAAAGCCGTCCTTCTCGGCAATCGCCTTCAAATCCTGTCCAAGCCATTGCCGCTCGAGCGCGGCATTGCCCGCGCCGATTTCGACCCGACGCGCTACATCCTGCGCGTCAATGCCGGTGCCTTTCAAAGCCTGTTCAAGACGTTCGGTAAGAGCTGTATCCCGCAATGCACTTTGGGCGTCGGCCTGAATGTTCGCGGCCGAATAGATCCCGCTCTTGGAGGCATCTTCGAGCAAGGTGTGGGACTGCGTTCCCATTGGGCTCAGATGTGACAAAGAACGATAGATGTCGTTCAGCTCATGCTCCAGCGCGGCACGTCGCTCCACCGGGGCGTCCGCTACAATGCGTTCGGCCTTTTTGATCTTGTCGTGAAAGGCATCCACGACCTCATCAAACGAATGCTGTTCTTCGGCCATGCCGTATACCTTTCCATCTGCTTCAATCGGTTTGCCATGCGCCAAGAGCCGCGCGGCCTTGTCCAAGGCTGCTGCAATGTCATGCTGGTTCTCGCGAGAGGCCTCGGCGGCCAGGCCGCGATAAAGCCGCGCGTTATGCGCCACCTCAGCCAAGGCACGGTCAAGCTCCGGCCCCACGCGCTCACGTTCGGTCAGCTTCTTGCCCGTGGCTTCCGCGCGACGCTGGTCTGCATCGCTTGGCCTCTTCGTCGTGATCCCACGTTCGAGCTTTCGGGTCGCCTCAAGCCGCAACCCATAGCGGTCCGACACCTCAACCATTGCCTCGCGAAAACTGTCGTAGTTGAAATGGTGCCCTTCTTTCAGAAAAAAGAATTCACCGTCCTTGCTGCGCCGGTTCAGGACGATATGGGCGTGTGGATGGTCCCGGTCCTCATGCACGGCGGCGATGTAGTCAAAGTGGCTGCCTTCACCTTGAAAAAAACGCTCGCAGATCTCGCGCGTGATCTCGGCGACATCCTCGCCGCGCGTGCCAATCGGGAAGGCCATCAAGAGGTGCGAGGTATGTCCCAGTTTGGGATGGAACCCCTCATTCCACTGTGCGGAAAACCGGCGCGTAACCTGCTCGATCTCCTTGCCTGATAGAACGCTTTGGCCGTCATAGGTGCCACGGCTGTCGATGATAAAGCTCGACTTGGTGGTCAGGTACTCCAGCTGGTTGCGCAGCTGAGTCTTGTTGTGTGTTCCGCCGTCTCGAATGGCTTTGAAGATCGCGGGCGAATGCCCCATCGCCGCCCGGGCCATTTGCTTGGCACGGGCACGCGGCACGCTGCCGCGAATGCGGCTCCAGTCGCGATCGAAGAAGGCCTCCTGCGCGGCAGCAACGGCGCTATTCCGGGCCATCGGCAAAACCTCCCAGTACGCGAGCAACCTCGCCGGACAGCGCGCTTCGGCGGCGCTGCGCCATGTCCTGAACCTGGTCGGCGATATCGAAAATCAGCCCGGCCAAGGC
This sequence comes from Ruegeria sp. AD9, assembly GCF_056542305.1. Taxonomy (NCBI): domain Bacteria; kingdom Pseudomonadati; phylum Pseudomonadota; class Alphaproteobacteria; order Rhodobacterales; family Roseobacteraceae; genus Ruegeria; species Ruegeria sp. AD9. The sequence continues at coordinate 515,127 of NZ_JBQFZP010000001.1, forward strand.
GCGCACCTGGCTATGGGCAGAGTTGCCATAGGGCGGCGTCTTGCCCTGGCGCTTTGCCTCGTTTAGGCGCTGCGCGATCTGGTTGATGTTGTTGCCGGTGCGATTGAGCGAAGCCGATAGCCCCTGCATCTGGTTGGCCAGTTCATCGTCAGGAACGAAGAGATCGTTCGACGCATAGATCAGCCGCCGCAACCCGTCGGCGCGGCTGGCGATATCATGCCGCGTCAGCACCGCATCAAAGCTCGCAAGCTCCTTTGGCGTGAGCCGGACATTCACCAATTCGGAGCGCACGCGCGCGTCGAGCTTGCGGCTTTGATCGGCCTTCAACGTGTAGAAGATGCTGCGGGGCGTGACGCCAAATTCACGGGCCAAATCCTCGATCGCCACCCCTTCGGCACGCTTGCGCACGATGGCAAAACGCTGGTTCTGCGTAAGCCGCTTGTGCCGTGGTGTGCGCGGTCGGCCCATGTGAAGTAATCCCCCCTATTTCTTGCCAGCATCATACAGGCAGCCCTGTTATGGCACTTCGCTATAATTGATTCAATATTATAATATTGCATCAACTGCCTGTATTCCGTTTGGAGCAGCCGTAGGCTGCGACCGCCGGGCAAAGCCCGGCCACATGCGTGAGGCCTGGCACCACTAATCGTGGTTCCAAGCCTCAGCATTGCAAAGCAATTGCAGCGCTATTGCGCGGGCCGCGCCTTCGGCACTGGCATAGGTTTGATGGTCGGGCAGCTCGTGTAGATCAAAGGGCTGTTGCGGGTCGTCTGGGGTCTCAACTCGGATATAGATCGTCCAGCCATTGATCAGTACTGGATCATCACAATACTCCTGCCCGCCATCGGGCAGATTGCAGAACCCATGAAGATGCACGCTGGCGCGGCCCTCTCGGGCCGCCTGCCTGATGTCAGAATACCTCATGGCGAACCTCTGCACTTTCCCCGATGAAAAATTCGTCAGGCTCGCCATTCAGGCGGGTGCCATCCCGACTGGTCAAGCCGATAGCTGACCCATTCCGTGTGAAGGTGATGAGGTATTGCCCGAGGTCATCACTCGTCACTACATATCCGCTGTTGACCCAGTGAACGCGGTTGCCCGCGTCCACTGCTGCTTTGATATCTTCCAAGGTCATCGCAACGCCTCCTCAAGGATTGCGAGAGCCCCGAGACAATCGTCGATGTAGGGCTGCTCCTCGCCGTCAAGATCGTTCAGCTCCAGCCGGTTCAACACCGCGTAAAGCGTGGCGCGGGCCTCACGGGCGGCGCTTCGCAAACTCACGGTATCTTCCAGACGCGCGGTCGCAAAATCATCGCTGTGATAGTCTGGGATCATCGGATTTCTCCCGCCTTGTGCTTCCAACGCGGGGCGATGTCCTTGAACGGCACCGTGAAGGGCGGCAGCGCGTCAAAGCCGTTCGAGCTTTTGACCACCTTCACCTTGGCGCAATCATCCTCGATGCTGAGGATCTCGACGCAGAACACGCCGCCCAAACCCGACGGAACAACGATTTCCTTCAGCTCGTGCCGATGCTTCCCGCAATATACGCAGGTGCTATAAAGCCCGTCGATGATGTGACCGCCGGTCGCGCGATCACAGTCGCAGGTCCAGAATTTCGGGGGCTGATATTTGTGAGCCATTTGTGGCCTCCTCTTGGGTGCTGCGGTTGGGGCTTCCGCCCCCTTCCGCCGATGGGCTGCACACCGGCCAATCTGATCTGACCGAATACGCATGTATTCGGCGGAACAGAGTGGGTGGGGGCACAGCCCGACCCACGGCCCAGGAGCGGCCGGTCAATGGGTCAAAGCCAGCAACTGGTGCGGCCCGCAGCGCGCCTTCGCGCGAGGACACGGGTTGCAGGCTTTGACGACGCGCCCCCGCGCGGCGCTTGCCCATTGACGGGACGCGACAGGGATGTTGGGCGGACCAATCAAACTGAAAGAAGCCTGAAGGAGGTGAGCGGGCTGAAAGCTGTCGATCCTCCGCACAGTCATTTTCTCAGGGCGGCCCGTGCGCAGCAGCACGGGCCACAATTTCTCATTTCATCCCCCGAGGCCTGCGCTCCGCCACGTGAGGCGGGGCGCAGGTGCTCAAAGCTCAATACCGGCTTTCAAGTTGCCGTCCGGATCCAGCCATTTGCGCGCCTCTGCGCAGTCCAAGCAAATACAGGTGCCACTGCCTGTCACGATGACCGGCGCAAGAAAGATCACCGGATTTGACGCGCCGCATTTGCGGCACGTCATCGGGGGCAGGATTGCGGGGCCGCTCATGCTGCGGCCGCTTTCGATTGACCTGCTGCTGCTAAAACAAAATCGGCTGCCTTCTGCGCCTCGGACGCCGCGCGGAAAATCGCCCGCTTGTCCTCTTTGAGAGCTTTCAACCACCCTTCAACATAAGCGGCGCTTTGGTCGAATTCCGGCGCGACGCCAATCTGAGCACCAAGGAAACAAGCACCGATTTCCGCCACCAGCTCTTCAAAGGCATAGGCCTCACGGTGCGCAAATTTCTTGATCCTCGCAAGCCGCTTTTCGCTGCCGGTCCAATGGATCACCTCATGGGCCAAAGTCCCATAATAGCCTGCCGCATTGTGAAACGTGGCAATCGGCGGCATGTGAATGTGGTCTTTGGCGGGGCTGTAATAGGCGCGCGGGTCGTCACTGGTGAGGATCTCCGCCCCTGTCCGGCTGAAAAACGCCTCATGTTCAGGATCTTCGGCCGTGCCAAGATCGCGGGGGTCCTCGGGCCGGATGTAGTAGTCCTCCGGCAAACCCTCGATCTGATCCGCGTTGAAGACGCGGTAAGCGCGCGCATAGGGCAGTTCTTCCTCAATGCCCAATTCGTTCTCTCGGGTGAACGTCCCGTATTTGACCACGGTCGACGACGTTTCACCTTTGCGGACCTGTCCGCCCAGTTCCTGCGCCTGTTTATAGGTCATCCAGCGGCTGGACACATAGCCATGCTTGGCCGCCATGACCCAGAGCATCAAGATGTTAATCCCGCGATACTCCTCGCCGTTGTGTCGGGTCGGCAGGGCAATGCCGGTCGCGCTGCCTGTCCACGGCTTGCGCCATGGCGGCGTGCCTGCCTCAATCTCTGCAATAATGGTGTCGGTGACGTGGGCATAAACATCAAACTTCGGTGCCATTTGTGGCCTCCTCGATCAAAGTGACGCGGGTGAGGCTTTGCGCCCCCTTCCGCCGATGGGCTGCGCCTCGGCCACCTGATCTGACCGAATACGCATGTATTCGGCGGAACAGAGTGGGAGAGGGCAAAGCCCGACCCACGGCCCTGAACGGGGCTGTCAATCGGCCACATTTGCGAAGAAAATGTCTGCGCCAAAATCAGACGCCAATTTGCCCCGCGAGGAATGGCTCGCCCGCGAGACAGGGGAAATTGGTGGCTTATTTTGGGGATGGCCCAAGGTTGACCGCCACGGTCAGGGATGTTGGGCGGACCAAACAAAAGGAATGATGTCTGGATCGGGGTGAGCGGGCCAACGGCCCGTTGAGCCTCGGTGCAGTCTATTGGGAGATGTTGCCCGCGCGCTTAAGCGCGGGTTCTTCTGAAACCATGCGATACTTCCTGGGTCGCGCGCGATACAAGACCGAAGCAATCCCTCAACCCGCTGACAGAATTACAAGATATTGCAGACAGTCCGCTGAGTATATGGTTCTTAAATCTAGACCCATCCTCTAGGTTGCACTAGACTTAGGCTATGACAAGCGAATCGAACAGTCTTTCACGATGGCAGCAGGATCGCCGTGCATTCATTGAGCACAGGGTCTTTTGGCGTGGACGTGTCGGCCTTGCGGATCTGATGGACGTTATGGGCCTCAGTCGGGCTCAAGCTTCGAAAGACCTCAATAGCTACATCAATGATCATCCCGAACACATCATCTACGATAAAACGGCCAAGACCTACGTTCTGGGCCCGAAATTCGAAGAACACTACACTGCGCTTGATCCGTCAGAGTATCTTGATGATCTCCTGTCGATCTCACGGGGCGGTTCAGTCCCCGCTGCAGACTGGATTGTCTACCAACCGGACATTCTGGCAACCACTGTGCCTGGACGCGGACTAAGCGCGCTAACACTTCGCAACCTCTTATTAGCCTGTGAACAGCGCAAAGAGCTGCAAATAAGCTATCAGTCGATGTCGTCCCCCGATCCAGAAGATCGCGTTATCATTCCTCATGCCCTTGCACATGACGGATTTCGTTGGCATGCGAGAGCGCTTTGCTCAAAAGACCAAGTCTTCAAAGACTTTGTTCTCGGACGCATACTAAAGAGCGCATTGGGGGAACAATCAGATGTCGACGCCGGTACAGATGAAGACTGGCACCAAACAGTAACGCTCAAAATCGCACCGCACCCTGGCCTTCCTGAAAACCAACGCAGGATTGTCGAGCTCGACTATGCAATGAATGACGGGGCGGCAGAACTTTCAGTGCGAAAGTGCCTATTGTTTTACAATCTGAAGCGGCTAGGCCTTGATGTTGATCCAAGTATCCGCACCCCACAGGATCAGCATATAGTTTTGATCAATGACGGAGAAGTCCGCGCTGCTCTCGAGAGGGGACGGCGATGAGTGCTTTCGCGAGACAAGACTACAAGATGTCATTTAGCACCGGCGGGCTCTTCCTGAACGAAAGCCTGGAAGTCGCGCGCTTGCATGAAGACGGTGAAGCGTGGGAAGACACAATTCTCAGAGCCATGGAGGAAGGCACAACCAGCCTACCGAAATCAGCATCGAACCGCCGATCGTTGCGCGAAATTTCTAACCGACTGCTTACTCTTACGGATGAGGAACGCGCTTACCTTGTGGAAGAGGCGGACCGCTCCGAACAGCAGGCGCTGTTGTGGATCGCCACATGCCGCGCATACCGGTTCGTTCGTGAATTTGCGGTGGAAGTGGTGAGAGAGCGATACCTGTCTTACCAACTCGATTTACCGCTCGAAAGCTTTGACATTCTTTTTGAGGCAAAAGCTGAATGGGATGAAGGACTGGCCGGATTAAGTCGGTCGACCCGTCTTAAACTTCGTCAAATCACTTTTCGCATGATGCGTGAAGCCGGGATCATTTCAGAAGATGATCGCATTCAAACCGCGATTATTTCCACACATTTGAAACACATGATTGAAGATCACAACCCCGGCGAACTGGCCATTTTCCCCAGTGTTCCGGTTGAGGGAGCTTAATTTGAAACGAGAACTAAACCGGAAAGAGCGGGCCGAGCACCTCTACCGCGTGATCACGAGTGAACGCTTCCTGACCAAACAAGGCCTAGGGAATGAAGTGCCATTTTTCATCTATCCCTTTCCCGCTGAGGAAGGGCTCACCATGGTTGAGGATCGTGAAGATCTTGTGACCCGAATTCAGCACTCCGGCACTCGAGTGTTGGACCTGAACCTCTACGATCTCGCTCTCGAAATACTTTCAGAGCGCGGGATCTTAGAGCAGGTTCTTGAAATTGAGGCCGACAGTAGCAAGGGTGAGATCAAGGAGCTTCTACAAGGCGTCTTGGACCCACAGGCCCACCTGATCCCGCGTATTGGCCAGGCGATCCAAGCGACCCCACATGACGTCATTTTCTTGTCGGGCGTCGGTGAGGTATACCCTTACATCCGCTCTCACAACGTGCTGAACAACCTACAAAGCACGGCGAAAGAAGCACCAACCGTTCTCTTCTTCCCAGGAAGCTACACCCATGCTTTGGCGACTGGCGCGTCATTGGATCTCTTTGGTCAGCTTCATGACGACAAGTATTACCGCGCCTTCAACATTCTGAATTACGAGGTCTAAGCCCATGGCCCAGCTGCTAAAAGACATTTTTGAGAAACCCGTTGATCGCGCCATTGACGGCGTCATTAAGGCCGATGACGAGGCAAGCCTTCGCATCGAACTCGACGAGTACGTCATCACAGGGGAGATCGGCCAACGGCTGGAACAGTTCCTCGAGGCCTACAACAATTATGACACTTCAAATGGCGTCTGGATATCTGGCTTCTTTGGCTCTGGTAAGTCGCACTTGCTGAAGATGCTGGCTCTACTGCTTGAAAATCGTGAAGTCGACGGCAAAACCGCTCACGAGATCTTCGCTGAAAAACTCAAGGGCGAGCCAATGCTGGCAGGCGCACTCAACAAGGCCGTTTCCATCCCGTCGAAATCGATCTTGTTCAATATCGACCAGAAGGCAGATGTGATCTCAAAAACGGATGTAGATGCGCTTCTATCTGTCTTCCAAAAGGTCTTTGACGAAGCCTGCGGGTTTTATGGCAAACAGCCTCATATCGCGCAATTCGAACGCGACTTGCAGGGGCGTGGGCAATTCGAGGCATTCAAAGAAGCTTTTCGAAGCGCTGCCGGGAAAGACTGGGAGCGCGGTCGAGAACAGGCGCTACTCGAAGCCAAGAACATTGCGACAGCGTTTGCAGAAGCAACCGGTGGTGATCCTTCAGATGCAAAAGACATCCTGAGCCAATACCGGAAGGACACACGCGTCTCGATTGAGGACTTCGCTGGAACAGTCAAAGCTTGGATCGATGACCAGCCCAAGGGCTTCCGGCTCAACTTCTTCGTTGACGAAGTCGGCCAGTATATTGCGGACAATGTAAAACTCATGACCAACCTGCAAACTATTGCAGAGAGCCTTAACACCAAATGCAAAGGGCAAGCTTGGATCATAGTAACTGCGCAGCAAGACATGGCGTCGGTTATCGGCGACATGACGCAACAGCAAGAGAATGACTTCTCCAAAATCCAGGCCCGCTTCAGCAACCGCATGCCGCTGAACTCGGCCGATGTCGCCGAAGTGATCCAGCGCCGCCTCCTCGCCAAGACGTCGGAAGGGCAAGTAACGCTTGGCAACCTTCATGACCGCGAAGAAAACAACCTCAAGACCCTGTTCGATTTTGCTGACGGCTCGATGAAGCTCAAAAACTACCGGGATCGCGACCACTTCATCTCAAGTTATCCTTTCCCCCCCTATCAGTATGACCTCTTTCAAATGGCGATCACGTCTTTGTCGGAGCACAACGCATTTGAAGGCAAACACAGCTCGGTCGGCGAGCGGTCGATGTTGGGCGTTTTCCAAGAGGTCTCGAAGAAGCTGAAAGACAAAGAAGTTGGTGGGCTGGCCACTTTCGATCTCATGTTCGAAGGGATCCGCACCGCACTGAAATCTTCGGTTCAACAGAGTATTCAGATTGCCGAAAAAAACCTGGACGATCCTTTTGCCGTTCGGGTTTTGAAATCCTTGTTTCTTGTCAAATACGTCAAAGGCTTCAAACCATCGGTTCGAAACATCGGAATTCTGCTGCTGTCAGAGTTTGAGGCGGACCAGACGAGCCAACGCCGCAAGATCGAGGAAGCATTGAGCCGTCTGGAAAGGGAAACCTACATCCAGCGGAACGGTGAGGTCTATGAGTTCCTCACCAATGAGGAAAAGGATGTCGAAGCGGAAATCAAAGCCCTCGACATAGACCCTTCTGAGCTCTCGAAGGAACTCGAAACCCTCGCATTCGATACCATTCTGCGTCATCGCAAGATCAAGCATCTCGCAACGAATAGCGAATATGCCTTTACCCGGAAACTCGATGATCACGCGGTTGGTCGCGAGTACGAACTGGCAATCAATCTCGTTTCGCCCCTCAGCGACGAGGTTGAAAGCCCCGATGGCATTCGAATGAAAACCATGTCTCGGGAAGAGCTAGCGGTTGCCATGAAACCAGATGCCAACTTCGTCCGCGACCTGATCCTGTTTAAGCAAACGGACAAGTTTATCCGTCAGTCCCGCAGCGGTTCTACGCAGCCGGGTCGCGACCGTATCGTCGCAGAAAAAGGAGAACAAAACGGCCGCCGCGCAAAGGACCTTGAAATGCGGCTTCGCAAGTTGATGGGAAGCGCCCGACTTTTCGTCAGGGGTGACGAATTGGAGATCGGTGGAGAGGATGCTCAAGAGCGCATTAGCAAGGCGTTCCAGTCCCTGGTCGACAAAGTCTACACCAATCTCCCGATGCTGCGCGGCGTCAGTTATACCGAGGCCGATATCAACAAAGCGGTACAGTCGGAAAGCGGGCTCTTCGGTTCTGACGGCACAGGTATCAACGAAGCCGAACAAGACGTCCTCAGCTTCATCAATGCGCAGGCACGCAACGGGGTGAAGGTCTCCGTCAAATATCTTGCTGATCGGTTCACATCCAAACCCTACGGCTGGCCAGTTACCGCAGTCCTTTGCCTTGCGGGCAGCTTGGTCGCCAAAGGCAAAATCGAAGCGCGCGTCGACAGCGCCATCAAGGAAGGCTTGGAGCTTGCCAAAGCGTTGAACAACAGTCACGCGCTACCGAACATATTACTGACCCCTCAGACGGAATTCTCCGCTGCTGAAATACGGCGGGCAAAAGAACTTTATCAGGAACTCTTTGCACATCCCTCATCAGGAACAGATGCGCGTGGTTTGGGTGCGGAATGGGCTACAAGCATTGATACACTTGAAGCCGAGGTAGACGGGCTTGTTCGCCAGTCGCACCGCTACCCTTTCCTAACCGCGCTCGAGCCGTTTCATGAACTGCTGCGGGGCATGAAAGGCAAGCCAGCGAACTGGTATATTTCCGACGCGCCCAAGCGCGAGGATGACCTTCTGAACGCGAAGGAAGATATCCTGGACAAGGTGAAGTCCTTCATGGGTGGCGCGCAAAAGGGTATCTACGACGATGCCCGCGATATGCTCACCAGCCAATCTGCCAACATCGACTATGTCGATCCTGATGCTGGGGCGAAGCTGCGCGCCGCATTAGAGGATCCGGGCTGCTTTAAAGGCTCAATGATCCAGAACCTCAAATCTGACCTGTTTGATCTGAAAAACAAGGTCGAACTCAAGGTGCTTGAGGAACGCAAAGCCGTCATCGCAGAGGTCGAAGACGTCTCTGCCAAGATCGCACAAATGCCGGACTTCCAGGCGCTCGACACGGACAAACAGGCCCGCATCACCGCCCGCATTGAAAGCCACAAGGCAGGTCTTGATACGGTCACGCTGATCCCCGTGCTGCGCGACCGTGCCAATGGTGCGCGTACCAACCTGCTGTCGGACGTCGTCACCGAACTCGACCACCTCGCGCGACCGACACCTGCGCCCGGGCCTCAGCCCGGCATGTCGGACCGGCCTGCGCCCGCGCCGCTGCCCCCCACAACGGTTCTCGCCTCGCAGCTGAAGGTCACAGCCCCTAAAACGCTGCTGACCGATGAGGCCGACGTCGACCAATACCTTCAAGAAATGAAAAAGACCCTGCTGGCCGAAATCCGCGCGGGCAAGAAAGTAATTGTGTAATGATAGCTAATCTTAAATTCGAGAACTTCACAGCGTTCGAAAAACTGGATCTTTCTCTTTCCCCTCGGCTTAACGTTGTTATAGGGTCAAACGGGACTGGGAAAACGCTTCTATTAAAGGCTATCTATGGCTTAGGCCTGATCGCCGGCAATAGATATCCTAATCGCTCAGACGAAGGTTTCGCGGCCTCAGCATCAGGAAAATTCCTGAGCATTTTTTCAACTGAGGACGACAAGGTTGGAACCCTCTCTTCCAAAGGGACTCAATCGCAAACCCGGCTGCGACTGGTGAACAGCGATGATTCCGCCGTTGAGGTAACTTTCAGTGCGAGGTCTCAATACTTGGATTTTGCCTCAGCCGCCGCGAAACCCAAATCTGCCGACACGCCTGTCTACATCCCGACCAAAGAGGTGCTTTCCTTGGTTCGTGGCATTCGCCACCCCAAACATGACCGCGCTACTGTCGAGATGATTTTCGATGATGGCTATGTGAACCTTGCTGAACTTCTTATGCAGCCTGGCTTCGACGAAAAATCTGATCTCCTCGAAGATCCGAGGCTCTCGAATGTAATTCGCGATCTGGTTACTCTGGTGGGGGGGCGCTATCGCGCAAAAAGTGACGGCGGTTTCGAGTTTCAGCCTGGGCGGTATGAAGAAAAAGTTAAGCCGACGACAGACGATGGTGAGGGTAAATCCAAAGCTCAAATCGCGAAGGCATATCAAGATTCGACCCAGACCAGATTTGTTTCGAATGACGTTCAGGCTTTCCCAACTGGCATGACTGCTGAAGGATACCGCAAGATCGGTGTTCTTCACCGCTTACTATGTAACGGATCGATCAGCCCCGGCAAAACGGGGGCCCTTCTATGGGATGAGCCAGAGTCGAACCTGAATCCAAAACTGATGAAGAAGCTGGTTCAGGTTCTTTTGGAGCTTTCCCGCAACGGACAACAAATCATTCTTGCTACCCACGACTACGTGCTTCTGAAGTGGCTAGATCTTCTTACGGACGAAGGGAAAGAAGACCATATACGTTTCCACGCGATTTACCAGGATCCTGCCACGCAGAAAATGAGCGTCGAAAGCGCCGACAGCTATGCGCTTATTTCCAAGACAGCTATCTCGGACACCTTTGCTGAACTCTTCGATGAAGACATGGCTCGTGCGCTCGGAGCGCCGAGCCCATGAAGCTGTACAGAGCCGAAAAAAATGCTGATCTCGAGTTTTCGTTTCCAGATGAAGCGATATGGGATGAACTTGATAAACAGGGAGTGAAGCTTCCGGTTCAAATGAAATTTGTCGATCTCGTTATCGAAAGAGAGAACGACATTTTGCTTGTTGAAATTAAGGATCCTTCGAACAAGAGAACTCCACCTGATGAGAGAGCGAAATATTTCAAAAGGCTTTCAGACAATTCGATTCTAACCCAAGAATTGACACCGAAGGCGCGCAGTTCATATACGTTTTTGCATTTGATGGAGCGAGACACCAAACCGCTCAAATACGTCGTTCTAATCGGTCTCGATGCCTACGATCCGATTCAACAGAAGGCATTGCTTACGGGCTTCAAAGATCGCCTTCTAGCCGATATTCGATGCGAGACAGACACCCCCTGGCGACGGCAACACATAGCTGATTGTGTGGTGGTGTCCGTTGATATCTGGAACAAAACATTCGCCGATTGGCCCGTAGCCCGGATTGCCGAAGCGACTGATATTGCGGAGGCCATCGACTGATGGATACCACAAAGCTTAGAAAGTTCGCCCAATTTGCGCGGAGCACTTTGATTGATCAAGTCGCCGCAAGGATGGACGCCGTCTTGAGCGACGGCTCAAGGGCTCGACGAGAACACCCGAAGGCGTTCAAGAAACTTGAGGCATTTGTCGCCAAACATGGACCAGAGCACGTCGTCGAAAAGGTGGCCTATGTCTGGTTCAACAGGTTCACCGCTTTGCGGTACATGGATGTGAACGGTCTCTCTCCTGTTCGCGTTGTGTCTCCGTCCGTTGGTCAATTTCAACCTGAGATACTTTCGGATGCAAAATCAGGGAGTATCAACGAGCAAATTGTTTCCGAAATCACCCGGCAAAAGGTCCTAAGCTTGTTGGACGGGCGTATCGATAGTCCGGACCCTCAAGGAGAGGCGTACAGATTGCTTGTGGTCGCGGCATGCAACTACTGGCATGAGGCATTGCCGTTCATGTTCGAGCGCATCGACGACTATACTGAGCTACTAATGCCTTCGGACCTCCAGTCCAACGCTTCGATCCTCGCCTACCTCCGTGAGGCGATGACACCTGACGTGTGTGAGGACGTCGAGATCATCGGCTGGCTCTACCAGTTCTACATCTCCGAGAAGAAGGATCAGGTCTTCGCGGGCCTCAAGAAGAACCAGAAGATCACGGCCGAAAACATCCCCGCCGCGACGCAGCTGTTCACTCCCCATTGGATCGTCCGCTACCTGGTGGAAAACTCGCTGGGGCGGCTCTGGCTGCTGAACAAACCGCACAGCGGGCTGGCGGCCAAGATGGATTATTACATCGCGCCCGAAGAGCCCGAGACGGACTTCCTGCGCATCACCAAGCCCGAAGAGATCCGCATCTGCGATCCGGCCGCAGGCTCGGGGCACATGCTGACCTATGCCTTTGACCTGCTCTACGCCATCTACGAGGAAGAGGGCTATGACGCGACCGAGATCCCCGCGCTGATCCTGACGCACAACCTGACAGGGGTGGAAATTGACGACCGCGCGGGCGCGCTGGCGGCCTTTGCGCTGGCGATGAAGGCGGCGGCCAAGCTGGGGCGGCGGCGGTTCCTGCGGATGGCGGCCAAGCCCGACATCTGCGTGTTGCAGAACGTGGTCTTTACCGATACCGAGATGCAGGACGTGGCCGCCGTAGTGGGCAAGGATCTGTTCACCGATGAGCTCCGCGAGACGCTGGGACAGTTCGAGCAGGCCAAGAACTTCGGCTCGCTGATCGTGCCGAAACTGCGTGATCCGGCGGAAACCCTGCGGGTGGTCGAGGCGCGACTTTCGGATGCCGATCTGGTGCTGAAACCGGTGCTGGAGCGCGTCATCGCTGTGCTGCGCATGGCCGAGGCGTTGTCGCCAAAGTATCACGTGGTGGTGGCCAACCCGCCATATATGAATGCCAAAAGTATGAACGCCCGATTGATTGAGTTCGCAAAATTCAATTACGTCGCGTCTAAATCAGACTTGTTCGGGATGTTCATGGAGCGCGGCCTCCAGCTATCCGAAGAGTCTGCTTCGTTGGCAATGATAAACATGCAAGCTTGGATGTATCTGTCCGGTTATGAAGAATTGCGACAAAAGTTGCTTTCAAAGTGCCACATCACATCGATGGCACACATCGGCGCGAGAGGGTTTGACAGCATTGGCGGTGAAGTCGTTTCCACAACCGCCTTTGTTATCCAAAACCTAAAGAATGATCATTTGAAAGGTGTTTTTCTCGATTTGACCTCAGGTCGGTCGGAAGCCGAGAAATCGAACCAATTCACGGCGGCACTGAGCGGCGAAGATCGCAGTATAGTTTTCCATGCAGCCACGTCCGATTTCAGATCCCTCCCGGGTATGCCTATCGTCTACTCGGCATCTGAAGCAACACTCCGAGCTTTTTCCTCGGGCAAATCAATGGCCGATATAGCCAATTGCCGCGCAGGACTAACGACCGGCGACAACACAATCTTCCAGCGGCGCTGGACAGAAACATCCTTTCTAAAAATGAAACTGGATGCAGCAAGCCGCGACGACGCAATTCTGTCAGGAAAAACGTGGTTTCCGTGTAGCAGTGGAGGAGAGTATCGCAAGTGGTATGGAAATAACGAAATTGTTGTAAATTGGCGAAATGACGGGAAGGAGATCCGAGAGTTCGCCGCTCCTGACGGCCGCCTAAAGGCGAGCCCGCGCAGTCGAGAATTTTATTTTCGACCAGGGTTCACGTGGGCTAAAATTAGCACAGGGAATTTCTCGCCAAGACTTCTACCCCAAGGATTTATTTTTGATGACACGGGGCAGTCGGCTTTCCCAGAGAGGCAAAGCATTTCAGTTCTCAGCCTCGTTGCATTGGCATGTGCCTCTACAACTAATTTTTTCCTGTCACACATCAGTCAGACTATATCATTTAATAAAGGCGATGTGGCTCGCGTACCTACGTCCAACCCCTTGCCCGACCAAACCGAAACCGCGCGCAGGGCTGTAGCAATTTCGAAGTCAGACTGGGACGCCTACGAAACCTCTTGGGATTTCACCACGCTTGCGCTGCTCTCGCCCGATCATCGCGGCGAGAAGCTGGAGGACAGTTACGCCACCCTCCGCGCCCATTGGCAGTCTATGACGGACGAGATGCAGGCCCTTGAGGAAGAGAACAACCGCATCTTCATCGACGCCTATGGCCTGCAGGACGAGCTTACCCCCGAGGTGCCGATCGAGGAAATCACCCTCACCTGCAACCCCGCCTATTCGATCAAGGGAGATAAGACCGACGTTGAGCGCGATGCCGACCTTCGCAAGCGCACTATGGAGGAGTTCCTCAGCTACGCCGTGGGCTGCATGTTCGGTCGATATAGCCTCGACGCACCAGGCCTGATCCTCGCCAATCAGGGCGAGACGCTGCCCGACTACCTCGACCGCGTGCCCGAACCCACCTTCATGCCGGACGAAGACAACGTCATTCCTGTGCTCGACGAAAACTGGTTCCCCGATGACATAACCGAACGCTTCCGCCTGTTCCTGCGCGTGACCTTCGGCGAGGCGCATTTCCGCGAGAACCTGAAGTTCATCGAGGACGCGCTTGGCAAGAACGGAAAGCCAAGGTCCCTGAGAGACTATTTCACCAAGGATTTCTACGCCGACCACGTGAAGCGCTACAAGAAGCGCCCTATCTACTGGATGTTTTCCAGCCCCAAGGGCACGTTCAACGCGCTGATCTACATGCACCGCTATCGAGCCGACACAGTGTCCGTGCTGCTCAACGACTACCTGCGCGAATTTATCACCAAGCTGGAGGGTGAACGCGTGAATGAACAAAAAAGGTCTGATGATCCGACTGAGACCAAAGCTAACCAAACAAAGGCACTGAAAAAAGTCAGCGTATTGTCCAAGCAGATCAACGAACTGAATGAATGGGAACGCGAGGTGATCTTCCCACTCGCGCAGCGGAAAATTGAGATCGACCTCGATAAAGGGGTGAAAGCAAACTATCCGGAATTCGGGTCAGCCCTGAAGAAGATCACGGGGCTCAACTGATGGATACCAACGCGCTCAAGAAGTTTGCTCAGGCCGCCCGCAACCTGCTGATCGATCAGGTCACCTCCAAGCTCGACGTCGTGCTGGCCGAAGGCAGCGCCGCGCGGCGGGAGGCCCCCAAAGCCGTCAAAGACCTCGAAAACGCCATCGCCAAAGCCGACAAACAGCAGGTCATCGAACAGGTCGCTTACACGTGGTTCAACCGCTTCACCGCCCTGCGCTTCATGGATGCGGGCGGCTACACGCCGGTCCGTACCGTCTCCCCAGCTGACGGCGCAACCCGGCCCGAGCTGTTGTCAGAGGCGATGGCGGGCAACCTACCGGACAGTGCGCCTGCCACTATCCAATCCCTCCTCGACGGGCGCACGCCGTCCCATGACCCACAGGCCGAAGCATACCGCCTCCTGCTCGTCCACACCTGCAATCAGTGGCACGGCCCCATGCCGTTCCTGTTTGAACAGATCGACGACTACACCGAACTGCTGATGCCGGAGGATCTGTTGTCGCAGACCTCGATCCTCGCCGAACTGCGCAAGGTCATGACCGAAGACGCTTGTCAGGATGTCGAGATCATCGGCTGGCTCTACCAGTTCTACATCTCGGAGAAGAAGGATCAGGTCTTCGCGGGCCTCAAGCAGAACCAGAAGATCACGGCCGAAAACATCCCCGCCGCGACGCAGCTGTTCACTCCCCATTGGATCGTCCGCTACCTGGTGGAAAACTCGCTGGGGCGGCTCTGGCTGCTGAACAAACCGCACAGCGGGCTGGCGGCCAAGATGGATTATTACATCGCGCCCGAAGAGCCCGAGACGGACTTCCTGCGCATCACCAAGCCCGAAGAGATCCGCATCTGCGATCCGGCCGCAGGCTCGGGGCACATGCTGACCTATGCCTTTGACCTGCTCTACGCCATCTACGAGGAAGAGGGCTACGACGCGACCGAGATCCCCGCGCTGATCCTGACGCACAACCTGACAGGGGTGGAAATTGACGACCGCGCGGGCGCGCTGGCGGCCTTTGCGCTGGCGATGAAGGCGGCGGCCAAGCTGGGGCGGCGGCGGTTCCTGCGGATGGCGGCCAAGCCCGACATCTGCGTGTTGCAGAACGTGGTCTTTACCGATACCGAGATGCAGGACGTGGCCGCCGTAGTGGGCAAGGATCTGTTCACCGATGAGCTGCGCGAGACGCTGGGCCAGTTCGAGCAGGCCAAGAACTTCGGTTCGCTGATCGTGCCGAAGCTGCGCGACCCGGCCGAGACGCTGCGGGTGGTGGCGGCGCGCGATTTCGGCGGCGACCTGCTGCTGAAGGAGGTGCAAGAGCGCGTCATCGCCGTGCTGCGCATGGCCGAGGCGCTGTCGCCAAAGTATCACGTCGTGGTGGCCAACCCGCCGTATATGAATGCGTCCGGTGCAAATGGCCCGCTCAAAGAACTGCTAAACTCGCAATACAAGAACTACAAATCTGACCTCTTTTCCGCCTTCTGCGCCAGATGTTTGTCACTATTGGAAGACAATGGGGTGTCTGGGCTTATGACACCATTCGTCTGGATGTTCATTTCGACACACGAGCATCTGAGGAATCTGTTTTTCTCCGACAACACGCTCCTTGGCCTCGTAAGACCATCATATACAGCCTTTTTTCAATCTGCGATTGTTCCAATTTGCGCCTTTCTTGTAACTCGATCCAAGAAACCAAATCTTCCAGCTCATTACTACGACCTTGGTTACCTTGGTAATGCAGGCGAGCAACCCGAGCGCTTCGCGCTTGCTAAATCTGGCAGTCTTGAAAACGGGACGTTCAGCAGAACTTCAACAGACATCCAATCCATACCCAACTCCCCTGTTGCATACTGGATTGGCGAAGGAACCATCTCCGCATTTTCAAGTCTTCCAAAGTTAGCTGAGGAATTTCCGGTCAAGTCAGGGATTATGACAGGCAATGATACTGCGTTCCTGCGTAACTGGCATGAAGTCCCGTTCAGAAGCATTTCCTTTGGTCTGCGCGATTCCAGCGAAATGACTGGGAAATTCTATCCTATGAGCAAAGGTGGTGACTTCAGGAAATGGTATGGAAACCTTGCACATGTAGTGAACCTTGAGAACGATGGGTACGATATCAAAAATTCGGGATTAAACTACAGGCTGCGAGAGAAAATCCTGTATTTCCAGCCATTTGTAACCTGGTCACGTATTACATCAAGCAACATTGGCTTTCGGCTTGTTGAGAATGGCATTCTCTTTTCCGACGCTGCTCCAGGAATTTTCTCGGGGAACGCAGTTCTGCCGACGCTTGCCGTAGTCAACTCAAATTCTGCGAAGCACTTCCTAGACGCTCTTAACCCTACGTTGAATTTTCAAACCGGAGATATCGAACGGCTTCCATATCTCGACGCAAGCAGCCGAAAAGCAATCGAGAAATTGCTATCACTCGCCCGCTTCGACTGGGACGCCTACGAAGCCTCCTGGGATTTCACCACGCTTCCATTGCTCTCGCCCGAACATCGCGGCGCGACGCTGGAGGACAGCTACGCCACCCTCCGCGCCCACTGGCAGGATATGACGGACGAAATGCAGCGGCTGGAGGAAGAGAACAACCGCATCTTCATCGACGCTTACGGCTTACAAGACGAGCTGACCCCCGAGGTGCCGCTGAACGAGATCACCCTCACCTGCAACCCCGCCTATCGCTATGGGGTGAAGGGCACCGAGGCCGACCGCGAAACCCGCCTGCGCGCCGACACCATGGCCGAGTTCCTCAGCTATGCCGTGGGCTGCATGTTTGGGCGCTACAGCCTCGACGAACCGGGCCTGATCCTCGCCAATCAGGGCGAGCGGCTGGCCGACTACCTCGCCCGCATCCCCGAGCCGCGCTTCATGCCGGATGAAGACAACGTCATCCCCGTGCTGGATGGCGACTGGTTCCCGGACGACATCACTGAACGCTTCCGCCTGTTCCTGCGCGTGACCTTCGGCGAGGCGCATTTCCGCGAGAACCTGAAGTTCATCGAGGACTCTCTGGGCAAGGACATCCGCAAATACTTCACCAAGGATTTCTACGCCGACCACGTGAAGCGCTATAAAAAGCGCCCGATCTACTGGATGGTCTCCTCCCCCAAGGGGACGTTCAACGCGCTGATCTACATGCACCGCTATCGCGGCGATACGGTGTCGGTGCTGCTCAACGACTACCTGCGTGAATTCATCACCAAGCTTGAGGGCGAGCGCACGCGGCTGGAAAAGCTGGCCGATGATCCCACCGCAACCCAAGGCCAAAAGACCAAGGCGCTGAAGGATGTAGCGAAGGTCGCCAAGCAGATCGACGAGCTGAACGAATGGGAACGCGACGTGATCTTCCCGCTGGCCCAGCAGAAGATCGAGATGGATCTGGATGACGGGGTGAAGGCAAACTATCCGAAGTTCGGCACTGCCCTGAAGAAGATTGCGGGGCTGTCATGACGGACCGGATCAAGGCGGGCCTAGAGCGGCTGTTCATCGATCACCGGATCGTCTTTTGGTACGACGCCGCGCGCGACATGCGGGGCGAATATGAGGCCGTGGATCTGCCGGGTGTGGAAAAGGTCGAGATCACCAATAACGAGTTCGGCCTGAAATACCGCATGCTGCGGCAAGAGCCGAAACAGAAGTTTCTGGTGTTCCACGACGGCCCCGCGCCCGAGATGGCCGACAATTGGCTGCTGGACCTCTATTTCGCCTGCGGCGTCTTCAAGGCCGATCAAGCGGCGATCTGGCTGGCAGAACTGGGCTTGCCGCTGCAATTCGAAGACGTGGTGCGCGACCACATGGAGTTCTACCGCGCCAAGAGCCGCATCGAGGCGCTGAAGCAGATGCTCACGCCATCGGACACCAAGACCGATGTGCTACGCCGCATGCTGGCCGTCTGCGCCGGGGCTGAGGGTGCCCTGGACACGGTCATCGAGGAGCTGTTGGCAGAGCTGGCGGACGAGCGCGACGATGCGATGCGCCTGATGGAGCGATCCGGTCTGACAGAGTTCTTCTGGAAACAGGTCGAGAATGCCTACGGCTATGTCAGCGATGCGCCTGACTTTGAGGATTTCGCGATCACCCTGTTCCAGTCCTGCTATGCCCGCGCCTTGGGCGAAGATGGCAAGCTGAACGGCGAAGCGCTGCTTGTCTTCCGCCGCTGGAAGAATAACCGGCTGGGGGCGAAGGCGTTTGAAACGCTGAGCGGGAAGTATCAAGATATCCTGAGGATCCCCGAAGACGTGCAAGAGCGCGACATCAAGGCTCTGCGTGCCATTGACCACTTCGAGGAGATCGACCGACAGATCATCCGGTCTCTGGTCCGTGAGATGGCGAGCCAGACAGTCTCATCTGCCGAGGTACTGAAGACTGTGCGAGAGCGTCGGCAAAGCCATTGGTATCCAACCTATGAGGATATTTATCAAGCCATCGGCTATGCCACAGAATTCCAGCAGGCGTTGGCTGAGGCGAACCTGACCATGACCTCCCCCGCTGAGGGGGTTAAGCGGTATATTTCGCACTGGTACAAGATCGACCAGCTCTACCGCAAATTCATCTATCATATGCAAAAAAGCGGTCAGGCCTCGCTGCTTAGCGCGTTATTCGAGAGCGTAGAGAACCGCTACACGACCAACTTCCTTCAGGCCGTCAATGATGCCTGGCAGGATCAGATCGCTGGACTGAGCGATTGGAAGATCTCGGGCTTTGCGCATCAGACCGATTTCTATATGGACCAGGCCGCTGAATTCCGCCGCCGCGATCAGAAGGTGGTGGTGATCATCTCTGACGCGTTGCGTTATGAGGTTGCAGAAGAAGCGCTGCGCGAGATCCGCAAGCTGAACCGGTTCGACGCCGACCTAAAGCCGATGATTTCTGCGCTGCCCAGCTACACGCAACTCGGCATGGCTGCGCTCTTACCGAACAAGGATCTGGAGCTGTCGGAGGACGGCAACGTGTCTTCGTTTGGCTTGCCTACTCAGGGAACCGCAAACCGCGAAAAGGTTCTGGGCATGGGGCGTGCCGGAGACCGTGTCAAAGCCATGAAGGCCGATGATTTCATGAGCTTGAAGGCGGACGACGGCAAAGAGATTTTCCGCGATCATGACATTCTCTACCTCTACCACAACAGGATCGACATCGTTGGCGACAAGCTCGCCACTGAGGAACGCGTGACAGAGGCTGCAGAAGTCGCTGTCGAGGATCTGACCAAACTGGTCCGCAAGCTTACGACGGCCAACTTTTCCAACATCCTTGTGACGGCCGATCACGGCTTCATCTATCAGCACCGCGCGTTGGATGAGACAGATTTTTCGGTAGCGGTTCCTGCTGGTGCGGAAATCCTTGTTAAGAATCGTCGATTTATCATTGGGCGAGACCTTGATGCGACATCTGGAATGAAGAAGTTCTCATCCGCAAATTTGGGTCTATCAGGTAACTTGGATGTTCTACTGCCCAATTCGATCAATCGTATGCGCGTCAAGGGGGCGGGAAGCCGGTTTGTGCATGGCGGGGCCACGCTTCAAGAGGTCATTGTTCCCGTACTCCGCGTTGGTAAACGACGCGAAGCCGATGTCGAAAAAGTTGAAGTGCAGATCATCGTAACTGGAAAAAGCCTGATCTCTTCCGGCCAAACGGCGGTCACTCTCTATCAAACGCAGCCGGTTTCAGAGAAACAGCAACAACGTGATGTTCTTGCTGGGATTTACGCTTCGGACGGCACGCTCATTTCAGATGAGCACCCGCTGACCTTTGACTACACCTCGCAAAATGCGCGCGAACGGGAGCTGCCCATCAAGTTCCTGCTTTCTCGCGATGCTGATCGGTTCAACAACCAGGACGTCTTCCTCAAGCTTCGCGAACGTATCGGCAAAACGAGCCACTTCGAAGATTACACAAGCCACCGTTTCCAACTGCGTCGTGGCATATCGACAGATTTCGACTTTTAAGGACCTATCATGAGCGCACTCGACGAAAAGATTAACGAGCATTTCGCGGGCTACGTGGTCCGCAAAGACCTTGTGAAAGCGGTCAAAGGCAACGCAATAGTTCCAACATATGTCCTCGAATACCTGCTTGGGCAGTACTGTGCGACTGACGACGAAGCATCGATCGAGAGCGGCATCGAAACCGTCAAAGAAATCCTCAGAAAGCACTACGTTCACAGAAGTGAAGCGGGACTGATCCAATCCACGATCAAGGAAAAGGGACGCTACAAGGTCATCGACCAGATCAGCGTCTCGCTGAACGAAAAAACAGACAGCTACGAAGCCACGTTCGACAACTTGGGCATCAAAAAGGTTGCGGTGGATAGCGGCACGGTCAAAGCGCATCCAAAGCTGCTTGTGACCGGCGTATGGTGTATTGCTGATGTCCAATATGAGTTTTCCGAAGACGCGCGAACGTCTCCTTGGGTGCTCGAGACCATCAAACCCATCCAGATCGCCAAGGTCGATTACGATGGGTACAAGGAGGCGCGCGCGCAATTTACCAAAGACGAATGGATTGACCTCTTGATGCAGTCGATTGGCTTCAATCCTGAAGCCTTCGGACGTCGCAGCAAGCTTTTGCAGCTGATGCGGCTGATCCCCTTCGTCGAGCGAAACTATAACATCATCGAACTTGGCCCAAAGGGAACGGGTAAATCGCATATCTACTCTGAGTTTTCGCCACACGGGCAGCTGATCTCCGGCGGCGAAGTGACCATCCCGAAGCTGTTTGTAAACAACTCGAATGGGAGGATCGGACTGGTCGGATATTGGGATGTGGTGGCCTTTGATGAATTTGCAGGGCGCGAGAAAACTGCGAACAAGGCCTTGGTCGACATCATGAAAAACTACATGGCAAACAAGACCTTCTCGCGCGGGGTTAACCCCATGGGGGCAGAAGCGAGCTTCGCGTTTGTCGGCAACACAGACCACAATGTGCCATTCATGCTCAAGAACAGCGACTTATTCGAAGCCCTGCCGCCCCAGTTCCATGACTCTGCATTCATTGACCGCCTCCACGCTTATCTGCCTGGCTGGGAGATCGACGTGATCCGAGGCGAGATGTTCACCACTGGCTACGGGTTCATTGTCGACTACCTCGCCGAGATCCTTCGCCATTTGCGCCAAGAAGACTTCTCCAACCGGCCGGACCTGCATTTCAAAGTCAGCGAGAAGATTTCAACCCGTGATCGGGACGCCGTCTACAAGACCATGTCGGGCTTCCTGAAGGTGATTTTCCCTGCCGGAGATGAAACAGCCGATGACGTTGAAGAGCTCTTGCAGCTCGCACTTGAAAGTCGAAAGCGCGTAAAGGACCAACTGTTTCGGATCGATGCGACCTATCCAGATGTCGACTTCTTCTACACTGGCTCTGACGGGGAAAAGCGGCGCGTCCAAACCGTCGAAGAGCAAGAGTTCCCCCAATTCTACTATCTGAAACCTGCCTTAGACCCAAAGCAGCAGGACCAATCCACTGATGCAGTCGATGATGACGTCATCGAAGTCGAACATGAGCCGCGCGACACATCGGAGACCTCAGCGCCCGCCAAGCCGCGCGCCGAAGAGGGTCACCACGTATTCGCCGAAAACCGTAAAGGCATCAGCTACGATAAACTGTTTGGGCCCTATCTGGACGGTGCATCTCGGATCGTGGTGACAGACCCCTACATTCGCTATTTTTACCAGATCAAGAACATGATGGAATTCGTCGAGATGGTCATCCAGCGCAAGGCGTTGGAAGATCAAGTGGCCATCCATCTTGTCACCGGGCCTGATGACGGAAACGTCCAAAAGCAACGCGAATTGCTCGAGAGCATTACCGAGGCATGCATCGGTTCAGGTGTTGAATTCACCTGGGCATTTGATGGATCGGGGACTGCTCATTCCAGAGATATCGTCACCGACACTGGCTGGAAAATCGTCCTGGATCGCGGTCTAGATATTTTCCAAGCGCCCATGCGCCGTGACGGATTCAGCCTTGGCGACCGGCTGCAGGAGCACCGCATGCTGAAGAACTTCTATGTGACCTATGTGCGGCAAGACTAACAGTGAAGCTGCGTAGATATTTCGGAAAAGAGCAAAGCCATGTTCCGCGTTGATTTGAACCAAAACCGTTTGTCCCGCCTGTCCCAGAAGCGCTTCGCCGACTTGAGCCTGTGCGAGCGCGGCGATTTGCAGGAACGGCTTGCGAACGAACCAAAATTGCAGATGCGCAGAAATTAGACGGACGAACGAATGAATAACCAGCCAAAGCCAGATTCGAAGACATACGACGACCTGATCTCGGACGTCAAAAAAGGCATCATCAAAGTGCCCAAGTTCCAACGGGATTTCGTCTGGGACTTGAAGGCAACCGCGAAGCTTCTGGACTCGATCCTTAAAGGTTATCCCATCGGAACCTTCATCCTTTGGGAAACGGATCAACGCATCAATGATATAAAAAACATTGGTGGCTTTGACCTACCCGAGACGCCCATAGGGCGCAATGTTCAGTATGTCCTTGATGGGCAGCAACGCATCACTTCCCTCTTCGCAGCTTATCTTGGTGCGCAGATCAGAAAACCCACCGAGAAAAAGGTGACCGACTACAAAGACATCGTCGTGAACCTGGAAGAGAACCTCGAGGAGAAGGAAAAGGACATCGTCACCGTGAAAGACGAAGCGGAGATTTTCATACCTCTGCATGACGTTCTGAACTTTGACTACCAGATGGGCAATGAACTGGAACAGCGTGGTTTTGAGAAACCACAAATCAATCAGATCAGTGCTTATTCCAGCGCCTTTAAGACCTATGCGTTCTCAACCGTCACCCTTCGACAGAACGATATCGAGTCCGCCATTGAGGTGTTTACTCGAATAAATACGGGGGGAAAGGTTCTCACGCTTTTCGAAATCATGTCGGCCAAGACCTACGATGAAGCCGCTGATTTCGACATGCAGGCCCGTTGGGAGAAGTTCCAGAAAAGGCTTAATGACAGCAAGTACGAAAACATTTCTCCCTCTGTTCTTCTGCAAATCCTGAGCCTCGTCATAAGCGAGTCGAAGGAGTGCAAGCGAAAAACGATCCTTGGCCTGGACAAGGCGGACATCATCGCAAGGTGGGATGATGTCATCTCTGCGATCGAGAAGACCATCGATCACTTCCGAACAGTATTGCGGATACCTGTTTCCCAAATTCTGCCCTACGACACTCTTATCGTGCCTTTTGCCTACTTCTTCTTGAAAACGGGTAAGTCACCCAGCGGGCAGCAACGGAAATATCTGGAAGAGCTCTTCTGGCGTTCTTCCTTGTCGCTGCGGTATTCATCGGCAACTGAATCCAAGCTGGCGGCTGATATCAAGAAAGTTGATCTAATCATAGCAGGCCAGCGGCCAGCTTACCCCGAGTTCAAACTTTTCATCAATTCAGCTCAAGATCTTCGTGAAACAGACTTCTCGACCGGGAACGCCATCTGCAAGTCGATCCTGTGCATTCTCGCATATCATGAACCAAAAGATTTCGACACAAACGGTAAAGTGCTTCTGGATAACTCCTATCTCAAGATCGCCAGCAGTAAGAACTACCACCATTTCTTTCCGAGGGCATTTGTCCGTAAACATGGCAGCGATGCAGAAACCCCTTATGCCAACTCGATTGTCAACATCACTTTGGTCAGCGCCGAACTGAACAAGAAGCGGATCGGCGCAAAGGCCCCCTCGGTCTATCTAGCGGATTTTGCAGATGAGAACTCAGAATTGAAACACGCGCTGAGCAGCCATCTCATCGAGTTGGATGATGCCTCAGTTGTTCAAGACGATTTCACTGCATTTCTGAAGCGTCGCTCAGAAGTTCTCTATGCCGAGATCTTGAAGCGCATCGAACCATCCGAGGCAGCTGCTCAGATCGATCCCATCCACGAAATGATCCTCGAGGGGGAAGGCCAGCTGGTAGAGTTTAAATCCACTCTGCGGTACGACATGCGTACTGGCGAAGTGAACAAGAAGCTCGAGCATGTGGTCGCCAAGACAGTTGCGGCATTCATGAATTCTGACGGTGGAAGCCTCTTCATTGGTGTAGATGACCATGGGAATGCCATTGGCCTCGAACTCGACTGCGGCACACTTTCAAAGAAAGATCGGGACGGCTTTCAACTCCACATTGCTAATATCTTCGACAAGTTCCTCGGCAAGGATGTTATGAAGCTCTGGAAGCTCAACTGGCCCACCTATGACGACAAACAGATTTGTCATGTTGAGGTCACAAGGGCTAACAAACCCGTTTACGTGATTTCCGAAGGTAAGGAGGAGTTCTTCGTACGCAAAGAAGGATCATCGCAGCCCCTTTCGCGTGCGGAAGAGCATGAATGGAACAAGGGACGCTTCTGAGAAAAGATTCAGAGCCTTGAGCAACGGGGCACCAGCGCGGGAATCCCGCCCTGGCGCTGAGATCACTCGATGACCGGGTCTTCATCGCGACGAGGGAAGGCGACCATGTCGACGTCGGGGAACATGCTGTGCTTGACGTTGATCGAAGTGATGTTGCCGCTGTCGTCGGTGTTGACGAATACGACGCCGCAGCGGTCCCAGAAGTTCTTGCCGTCTTTTTCACCGGATTTGACGTTCAGTTTCAGAGTTTGAGTAGCCATTTTTTGATCCTCACTTTGAGTGTTTCGATGAACATGACCAAAGCTGGTACCAAGGGGCTGTCAGCGAGAAACTTGCCTCGCGAGGAATGCGCTGGCGCAGGGGAATTTTCTTGTTGAAGCGGGGCTTGCCCCGCGTCTGCTACGGCTGCCCGCTTATGTTCAGCAGTCGGAAACACGGCACTGAGAATGAAAAACTGGCAACCCCAAAATACTGCTGCGTAGATTTCACAAACCCCAAAAGAACCAGAACTAGAGACCACGGCCTGGCCAACTGAAACCAAAATGACGGACGTAGTATTTGTCATGCATGTACTTCAGATCGTCTTCCCAATCCGAAATCGCATCCTCGTAGCCGCGTGACTGCATTTTTTTGAAGTTTTTCGCTAGACCGGCAATGTGATAAGCGATTTTTCTAAGCCTCAAAGCAGACTTTGGTTCGCCCCACATACGAAGCGCCGAAATCCCTTCGACTGGTGGAAGATGTCCCGAGAAGCAGCGGTCCAGGATCAACCGCCGTGTCGATGCTGGCAAGCCATTTGTTTTCCCGACGGTATATCCGAGCACTTTCAGAAAACTTTCTTCAGCCCTCTCAAAATCACCGCCACCATGACCACTTCCAACATCTGTGGTAGGCCATTTGAAGGCTTCCACCTCGGGCAAATCTCGGACCCTTCGCCTCCACTCCTTTTCGACAGCTGAAACAATCAAAAGGTGTTCGTTTTTCTTTTGGCCTGTCGAATTGGCTGCACGTGATGTGTTTGCCTTCCACAGGTTTAAGAGTTGCTCATTGTTTGACTTGGACAGGGAAGAGCGAATTCTTTTTCCGCTTTCGACGAGTGATGACATCTCTCGCTTCTGACGAGCTTTTGCTTGCCGCTTCACCTCTTCTTTTCTGCGAGCTTCTTTTGATTTTCCCTTTTCCAGCCTCTTTTGGAGTTTTTGCTCTTTGGCTGCCTGTTGTTGATCGATATGCCGCTGCTTTCTAGCAGCTGTTTCGATAGTCTTTGCCCATGAATGAAAGTGTCGCTCGTAGATCAAGTCTATTTCCGCCTCGTGGCGGATGACGGTTTGCCCTTTGAAGGTCAGGCCGACCGTGAATTTCGGTCCTTCTTGCGGAGACCCGACCCACATTTCATCTCTCATCACAGTGAAGAGGCGCACGAAAACCTGGTTGAAGATCGGATCGTCGCCAAAGCCGTGCAGTTCCTGATAAGCCTTACCGACAGCAATCCACTCTTTTGGCTGATCAGCCAAGCTGTTCAAAACGAAAAGCGACAATTTTCGAACGGTATCGAGATTAAGTTCAAATTTGGATCTGCTCATTAGCATTCGCCTTGAAAAATCAATTACTTAAGCTCCGTCGAAGATTGCTCTTAAAGGGGCATTTTTTGTGACCCTACTTCAAAAGAGGTAGGCGACTCCTCAGCGCGCCATCGATCGAAGCAAGCAACGCCTCAGGGAAACCTTCCGGAAGCTGATTGAACGTGGCCTCAATGATCGCGTGCGAAGTCTCCTGCAGCTCTTCGAACAGGCGCTGCACGACTGCGCGGGAAAAGCCGGATTTAACTCCTGTCTCCACGATGTGGCGGCCGACTATATTTGCCACTTTGTAGTGGTTTGAGTTTCCGAAATTCATAGCGAGCTTGAAGTATTTCCGCTCGATCTGCCGGGCTTCGACGGTCGGCTGCACCGTCAGCACGTCGTAAAGCGGTGTCATGCGGAAACGGCCGCCGGGTAAGAGGCTGACGCTGAAGTTCTTTCCATGACCATCTGTTGCACCCAGCAACCAGAAAAGGACATTCGCTTTGAAAAAATCGTACCGGTCTTTGTTGGGGTCATCACTTCCCAACAAGAGATCCATGATATCCGGGATCCCTGGACCGCCCTCGTTCTGGTACTTTTGCGTGGGCACAATGGATAGTGCTTGGCAGCAATCTTCCTGTGGCAGACGGATCAAGCGGCCATCAGACGTCCAGCGCCGATCAAAACGCTCAACCACCAAGGCTTTCTTGTCGCCAAATTGCGCCATCTCGACATTCGCCGCCCGAAGCCCAAACGCCTCCATCAGCTTGAGACAAAAGTATTCATTCTCAACGCTGTCGGACAGATCCATGCCGTTGGGCAGTCTGCCTATTTGCGGCTTGATGATGTGCGTGGTTGGTGTCGTGCCGGTTGGCTCAATCCACTGGCCGTCTTTGCGAAGCAGAGCCGTTTTTTCCTGCGCGCCAGCCACAGAAATGCGAAAGTCATTCTCGCGGCGGATACCCAGTGGTGCTAGATCGAGGTCGCTCAAAATTGCCCCGATCTGCGCCTCGTCAACAGGTTCTCCCGTTAACTCGGACATTGGCTGGGGCTCTTGCCCATCGGGCAGAAACTGCAGCGCGCCAATGCAATCGCGCCCGATTTGGGACAGCAGGCTGAAGGCATCGACGCCTTCAGCCCCTACACGTTCCGCGACCCGTCGGCGGATGACGTCGCTGTCAGGCAACAGGTTGTCAAAAACGGCGAGCACAGGAGCGCCGCTGTAGCGGTTCTCCTGCAATGGCAATGATAGCGACACCGGCATCCGGTGCTCCCATTCGAGCCAGTCTCGCGCATAGGCGAAACTGACGCCGCCCGAGGGCTCACGGACCAACTGGCCCACGAGCCGCGAGTTCAGGAAAACGTTCAGCGGTGTGTAGCTGCGCTTACGGCCCATGTCAGAAGATGTCCTCTAGCCCGTCTGATGTGCCTTTACTGCGCTCGGTCACAGTTATTTCGAGATCCAAAGCCGCGATCAAATCGAATACCGTTTCCAGCTTGGTTCCACCGCTGCCGTTCTCGATCTTGGAAATTGTCTCTTGCCAGACACCGCTCATCGAGGCGAGTTCCTTCTGGGTAAGGTTCTTTGCCTTCCGAGCCTGACGAATTGCGTGGCCCAAGTTTTTTGATGTACGCACGAGGTGCTTCATGGCGGTTCTCCTGCCACTCCATATGACCTCTGGATCATAAATTGTCAATATGATCTCCAAATCATAAGTGCGCAGTATGATCTGAGCACCATAAAGCTCGACGACATTGGTGGCTGTCTCCCAGACTTAGCGAATGCACTCACACCTGCAGCCCCGCAGCGCGCACCTGCTCGGGCGTCACCAGCTTTGATGCGATCAAATCCTCGATCTGCCGGTTGGTGATGTGGCGGCAAAGGGGATGGCGCTCGTGGATCCACTCGGCGAGGCTCGCTCGGCCTTTGGCTTCGGCCTCTCGCGCCTTCTCGCGGTCGGCCTGGATCTGGGCCAGTCCCTTCTCCCACCGGCGCATCTTGAACCAGTTGTCTGAGAAACAGACCTTGCTGCGCGTGTAGCCCTCGCTTTCCTTGGCATAGGCTTTGACCGCCTGCTTCAGATCATCGGGCTTCACTCCCGCCTTCACAGCTGCTGCGATCAGGCGCAGACTGGTCCGCCGGTCTCGGTTCCTGTCCTCGGGATAGACCGCCAAGATCTTCTCAGCTTCAAGATTTTCAACCTCTTCCGCCACTTCGCGCCTGCGCGTAGGTGGTTTATGGATGGTTTTAGGATGGTTTGGGGTCCACCGTGAACCCCGTACCCCGTTCACCGTGGACCCCGTACCGGGTTCAGGCTGGACGGGGTTCACAGTGACCCCCGTCTCAATATCGGGCTCGGCCGTGGGTTCGAGCCCGGCCACGCGCTCCAGAACAATGCGGTAAATGACGGTGTAGCCGTTCTTGCAGTGCCGCCGCCCTGTCTCGATCAGAATGCCTTCGCGCAGGAAGTCGATGATGGTGCGCTTAACCGTGCTCTCGCTAAGCTCTGTATGGCGCTGGATGGTCCCTTTGGAGCACCAGATACCCGAACCGTCATCGCTCGCCTTATCCGCCAGGAACATGATGATCTGCTTGCGCGCGGCGCTGCCAAAGCGGCGCTCAGCGCACTCATTTGCGATACGCCAGCTCATTGGACCACCTCGCCAGTCAGAGGCCACGAAAGAGCCGACTGAGCGTTTGCGGTACGGCACTGGCTCATGCTAATGTGCTGCGAAAGCTGACAGGCTTTTTCTATTTGGCCCCGGTTCACAGTTGCCGCTGTGACGGGGCCTTTTTCGTTTTGAACCGGCGAATTTGGCTTTGAAACTTTCGCTTTTTGTTCACTTTTTGTCTGGGGGTGTTTTGCACCCTTAAGCCGTTGTTTTCGCTTACGCTCTCTCTGGATTGCAAATCCGTGTACACCGGTTCGATTCCGGTACTCGCCTCCAACAACATCCAAATCGCTGACCTAACCCCGCAGTACACGCGTGCGACGCTCGGTATTTCAAGACGTTCAAGGCCCGCGATTCTGTCGAATTGCGGGCCAGATATGGCGTGTTTTTCGGAACACCTGCCTACCCCTGCTCGTTCAAGGGGCGAGATTTTGTCTGGTATGTGCTTTACGTTCAGGCGCGCCCTTGTGGCACAACCTCGTATCCCGGCTCCTCCGGCTCATCATCCGTCATTTCGGCAGGGAAGCCCGGGGCGGTGATATCCAGGCCGGTTGCCTCTTCCAGCCGCTTGATAATATTTGGTGAAAGCTCGCGTTCGCCATAGCGTGCGATACCATCGTTAAAGATGTTGATCATCACCGGGTTTATTTCCAGCGGCACCCCGGCGCGGTCGGCGACCTCCTGAAACAGACCGATATCCTTCTTCACCAGATCCATGGTGAAGGAAATATCGCGCGACCCGTTCAAGATGACCTGACTTTCGGTTTCGTGCACGAAGGACGTGCCGGACGAGATTTTGATCGCCTCATAGGTCGTGTTCAGATCCATCCCCGCAGCCTTTGCCGTAACCAGTGCTTCGGCGCAGGTGATCAGGTTGGCGGTGGCAAGATAATTGGTCATCACTTTCAGCACCGAGGCCGAGCCCAGTTCGCCGGTGTGCAAAACCCGACGACCCATTGTCGTCAGGAACGGCAGAATTCGTTCAAACGTTTCCCGGTCACAGCCCGCAAAGATCGAGATATTGCCTGTCGCGGCACGGTGGCACCCGCCAGAAACCGGGCAATCGACGGCCGCACCGCCGCGCGATATGACTTCGGCTCCCAAGCGTTTGACTTCGGCCTCGTCCGTGGTCGACATCTCCATCCAGATCTTGCCGGGGCCCACGTCGGGCAACATCTCCTGCATGACTGCGTCTGATGCTGCCGGAGACGGCAGACAGGTGATCACCGCATCGCAATCGCGCATCAACTGGGCGGGCCCCTCAGCCGCCTTTGCACCTTTGGCGACAAACTCGGCCACCAGATCCGCGTTCAGGTCATGCACAGTCAGATCAATGCCGTTGCGCAAAAGGGATCCCGAAAGCTTTCCGCCTACGTTACCCAGACCGATAAATCCCACTTTCATATGACGCATCTCCAAGTTCGTCGTTTTCCCGTCATGCGACCACATACCGAACACATTCTTCATGCCGCCGAACGACGCCTACAGGTCGCTTTTTTCTCCTTGGCTTATTTGTTGCGCGCGAACCGCTTGACAAGCGGGTCAGCGGTGCCGCATGTCCCTTTCGTTGGTGTCGGCGACAGCCGATGAAAAGGGAATGCGTCAACGGTTCATCCGCCAAGCGCAGCCGCCCCCGCGACCGTGACCGGAGAGGATGCCCAATGCCACTGGCCTGTGCCGGGAAGGCGGGACATCCGACAGAGCGACCGCTCTGGCATCCGCAAGCCGGGAGACCTGCCAACACCCGAAGTTGAAACCGGGCGGGGTGTTCCGGTGTCGGGTCCATGTGCAGACGTGGTGCCCGCATGAAACCCCGTCCCCCGCGAAGAGGATTTGGGGGGATGAGAGACATGAGCGAGAACGCACCGGTAGAGCTACTGGTCTGCACGACTTGCCGCCGGGGTCTGCCCGTCGAGGATGACGCTGAGCGACCCGGCACATTGTTGCACAAGGCCCTGGAACAGGCTGTCCTGCCGGATGGCATCATTCTGAAACCGGTCGAATGCCTTTCGAACTGCGATCAGGGCTGTTCCATCGTGCTTCGGGGCGGGCCGGATCGCTGGACCTTTGTTTACGAGAATCTGAACGAAATCGATCACGTCGATGTCATCATCGATGGCGCGACTAAGTATCTGGCCACAGGCGATGGTCTGGTGAAATGGCGCGACCGTCCTGAACATTTCCGCAAAAACTGCGCCTCGCGCATTCCCCCGATTGGAGCCTGAGATCATGTCGAACCTTGAAAAACTCCCCGTCACTGTGATCACCGGCTTTCTGGGCTCGGGCAAAACCACGCTGGTGCGCCATCTGATGCAGAACCCGCAGGGCAAGCGCCTTGCGATTGTTGTTAACGAGTTTGGCGATGTGGGTGTTGATGGCGACATCCTGAAGTCCTGCGCGATTCCGGAATGCCCTGCGGAAAACATCATGGAACTGGCAAACGGCTGCATCTGCTGCACCGTGGCCGACGATTTCATCCCGACCATCGAGGCGCTGATGGCGCTGGAACCGCGCCCGGATCACATTTTGATCGAAACATCCGGCCTTGCACTGCCCAAACCGCTGCTGAAAGCGTTTGATTGGCCTGATATCCGTTCGAAAATTACCGTTGATGGCGTTATTGCGCTGGCCGATGCCGAGGCCGTGGCCGCCGGTCGCTTTGCTCCGAACGTTGAAGCGGTGGATGCCCAACGGCTGGCTGATGACTCGATCGACCACGAAACACCCTTGTCCGAGGTGTTCGAGGATCAGATCTCGTGCGCGGATATCATCCTGCTGACCAAGCCCGATCTGGCAGGTCCCGAAGGTGTCGCGAAAGCTAAACAGATCATCGCCGCTGAGGCGCCGCGCCCGCTTCCCGTCGTCGAGGTTGCCGAGGGGGTCGTCGACGTACGTGTCGTGCTTGGCCTTGAGGCTGCCGCCGAAGATGACATGGACGCGCGCCCGTCACATCACGATGGCCATCACGATCATGAGCATGACGATTTCGAAAGCATCATCGTCGAATTGCCGGAACAGACCGACCCGGCGGAACTGGTTGCCAGGATTGAACGTCTGGCAACTGAGCTGAATATCCTGCGCGTCAAAGGCTATGCCGCCGTCACTGGCAAACCGATGCGCCTGCTGGTTCAGGCTGTCGGCGCACGGGTTCGTCACCAATACGACCGCCCGTGGGAGCCCGGTGAAGAGCGCCGCTCGCGCCTGGTCGTCATTGCCGAACATGACGACATCAAAGAGGCTGAGATCCGTGATATCCTAGTGGGTGTGACCGAGGTTGCCGAGTAAGTCATGCACGTCGTCTTTCGCGAAAGCCACGGGCTCGAGGAAACCGAGACCCCAACCGATCTGGGCCAAAGCCCGGCCGATCTGGTTGTGCTGTCCTTTTCCGACAGTGACCTGGGCGCTTTCGCGGCGGGCTGGCATCGCGGCGGCGGGCCTGAGGGGCGGATGCCCACGATGCGGCTGGCCAATCTTGCTGCATTGAAACACCCCCTGTCCGTCGACACCTATGTTGAACAGACACTTGAAGGCGCAAAGGGCATCCTGATCCGTCTGATCGGTGGCGTGCCCTATTGGTCTTACGGGTTGCAACAGGTTCTGGCACTGGCGCAGGCCAAAGGCATCGCGCTGGCCGTTCTACCGGCGGATGGGCGCGAAGACACTCGGTTGGATGAGTATTCGACCCTGCCCCTCTCGACCCTGCGGCGGCTGGCACATCTGTGTGATACCGGCGGAGAAGTCGCCGCGCAGGCCGCATTGGCCCAGATGGCGTTAGCAGCAGGGCTTTATGCCGGGCCGGTGATGGGCGCGAAAACCCTGCCCGAATGCGGTGCGTGGTGCCCGGAACAGGGTGTCATCCCGGTGGATTCCGCGTTCGAGAACGATGCGAAACGCATTCTCGTAACCTTCTACCGCGCTTATCTGACATCAGCAGACACAGCCCCGGTCGCGGCCCTGATCCGCAGCCTGCGCGCCCGCGGGCTCCAGGCGGTGGGTTTGTTCGCCCCGTCGCTCAAGGCCCCGGCCGCTGCCAACTGGCTCAGGGAACAGGTCGTTGCCCTGAGACCATCGGCCATCATCAACGCCACTTCATTCTCGGGTAAGGGCGCGTCTGGCACGTCGCCTCTGGACGCGGCGGATGTGCCGGTGTTTCAGGTCGCCCTCGCCACCTCGCGACGCAAGGCTTGGGCCGAGGCCGAACGCGGCCTGTCACCCGCCGACCTCGCCATGCATGTGGTATTGCCTGAAGTGGACGGGCGAATATCAGCAGGCATTGCCTCTTTCAAAGAGCCGGGCAAGCGCGATCCGCATCTGGAATACTCGCGTTTTGCGCATCGGGCCGAGCCGGACCGAATCGAGGCGATCATCGACCGGGTATCTGGCTGGCTTGCTCTGAATGATAAACCCAAGGCAGACCAGATCCCCGCGTTGGTCCTGTCCACCTATCCCGGCAAAGATTGGCAGATGGCCCATGCGGTCGGTCTCGACGCGTTGGCCTCAGCCGAAGCGATGCTGTCTGATCTTCACGGTGAAGGCTACGACATCACGGCTGCCGAACCGATTGCCGACACACTCTTGGACGCCCGGGTATCGTGGCCGCTTGAGGATTATCTGAGTGCACTCGCTGAATTGCCCGAGACCCTGCGCACCGATCTGCACACCGTATGGGGCGATCCCGAGCAAGACCCAATTTTCGCTCATGACGCGTTTCAATTCACTGCTTTGCGACGCGGCAAGGCGCTGGTCGCACTGCAACCAGAACGCGGAACACCCGAGCTGCGCGATGACGACTATCACGACCTTTCGCGCACCCCGCGCCATAGCTATGTCGCCTTCTATTTGTGGCTGCGCAAAGGTCTAGGAACGGATGCGCTGATCCATATCGGTGCGCATGGCACGCTGGAATGGCTGCCCGGAAAATCAGTCGCCCTGTCGGCAAACTGCTGGCCCGAGGCGCTGATCCGTGACCTGCCGGTGATCTACCCGTTCATCGTCAACGACCCGGGCGAGGCCGCGCAGGCCAAACGCCGGATCGGCGCGGTGACCCTGGGCCACATCCCGCCTCCCATGAAAGAAAGCGGAACGCCTGACCGGATGGTGCGGCTGGAAGCCCTGCTGGACGAATTTTCAAACGCGGACGGTCTTGACCCCAGACGCCGCGACCGGCTGCAGGAAGATATCCGGGAAGAAGCACAGGCCATTGGACTGGAGAACGATCTGGGTCTGGATCAGGCCACCAGCACCGCCGAAGCAATCACGCGCATTGACCGCTTTGTCTGCGATATCAAAGAAAGTCAGTTCGGCGACGGGCTGCACGTCTATGGGCGTGTACCGGACGTGACCGGCAGTTTCGACCCAGCCCCATCCGCCCATGCCGAACGCAAGGCCCTGATCAATGCGCTGGCCGGCAAGAGGATCGAGGCTGGCCCGTCCGGCTCGCCCTATCGGGGCCGCTTTGACGTGCTGCCGACCGGGCGAAACCTTTACACCACCGATCCGCGATCTGTGCCCACCCGCGCAGCTTACACGCAAGGCGTGAAACTGGCCGAGGAACTGGTACGGCGGCACTTGCAGGAGGAAGGTGATTACCCGAAAGGGCTGATTGTCGATCTGTGGGGATCGGCCACCATGCGCACTGCGGGCGAAGAATTCGCCATGGCCCTGCACCTGCTGGGTGTAAAGCCGGTTTGGGACAAGGGATCCGAGCGGGTTTCGGGTATCGAAGTTTTACCCATCACCGACCTGAGCCGCCCGCGTCTGGACGTCACCCTGCGGGTTTCGGGCTTGTTTCGCGATGTGTTCCCCACATTGTCAGCCCTTTATGGTCAGGCGGTTCGGGCTTTGTCAGAGCGTGATGAAGCGACCGACTGGAACCCCTATGCCGGTCACGCCCCGGCTACGCGGGTGTTTGGCCCGGCACCCGGCAGTTACGGCCTGAACATGACCCATCTGTCCGAGACCTATACGGACGAGGCGCGCGCCCAAGCCGGGGAGGCATGGCTTGAGGCCAGCTCGTACGCGCTGGAAGGTGAACACATCGCGCAGGACAAAGCGGGAATCACGGATCGTGTCGCCAATGCCGACAGTTTTGTTCACCTCCAGGATCTGACGGAAACTGACCTGCTGCTGGCCAACGACTATGCCACGCATGAAGCCGGTTTTGCCGCCGCCAAAAAGGTCGCTGGGGGCACCGCTCAGCTTTACCATCTGGACAACACCAACCCAGATAATCCGCGCGCCCGGACTCTGCCGGAAGAAATCAGCCGCGTCGTTCATGCCCGCGCTGCCAACCCCGGCTGGATTGCGGGGATGCAGCGCCATGGTTTTCGCGGCGCCGCCGAGATTGCTGCGACGCTGGATCACATGGCCTCTTTCGCGCATCTGTCCGGCACTGTCGCTCCGCATCTGTTTGATCTCTATCACGAAGCCACATTGGGTAATGAGGCCGTTGATACCTTTCTACAAGAGACCAACCCGAAGGCCCATCAGGCCATGCAAGACAGGTTCCGTGCATTGCTGGAAGCGGGGCTTTGGAACACGCGCCGGAATTCGATCCGGGCCGATTTGGAGGGTTTGAGATGAGTGCACCTATCGTTCAAGGCTGGTGTCCCGGCGCGCATCGCCCGATGATGTCAGGCGACGGGCTGGTCGTGCGGGTCCGTCCGCGTCTGGCGCGACTGAATGCCAGGCAGGCTATTGGCTTGTGCGAACTGGCTGAACAGTTCGGCAACGGCACCATTGACCTGACCAATCGTGCCAACCTGCAGCTGCGCGGCGTGGATGAGCGCGACCACCAGCCGTTGCTTGTGGAGCTTGCGGCGCTGGACTTGCTTGATGCGGAACCCGGCATCGAAGTACGCCGCAATATTCTGGTCACTCCGCTCTATCAGGCGGGCGATTTGACCGCGCGGCTGACGCAGGAATTGATCGATCGACTGGCGGAACTGCCTGCTCTGCCCGCTAAGTTCGGTTTTGCCATAGATACAGGCCCGACGCGCCTGTTGGCCTCGGATTCCGCAGATATTCGTCTGGAACTGGGTGCTGACGGTCTGATCCTGCGCGCCGACGGCTGCAAAACCGGGCGGTGTGTGGCCGAAGGCGACGCCATCGACCACGTGATCGCGCTGGCCCGTTGGTTTGCCCAGACCTATACGGCCGAGACACGCCGCATGGCGCGGGTCGCCTACGCGCTGCCACAGGATTGGCAGGGATTTGCCCCCGGTCCTATCGGTGAAAAACTGCAACCCGGCCCCTGTGAACTGGGTTCTCTCTACGGCGCGGCATTCGGCTCGCTGCCTGCGCGCAAGCTTTGTGAACTGGTTGAAGCCAGCGGCGCTTCTGCCCTGCGTGTCACCCCGTGGCGGCTGATCCTGCTGGAAGGCGGGGCGGCGATACCCTCCCCGGATTTCGTCATGGACGGAGCCGATCCGATGATGACAACCGACGCCTGCCCCGGCGCGCCGTTCTGCCCGCAAGCGCAGGTGGAAACCCGCGACATCGCCCGTGCATTGGCCCGGCGCATTCCCGGTCGCCTGCATGTCTCGGGCTGCGCCAAAGGATGCGCCCATATGGGCCCGGCCGAGATCACAGTGGTCGGCAACAACGGGCGATTTGATCTTGTCAAACAGGGCCGCGCAGGGGATGAGCCCTGCCAACGCGGGCTCGCCCCCGAAACACTCATGACCATGGACTTCACCTGATGCCCTATACATACGAAACCGATGGCGCGGCGATCTACAAGGAAAGCTTTGCCACCATCCGGTCCGAGGCTGATCTGGCCCGCTTTGATACCGATGAAGAGCAGGTCGCCGTTCGGATGATCCACGCCGCCGGCATGGTCGGGCTGGAGGAGTTTGTACATTTCTCACCCGGATTTGTGCAGGCCGCACGCACGGCGCTGGAAAACGGCGCGGCGATCCTGTGTGACGCGCGCATGGTCAGCGAAGGTGTGACCCGCTTCCGTCTGCCTGCCGACAACCAGGTGATCTGCACCCTCCATGACGAACGCGTGCGCCCTCTGGCCGCCGAGATGAGCAACACCCGTTCTGCCGCTGCGCTGGAACTCTGGCGTCCGCATCTGGAAGGTGCTCTGGTCGCCATTGGAAACGCGCCCACCGCGCTGTTTCACTTGCTGAACATGCTGGAAGACCCGGATTGCCCGCGCCCTGCAGCGATCATCGGCTGCCCGGTCGGATTTGTCGGAGCGATGGAATCCAAAGACGCGTTGTGGCAGGCGCAACCCGTCCCCTCCTGCATTGTCAAAGGCCGTCTGGGTGGCAGCGCCATCACCGTTGCAGCCATCAACGCCATCGCAAGCCGGGCGGAATGAAAATGGGTACCATATACGGCGTGGGCCTTGGCCCCGGTGACCCTGATCTGATGAGTGTCCGGGCCGATCGCCTTCTACGCAACGCCAAACACGTGGCATTCTTTCGCAAACCGGGTCGCAGCGGTCAGGCCCGCAAAATCGTCAACGGGATGATCCCCGAAGGCGCGATTGAATTCCCGATGGAATACCCGGTGACCACCGAAATCCCGGTCACTGATCCGCGTTATAACGAGTTGCTGGCCGCGTTCTATGAAGAGTGCACAGCACACCTGAAGACGCTGTCGGCACAGGGTGAGGATGTGGTGGTCCTGTGCGAGGGTGATCCGTTTTTTTACGGCTCGTTCATGCATCTTTACAATCGGTTGCGTGACGAAGCTCCGGTTGAAGTTGTGCCAGCCATCACGGGTATGTCCGGTGCGTGGACGGCCACGGGCGATCCGATCACCTGGGGGGACGATGTGCTGACCGTGCTGGTCGGCACCCTGCCCGAGAAAGTTCTGGCTGAACGCATGGCGCAGACAGATGCCTTGGTCGTGATGAAAATCGGGCGGAACATCGACAAGGTGAAACGCGCGCTGAAAACCTCTGGTCTGTATGACCGCGCATGGATTGTCGAATACGCGCAAATGCCGAATCAGACGGTGACAAAATTGTCTGAGGCCTGCGAGAAGATTACCCCGTATTTCTCGATCATCGTTGTTCATGGTCAGGGGCGCCGACCATGAGCGGATGGGTCAAGATCGCAGGCCTTGGTCCGGGGGACGAGGCGCTGGTCACCCCCGAGGTTACAGCGGCTTTGGCCGACGCCACCGATGTGGTGGGCTACATCCCTTATGTGGCCCGCGTGGCCGACCGACCCGGCCTGACCCTGCACGCCAGTGATAACCGGGTTGAAATCGACCGCTCGCAACACGCGCTGCAAATGGCCGTCGAAGGCAGGCGGGTGGTTGTTGTGTCCTCGGGCGATCCCGGTGTGTTTGCAATGGCTGCCGCTGTGTTCGAAGCGTTGGAGAATGGCCCAACAGAATGGCGTGACATTCAGATAGATGTGCTGCCGGGGATCACCGCGATGCTGGCCGCATCTGCCCGCGCGGGCGCTCCGATGGGGCATGATTTCTGCGCCATCAACCTTAGCGACAACCTAAAGCCTTGGACGCTGATCGAAAAACGCTTGCGCTTGGCTGCGCAGGCCGATTTTTCGATGGCCTTCTATAATCCCCGCTCGAAGTCTCGCCCGGAAGGCTTTGTAAAGACACTGGAAATCCTGCGCGAAGAATGCGAGCCCGAGCGGGTGATCCTGTTTGCGCGCGCCGTGTCACGAGCGGATGAGGTGATCCGGGTTTCTACCCTGGCCGAGGCCACGCCCGAGATGGCGGATATGCAGACCGTGGTTATTGTCGGTTCGTCGCGCACCCGAGTCATCGAACGCAAAGGCACGCCGATCGTCTATACGCCACGCTTCACCCCGGTCGAGGATCAGGGATGAGACACCCAGTCCAGCACCTGTGCGACAGTCGAAAGCTCGGTCCGCTTTGGCAGAACAGGGCGCTCGATCATAAGCACTGGCAGGCCCAGCGCCCGCGCTGCGTCCAGCTTGGCACGCGCGCCCAAGCCGCCCGCGTTCTTGGACACCACAAGTTGCGTCCTGTGTTGCTGCATCAATGCGCGGTCATCGGCTTCTGCAAAAGGACCCCGGGACACGACAACCTGCGCCAAAGGAAAAGGCACGCTGTCAGGCTCGTCCACCAGACGCAGCAGGTAGTGATGCTGGGGCTGGGCTGCAAAGTCTTCAAGATGCATACGCCCGACAGCCAGGAACACACGCTGCGGATCACCTGCAAGCGCATCGACGGCGGCAGTGATATCGGGCACGCGGTGCCAGACATCGCCGGGTTGCGGCTTCCACGCCGCGCGGGTCAAGGCGGCCAGTGGAACCTGAGTTGTGTGACACGCCTCAATCGCGTTCCGGCTCATCTGCGCCGCAAATGGATGGGTCGCATCCACGACATGGGTGATCGCGTTTTCACGGATGTATTGGGTCAGACCTTCCGGGCCGCCAAACCCGCCAACTCGCACCGGCAACGGCTGCGGACGCGGGGTTTCCACCCGTCCCGCATAAGAATACACAGCCGCAATCCCTTGTTCCGCAACAGCTTTGGCCAAAGCGTTGGCCTCGGTCGTGCCGCCAAGAATCAGGAGGTTGGGCATGTCTGAAACTCCGTGGCTGACCGTTCTGGGATTGGGCGAAGATGGGTTTGATGGCCTGTCGCCTGCAAGCCGTCAAGTGCTGGACCGGGCCGAAGTGATCATGGGGCCGCCTCGTCACCTGTCGCTGCTGCCGGAAAACGAGGCTGAGCGGGTCGAATGGCCGGTGCCGTTCTCGGACGGATTGCCGATCCTGAAAGGCCTGCGCGGACGGCAGACGGTGGTTCTGGCGTCAGGTGATCCGTTCTGGTTTGGCGCGGGGTCCGTCATCGCGCGTAACTTTGATGCCAATGAGTGGACCGCCTTGCCCGGCCAGTCCACATTTTCGCTGGCCGCCGCGCGGCTGGGCTGGCCTTTGGAAAGCACGCTGACCTTTGGCCTGCACGCTGCGCCTTTGACCCGATTGCGGCCGCATCTGGCCCCGGGACTTCATGCCATTGCGCTATTGCGTGACGGCAAGGCGGTTGCTGAAGTGGCGACATATCTTAGCGAAACCGGATTTGCCGACAGCGCGTTGCATGTGATGCAGGCCCTCGGCGGCCCGCGTGAAAGCGTCCAGACAGTGAGCCTGACCGAAGCTTTGCTGGGAACCTTCGATCATCCCGTCTGCGTCGGGTTGGAAGTGACCGGCACTGGGCGGGGACTGTCCAAGGCCTCGGGCAAGCCAGATGATCTTTTTGAAACCGACGGTCAGATCACCAAACGCCCGATCCGGGCACTGACCCTGTCCGCACTGGCCCCGCAGCGGGGTGAGCATCTGTGGGATATCGGCGGTGGCACTGGTTCGATCAGCATCGAATGGCTGATGTGCGACCCGACCCTGACCGCCACCACTATCGAACCCCGCGCAGACAGGGCCGAACGCATTCGTCGCAATGCCGACGCGCTGGGGCAGGATCGGTTACAGGTTGTCCACGGTACCGCACCCGAAGCGCTGGCCGGTTTGCCCCTGCCGGACGTGGTTTTCATCGGCGGTGGGCTCAGCCCAAGCCTGCTGGCGTGGCTTCGCGACGCCCTGCCCGCTGGCACCCGGTTGGTCGCCAATGCGGTAACGTTGGAAAGCGAAGCCCTGTTGGCGCGATGGCACCAAGACCTGGGCGGAGACCTGTTGCGGATCGAAC
This sequence comes from Ruegeria sp. AD9, assembly GCF_056542305.1. Lineage (NCBI taxonomy): Bacteria > Pseudomonadati > Pseudomonadota > Alphaproteobacteria > Rhodobacterales > Roseobacteraceae > Ruegeria > Ruegeria sp. AD9. The sequence continues at coordinate 555,959 of NZ_JBQFZP010000001.1, forward strand.
TGGCACATTCTGCACCGCTCGGACCGCGGCGCGGCTGGAAATCTGCCTATCCGGTCGTGCAGTGGAGCGGGACCTTATGATCGTGGCAGGCTTGGGCTTTTCATCAGACGCGACGGCAGACAGTTTGCGCGCCGCCTATGACGCGGCAGCGGCCAGCCATGATGTCCAAGCTCTGGCGACGGTTGCCGACAAAAGCGGCCACTCTGCGCTGGCGGCCTTTGCGGAAAGCCTTGCCCTTCCGCTGCATTTCGTGGCGGCTGCCGATTTGGCCGGACAACGCACCTTGACATGCTCGAACCGCAGCCGTGCCGCTTATGGCACCGGCAGCGTAGCCGAAGCATCCGCCCTTGCCGCCGCCGGGTCCGGCGCGCGGCTGCTTTCACCCAGACACATTTCGGACGACCGGCTGGCCACCTGCGCCATCGCCATCGGAGGACAAACATGACCGTTCATTTCATCGGCGCCGGACCGGGCGCTGCAGACCTGTTGACATTGCGTGGGCGCGACATCATCGCCTCGTGTCCTGTGTGCCTATATGCCGGATCACTGGTGCCCGAGGAAATTCTGAGCCACTGCCCCAAAGACGCAAAAATCATCAACACTGCGCCCATGGATCTGGACCAGATCATGGCCGAGATCGAAGTCGCGCATAAAGCGGGTCAGGATGTGGCGCGGCTGCATTCGGGCGATTTGTCAGTCTGGTCGGCGATGGGCGAACAGATCCGCCGCCTTAAAGAAATGGGCATTCCGGTCAGTGTGACCCCTGGCGTACCATCCTTTGCCGCCGCCGCAGCGGCCCTGGGCACCGAACTGACCCTGCCGGGACTGGCGCAATCGGTGGTTCTGACCCGGACGCCGGGGCGCGCGTCATCCATGCCCGAAGGTGAAACGCTGGTGAATTTTGCCCGTACCGGCGCGACTTTGGCTATTCATCTGTCAATCGGCAATCTGGACAAGGTTATCGCAGACCTGACCCCGGCTTATGGCGCCGATTGTCCGGTGGCCGTTGTGTATCGCGCAAGCTGGCCGGATGAAAAGATCATCCGCGCAACGCTGGAAACCCTGAAAGGGTCGCTGGACGAAAGCATCTCGCGCACGGCTTTGATCATGGTCGGCCCCGCGCTGGCCGGTGAAGGTTTTGACGAAAGCTGTCTTTATTCCAGAGATTACGACCGCCGCTATCGCCCGCAAAGCGCCGACAGCCCTTGGTCAAGCTGGAGCCATGGTGATGACTAACCCTCCGGGTATTCTGATTTCAGCACCCTCTTCGGGTACTGGCAAGACGACGGTCATGCTGGGCCTTTTGCGCGCGCTGGCCGAAGATGGCCTGACCGTGCAACCCTTTAAAAGCGGGCCGGATTATATCGATCCCGCCTTTCACCGGGCAGCTGCCGGGCGGGCTTCGTTCAATCTGGACAGCTGGGCGATGGCAGATCCCCTGCTCAGTGCAATTTCTGCTCAGGCCGAAGGCGCTGACATTGTGGTGGCCGAGGGCTCGATGGGTTTGTTCGACGGTGTCGCAAAGTCTGGCGAAGTCGGGCAAGGATCGAGCGCCGAGACCGCCCTGCGCATGGGCTGGCCCGTTGTGCTTGTGCTGGATGTGGGCGGGCAGGCACAATCAGCGGCGGCAACGGCGCTGGGGTTCAGGATGTACAATCCCGATCTGCCCTTTGCCGGAGTGATCCTGAACCGATGCGCCAGCCCCCGCCACGAACGCCTGACCCGTCTGGGAATGGAGCGCGCGGGCCTGCCTGTTCTGGGCGTGCTGCCCCGCCGTGGTGATTTGACCCTGCCAGAGCGGCATCTGGGACTTGTTCAGGCGGTCGAACACCCCGATCTGGAAAGCGCCATTGTAGGCTATGCTGCGTTTTTACGAGAACATGTGGACCTTGACGCAATCAAGCGGGCAGCTTCCTCAGGCCCCAGCGGACCTTCGTCAGCCGCACTGCCGCGGCCCCCGGCCCAGCGGATCGCGCTGGCCCGTGATGCCGCCTTTTCCTTTACCTATCCCCACCTTTTGCAAGGGTGGCACGATGCGGGTGCCGAGATCTTGCCTTTTTCACCCTTGGCAGACGAACCTCCGGCGGCGGATGCCGATCTGGTCTGGTTGCCCGGCGGGTATCCCGAATTGCACGCCGGAACATTGGCAGCGACCACCACCTTTCTGAGTGGTTTGCGTAAACACGCGGAAACAAAACCGGTGCACGGAGAATGCGGCGGCTACATGGCGCTTGGTCAGGCGCTGATCGACAAGGACGGCGTGCACCATGAAATGGCTGGTTTGCTGGGCCTTGTCACATCTTATCAGAAGCGCAAGTTCAACCTTGGTTACAGAAAGGCCACCCTTCTGGCCCCTATGCCCGGCTTTGCCAAAGGCTCGGCCTTGCGCGGACACGAGTTCCATTATTCCTCGATCGTGGACCAACCGGACGCCCCATTGGCACGCGTGTTTGACGCCGAAGGGGAAGAAGGCCCGCAAACCGGATCACTCCGCGGCAATGTCACTGGCACGTTCTTTCACCTGATTGCGGAGGCGTCGGCATGAGTGGCTTTGTCTCTTTCATCGGCTCTGGCCCCGGAGATCCGGAACTGCTGACGCTCAAGGCGGTGGACCGGATGCAAAAGGCCGACGCGATCTTGTTCGACGATCTCAGCAGCGGCCCGATCCTGAGCCATGCGCGCGACGATGCGGATCTGGTTGGTGTCGGAAAGCGGGCCGGTCGTCCGTCACCCAAGCAGGACCATGTCAGCCGGTTGCTGGTGGATTACGCGCAATCCGGTCAGCATGTGGTGCGCCTGAAATCCGGAGACGGCGGTATGTTCGGACGGCTTGAGGAAGAGCTTGTCGCCCTGCGCGCAGCCGGTATCGCCTATGAGATCATTCCCGGCGTCCCCTCGGCAATAGCAGCGGCAGCGGCCGCAGGCATTCCATTGACGCGTCGGCTTACGGCCCGGCGGGTTCAGTTCGTGACCGGCCATGACGTCAGTGGTGAGTTGCCCGACGACCTGAACCTCAAGGCGCTGGCCGATCCGCAGGCCACCACCGTCGTTTTCATGGGCAAACGCACCTTCCCCTTGCTCGTCGAAGCCCTGCACACTCAAGGTTTGCCTTTGGATACTCCGGCGCTTATGGCCGAATCCGTCTCGACTCCCGACCAAAAACTGCAACGCGCCACGATTGGCGCGCTGGCAGAGCAGCTGAAAACCGAGATCGGCAAAGCACCGGCACTGATTCTTTACGGCCCGCTGGCGGAGTTCGACGATGATTGATCTGAGCCTGATCGGCATCGGCACCGGCAATCCAGATCATGTAACGTTTCAGGGCGCGCAGGCGATCCGGGCGGCGGATTTGATCCTGATTCCACGCAAAGGGGAAAACAAGGCTGATCTGGCCGGGCTACGTGAAGCGATCATTGAGCGTGTCGCCGAAACGCCGCCACAGATCGCCTATTTCGATATTCCCCAGCGCCGGGCCGACGATGGCTACCTGCGCGGTGTCGATGAATGGCACGACGCCATCGCCCTGCGCTGGCAAGCGGCCATTGCCGCTCATCCAGAGGCGCAGCATGTCGCGTTGCTGATCTGGGGGGATCCGTCCCTCTATGACAGCTCATTGCGTATCGCTGCCCGGTTGAACCCGCAACCCGATACCAAGGTTATCCCCGGCATCACCGCGTTGCAGGCGCTGACCGCTGCCCATGTGATTCCCATCAATGATCTGGGCGCGCCCTACGTTGTCACAACCGGTCGTCGTATCCGGGACGAAGGCTGGCCCGATGCGGCCTCGAACGTCGCGGTGATGCTGGATGGCGAATGCTCGTTCCAAACCCTTGATTTGGCAGATTATGACATCTGGTGGGGCGCCTATGTGGGTATGAAAGAAGAGGTTCTGATCAGTGGCCCGCTGGATGAAGTCGCACAGAACATCCTTGAGACCCGGGCGAGGGCCCGCGCCGAACATGGCTGGATCATGGATATCTACCTGTTAAAGACGCGCCGGAAAAACCGCACGGGCACATGAACACGGGTTTGTGATGTCGCAGGACGGTAAGGTCTGGCACACAGGTTGCACCTCAATACAGGAGACGTGACAATGAAAGCCCTCATTCCCTTGCTCTGCCTGATCACTTTACCCGTTTGGGCACAAGACGCCCCAGCCGGTTGGGCCGTGTTTCCTGCGGACAAAACCTACTCGGAACTGGTCGATGCAACCAAGGCTGCGATCAAGGACAACGGATTGATAGTGGTCACGCAGGCCGGCCCCACCAAGGCAGCTGCGGCGCGCGGAATCATCATTCCGGGCAATCTGGTTATTGGCGCGTTCAACAACGATTACGCGGTAAGGGTGCTGGAAACTTCTACCAATGCAATGATCGAAGCACCGATCCGTTTCTATGTCACCGAGAACGAGGACGGAACCGCAACCCTGTCTTACAAGACCCCCAGTTTCGTGTTTGACCCTTACATGGCGGAAGGCGGACAAGCTTTGCAGGACATTGCTGCAGAACTTGATAAAACCTTTCAATCTGTCGCTGAAGACGCAGTCAAATAGTCACACTGACGTGATCCGCCTTGCGTCTGGTGGCGTCCTCCGCAATCTGCTTCGAAACGGTTATCTCGGAGCATGACTGATGCAGGACCCCACGCCGCGCGCCGCCGATCTTCTGGCCCAACGCCTGTATGAAGCGGGGTGCCGCCACGCCTTTGGAATGCCGGGGGGTGAGGTCCTGACACTGGTGGATGCGCTTGAAAAGGCGGGCATCACCTTTCATCTGACAAAACATGAAAACTCGGCCGGATTCATGGCCGAGGCCGTGCATCACCGCGACGGCGCGCCTGCGATTCTGGTCGCCACTTTGGGTCCGGGCGCGATGAACGGCATCAATGTGGTGGCCAATGCGTTGCAGGACCGTGTTCCGATGATCGTTCTGACCGGTTGCGTCGATGCGGACGAGGCGCTGACCTATACTCATCAAGTCATGGATCACAGCCAGGTTTACCGTTCCATCACCAAGGGCACGTTCACACTGACGGCCAAGGGCGCGGATATCGTCGCAGACAAGGCGGTGTCACTGGCCACACAGCCGCGACCGGGCCCGGTCCATATCGATGTTCCGATCTCGGTCGCCGATACGCCAGTGACGGGTGTGAAACGCCGCCGTCTGGCCAAGGTCGCGCCTGTCAGTCCCAATGGTGAATGCCTTGAAAAAGCCCGGCGCTGGGTGGCTGAGGCCGAGCGCCCAATCGCCATTATTGGTCTCGATGTCCTCTATGACGACTCGCGCAGTGTGGTGCAGGCGTTTTTGGAACATTTCGGAATTCCATTTGTGACCACCTACAAGGCCAAGGGTGTTGTTCCCGAAGATCACCCATTTTGTTTGGGCGGCGCTGGCCTGTCGCCTTTGGCAGACAAGCACCTTGTCCCATTGGTCGAACAAGCCGATCTGGTGCTGTGTCTGGGGTATGACCCGATCGAAATGCGCCCCGGCTGGCGCGAAATCTGGGACCCCGAAGAAAAGCGCGTCATCGACATATCAGCGGTGATCAATGACCACTACATGCATCAGGCGGGTCTTAATCTGGTGGCCGACACGGGCGAGACGCTTGAGGCCATTGCCAAGGGAAACCCCGCCCGCACGACATGGCCGGGTGGTGAGCCCGCGCAGGTCAAAACCGCACTGGCATTGGCCTTTCCCACCGATGAGGACTGGGGACCCGCCGCTGTCATCGCCGAAACGCGCACTACCCTGCCCCCCGAAACACTCGCAACCGCTGACAGCGGCGCGCATCGCATTCTGCTGAGCCAGATGTGGGAATGCAGCGAAGAACGTGGGCTGATCCAATCCTCGGCGCTCTGCACCATGGGCTGTGCTGTCCCAATGGCCATTGGTCTGAAACTGGCCGAGCCCGACCGCCCGGTGATCAGCTTTTCGGGTGATGCCGGGTTTCTGATGGTCGCCGGGGAATTGTCTACGGCGGCTGAAATGGGCGGCAATCCGATCTTTCTTGTCTTCGTAGATGCCAGCCTTGCCCTTATCGAGTTGAAACAACGGCAGCGGCAGATGGTCAATAATGGTGTGGATTTCGGTCACCATGACTTCGCCGCTATGGGTCGTGCTTTTGGTGGGAACGGCCACACTGTCCGCAACCGGGCAGAGTTGCGTGCAGCACTTGAAGCTGCTGTAAAGGCCGAGACATTTACCGTAATCGCCGCTGAAATCGACCGTGGAGGATACGATGGCCGCATCTGAGGGCCCACTGAAGGGCGTCAAAGTTCTAGACCTCAGCCGTATTCTGGCCGGGCCAACCTGCACGCAGCTGCTGGGTGATCTGGGCGCAAGTGTCATCAAGATCGAGAACCCTGCCACCGGGGGCGACGACACGCGGCAATGGGGTCCGCCCTATGTCACCGATGCCGACGGCAACCGCTCGGACCTGAGCGCCTATTTCATGTCAGCGAACCGAAACAAGAAATCCGTGGCGCTGGATATCGCGACTGAGAAAGGTCAGGCGGAAATCCGACGGCTGGCCTCACACGCGGATATTCTGATTGAGAATTTCAAACCCGGCGGTCTGGCGAAATACGGGTTGGATTATGCCACCCTGTCGCAGGAATTCCCTAGCCTCGTTTACTGCTCGATCTCGGGCTACGGCCAAACCGGGCCAAATGCCACCAAACCCGGCTATGACCTGATGGCACAGGGCTATGGCGGGATCATGTCCCTGACCGGCGACCCGGAAGGCGCGCCGATGAAAGTGGGGGTCGGCATCGCTGATGTGATGTGCGGAATGTATGCAAGCGTTGGCATTCTGGCCGCGCTGCGCCACCGCGACCTGACCGGTGAAGGTCAGCAGGTCGATCTGGCACTTGTTGATTCTCAGATCGCATGGCTGATCAACGAGGGCGTCAATTACCTGACTTCTGGCAACGTTCCGCAGCGCCGTGGAAACGGGCACCCCAACATCGTGCCTTATGACGTCTACGAGACATCCGATGGGCATGTCATTCTGGCGGTTGGAAATGATGGCCAGTTCAGAAAGCTGTGCGGTTTCCTGGGACAACCCGAACTTGCCGACAACCCCAGATTCGTGACCAACCCGGCGCGACTGGAACACCGTGATGCGCTAAACGCCATTCTTCGGCCCGCTGTCCAAGGTCTGGATACACGATCAGTAATTTCCGGTCTTGAAGCCGTGAAAGTGCCCGTAGGACCGGTCCAGACGCTGGATCAGGTTTTTGATACAGAACAGGTGGCAGCACGAAAAATGCAGATTTCGATGCAGGCCCAGCCCGGTATCGTGAACCTGATCGGGAATCCCCTGAACTTGTCACGCACGCCTGTAACATATCGCAGCGCGCCACCCACCTGCGGGGCCGATACTGACTGGGTGTTAAGCGCTGAAAACCCGTTCGACGATTGAAACACTTGCACAACTAGGCGGCAAGTTGCTGAAACATGCCTTTGAATCGGCGGATTTTTTCGACTTTCTTACACACGACATTTCACCAATTCGAGAGCGGGGTCGATACTGATACGCCGCTCTCGCACACTCTGTTACATCAAACAGTGTCAAATACCGCAATCAGATTGGACCCAAGTATGAAACAAGACGTTTTTGGACAGATGAACACCTTGGCGCAGCCGGAAGCTGTCGAAGCCTGGAATGGTGTTCTGCTTGGGTTTATGGCGCATGCCGCGGCTACACCCCAACATCTGGGCAAAGTGTTGGAGCTTGAGCCCGATTTTGCTTTGGGTCATGCCGTGAAAGGCCTGTTCATGGCCCTTCTCGGTCGGCGTGAGATGATGGCGGTTGCAGTCGAGGCTTTGGCGGCTGCCAATGCTGCGATGAGCCGGCAGCCCGTCTCGGCGCGCGAGCGGCTGTTTGTCGATGCATTGGGGCTGTATCTGGCGGGACACCTGACACAGGCGGTGCAAAAGTTCGAAGCGGTTCTGCGCGATCATCCACAGGATACGTTGGCGATGAAACTCAGCCATGCGACCCGTTTCGTTCTGGGGGATCCGGATGGAATGCGCCGTTCGATCGAACGGGTAATGCCAGCATATGAACCCGATCACCCCGGTCGCGGCTATCTGCTGGGCTGCCATTCCTTCGCGCTGGAAGAAACCGGAGCCTACGAAAAGGCCGAAATTGCAGGACGTCAGGCGCTTTGGATGGTGTCCGACGATGCCTGGGGTCTGCACGCGGTGGCCCATGTCCATGAAATGACCGGCAACGCGCAGCTGGGCCTTGACTGGCTGGCCGGGCGCGAGGCGGCCTGGGCCCATTGCAACAACTTCCGCTATCACGTCTGGTGGCATAAGGCTCTGATGCATCTGGATCTGGGTCAGATTGATCAGGTGATGGATCTGTATGACAACCACGTCCGCAAGGACAAAACCGACGATTACCGCGACATCTCGAACGGAACTTCGCTGCTGATGCGGCTTGAACTTGAAGGCGTAAATGTTGGGAATCGCTGGGAAGAACTGGCTGACCTGAGTGCTGCGCGCACCGAAGATGGCTGCCTGATCTTCGCCGATCTGCACTATCTACTGGCGCTGACCGGTGACAACCGCGCCGACGCCACCGCCAAGATGCTGACCCGCATGAACAAGGATGCAGCGCGTGCCAATGACGACACCACCCGCCGTATGGCCGATCCCGGTGTCGCGGCCGCCATGGGCCTTGAAGCCTTTGGTGACGGCCATTATGGCACGGCATTTGATCACTTGTTGGCGGCGCGCGGTTCAATGCAACTGGCCGGTGGAAGCCACGCACAACGTGATGTATTTGAACGCATTACCATCGACTCGGGTCTGCGTGCCGGGCGTCTGGATGCCGTCGAACGTATTCTGGATGACCGCCGTGCTAAACGCGCCGGCGGTGAAGACAATTATGCCATTGCGCGCCGTGCCCTGATTGATGCGGCGCGCGACGGCGGAGACATGCAAAGCGTCCCCGCCGAGTAACAAGACGACCAAGAAGGACAGAGACCGTATGGCGACCATATCGCCCGCTGCTGATTTTGCACCCGTCGCGGCCTCGGCTGCGACCCCCGCCCGCACGCGTGACCCGCGACTGGATTTCTATCGCGGCATCGCTATGTTCATCATCCTGATTGCCCACATTCCCAATGATCCCTGGGCGAATTGGATCCCGGCGCGCTTTGGGTACTCAGATGCAACCGAGATCTTCGTGTTCTGTTCGGGCATGGCCTCGGCCATCGCCTTTGGCGGGGCGTTCCTGTACAAGGGCTGGTGGATGGGCACAGCCCGTGTGGCCTATCGCATCTGGCAGGTTTATTGGGCCCATATTGCCCTGTTCTTCTTTGTTGCCATGACAATGGCAGCGCTGGACCTGACCGGTGCGTTCGAGAAAACCTATGTCTCGTCGCTGAACCTTCAGCATTTCTTCGATGATCCCGCCCCGCAGATGGTGGGGCTCTTCACGCTGACTTATGTACCGAACTACTTTGACATCTTGCCGATGTATCTGGTGGTACTGGCGCTGATGCCGCTCTACATCGCGCTATACCGTATCAGTTTCTGGCTGATGGCTGCTGCATCTGTGGCGATCTGGTGTGTCACCCAGACCGGCGCGCTGGCCCTTCCGGCCGAGCCGTGGTCGGATCGGCAATGGTTTTTCAACCCGTTTGGCTGGCAATTGCTGTTCTTCACCGGATTTGCCTTGATGCGCGGCTGGATTCCCGCTCCACCGGTATCGAAATCTCTGGTCTGGGCGGCTGCCTTGTTCCTGATCCTGTCAGCTCCGTTTGGATCTTGGAAGGTCTTCCTCTGGGTCAATACCGCTGCGCCTGAGTTGGGCGCTGCGATCCGAAAGATCTGGCCACTGACTGACGAATTGCGCGACAAAACCGAGTTTGGCGCGCTGCGATATGTCCATTTTCTGTCATTGGCCTATCTGGGTTGGGCCGCGGCAGGCGAACATGGTCACCGCCTGATTGCGACGGGTCACAGCATGGGCGCGCGCGTCTGGCAGTTCCTGTTGACAGTCATCACCAAAGTCGGTCAGCAATCCCTTGCAGTCTTTGTATTTTCCATGGCGGCAGCACGACTTATCGGCGTTGCCCTTGATCAGACTGGGCGGGATGTTGCCACCGTCTTTGTCGCCAATATGATTGGCTTTGCCATGATCATTGGCGTGGCTTATCTGGCATCTTGGTTCAAGTCTCAACCCTGGAAATTGAAGAGATGAATTTAACCCGTCGCGCATTCCTCGTCTCGACGACAGCCTTGGCCTTTGCCCCATCGGCCTATGCATCCGGGGGCGCAGTCCCCTTTGACCGCGACTACGTGGTCGAATTGGCCCGCGACCTGGCCAGCCGCCCTTATGCGGAACGTGAAATGGTTCCTCAGGAATGGCAGGATCTGACTTACGAACAGTATCGCTCGATCCGATTCCGACTGGACCGGGCTTTGTGGTACGAGACCGAAACACCATTCAACGTCGATTTCTTCACACCGGGCCTGTATTTCCCCCGGACCGTCAAGGTGGAAACGGTCGAAAATGGCATGACCACACCGGTCGTTTTCGATCTGGGGATGTTCGAGAAATCTGAAGATGTGCCACAATTGCCCATCGACGAGACTCTGGGCTTTTCAGGCCTGCGCCTTCGGACCGAGATGCACCGCCCCGGCAAGACGGATGAATTCTGCGTCTGGCAGGGTGCCAGCTATTTCCGCGCTATCGGTCTGGACGAGGTCTACGGTTTGTCAGCACGCGGTCTGGCCCTGAAAACAGGCGAACCGGATGGTGAGGAATTTCCTGAATTCATCCGTTTCTGGCTGGAACGCCCCAAACCCGGCCATCGCAATATGGTCGTCCATGCGTTGATGGACAGTCCGAGCGTGACTGGCGCCTATCGCTTCAATGTCACGGCGGGGGCAGATTGCGTTATCGATGTCGAGGCCACGCTTTTTCCCCGCGAAGACCTGCCTCATGTGGGTATCGCGCCGGGCACCTCGATGTTTCTGTTCGACCAGACCAACCACAGCCGGTTTGACGATTTCCGCCCTGCCGTCCATGACAGCGACGGGCTGTTGATCCGCAATGGCGCGGGCGAGGTGTTGTGGCGTCCGCTGGCCAACCCGACCCGCCTGCAAATATCTTCCTTCGTTGACGAGAACCCGCGCGGCTTCGGGCTGATGCAGCGCAAGCGCGAGTTTTCGGACTATGCCGACCTTGAGGCGAATTATCACAAACGCCCGGGCCTGTGGGTCGAGCCTCAGAATGACTGGGGCAAAGGCACCGTTTCTTTGGTCGAAATACCGGCAGATCAGGAAATCTACGACAACATCGTCGCCTATTGGCGTCCGGCAGAGCCCTATGCAGCAGGCAGTCGGGTTGATCTGTCCTATCGTCTGATCTGGGGTGAGGAGCCTCAGCGCACTCCGATGCCACGGGTGACCAACACCGCCATGGGCGAGAACACCTTCGGTGAAGGGCGTTTGGCTGTCATCGATTTCGAAGGCAGCGATTTGTTCGATGATATCGAGGCGATCAGTGTCTTCGTGGATTCCCCTCATGCAGAAACCTCGGACGGTGTTCTGCAACGCAACCCGGATACGGGTGGATTGCGTCTTGCGTTTTCATTCCAGCCAGATGGGCGCGATCATGTCGAGTTGCGCGCGCAACTGCTGAAAGACAAACAGCCTGCCTCTGAGGTGTGGCTTTACCGATGGACCATATGAACCGCGATTTGCATATCATGCCGCCCGAGGCACCTCTGGCGATGCCCGCGCAGAATTTCAGCGTTGGGTTCCACGATGCTGATGCCCCGTCGGGCACAGACACGGGCGCGACTGGATTTTGGCGCGCGCTTGCGTTTTCACCGGCGATGGTAGCGACATTGGGCCTGCTGTGGATCATGAGCGACTGGTTCAGCGCCCAGGGGATCAATCTGATCGAGGGCATCCTGTTGGCGCTTATCTCGTTCAACTTCTTCTGGATTTCGTTCACGGTCTGCACCGTTCTGCTGGGTATGGTTTCGCTGTCGAGACAGGATCGTCCGCAGCGCAAACGCACAGCACAGCCCCTGCGCGTTGCCCTTTTGACACCGGTATACAACGAAGTGCCATGGAACGTGCTGGGCAACGCCCGCACCATGCTCGAAGATTTGCAGGCACGCGGTGGGCAGCATCACTATGCCATGTTCATCCTGTCCGACACGCGCGATCCTGAAATCGCGGCACAGGAACAGGCCAGCGTCGAAGCCCTGCGCACCACGCTCGCCCCAGGACTGGAGTTGTATTACCGCCGTCGCGAGCAAAACACCGACCGCAAGGTGGGAAACATCGCCGACTGGGTCAGTCGCTGGGGCGCAGACTGGGACGCGATGCTGGTTCTGGATGCGGACAGCCTGATGACCGGCCGCGCTATACACCGGCTGACCGATGCGCTGGCGCGTGATCCCGGTGCCGGGCTGATTCAGAGCTATCCGCAACTGATCGGCGCGCAATCGGTTTTTGCCCGAATGCAACAATTTGCCAATGGAGTCTATGGCATCGCCTTTGCCGAAGGGTTGGCGCGTTGGTGCGGGCAAGAGGGTAATTATTGGGGCCACAACGCAATTATCCGCACCAAGGCTTTCGCTACCAGTGCCGGACTGCCCAAGATGCGTGCGATCAACGGTCAGGATAAGCTGATCATGAGCCACGATTTCGTCGAGGCTGGATTGCTGCGCCGTGCCGGATGGGCGGTGCGGTTCCTGCCGCGCATTCGGGGATCTTACGAGGAAACGCCCCCCACACTGATCGATCATGCGTTGCGGGATCGGCGTTGGTGCCAGGGCAATCTGCAACACCTGAAACTGTTGGGCTCAACTGGATTCCGGGCCGTCTCGCGTTTTCACATGTTCCACGGTGCCGTTGGCTATTTGATGTCACCTTTGTGGTTTGCGCTGCTTTTGATGTGGGCACTGATCGGTCAGGGCAAAGACGCTTCTGTCCTGCATTACTTCAGCCCCGATAATCCGCTGTTCCCGCAATGGCCGGAAATGTCGGAAACCCGGCACGTTCTGATCATTCTTGTGATGTATGCAATGCTGCTGGCACCCAAGGTGCTGGGAGTTCTGGCTTTGCCGCTAAGCGGTGTACGCTATTCCGAATTCGGAGGCGGCCTCAAGTTCCTGACCTCGTTTCTGGCCGAGGTCATTCTGTCGATCCTGTATGCGCCGATCCTGATGGTGCAACAGATGATCGCCGTTTTCCGGACGGCGCTTGGCATTCAGCGGGGCTGGTCGCCGCAAGCACGCGACGGTGGCAGTTACGGATTGCGCACGCTGCTTCTGTGTCATGCATTGGAAACAGTCAGTGGCATCGCCTTGAGTGTTGGTATCCTGTCCGGGCTGGTCTCGATCTGGTTGGCTCCGATTGCCATCAGTCTCGCCCTGGCCATCCCGCTATCGGCGCTCAGCGGTGTTTCGGCCGGTGCCGCACGCCGGATGGTCGGGATGCGCGAGGATTTCCGCGAACCAGCCATCACCCGGTCGGCCCGCCGTTACCGGGCCGAGCTGAAGCAACTGGTTGAAGGCAAGATCAAGATGACCCCGGCAGAGTGATCAACTGCCGGGAAGCCCTTCGTACCAATCCACGACCATATCGGCCCAACCGGCTGGAACTGTATGACCCCCCGGGAACAAGGCGAACTCCAGCGCGCTGCCTTTGGCACAGGTGGTCCAGCGGCGGCGCATGAAATTCCCCGTTGTGCTAAAGCCGGCCGGTTTGTGATCGACGCAGCCATTTGCCTCGCGCCAGATTTCGAGCCCGGCATAGATATCGCCCTGCTGAAACCGGCCACCGCCCAGTAGGCGCCCCTCAAGCGGAACTACGTTGTCCGTCCAGCCATGGGTATGTAACATCCGGATTGGACCCTTGCAGGTTTCTGGGTGTGGCCGCCAGAATCCTCCAGACACCGGAACATATGCTGAAAATGTCTCGGGCGCCTTGCAGGCGAGATAGTTGACCATAAAGCCACCAGCCGAAAACCCGCCCAGCATGACCCGGTCCGCATTGATTCCGAACCGGTTTTCCGCGTCCTGAACCACTTCGGACAGAAAAGCAGTTTCATCCCGTTCGCCAAATCCAGGGATAAAATTCCAGCTTTTTCTGCCGCCCCGGTTGGGCCTTTCCGAACCTTCAGGCGCCATCACTGCATAACCGCGCGCCAACAGAGGTTCGACCATCCCGCGATTTCGCATCGTTCCCGATCCACTGCCGGCATATCCGTGCAGAAACACCACCAATGGCGGGTTTTCCGCATCGGGCAGTTCGATATGGTACGCGCCCAACGAGGTTTCGCAAATTTCCCCCTGATCAGCGCAACCCGCCAGGGCCAACTGCGCGGTGAAGGCAAATACTGCTGCCAGGCCGATTTCCCTGATCATCCCGCATCCTCATTATATTTGCGAACCGGTAAACCGGCTCTTACCCATCCCGGCCCGGCCGCCGAACCCAACATACCCTCGGGTACGTCGATGATATTTGTGAATCCGGCCTCAATCAAACGATTGCTGAGGCGCGCGGACCGCACCCCGCGGGCGCAAATCAGCGCCACGGGCGCAGCCTGATCACCGCCGGTCATTTGTGTCAGAACGTCGACGAAATCCTCGCGGCGCATGTCCAGCGGTACCGCGCCCTCGCCAATTCCCGAGGCGCGCCACTCGCGCGGTGTGCGGATATCAACCAGCAGAACGCGCCCGTCCACTGCCTGCTCGTGGGCGTCGGCCACGCTGATGCGACTGCCGTTGTGATCTTCGGGGATCAGCCTGTATTGCCTAATCGCAAACCCGGCAGCAATCGCGGCACCGACGCCAATCACTACCCACCGTCGGGATCGGTTCATTTTTTCGGCCACACCTCAGCCTCCTGTTCGCTGGTGCTATTTCTATCACAACCAGACAGCAGGTTGCGCGGTGAAAGACAGCTCGCAGATCAAGATCTGCGTCATTAATGCGCTGCGCCGCCAATACCTTGGTGATCCATTGCAGCTCGTTAAAAAGTTGCCATCTCTGGACAGTCGGCAAAATATCCTTACAAAATTGACCTCACCCTGACCGCCCAGACCGGAGTATCGCACTTGTCCCTATTCCTTATCGCGGCCCTTCCCTTCCTTGGTGCTGTATTTCCCGCACTGCTGATCCGCGCGGGCCGAAACGCTGCCGCATCCGCAGCCGGGTTGACCACATTTCTGGCCCTGATGGGGCTGTTGATCCACATCCCTTCGGTCATGCGTGGAGACGTCGTGACCGCCCGGTTTGACTGGATACCGAGGTTAGGCCTGAACGCGAATTTCATGCTGGACGGGCTGGGATTTCTTTTCGCCTTGCTGATCCTCGGCATTGGATTGCTCATCATTCTCTACGCACGGTTTTACCTGTCGCGCGAAGACCCGATGGGGCAGTTCTATACCTACCTGCTGCTATTTCAGGGGGCGATGGTTGGTATTGTCCTGTCCGACAATATCCTACTTTTGATTGTTTTCTGGGAACTTACATCGCTCAGCTCATTCCTGCTGATCGGCTATTGGAAACATCTGCCCGATGGCCGTCAGGGCGCGCGCATGGCCTTGGCCGTCACCGGCTCGGGCGGGTTGGCGATGATCGCCGGGATGCTGATCCTCGGCAATATCGTTGGGTCCTATGACCTGAGTGTCATTTTGCAGAGCAAGGAACTGATTCAGGCGTCCCCCTACTACCTGCCGGCGTTGATCCTGATCCTGTTGGGCGCTTTCACCAAGTCGGCACAGTTCCCGTTTCACTTCTGGCTGCCGCATGCGATGGCCGCACCGACACCGGTTTCCGCCTATTTGCACTCGGCCACCATGGTGAAAGCCGGTCTGTTCCTGATGGCGCGGATGTGGCCGGTTCTGGCAGGAACAGATGCCTGGTTCTACATCGTGGCCACGACTGGTCTGATCACCATGCTGCTGGGTGCGGTCATCGCGCTGTTCAAGGATGATCTAAAGGCGCTGCTGGCCTTTTCGACCGTATCCCATCTGGGCCTGATCACCATGCTGCTGGGCTTTGGCACCAAAATTGCCGCCGTGGCCGCCATTTTCCACATCATCAACCATGCGACCTTCAAGGCTGCCCTGTTCATGACCGCCGGGATCGTGGATCACGAGACCGGTACGCGGAACCTGAAACGGTTGGGCGGTCTGCGCCACCTGATGCCGATCACCTTTACCATCGGCACCATCGCGGCCCTGTCCATGGCGGGTCTGCCGCCGCTGAACGGCTTTTTGTCGAAAGAGATGATGCTGGAAGAGACCGTCCATACCACCTGGTTGCATTCACATTATCTGGTTCCGGGACTGGCACTTTTGGCAGCGCTGTTTTCGGCCGCTTATTCTTTCCGATTCGTCAGCCATGTTTTCCTTGGACCCCAGCGAGACGATTATCCCGCCCATCCGCATGACCCGCCTGTCGGGCTGTGGCTGGCACCCGCATTGCTGGTGGTGCTGGTCGTCCTGATCGGCCTGAATTCCGCAGTAATCGTTGGCCCCCTGATCGCCGTGGTTTCCAGCGCGGTAATTGGCGGAGAGAAGCTGCCGTATTACTCGCTCAAACTGTGGCATGGCTTCACGCCTGCACTTTACATGTCGGTTGTTGCGACGTTGGGCGGCCTGTTCCTGCTGGCAATGCACAAACGCGGCGAGCAGGTCTGGAATGCCCTGCCCCGACCCGAGGCCAAGGTGATCTTTGAGGCAATCATCGACGCGCTGACCAGGTTAAGCCGCTGGATAACCGATGAAATGCATAACGGTGTTCTCAGCCGCTATGCGGTCATCTTCGTCGCCTTCACTGTAGGCCTTGGTTATTACGCCTATTCGACAGGCACCATCGGTGTGGAAACACGCGTTCCGCTGCCAGCGCAGATCATTCCGATCATCGGCTGGATCTGTTTGGTGGGCGCGACGCTTGGTATCATGTGGTTCCACCGGAACCGCCTGTTGTCGCTGGTTTTGATCGGTGTCGTGGGCCTGATCGTTTCCATCGCGTTCAACTATCTTTCAGCTCCTGACCTTGCCTTGACGCAAATCTCGGTCGAGGTGGTAACGATGATCTTGTTGCTGCTGTCGCTGAACTTCCTGCCGACCGAGACGCCGTGGGACAGCAGCGCGGCGCGGCGATGGCGGGATGCCGCGATTTCCGTCGTTGCCGGTCTTGGCACCGGCGCGCTGGTCTACGCGATGATGATGCGCGATTTTGCATTTCCAACGATTTCAGAATTCCATCTGGCCAATTCCTATAAGGGTGGTGGCGGCACCAATGTTGTCAACGTGATCCTGGTCGACTTCCGGGGTTTTGATACGTTTGGCGAGATCATCGTGCTGGGCATTGCCGCGCTGATTATCTTTGCGCTGACGGAATCCGTGCTAAGCACCAATGTCCGCAGTTACCTGCTGAATCGCAAACCGCATTGGCCTCAATCCGGTGATTCACATCCGCTGATGATGGTTGTGGCGACCCGCGTGATGATGCCAATTGCGCTGATGGTCGGGGCTTATATTTTCTTCCGTGGGCACAACCAGCCAGGCGGCGGATTTATCGCGGGGCTGATCGTCGCCATCGCCTATCTGATGCAATACATGGCCAGCGGCTATACCTGGGCGATTGAGCGGCAGCGGTTTTATTACCATGGCACCATTGGCTGGGGCGTCCTGATCGCCGCAGCCACGGGTCTGGGGGCCTGGTTTAATGAACGCCCCTTCTTGACCAGTGATTTCGGCTATCTCCACTGGCCGCCACTTGAGGAATTCGAATGGGCCACCGCCATGCTGTTTGACACGGGCGTGTTCCTTGCGGTTCTGGGCGCGGTAATGCTGGCGCTCGACAGCCTGTCCCGCTTTGCATGGCAACCCGGAATGGCACAGGAATTTCCGATGGATATCAACCCTCTGCGGGACTCTCCACCGGAACAAGAACAAGAGAAGGAGCAGGCCTGATGGAAGCGCTCGTAGCCTCTGCCGTCGGTATCTTGACCGCTGCCGGAATATTCCTGATCCTGCGCCGCCGGACGTTCCCTGTTATTCTGGGCCTGTCGCTGATTACTTACGCGGTCAACGTGTTCCTGTTCGCGACCGGGCGCCTTGCGCTGAACGCCCCCCCGGTTCTGAACAAATACAAGGACGTCGCTTATACCGATCCTCTGCCACAGGCGCTGGTGCTGACCGCAATTGTGATTTCCTTTGGGATGACCGCGGTGATCGTGATGATCTCGCTCAGCGCGTACCTGTCCTCCAAGGATGACCATATCGACATGACAGCGCAGGACAGCGTAGATGCAGCAGGAGAAGACGCATGAACCACTGGATCGTTGCGCCGATCGTCCTGCCCGCGATCCTGGCTCCGTTTAACATCATGGTCCTGCGATACCATCTGGATTTGCAGCGCATCTTTTCGGTTGCCGGTGTTGTAGCCCTGTTGGGTATCGCCTTGACGATCACGGCACAGGCCTCGGGCGGAGATATTCAGGTATACGAGCTTGGCAACTGGCCTGCCCCGTTTGGCATTGTCATGGTGCTGGATCGAATGTCAGCCATGATGGTTTTGCTGACAGCTCTGCTTGCCCTGCCGATTGTGCTTTACGCCATTGCAACAGGCTGGGACAACCGGGGCAAGCATTTCCACGCCCTGTTCCATTTTCAGCTTATGGGTGTCTGCGGCGCTTTCCTGACCGGAGATGCCTTTAACCTTTTCGTGTTTTTCGAAGTTCTGCTGATCGCCTCTTATGGCCTGATGACCCATGGTGGCGGTGCGGTGCGGTTGAAGGCGGGTGTGCAATATGTCGCTTACAACCTGTTGGGATCGACTTTGTTCCTGTTTGCTTTGGGCACGATCTATGGCGTGACTGGGACACTGAACATGGCAGATATCGCCTTACGGGTAGCAGAAATCCCGGCCGAGGATACGGCATTGCTGCGGGTTGGCGCGGTTCTTTTGCTGCTGGTCTTTTGCATCAAGGCCGCCGTTCTGCCCCTGCATTTCTGGCTACCTGCCAGCTACGCCAATGCGCCAATGCCCGTCGCGGCCCTGTTTGCAATCATGACCAAGGTCGGGGCTTATTCGATTCTGCGGATGTTCACACTGGCCTTTGGCCCCGATGTCGCCGCAACACAGGGACTGGTGGGTGCGTGGTTGCAACCTGCTGCACTTGTCACTTTGGCTGTCGGGGCTATCGGCATTCTGGGGTCAAAACACATCGCCCGCATGGTGGCGTTCTGCGCGATTGCATCCATGGGCACCCTGTTGATCGCAATCTCGCAATTCACGCCTGATGCAACAGCCGCGGCACTGTACTATGTGTTCCATTCGACACTGGCGACAGCCCTGCTATTCTTGGTTGCCGATCTGGTGATGGCGCGGCGCGGCGGGGCCATCGCACCAACGCCACCCATGCCGCAAAGCGGGCTGGTGTCCGCGCTGTTCTTCGTGGGGGCGATTGCGATGGCGGGGATGCCGCCCTTGTCCGGCTTTATTGGCAAGCTGCTTGTGCTGGACGCCTCGCGCGATGCTTCGGATGCCACGACGGTCTGGGCCGTGATTCTGATCAGCTCGTTCGTCACAATAATCGGGTTGGCCCGAGCCGGAACTTTGATTTTCTGGAAAAGTTACGACACTCAGGCTGTTCCGATAGCTGAGCCAGCGGAAAATGAAGCTGCCCCTGCACCGGTCGCACCTGAACCGCAACCCGGTCTGGCCTTTACTGCCGTGTTTGGCGCCGTAGCCGGCCTGATCCTGCTGACATTGTTCGCGGGTCCTGCGCTGGAATATACAAGCCAAACCGCAGGGCAGCTGTTTATGCCTGAAAACTACATCTCTGCCGTATTGGGAGGGGCCGAGTGATGAAACTGCTACACCGGATTTTTCCGCACCCGCACCTGACCATTTTGTTGACGATCGTCTGGATTCTGCTGGCCAACAGCCCGTCACTGAATTCTCTGGTCTTTGGCCTGATCCTTGGAATCATCATTCCCTTCGTCACACAACCTTACTGGCCCGACAGGCCCAAGCTGCGCAACTGGCCCATGGTCGCCGAATACATGATCGTGGTGCTGTGGGATATTGTCGTTGCAAATATGACGGTGGCCCGGATCGTCCTCTTCAAACGCAATGAAGACCGGCGGCCCAACTGGGTTAGCATTCCGCTGGAGCTTCGGACACCCGAGGCCATAACCGTGCTGGCCGGAACCATCACGATGACGCCCGGCACCGTCAGTTGCGACCTGTCGGCACAGGGGCACAATCTGCTGGTTCATTGCCTGGACGCGCCGAACCCGGATCAGGTGCGCGACGAAATCAAGCAACGCTATGAACGTCGCCTGAAGGAGATTTTCGAATGATCGAATACGCAATCTACTTTGCATTTGCCTGTTTCGGCGCGGCGATCATGATGTGTCTGTGGCGGATAATTACCGCGGACGGCGTTGGGACCCGGGTTCTGGCTCTGGATACGATGGTCATCAATACGATTGCCCTGATGATCCTTTATGGCCTGTCGAAAGGGACCGAGATTTTCTTCGAAGCGGCGATGATCATCGCGATGCTGGGCTTCGTCTCAACCGTGGCTTATGCACGCTTCATGCTGCGCGGCAACATCATCGAATGAGGGCGATATGACATTCCTTGCAGAGCTGCTGATCGCCGTTTTCCTGATAGTCTCGGGTATCTTCGGGTTTGTCGGGTCCTTCGGCATGATCAAGTTGAATGACCCTATGTCGCGCCTTCACGCGCCGACCAAAGCGACAACTTTGGGTGTGGGCGGGGTGTTGCTGGCTTCGATCACCCATTCCGTTCTGCTGGAAGGCAAACTGTCGCTACACGAGCTTCTGATCACGCTGTTTCTATTCCTGACGGCTCCGATCACGGCCCTGTTCATTGCAAAATGGCACATTCACCGTCATGAACTGCCCAGCGACCTGCCCGATGCTGGCGAGGATGAGCTCTGGGCCACCCACGCGGTCGAGCAGGTCGAGGATGTTCCGGACCACAGCGCGAATTAACACAAATGCACACATCTCCGCTGCCCCTGACCCGTGATCTGGTTATTATTGGCGGCGGCCACACCCATGCCCTGCTGCTGCGCAAATGGGGAATGAACCCTTTGCCCGGCGCGCGGGTAACCGTGATCAACCCCGGCCCCACTGCCCCCTACTCAGGAATGTTGCCCGGATATGTCGCCGGTCATTACGACCGGTGGGAGTTGGATATCGATCTTGTCAGATTGGCCCGTTTCGCAGGTGCACGTGTGATCTTGGGTGCGGTCAGTGGCATCGACACCGAAACACATGAAGTGCACGTCCCCGGGCATCCTCCGGTAGGCTTCGATGTGGCTTCGGTCAATGTAGGGATCACGTCGGACATGCCCGCCCTGCCGGGCTTTGCGGAACATGCAGTGCCAGCCAAGCCGTTGGGACCTTTTGCTGCGAAATGGGCCGAGTATCTAAAGGGTCAAGGGCCGGCCTCGGTCGCTGTGATCGGCGGCGGCGTCGCGGGCGTCGAACTGGTCATGGCGATGGCGCACGCGTTAAAGGCCAGGGGGCGGGCGGCACAGATTACCCTGATCGATAGTGCCTCGGCCCTGACTGCAACCAAACCCAAGGCGGCGGCAACAATCCGGATTGCAATGCATGATCTTGGCGTGGAGGTGATCGAAAACACGGTGATCACCCGGATCGGGCAGGATCACGTGGAACTACAGGACGGGCGCACAATTCCGGCTGGTTTCGTGACCGGTGCCGCCGGAGCCCGCGCCTATGACTGGATCGCAAATACAGGGCTTGACCTTCAGGACGGATACATCCGCGTGAACAGCTACCTGCAATCCAGTGATCCGGCTGTGTTTGCCGCCGGGGATTGCGCCCATCTTTCGGAAAACCCCAGACCGAAGGCTGGCGTCTATGCGGTGCGCGAAGCGCCGGTTTTGTTCGATAATCTGCGCGCAGCGCTCGGCGCGGGACGGATGCGAAAATACACACCGCAAAAAGACTATCTCAAACTGATCTCACTAGGTGGCAAGTCTGCACTGGCCGAGCGTTTGGGAACATCGTTCAGCGGCCCGTTGATGTGGGCCTGGAAGAACCATATCGACCAGAGTTTCATGAAAAAGTTTCGCGACCTGCCGCGAATGACACCGCCCGCCCTGCCACGCGACCGGGCCGCTGGGCTTGATGGGGTTTTGGGTGAAAAGCCCATGTGCGGAGGATGTGGAGCAAAGGTCGGGCGCGACGCATTGCAAATCGCCCTGAAATCCCTCCCCGCCCCTACTCGTACCGACGTCGCTACCTTGCCCGGCGACGATGCCGCGCTATTGCAAACGGGCGGGGCGCAGCAAGTCATGACGTCCGACCATCTGCGGGCTTTCACCAACGATCCCGCACTGATGACGCGTGTTGCCGCGGTTCACGCCCTAGGGGATATCTGGGCCATGGGGGCCGCGCCTCAGGCGGCCACGGCAACGATCATCCTGCCGCGCATGTCCGCCCCCCTGCAAAGCCGCACAATGTCCGAAGTCATGTCAGTCGCGAGTGACGTCATGCGCGCTGCGGGCGCAGAAATCGTGGGCGGGCACAGTTCAATGGGCGATGAGATGACTGTTGGTTTCACGCTGACTGGCCTGTGTGAGGCTACCCCGATTACATTGGCGGGCGGGCAGCCGGGAGATCGCCTGATCCTGACCAAACCCTTGGGAAGCGGAGTTCTGATGGCAGCGGAAATGGCCGGTCTTGCCGAAGGGGCCTGGGTCGCGGCAGCCTACAAACATATGACACAGCCGCAGGGCGATGCAGCCCGCATTTTGGCCAACGCCCATGCGATGACCGACGTGACCGGGTTTGGTCTGGCCGGGCATCTGCAAGGCATCTGCGACGCATCGCATTGCGGCGCCATGCTTGATCTGGACGCTGTAAAGGTTATGGACGGTGCTCTTGCGCTGACGGATCAGGGGGTCCGGTCAACGATTTTTGCTGACAACAGCGCGATTGCGCCCAATCTTCCGTCCGGGGGCAAGGCGGCGCTGCTTTTTGATCCGCAATCAGCCGGGGGCCTGCTGGCCGCCGTGAATGCGAAGGACGCCGATACTCTTCTGCAAGATCTTCTGGACGCGGGATATCCGGCAATGATCATTGGCCAACTGACCAGCACACCCGGCTTGCGCATTCACAGCTGATCCAGCAGGCTTTCAATTTGCGCGGCCGCGTTGCTCAGCCCCGCATTGTCCAAAGTTGCGATATTGAGATTGGCCAACACCTGTACCGGGCGGGATTGCCGGGACTTGGTGTATGCGGGATCATAATGCTGTTCCATCAACGCCTGTGTCAGCGCCTGTTTTTCATCCGCATCAATCAAGCGCAGCCACCCGTCCACGACCTCATGCCCGCGATGGAACCGCAGCGGTGATAACCGGTCCCGCAATCGGTCACTGTCAGACAGAATGTCGTCATAAGCCCGCACCAGATAGGCCGAACGTGCTTCAATCGAAGCCGTAATGCTCACGCGCGGAGCCTTACACAACGCGTTCCAAAGGCTGGGTGGCAGAATCAAGCTGCCAATTTTGGAGGATTCCGCTTCGACCACGACTGGACGCGCCGGGTTCATTGCGCACAGCGCAGCGGACAGAGCAGATTCAAACCCCTTTTGGCTGGGCTGCCCCCCAGGCCTTTCGCCCAGCAAGGACCCGCGATGGTTGGCCAGCGCTTCAAGGTCCAGAACCTGTACACCTCGTGCGTGCAACAGAGCCAAAAGATCGGTTTTTGCGGTGCCCGTGTAGCCATCCAGCGCGATCAGCCGATGTGGCAAGGGATCATCGTACAAATAAGCGTTCACCAATCGACGGTAGGTACGATAGCCGCCCTCAACAACTTCCGCGCGCCAACCGATTTGCTGCAACATCCATGTGAATGATCCGGAACGCTGTCCACCGCGCCAGCAATAGACCAAGGGGCGCCACGCTCCGTCATGATGGCTGAGGTGGTGTTCGATGTGATTAGCTGCATTGCGGAACACCAAAGCAGCGCCCAGCTTGCGCGCCAGAAAGGGGCTGTCCTGTACATAAATGGTTCCGACCCGGGCGCGTTCCTCGTTGTTCAGCACAGGCAGGTTTATTGCACCCGGTAGATGATCTTCGGCAAACTCGGCAGGGCTGCGAACGTCGATCACGGTATCATACCCGTGCGCGTAAAGTTGGGTCAGGTCAGGAAATTTCAGAGCCATGCCGAAGGTTTAGCTTGCTGCGTTTCTAAAGAAAAGGTCACGCGTCATAAGGTTCGATCAGCTCTGGCCCGCTGGCCCGGTTCGAGTTCACCACAGGACTGACCCGGTGGAAGGTCAGCACATCCTCGTGCCCCGGCTGCATCAGCCGCGCGGCCCCTTTTCCGGCTTCACCCAACCACAATGGCCAGTCTTCGGGTTCTACGATCAAGGGCATTCGCTGATGAATGACCTCAAGCCTTTTGTTGGCAGCCGTCGTCACGATTGCACAGGTGCCCTGCCGTTCACCTTCAGGACCCCAGTCCTGCCAGACCCCGGCAAAAGCAATCGGAGCTTTGTCCTGACGGTGGATATACCAGGGCAGGCGCGTTCCCTGTTTCGTTTTTGTCCATTCATAGAACCCGGTCGCTATGATCAGACAGCGGCGTGTCCGGCAAGCATCGCGAAAGGCGGGCTTGTCCGCCAGGGTCTCGGCCCGGGCGTTGATCAGCAACGGCCCCGCTGTTTCGGTCTTGTACCAATGCGGCAGGAATCCCCACCGCAGCGCGTCCAGATGGCGCCCTGTTTCGCCACTACACACGACATGTACCTGATTTGTCGGACAAACATTGAAATTCGGCACCGCAGGCAGAGTGTTTGCCGGACGAGCCGAAAACAGCTGCGCCATTGCGTCGTTGGGAAGAGTTATTGCAAACCGTCCGCACATGGGTAATGAACCACCGATACATTCTTGATACAGGCACAGGATTTCACGGGGTCACATGGAAAACCAGACAACGCAATCCCTTAAGAGCAAAGCACTGGCCCTTCTGGAAGCAGGCAAGCTGCCGCAAGCTTTGAAAAAGGCCCAGTTGGGTGTCAAGAAATTCCCAAAAGACTCAGATTATCATGCCATCGCCGGCTTTGTCTTGACCGAGATGAAGCAATACAAGAAATCAATTCCGCATTTTGTTGAAGCCTCGCGGATGAAACCGGACGACCTGCAGTTTGTCGAAAACCTGGCGAATGCATTGATGCAGACTGGGCAAATTCCCAAGGCCCTGGAATATACCGAACAAAAGCTGGAGCAATTCCCCAACAACCAGGAATTGAACCGCGTGCTGGATGAAATTCACCTCAAAGGCACCAACTGGCGCATGATGATCGAACATGCGAGCAGGAAGCTGGAGAGCGATCCAGACAATGTGGACCTTCTTGCTAAACGTGCCAGAGCTTACGCCAATATCGGCTTTGACGATGAAAACTCGCGGGACGTCGCCCGCGCCTACGAGCTGGACCCCGAGAACACAAAAATTGCCCTTATAAAATCTGTAGACCTTCACCAAACCGGCGAAAAGAACGAGTCCAAAGCAATACTGAGGCGCATTCTTCAAAACGAACCCGAGCATGTGTCGGCTTTGCTGCAATTATCGGCAATGGCAACTACAGAGGAAGCTCCGGAGCTGCTGGAAGCCGTAAATAAAGCCATCTCCGAAAAGGGAGATGATAAGCTGGAACTCCAGTTCGCCAAGGCGCATTTGATTTCAAAGTTAGACGGTTTGAATGCCGCCATGCCGCATTACGCGCGGGCCAATGATATTCAGCACCAAGGCAACCCTTATGTCTCGGCCGATGAAGAGGAAAAACTGTTCCGGATCACCAGCTTGTTCCCCGTCGATTCAGATGAACCAGAGTCCGGCTTTGCCGAGGGGCCAACACCAATCTTTGTACTGGGTCAGCCCCGCTCTGGCACGACATTAATGGAAATGATGCTGAGTTCGGCCCCCGGAATTGCCGGTTGCGGTGAACTGACTCTGGGGGCCGACCTGTCGCGTGAATATGAGAAAAAAGGCAAGAAGTACGACGTTGCCAAAGCGTCCGAACTCGCGCGGGAATTCCTCGAATTGATGCCGCCCATTCCAGGCGACTCTATCGCCTTTGTCGACAAGATGCCGCACAATTATCAACGTATCGGCTTCCTGCTGTCTGCCTTCCCAAAGGCAAAGATTATTAATATGCTGCGCGATCCGCGTGATGTTGGATTGTCCAAATGGATCAGATGTTTTCCTGCCGGTGGAATGCGCTATGCCTCGAATATGCAGGCCATCGCCCATTCGGCAAATATGTATCGTCGCTACATGGCACATTGGGATGCCGTGTTCGGCAATCGTATTCTGACGGTGCCTTACGAAGAACTGGTGGCAGACCCGAAAACTTACAGCCAGCAGGTAGCCGCGTTCTGCGATTTGGAGTGGAACGAAACGATGATGCACCCTGAAAAGAACACGAAACAGGTGCGCACGGCCAGCATTGATCAGGTGCGCAGCAAGATCTCGACCAAGTCTATCGGAGGTTGGCGCGGGGTTGTCGAGCATATCAAGCCGATGCTCGACGGGATCGACCCCGAGCTCTGGCCCGAGTACGATTTCAGCTGAACGGTTACAAAACAAAAAAAGCCGCATCACAGGGATGCGGCTTTTGTCTTTGTCGTAAACCCAGTTATTTCTGCTTGATACGCCCGTCGACATAGGGCTGATAGGGCGCATTTTCCGCCAAGTATTCTGCGGTTACATCCGCAAGGTCCGGGCCGAAGTCATAGGCGTTCTTGTCGTCGCCTTCGAACATCTTGTACCCGTCACCGCCGTTGCGAACAAAGTTGTTGGTGACGACAAGGTAAGTCTTGTTCGGGTCGATCGGAATAAAACCGTCACCGTCGGCAACCATCACCTCGCTGACGCGTCCTTCATTCGGTGCAACGCTTGGGTCCCAGGTAAAGCTAAGACCAGCGACCTGCGGGAAACGACCTTTCACTTCTTCCACCTGACTTACGCCATTCTCCAGCGCGTCAATGACACCCTGTCCGCTGATTTCGAAGGTCGACAATGTGTTCTGGAAAGGTAGTACAGCCAGAACTTCGCCCATGGTTACATCGCCAGGGTCGATGGACGCCCGCAACCCACCCGAGTTGGCAATGGCGATCTGAACGCCCTGATCCGCCACGCGCGCCAGCATCGCATCGGCGACCAGGTTGCCCATCTGGCATTCCTGCACGCGGCAAATAGAGCGATCCCCTTCAACAGCTTCCGCGGCGCTGGCAACGACCTTGTTGCGGATTTCATCCAAAGGCACCGCCAGTTCCGCAATCCTGTCCAGCGCGGCCTGATCCTCGGTTACTGCGTTGTCCATGATCAAAGGCTCGCCAACTGCCTCGACCACTTTGCCGTCGTCATCGAAAGTGACGTTCAACTCGCCCAGAAACTTGCCATAGGCATAGGCCTGAACGATCTGTACGCCGTTTACCACCGTT
This sequence comes from Ruegeria sp. AD9, assembly GCF_056542305.1. Lineage (NCBI taxonomy): Bacteria > Pseudomonadati > Pseudomonadota > Alphaproteobacteria > Rhodobacterales > Roseobacteraceae > Ruegeria > Ruegeria sp. AD9. The sequence continues at coordinate 583,477 of NZ_JBQFZP010000001.1, forward strand.
GGGTACGGACCTGCCGCCTTATCCGACACATTCGAAAGATACGTATTTGAATGTCCGCCGACGATCACATCAACGCCGGTCGTCTCCTGCGCGACGCGCTGATCGACGCCATAGCCGGAGTGGCTGAGAACGATGATCTTGTTAACGCCCTCACCCGTCAGTTTATCGACTTCGGCCTGCACGGCTGGCACCGGGTCCGAGAACGTGACGTTGGGGCCGGGCGAGGCAAGCTCATCCGTGTCGATTGGGGTCAGACCGATCAGGCCGATCTTTTCGCCGCCCACCTCGATAACAGTCGATTTCTTGATCCTGTCCGTCAAAAGCTCTTCGTCGCGAATATCAGCGTTGGACATCAGGACCGGGAAGTCGACCGAGTCGATGAACCCCCGCAACACTTCGGGGCCGTCATCAAACTCGTGGTTGCCAACGGTCATGGCGTTATAGCCCAGCTTGTTCATGAACTCGGCCGCGACCTTGCCCTTGTAGTAGGTATAGAAAAGGGACCCCTGGAACTGGTCACCTCCATCCACCAGAATCGAGTTTTCTGCGCGCTCGCGCGCATCGGCAACTGCCGTAACAAGGCGCGCCGAGCCGCCAAAGCACTTACCTTCCGCATTGTCTTCCGCACCGCATCCGCTGTCGTATTTGTTGATCGGCTCAAAGCGCGAATGGAAATCGTTGGTGTGCAGAATTGTCAGCTTGTAGTCGGCTGCTGCGACGCCCGCAGTCAGGCCTACCACCGCAACCGAAGTTAAAAATCGGGTCAACATCTTGGAACTCCCTATTATTATTGCCGGGGATCGTGCGCTTATGTCGACCGAGAGTCAAAGGAGAAATCCAGCTTGATTCCAAGCGCCGTGCGGGGCATCAGGTCATCATGCTGATCTACAAGATTTTCCGAACCGACGAATGGGCTGAACTGCAAAGTCTGGGCGCCACAGACGGAGCACCCATTGACGTGTCAGACGGGTTTGTTCACTTTTCCACCGCTAAACAAGCTGCTGAAACCGCTGCCAAGCATTTTGCGGGCGTTGAAGGGCTTACACTGTTGGCATGTGATGCCGACGCCATGGGCGATGACCTGAAATGGGAAGTGTCGCGAGGAAACGCCCTGTTTCCGCATCTGTATCGTCAGATCAGGTTAAGCGATGTCGTCTGGGCGCGTCCCCTGCCTTTTGTCGGCACGGCACATCAGTTTCCCGAGGACATGGCATGACATCCTATGTCGATCCGGATCGCGCCCAGTTCGAGGCATTCAAGGCTCTGGACCGCGACCAGCCGATCGAGATGCTCAATCTAGTGAAGTTCCGCGCCGAGGCGCAGTATCCCAAATCACATGAATTGGCTGGCGCAGGGCTGACCGGGGCGCAGGCCTATCAGAAATACGGGACTGAAACCGCCCCAATCATTGGCCGTATCGGGGCAAGCATCCTGTGGCGGGGTGTATTTGAAACGACTCTGATCGGACCGGCTGATGAGGTATGGGATGCCGTCTTTATCGCACGCTATCCGACTGCATATGCGTTTCTTGAAATGGTGACTGACCCGGTCTACCGCGCAGCGGTGGTCCATCGGCGGGCTGCGGTTGAAACCTCGCGCCTGATCCGGTGCGGATCAAGCCAAAGTGGGAAAGCGTTTGGATGAAACTGACCGAGAAGTTCGGGCTTGCGGCCCTGCATTGCATGGACCCCGAGACCGCCCACGGAATGTCGATCAGGGCTTTGAAGGCGGGGCTTGCGCCTGCGCCGGGGCCGGTGGCAACGCCGCGCCTGAAAACCAGCCTTGCAGGTTTGGACCTGCCTAACCCGGTAGGATTGGCCGCGGGCTTCGACAAGAACGGTGAGGTTCTGACGCCGCTGTCACGCGCAGGATTCGGCTTCATCGAAGTCGGCGCCGTCACACCGCGCCCCCAACCGGGAAACCCCAAACCCCGCCTGTTTCGCCTGACCGAGGACAAAGCGGCGATCAACCGTTTTGGCTTCAACAACGAAGGCATGGAGGTGATGGCAAAACGGCTTGCTGATCGCCCCAAGAATGGGGTGATCGGCCTGAATCTGGGCGCCAACAAGGACAGCGACGATCGCGCAGGTGATTTCGTCAAGGTGCTGGCGCATTGTGCCGCGCATCTGGATTTTGCCACGGTCAACGTGTCATCCCCGAATACGGAAAAGCTGCGGGATTTGCAGGGCAAAGCAGCGCTGAGCGCACTTTTGAACGGTGTGATTGAAACCCGGGATGCGCTGCCTCGCCCGCTGCCCATCTTCCTGAAAATCGCGCCGGACCTGACCGATGCCGAGTTGCAGAACATTGCCGAGGTTGCGCGCGAGACCCGTGTGGATGCCGTGATCGCCACCAACACCACCCTGTCACGCGACGGGCTGCGCAGTTCGCACAAAGGTGAAACCGGCGGGCTGTCCGGCGCACCGCTGTTCGAGAAATCAACACGTGTTCTGGCGCGGCTCAGCCAGTTGACCGGGGGTGACATTCCCCTGATCGGCGTCGGTGGCATCAGCAATGCGGAACAGGCCTATGCCAAGATCTGCGCCGGGGCATCTGCTGTGCAGTTCTATACGGCGATGGTGTATGGCGGCATTTCTCTGGCGGCGGACATTGCGAACGGGCTGGATGAACTACTGGCCCGCGACGGCTTTGAGAATGTAGCCCAAGCCGTCGGCAGCAAACGAGAGGACTGGCTATGATCGAATATTGGCACAACCCGCGCTGTTCAAAATCCCGCGCGGGTCTTGCATTACTGGAAGAGAATGGCGCACGGGTCACGGTGCGCAAATATCTTGAGGATGCACCATCAATCGATGAGCTGCGAGCGGCACAATCCGCCTTGGGGCTTTCGCCCGTTGAGATGATTCGTACCGGAGAATCTCGGTTCAAGGAACTGGGGCTGACAAAGGCTTCGCCAGACGACGCCCTGATCCGGGCCATGGCTGAAAACCCGATCCTGATTGAGCGTCCGCTTGCAATTGCGGGGGATAAGGCCGCCATAGGGCGTCCGCCGGAAAACCTTCTTGCGCTGCTCTAGGCCACCTGCGCCTCGAGCTTGGGATAGCGCCATCCCAATGTCACGCCACGTGCTATATTAAGCACCATCAACGCGGCCCACAGGCCGTGGTTTCCGAAACTTGGCACCAGAATGAACAGCGCAACCAGATAGATAGCGACCGATTGGAACATCGCGCTACGCATGGCGCGGGTCCATGTAGCACCTATGTAGATGCCGTCAAACATCCAGCTTGCCACGCCGATAACGGGTGCCAACGCGGCCCAGATAAGAAACTCGCGCCCGGCCTCGCGCACCTGCGGCGATGTTGACATGAGGTCGATCAACGCCGGTCCGGCGACAAAGAAAACCACACCCAGTAACAGGGCACCGCCAACACCCCATTGCGAAGTCATGACGGACGCGCGGCGCACCTGATACCTGTCTCTGGCACCCACCGCGCTTCCGACCAGCGCCTCGGCGGAAAAGGCGAACCCGTCCAGCGCAAAAGCTGTGATTTCTAGAAACTGAAGCAAGACCTGATTGGCCGCCAGATTGACATCACCCAGATCGGAACCGACGAAAAGAAAGGTCGTGAAGGATCCGGTTAGCAAAACCGACCGGATCATGATATCGCCGTTGACCTGCAACATCCGGCGCAGTCGGGCAGCGTCAAATATGCGGGCCCAGTCACGCCAGATTCCGTCTTCGAACCCATCCCGACACAGCCAAAGGCCCAGCGCCAGACCTGTCCATTCCGCGATCAAAGTGGCTATGGCAACCCCTTCGACACCCCAGCCAAGACCAAGCACAAACCACAGGTCCAGAACGATGTTCAATCCGTTCATCCAGACCTGAAGAACAAAAACCCCACGCGTGCGTTCAACCGCAATCAACCATCCGGTAACCGCATAAAGCGCGATAGTTGCTGGCGCCCCCCAAATTCGAATCTCAAGATAGGCGCGGGCGAGCGTTTCGACCTCGGGGCTCGCCGGAGATAAAGCGAACGCACCCGCGAACACGGCCACTTGTGTAAGGATAAAGAACAGCCCAGCCGCGCCGCCAAGCATCAGGCCGCGCATCAGCAATGCCCGGGTTTCAACAGCGTCGCCTGCCCCGCGTGCCTGCGCCGCCATCCCGGTGGTTCCCATCCGCAAGAAACCGAAGATCCAGTAGATCGTTGACAGGATCACTGCACCGATCCCGACCGCACCAATAGGCGCAGCCTGCCCCAACTGGCCGACAACGCCGGTATCCACTGCCCCCAGAATCGGAACGGTGGCGTTCGACAGGACAATCGGCACAGCGATCTTCAGTACCCGTCGATGCGTGATGGGCGCCGAGGCGTCCTGCATGGTCAGCTCTTGCCCCGAGGCGGTTGCGGCATCAGGAAATGCCCGGAGGCCTGCGCAAACAGTTTCGCATGATTGTCCTGCCAGGCTTCAACCCGTACCGAGGCGTAACGCCGCCCCGACCGGCTGATAAATGCCCGCGCATAGGCGTCTCGCGGCAAGCCCGAACGCAGATAGTCAACGGTAAAGTCGATCGTCTTGGGAAATCGGATGCTTTCGTCTGACACGATGGCCTCTGCATCGATCTCTCCGCTTTCAATACTTGGGAACATGTGTTCCCAGCTCAGCGTGATAACGGCTGTCACTTCCAAAAAGGCAGCCGTCACACCACCATGAATTGCAGGCAGAAACGGATTGCCGATCAACTTGTCATCGAAATTCAAAACGCCGGTCAGCTCATCCCCGCGCCTGTCAAAACTGATGTTCAGGAAACGTATATACGGTACGCCGTCGACAAGCGCACGCAGGGCTGCATCGCGGCGCTGCTTGACCACCTGCATCGGCTCGGGACGAGGTCTTGGCATATTACTTCCCTTCAACCGTAAAGGACCCTGAGGCTGTCGCCACCGGCAGGTCCGTGTCGTTGTCCATTGCGGTGGCCCGCACGAAGGCAACGTTTCGCGTGATATGGTGACAGACGGCATGTGCAGTAATCGTCTGACCTGGCGTCGCCGCGCGCATATAGTCTATCCGCAGATCGATTGTTGCGGTTCCTCCGGGAGCCGATGGGTGGCTCATCACCGCAGCGCCACAACAGGTGTCCAGAATCGTGGATATCGCTCCCCCATGAATCACCGCTGTACGCGGATCCCCGATCAGGTCTTTGTTGTAGGGCAGAGTTATCTCTGCCTCACCCTCGCCGATCTGCGTGAGCGTAAGGTTCAATGCCCGCGCATGGGGGATCGCCTCGATAAACTGGCGGGCTAAAACTGTCTTATCGACCATAAGTATGCGTCCTGTTCTCTGCACCGCCTTTATGAGCCGGTGTTCCGGTAAAGAGCAAGCCTACCTGTTGCGCTTGGGATCGGGACCGCCTAGGTTGCTGACGAGGAGACCGGGAATGTCCAACAACCGTTTGTCATTCAAAGAAATGTGCGCCGAGTTTGACGTGACGCCGCGCACCCTGCGCTACTACGAATATATCGAGCTTTTGCAACCGGACCGCGAAGGGCGTTCGCGCTTTTACGGGCCCCGGGAATGCGCGCGGATGAAACTGATCATGCGCGGCCGAAAGTTTGGTTTTCCTCTAGAAGAGATTCGCCAATGGCTACTGATCTATGAAGATCAGGGAAACGAGGCCCAGATGGCCACCTTTGTCGAAATGGCGGACCGCCAGATGAGTGAGCTTCAGCAGCAGCGACAGCAACTGGATGAGGCAATGGACGAACTCAAAAGCCTGCGCGACCAAACGGCCAAGTCGCTGGAATAACCTTTTCCGATATTTCATAATCAAGCATTGCAGGTGGCAGAACCTGTCGAAACCGGTGCGCATCCCCTTCAAGGCACCCGTTTATTCATGCCGGAAATCAGTTGACGTAACGGTAACAAAATTACGCCGAAAGCCCCTTACGTGCACGGATGTTACGTCAACTTCAAAGTGACGCAGCGTCTGGATTACGTAAACGTCACTCACATGTTGTAAAGCACCCACCAACTGCGCAACTCATGTTTCATGACGCCAGTGACGAGAGTATGACGAATGACCGAAGATGTGATGACCATTCGCGAGATGTGCGAGACCTATGATGTCACACCACGCACCTTGCGGTTCTACGAGGCAAAGGAACTACTGTTCCCGATCCGCGAAGGCCAAAAACGTCTGTTCACCAAACGTGACCGGGCGCGGCTGAAGCTGATCCTGCGCGGTAAAAGATTCGGGTTCAGCCTCGAGGAAATTCGACAGCTGCTGGATCTCTACCATGTGGGCGATCAACAGGTCACCCAGATGAATCGCACATATGAAATCGCGTGCGAGCGTCTGGCTGACATGGAATCGCGCCGCGAAGAGCTGACGCAGGCCATCGACGATCTGAAAGAGCAGTTGCGCTGGGGCGAGAAAGTCATCGCCTCGATGAAACAGGAAAAGAAGGCGGCCGAGTAACCTCGCCCTGCCTTCCGGACATATGAATTAAGGGAGCTTCACATGCCCGTTTACAACGCGCCAACCAAAGACATGCAGTTCATTCTGCACGATGTTCTGAAAGTCTCGCAGTCGGACATCCCCGGCTATGATGAACTGGAGGCCGAATTCACCGGCGCAGTTCTGGAAGAAGCAGGCAAGGTTGCCGCCAACGTCCTGCATCCTTTGAACGTTGTCGGCGACACCGAAGGGTGCCGGTTGGAAAACGGCATTGTGTACACCCCTACCGGGTTCAAAGACGCCTTCGAGCAGATGAAGGAAGGTGGCTGGACTGGCCTCGACATGCCGGAAGAGTATGGTGGCCAGAACATGCCTTACGTGATCGGCACAGCCGTGGGTGAGATGTTCTCGGGCTCCAACCAGGCTTTCACCATGTATCAGGGCCTGACCCATGGCGCAGCCTCGGCCATTCTGGCGCACGGAACAGACGAGCAGAAGAACAAATACCTGCCCAACATGGTCAGCTGTGAATGGACCGGCACCATGAACCTGACCGAACCACATTGTGGCACCGATCTGGGCCTGATGCGCACCAAGGCAGAACCGCAGGGTGACTGCAGCTACAAGATCTCCGGCCAGAAGATCTTTATCTCGGCTGGCGACCACGACATGGCAAACAACATCGTCCACCTGGTGCTGGCCAAGATCCCAGGTGGCCCCGAGGGCATCAAAGGCGTGTCGCTGTTCATTGTGCCCAAGTTCATTGTGAACGAAGACGGCAGCCTGGGCGAGCGCAACGGCGTATCGGTCGGCAAGATCGAAGAGAAAATGGGCATCCACGGCAACTCGACCTGCGTCATGAACTATGACGAAGCCACCGGCTGGCTGCTGGGCGAAGAGCACAAGGGCATGCGCGCCATGTTCACCATGATGAACGAAGCGCGTCTGGGGGTGGGCATGCAGGGCCTGTCGCAAGCCGAAGCGGCCTATCAGAATGCTCTGGAATACGCCAAGGACCGTTTGCAGGGTCGCGATGTGACCGGTGTCAAGAACCCGGATGGTCCGGCCGATCCTCTGATCGTGCATCCTGATATCCGTCGCAACCTGATGGATCAGAAAAGCTTTACCGAAGGCGCGCGCGCGTTCATCCTTTGGGGCGCGACCATGATCGACAAGGCGCACCGCGCGGGAGACAAGGATGCGGACGGGCTGATCTCGCTGCTGACCCCGGTCATCAAAGGGTTTTTGACCGACGAAGGCTACGACATGACCGTTCAGGCGCAGCAGGTCTATGGTGGCCATGGCTACATCGAAGAATGGGGCATGTCGCAATATACCCGCGACGCCCGCATCGCGATGATCTACGAAGGTGCAAATGGCGTTCAGGCGCTTGACCTTGTGGGTCGCAAGCTGGCGCAGGATGGCGGCAAGCACGTCATGGCGTTCTTCGAGATGGTCAAAACCTTCTGCAAGGAAAACGCGGGCCAGAACGAAGCATACGACAAGGCGTTCATCGAACCGCTGAAAGCCGCATCCAAGGATTTGCAGGCCGCTGGCATGTATTTCATGCAGGAAGGCATGAAGAACCCGAATAACGCATTGTCCGGTTCCTATGACTTTATGCACATGTTCGGCCATGTTTGCCTGGGCCTGATGTGGGCGCAAATGGCGAAAGCGGCTCAGGAAGCGCTGGATGGTGGAGCCTCGGACAAAGAATTCTACGAGACCAAGATTGCCACCGGCCGTTTCTACATGGCCCGCCGCCTGCCCGCGACAGCGATGCATCTGGCACGCATCCAGACCGGCGCGGACACGGTAATGGCACTGGACGCGGCGAACTTCTGATCTCAGTCTGGGTCCGGGCAACACCGCCCGGACCCAGCTTACCGGAGGAGACCAAATGCCAAAACGTTTTCGCCTGACCCGCCGCTTTCCGGTTGCGATGACTGAAGATGGGTATCGCAAACTCAAAGCGTTCGCGCGGGATGCTGGTCTGGACGAAGGCGAGGCGCTGTCTTTCTTGTTCGAGAATTTCAACAGCGTGATTGATGAGGAGAACCTGACCCACCGCCTACGCATCTTCAATTCCGAACTTGAGGCACGGAAGAGGTGAACTGCTGCGGAGAAAACTCAACGGCGACTTTAATTTGAATGCCGGACGCCTCCGGCGGGAGTATTTGTGAAAAGATGAAGCGGCGATGCGTCCCTGCCACCGGGCGCACTCGCCATCAGGACAGGAACGACTTCACCTTTTGCGGTCATCGGCTCTCCAGCCTGTACTGCACGACCACTGAATACGAAGATGGTTGATGAAAGGTTACCTACTGCCCTTCATCTTTTCAAAAATACTCAAATCCGGCCTAGCCAAATGCGCCTTGGGAGGGGCGAGCACATGACCATCAAACTTCATTGCTTCGGAGAAAGTGGAAACAGCTACAAAGCTGCTTTGGCTCTGGAAATGTCCGGATTGGAGTGGGAACCGGTATTTGTCGATTTCTTCAAAGGTGTAACCCGCACGCCGGAATATCGTGCTGATGTAAACGAGTTGGGTGAGGCACCTGTTCTTGTCGATGGAGATTTTCGCACCAGCCAATCCGGTGCGATTCAGGCCTATGTCACAGAGAAATCCGGCAAGTTCGGTGGCAAGGACCGGGAAGAAAACTATGATGTTCTGCGTTGGGTTTTGTGGGACAATCACAAACTCAGCTCCATGGCTGGTTTGACGCGGTTCCTGATCAATTTCCTACCCGAGCAGCACCGCAACCCTGACATCATTACATTCAATAAAGGACGTTTGAAAGCAGCTTATGAGATCCTGAACGCGCATCTGGAAGGCCGCGACTGGATCGTCGGCGACGGCGTGACCAACGCCGACCTTAGCTGCTGCGGCTATCTGTATTACCCTGAACCATTCGGTTTTGACCGTGCCGACTGGCCCCATATCGACGCCTGGCTGACCCGCTTGTCCGAACAGCCCGGCTGGAAACACCCCTATGACCTGATGCCCGGCAACCCGTCGGATCGAGCTTGAGGAGAAGACCCATGACCGAAGCCTATATCTATGACGCCCTGCGCACGCCGCGCGGCAAGGGCCGCAAGGATGGCAGCCTGCACGAGGTAACCTCGGTGCGCCTGTCCGCCCTGACCCTGAACGCGGTGAAAGAGCGCAACAACCTGGAAGGTCACGCTGTCGAAGACGTGATCTGGGGAAACGTCACGCAAGTGATGGAGCAAGGCGGCTGTCTGGCGCGCTCGGCCGTTCTGGCGTCCGACCTCGACCAGTCGATCCCAGGTCTGGCGATCAACCGTTTCTGCGCCTCGGGCATGGAAGCCGTGAACTTGGCCGCAAACCAGGTGAAAGGTGGCGCGGGCGATGCCTATATTGCAGGCGGTGTCGAGATGATGGGTCGCGTGGCCATGGGCAGCGACGGTGCAGCAATCGCTGTTGACCCCTCGCTGGCGATGGAGACCTATTTCGTACCTCAGGGCATCTCGGCCGACATCATCGCGACCGAATATGGGTTTACCCGTGATGACGCGGATGCGCTGGCGGTTGAATCGCAAAGGCGTGCTGCGGAAGCATGGGCCGACAACCGGTTTGAAAAATCCGTGATCACCGTCAAGGATCAAAACGGTCTGACCATTCTGGACCGCGACGAATACATGCGTCCAGGCACCGATATGCAGAGCCTCGGCGCCCTGAACCCGTCATTCGCAATGATGGGCGAACAGATGCCTGGCTTCGACAAGGTTGCGATGCTGAAATACCCCCATCTTGAGCGCGTGAATCACATCCACCATGCCGGCAACAGCTCGGGCATCGTCGACGGAGCCGCTGCTGTTCTGATCGGCAACAAGGAATTTGGCGAGAAATACGGCCTCAAGCCGCGTGCCCGCATCAAAGCGACCGCCAAGATCGGCACAGATCCGACCATCATGCTGACTGGTCCGGTTCCGGTGACCGAGAAGATTTTGGCCGACAATGGCATGAAGATCAGCGATCTGGACCTGTTTGAAGTGAACGAGGCCTTTGCCTCGGTCGTGCTGCGTTTCCAGCAGGCATTTGATGTCGACCCTGCACTGGTCAACGTCAACGGCGGTTCGATCGCGATGGGTCACCCGCTGGGTGCCACGGGTGCGATGATCATCGGTACGCTGCTGGATGAGCTTGAGCGTCAGGACAAGGAAACCGGTCTGGCCACGCTTTGCATTGCATCCGGCATGGGTGCGGCAACCATTATCGAGCGCGTCTGATGCCTAAGCTGGATCTTTCTCAGATCCCGTTTCAGGGCGGCTCGGCCTATCCCGGCAAGCTGGCCGAAGCGACCGCAGGTCGCTTCGCGCAGCGGGTGGGCGATGCAGGCGGGCTGACCCAATACGGGGTCAACATCGTGCGGCTGGAACCGCAGGGCCTGTCCTCGCTGCGCCATTACCACATGAAGCAGGACGAGTTTGCCATCATCCTCACCGGCTCGTGCACGCTGGTCGATGATGATGGCGAGCACGAGATGCAGCCCGGCGATTGCGCCGCCTGGCCCGCAGGTGAGGCCAACGGCCATCATCTTGTGAACAAGACCGATGCGCCCATGACCTTTCTGGTGGTGGGCACACGGACCCCGACCGAGACCGGCTATTACAGCGACATGGACATGATGGTGAAGGTTGATGAGAACGGATTCTCCTTCACCCGCAAGGATGGCAGCCCGCTGACGGCTGACCAGATTGGAGATGACAATGACTGATTTCACTCTGAGCAAAGACGCAGACGGCGTCGCCACGATCACCTGGGACGTGCCCGGGAAGACCATGAACGTGATGTCCTTTGATGGGCTAGCAGAATTGAGCGATTGCATCGATCAGGCGCTGGCCGACGATGAGGTGAAAGGCATCATCGTTACTTCGGGCAAAGAAGGGTCATTTGCGGGCGGCATGGATCTGAACCTGCTGGCGGTGATGAAAGAACAGGCGGGCGACAATCCGGCCAAGGGTCTGTTCGAGGGAACGATGAAAATGCACGCCCTGTTGCGCAAGATCGAGCTGGCGGGCATGGATCCCAAGACAAAGAAGGGCGGCAAACCGATTGCCACCGCCCTGCCCGGCACCGCCGCAGGGATCGGTATGGAACTGCCGCTGTCCACCCATCGTATCTTTGCGGCTGAAAACCCAAAGGCGAAGTACGGCCTGCCCGAGATCATGGTCGGCATCTTCCCCGGTGCGGGCGGCACCACCCGCATGGTCCGCAAGGTTGGCGCCATTGCCGCGGCTCCGCTGTTGCTGGAAGGCAAGATGCTGGACGTCAAGAAAGCCAAGGGCGCAGGCTATATCGACGAGATTGCAGCCGATCCAATGGCAGCAGCCAAGGAATGGGTGCTGAACGCCAAGGACGCCGATCTGGTCAAGCCATGGGACGCGAAGGGTTATAAGATGCCCGGTGGCGCCCCCTATCATCCTGCAGGCTTCATGAACTTCGTTGGCGCGTCGGCGATGGTGAACGGCAAGACCCAAGGGTCTTTCCCGGCAGCCAAGGCTCTGCTGAGCGCGGTTTACGAAGGCGCTCTGGTGGATTTCGACACCGCGCTGAAAATCGAAGCGCGCTGGTTCACGTCCGTGCTGATGAACCCTTCGTCAGGTGCGATGATCCGGTCGCTGTTCCTGAACAAGGAAGCGCTGGAAAAAGGCGCCGTGCGCCCCGCCGGTGTCCCGGATCAGTCGGTCAAGAAGATCGGTGTTCTGGGCGCGGGCATGATGGGGGCTGGTATCGCCCTGGTTTCGGCGCAGGCCGGTATGGAAGTGGTTCTGATCGACCGCGACCAGGAGGCTGCAGACAAAGGCAAAGCCTATACCGATACCTATCTCGACAAAGGCATGAAGCGCGGCAAGGTCACGGCTGAGAAAAAAGAGGCCATGCTGGGTCGCATCACCGCGACGCCGGATCTGGACAACCTGAAAGGGTGTGACCTGATTATCGAAGCCGTCTTTGAAGAAATGGGCGTCAAGGCTGAGATGACCAAGAAGGTCGAGGCGATTATCCCCGAGGACTGCATCTTTGCATCGAACACCTCGACCCTGCCGATCAGCGATCTGGCCAAAGCCTCGGTGCGGGCTGACCAGTTCATCGGCATCCACTTCTTCTCACCGGTCGAAAAGATGTTCTTGGTCGAGATTATCAAGGGCAAGGAAACCGGGGATCGTGCGGTGGCCAAGGCGCTGGACTATGTGCGCCAGATCCGCAAGACCCCGATCGTGGTCAACGATGCGCGTTTCTTCTACGCAAACCGCTGCATCATTCCATATATCAACGAAGGCGCGCGCATGGTCACTGAAGGCGTCAGCCCCATTTTGATCGACAATGCCGCGCGGCAGTTGGGTTTCCCGGTCGGTCCGATCCAGTTGACCGACGAAACCTCGATTGATCTGGGTGCCAAGATCGCCCGCGCGACAAAGGCGGCGATGGGCGATGCCTATCCGGAAAGCCCCTCGGACGATTTGATCTTCTGGATGGAGGAACAAGGCCGTCTGGGTCGCAAGGCGAACGCGGGTTTCTTCGACTATGACGAAAAGGGCAAGCGCGTCGAATACTGGAAGGGCCTGCAAGAGAAGTATCCGCTTGCCGATGACCAGCCTGACCTGATCGAAGTGCAGGAACGTCTGATGTTTGCTCAGGTTCTGGAAGCGGTCCGCGCACTGGAAGAAGGTGTTCTGGAAGACATCCGCGAGGGCGATGTCGGTGCAATTCTGGGCTGGGGGTTTGCCCCGTGGTCGGGTGGTCCGTTCAGCTGGCTGGACATCATCGGCACGCCCTATGCGGCCGAGCGTTGTGATCAATTGGCCGAGACATACGGCGAACGCTATGCCTGCCCGCCGCTGCTGCGCGAGATGGCAGAAAAAGGTCAGAGCTTCTACGGTCGCTTCAACTCCGAAGCAAAAGCCGCTTAATCCAATGACGCGGGCGCATGTCATCATGCGCCCGCATCGTTCTTGTCAGTGTTTGGTTAGATCTGCCATTCGGGCCGCAGGAACAGAACCGGCGCGCTTGGGCGTCCCGGTCGACCCGGTCGCCTGACCCCAAATGGCGGGCGGATCGGAAATATCGGTTCCTGGGGAATGGGTGCAGGCAGCGCACCCAATGGGTTAGCAAGAGCCGACATATCGCCTCTGCTTGTAAGCGAATGGATCAGGTCGGAGGCAACCTCTTCGGTCGCGACTTCATACCGTGTTCCCGTAGTTGCGCCGCGCATGTTGAAGCGACCGGACGGGCAATAGGCCTGCAATCCGCCTTCGACAAAGATCACCTGATCATCATCAAAGAACAAGGAAAACACTTCAAAAGACGACCCCGGTGCCTGTGACGTCAGGCGACCGGCTCCGTTCAGCAAACGCGCGGGCACCACCGAAGGTCCATCGGCCTTGGCGTTGATCCGGGACAGGTTCAGCGCCATGCCCTGTTCGGGCATCAACCAGACAGCTCGCCCGTTATATGCGGCGTGGGCAGGCACGAGGACCGGCAGGAACTCGACCCGGCGTTCATCGGCCGGAATGACCACAACGCTTATTGAGATGCGCCGAACCTCTTTGAACCCATGATCGAGGGTTCGAACCAGATCACCTACCGCGATCCGTTCGACCGGCTTCCACCCTGCAGTCGTGGCGATCTTGGTGCCGTGCAAAAACCCGCCACGGCGCGCATTTACCGCCTGTTTTTTGTTGGTTCGATCAACTTCTGGCAGCTGATCCAGATAAACAGAAATACTTGTTACTTCGGACACGTGCCTTACCCCCTTTTGGCACAAAACGGTTATGCCAATGAGCTAACACCAAAAATTCTGCCCGTCACATTTCAGACATATTTGCGCCCATTTTTGGCCAATTCCGCGTAATTACCGAGGGTTTTCGTGAACACTCCAGAAAGCTCACCGAGCATTTTTGCCATTTCTGAAACGAATGCCATTTGTCGATCCTCCGAATCCACGGCGTTTCACTGGATACGGAAATAACAAAACGGTCTGGCTTAGGCGTACATACGACCCAATCGCGTCAGGCAACTTTTTGCTGGTCAGATGATCGGCTGGCGCGCCACCCCAGCAACAGACCCGCTGACGCAATCATAAGGATGCCCGAAATCTGAAAGACGCCAATGGTTTGTCCAAAGGCCACAAAAGCGAAAAGCGGGCCGAAAATCATGACAGAATACTCGAACACCGCCACATAAGACGGCTCGCCCACCTGATACGCCTTGATCAGCATGAAAACCGCGATTGTAGAACCGATAGCCTGAGTAACCAGCCACGGTATGGCAGGCCCCATATCCCAGACCCATCCACGCGTAACAAACCCCTCGGCACCGTCTGCCGTAACGACCGGCGAGATTGTCAGAAACGTGAGCCCCATCGCACCGGCCAAACCCAGCGTAATGACCATGACGGCCAGCATGGCCACAGTGCTTTCCTGAGAACAATGTGTACGCGTGAGGATCGAACTGAGGGCATAGAAAAACCCGGCCGCCACGGGCACCAACGTGCGCAGGTCAAAATCGCCGGGGTTTGGCTGAAGCACCAGAAGGATGCCAGTAAATCCAATCAGTACGGCCAGTATGCGCCACGGCCCTATTGGTTGCCTGAGCACTAGAGCGGAGATCAGCAGCACAAAAATCGGTGAGGTGAACAACCCTGCCAGCGCCTGTGCAATAGGCATCATGGCAAGGGATGCAAAATAGAACAGCATTGCCGTGGTAATCAGAACGCTGCGCAAAATGACAGGACCCCACCGCACGGGCCTCAACCCGCCCAGCCCCAGAAACGACAGGCCAACTATCAGCGGCAGCATCAACAGTGCACGGGTCAGATGGAACTGCCACAGCCCGACGGTTTCGGCCAAAAGGATCACAACATTGTCGATGACGCCGATAATTGCCATGGCACTGACCATCAGGGCCGAAGCCAGCACAGCAGAAGATGAGGAATGCGCCTGCATGAAGTCGTGTCCTGATTGTGATCGTGGACCGACAGTCTCGATCCTTTCGGGTATCCAGCACAATTCGCAGTGACTGCGCAACAGGTTTGCGCCCTGCGATTTCACCATGCTAAGCTGCGGCAAAACAAATTCGAGCAGACCCACCCAGATGACGGCCCTGAAACAGTACCAGCGGATCGAAGCCACCGGTCTGTGGCGCCCCTCGCCCGATGAACAGCGGCGCGAGGTTGTGGTGTCTATCGGCGAAGCCACCCTGACCATTTCCGATTTCAATGACAGGGCGCTGACCCACTGGTCGCTGGCGGCACTTGAACGCCAGAACCCCGGTTCCTTTCCGGCCATATTCAACCCGGACGGTGATCCGGATGAAACGCTTGAGCTGGCCGAATCCGAAACCACGATGCTTGAAGCGATCGACCGATTGCAGCGCGCTATAGATCGGTCCCGCCCCCACCCGGGGCGTTTGCGCTGGCTGAGTGTCGGAGGCGTCGTGGCCGCTGTGCTGGCGCTGTTGCTATTCTGGCTGCCCGGTGCGCTGCAAAACCATGTTGTCTCGGTCGTGCCCCAAGTTAAACGGCAAGAAATCGGCGATATGATCTTGCATCGGATCGAGCGCGTCTCGGGCCGGGCCTGTACGTCGCGGGATGCTCGGGATTCACTGGAACAATTGGCCCGGCGCACCGGCGTACGGCAGATCATCATTCTGCCCGCAGGCGTTCAGGACAGCCTCAGCCTGCCTGGCGGCACAGTCCTGCTAAGCCGTGCTTTGGTAGAGGATTACGAAGACCCTGCGGTCGCAGCGGGCTATGTGATTGCTGAACGGGCGCGGACCGCGCACAAAGACCCGCTGGATGACTTGCTGGACAGAACCGGCGCAACCTCTGCCTTTAGACTGCTGACAACCGGCGGACTGACGTCCGAGATTATCGACATATATACCGAGCAGGTCCTGTCACAGCCCCGCCCGGCCATTTCTGACGACGATTTGCTGGCGATGTTCTCGCAAAGCGCGCTTCCGTCAACCCCCTACGCCTATGCCCGTGATGTGACCGGCGAAACCGTTCTTGGCCTGATCGAAGCGGATCCAATGGCGGGAAGGGAGCTGGAACAGGTGCTGCCGGACCGCGACTGGGTCCGGCTACAGAATATTTGCGGCGAATAAACCGGGTTACTTGGTTCCGAACATCCGGTCACCGGCATCCCCCAGACCGGGCATGATGTAGCCTTTCGAGTTCAACTCGCGGTCCAGCGCTGCTGTAACGATACGCACGTCAGGGTGCGCTTCTTTCATCCGCGCGACACCTTCGGGTGCCGCCAACAGGCACAGAAAGCGAATATCCGTCGCCCCGGCCTCTTTCAGTAGGTCAATGGCCGCGGCCGAGCTGTTGCCGGTGGCCAGCATTGGATCCACCGCAATGACCAAACGGTCCTTCAGGCTTTCGGGGGCCTTGAAATAATACTGTACGGGTTTCAGCGTTTCTTCGTCGCGATACAGCCCCACGAAACCGACGCGTGCTGAAGGCACAAGTTCAAGCACCCCATCCAGCATCCCGTTTCCGGCGCGCAGGATTGACACCAGCGCCATTTTCTTACCTGCCAGAATGGGGGCGTCCATCTCTTCCATCGGCGTTTCGATATTGCGCGTGGTCAAGGGAATGTCGCGCGTGACCTCGTAGGCCAGCAGCAATGTGATTTCGCGCAACAACTGCCGGAACCCGGCGGTCGAGGTGCCCTTGTCCCGCATGAGCGTCAGCTTGTGTTGCACCAGCGGGTGATCGACGACGGTCAGATGTTCGCTCATGTGTTCTCCAGTCTTTTCTTGACCCGCGCGCGGGTGTCTTCATCGCAGAAGGCCGCATTCAGGGCCATCTCATTCAATGCCGCAAAATCCCCGGCCTCCCAACCGAAAGCCGCGTTCAACATCTCATATTCCCGCCGCATGGTCGTGTGAAAAAACGGAGGATCGTCGGTGGAAACCGTAACCTTTACGCCCGCATCGCGCAGTTTCGCGATGGGGTGGGCAGCAAAATCCGGGAAAAGGCCCAGAACCACATTCGAACCCGGACACACTTCAAGCGTGATATCCCGGTCAACCAGTTCACGAACAAGATCAAGGTCTTCGATGGCGCGGACGCCGTGCCCGATACGCTCAACCCCCAGATCGCGCACAGCGTCGCGCACACTGTCAGGACCGCCAAACTCACCCGCATGCGTGGTCAGGCGCAGCCCGGCTTCGCGGGCACAATCGAAAGACCATTTGAAATCGCCCTGCGTGCCAATGGATTCGTTGCCGCCCATGCCGAAACCGGTGATCCAGTTTCCGGCGGTCTCGGCCGCACAATGGGCACTTCGCCTGGCTTGTTCGGCGCCAAAATGGCGGACACAGGTAACGACACCGCGCAAGGTGATACCAAATTTACGCTCGGCCTCGTCTGCCGCATCCTGAATGGCGTTCAGATAATCCCGCCACGCATGCAGGTCGCCACCGCCGCAAAAATCAGGGCTGAGGAAGGTCTCGGAATAAACCACGCCATTTTCAGCGCTTTCCTCAAGAATGGCCAATGTCAGCCGCCGGAAGTCTTCGGGCGTTTTCAGAACTTCGCAAGCGGCTTCGTACACGCTCAGGAAATGCGCGAAATCACGAAAATCATACGACCCGTCCGCCTTGAAGATACCGCTCAGATCCACCCGTTTTTCATGCGCAAGCTGGCGGATGAAGGCCGGAGGCGCTGCACCTTCGTGGTGAAGATGCAGTTCAATTTTGGGCAGGTCTGCAACGCTCATAAAAAGTTCCTTCCCGGCCCTTGCGCCGGAATATTCAGATGATGGGCAATGCTGGCCGCGATATCGGCAAAATCCACTTGCCCGATCTGTCCCGCACCCTGCCCCGCAATCAGAACCGGAACCTGTTCACGTGTGTGATCTGTTCCGGTCCAGCTTGGGTCATTGCCATGATCGGCAGTCAACAGCAACAGGTCGCCCGGGTGAAGCTTCTTAAGGACTTCTCCAATCTCGCGGTCGAACCATTCCAACGCACGCGCATATCCGCTGATGTCCCGGCGATGTCCGTACAGGCTGTCGAACTCGACAAAGTTGGCGAAGGTCAGACTACCCTCTTCCGCCTCGTCCACAAGGTCAGACAGGTGCTGCATCAGCTGGGCATCCGACCCTTTGCGCAGCGTGTCGATCCCCTGCATCGAGAAGATGTCGCCGATCTTACCTACAGCATGAACCCGCCGCCCTGCATCCTGCACCCAATTGGTCAGCACCGGTGCCGGGGGCAGAATGGCGAAATCCTTCCGATTGGTCGTCCGATCAAACCCCGTCTCAGGCGTTCCGACAAAGGGGCGCGCAATGACACGCCCGACTTTCATCTGATGCAAACGCGGAGCAAGCGCGCGGCACATGTCCAGCAACCGTTCCAGCCCAAAGCTTTCCTCATGAGCCGCGATCTGAAATACACTGTCAGCGGATGTGTAGCAGATCGGCCAGCCGGTGCGCATATGCTCGGCGCCCAGCTCGGCAATGACCGCTGTTCCGGACGCGTGGCAGTCGCCAAGAATGCCTTCGGTCCCGGCAGCTTCGGCTGCCGCGCGGCTCAGTTCCGTTGGAAAAGCCGGAACCGTGTTTGGAAAGTAATGCCAATCCCAGGGCACCGGCAGGCCAGCCAGTTCCCAGTGGCCTGAGGGCGTGTCCTTACCGGGCGAATGCTCACGCGCGCAGCCCCATAGTCCAGCGGGTTCGGCATCGAGGCCCGGAGTAGCCTCTCCAGACGCCAGCCGCACAGCCGCGCCCAAACCCAGCGCGTCTAGGTTGGGCAGGTGCAATGGGCCGGTGCGCCCCTCTTCTGCACGGCCTTCCGCGCAGGCTTGGGCGATATGGGCCAGCGTGTTTGCCCCGTTATCCGGGACATCACCGTTGAAAAACTGATCTGCGTCGGGTGCCCCGCCTATTCCGACGGAATCCATAACCACAAGGAATGCACGGCTCATACGCTGATCCTTTCGTGGATCAGATCGGGACGCTTGGGAGCTGTATCGCTGATCGTCATCGCGCACAGCACAGTTTCCGCCGCGCGCCGTGCGGCGCCTTCCCGCGCAGTGTGGACCACGGCAATCGGTGAACCTTTGGACACACGATCCCCCAGCCTGAGGATGTTAGATATTCCTACTGCCGGATCGATCTCATCGCTTTCGACCTGACGGCCGCCACCCAGCGCGACGACCGCAAGGCCCAGCGCCTCACCGTCGATGGAGGAGATGTAACCGTCTTCGGGAGCAGGAACCTCCTGAATAACGCTCGCCTCAGGAAGGAAACGGGTCCAGGTATCGACAAATTTCACAGGACCACCAACCGCAGCCAACATGCGACCAAACCGTTCGGCGGCGCGACCGTCACGGATGATCTCGGCGATCTGCTCGCACCCCTCCTCGACCGATTTGCACATGCCTGCATCGGCCAACAGGACGCCGCCCAACTCGGAAGATATGTCCACCAGAGGCGAAGCATCCGGACCGGTCAGAACCTTCATCACTTCCGCGACCTCCAGTGCATTGCCCAGCGCCGGTGCCAAAGGCTGGTTCATGTCGGTGATCACCGCCGAAGTCCGGCACCCGGCCGCGTTTGCAGTCTCGGTCAATGCTGTGGCCAGCTTACGAGCATCCTCAATTGTTTTCATAAAGGCACCGCTGCCGACCTTGACGTCAAGAACCAACGCATCCGGGCTGGCCGCCAGCTTTTTGGACAGGATTGATGCTGTGATCAGATCCAGACTTTCAACTGTCGCCGTCACGTCCCGAACCGCATAAAGCCGCTTGTCCGCCGGTGCAATCTGGCCCGTCGCGCCGACGATAGCCGCGCCCGTTTCGCGCAATATCTGCGCAAGTCGGTCCTGACTGATCTGAGTGCTGACCCCCGGAATCGCCTCGAGCTTGTCAAGCGTTCCACCCGTGTGCCCCAAACCCCGGCCCGAGATCATCGGAACAAACGCACCGCATTCCGCCAGCGCCGGAGCAAGCACAAGGCTGACACAGTCCCCGACCCCGCCGGTCGAGTGCTTGTCAATCACCGGTCCGTCCACATCCCAACTGAGAACATCGCCGCTATCGCGCATCGCAATCGTCAAGTCCGCACGCCCCTGAGGACCCAGCCCGCCCATACAGACGGCCATAGCAAACGCACCGGCCTGCGCATCGCTGACGCTGCCGTCTGCCAACCCTTGCGCGAACCAGATCAGCTCGTCGCGGCCCGGAACTTCGTGCCTGCGCAGTTTGGCTATGATTGAACGGGCGTCCATGCGTTCAGACATCCTCCATGTGCGACGCGTCGAACGCACCCGGCAGCAAATCTCCGATGGTTGTCTCAAACTCCGCACCATCGACGGTTGCCAGAGTAACTTTTACATCGCGCTTGCCAAACTCGGCCAGCTTCTGACGGCATCCACCGCAAGGCGGCACAGGCTGAGGGCTGGAGGCAACCACGTAGACTTCGGTCAGTTCCTGCTCACCCGCGGCCACCATTGCGGCAATTGCACCTGCTTCCGCGCAGGTGCCCTCGGGATAGGCCACATTTTCGACGTTGCACCCGGAAAAGACTTGGCCCGAAGAAGACCGGAGCGCTGCGCCAACTTTGAAGTTCGAATATGGCGCGTAGGCGTTTTCCCGGACAGACAAGGCAGCGTCTTTCAGCGACATGGCGATTCCCTATTTTTGATCATCTGGTCAGAAATTTGCACGCTAACGTATTAAGGCGGGGAAATTGAAGCCCCCGACCCGTGTTTTTCGCTTAACCCAGCGTTGTGTTGAAGGTACCGGGTAAGGTGACTTCCAACAATTCGATATTGTCTGTTGGGTCGGACAGCCGTGTGCGCATCCCAGGTGGGATGACGAACGCATCCCCTTGCTCCAGCCGGTAGGGATCGCGCCCCTCTCCTTCCAGGGTGACCTCTCCGTCCATCACAAAGGTAAAGTGAATGTCGGTGTCATGGATGGCCCATTCCGGATCACCCGATCCTTTGCGCACAACCTGCACCCCAGCGACGCCCTTGGTGTTCTCGGCAATCGTGGTGTCGCGGCAGATGTAACCCGGAAGACGGAAGGGCATCCACTCGGCACCCTTGGCCTGATTATAGACAAAACGTTGCCCCTGCCATTCGCGGTCCGGGCGGATGTGCGGAGTGGGAAGCATCATGTCATGGTCGATTTCCGTGACATGCTCAGCCGGCACTCCAATCTCGATGACCTGAACATTATCAGAGGCTTCGAGAACACGGTGCCGGATTTCCGGTGGTTGAATAAAGCAGTCCCCCGCTGTCAGGCGCATTTTCTCGCCCTGATCCTCATAGACTACATCCACCCAGCCATGGATGCAAAAGATCAGCTGAAACCCGACCTTGTGAAAATGCACCATGTCCGGGACCGGTCCGCCATCGGGAATGCGGATATGGCTGGCGATGATCGACCCGCCCAGCCGATCCGGCACCAGATCGCGATAGTGCATCCCGGCCCGACCGATGATCCAAGGGGCCTGATCCTTGAGCCTGCGCACGACAAAGGAATGCACGGTCTCTGGCATCACCAGTGGCGGATTTCGTTCTTCAATTTCGACCCGGGTGCCATTTGGGGCCACCAGAACGCGTTCACCACCCGCGAAATCAGACGGATTATCCGTCAGAATACGCAAGGTACCAGGGCTTTCCGGTGCGTCTTTTTCAATGCGCAACCGCACGCCATGCCCCGAAAACACCGCGACGCGCGGATCGTCAGCGGGATAGATCATGTCCATCTTCATCCCCAGTTTTTTCGTGTAAAAGGGGATGTCGTCGCGAATTTCCCGCGTGGGCAGGCGAATCTCAGCGTGCGTTTTCGCCAGATCGGATGTCTTGGTCATCAGTATTCTCTTCGAATTGCAACTTTGGCCATCCGATCAGAACAGACGCCAAAATGCCAACCGAAAAGAACATCCCCGGCATTTCTTCCACAGCGAAGAACCGCATTTCAATGATCACGGGTAAAACGCCGCCGTTCAGCGCGGTGAACTCGACCAAAATCCGGGCGCCAACAACTGCCCAGCATCGCTGCAACCAACATCCAACCTACTGATCCCTCATTGTTTACCAGCCATGTCATCAGTCCTGAATGTCACGACGGCCTTGCCAGAGTGATCTTGGACGTCGCAATGTGAAAAGATGCAAAAGAACTCAGACAATACCAATCCAAATTCTGGTTGCGACATCACGGCAGAGTGACGTAGCGTAGCCAAGCCCAAATAAATAGTTTAAGGCTAAATCAAATTCTCAATGGGAGCTGAATCGCCGATGTCTGACACCCCCAGCCTGCGACAAGCTGCGCTCGAATATCATGAATTTCCCAAACCCGGAAAGCTTGAGATCAAGGCCACCAAACCGATGGCCAACGGTCGCGATCTGGCCCGCGCCTATTCGCCCGGCGTGGCGGAGGCCAGCCTTGAAATCAAGGCCGATGCAGCCAATGCCGAGCGGTACACCGCGCGCGGTAACCTTGTTGCTGTGGTGTCAAACGGCACCGCCGTGCTCGGCCTGGGGAATATCGGGGCACTCGCGTCGAAGCCGGTTATGGAAGGCAAGGCCGTTCTGTTCAAGAAATTCGCAGGCATTGATTGTTTTGATATCGAGGTCGATCAGCCCGATCCCGAAAAGCTGGCGGATATCGTCTGTGCCCTTGAACCGACATTTGGTGCCATAAACCTTGAAGACATCAAGGCCCCCGATTGCTTCATCGTCGAAAAGCTCTGCCGTGAACGTATGAACATCCCGGTTTTCCATGATGACCAGCACGGAACTGCCATTGTGGTCGGGGCTGCGGCCAAGAATGCGCTACATGTGGCCGGAAAGTCTTTTGAGGACATCAAGGTCGTGTCGACCGGTGGCGGGGCTGCCGGGATTGCGTGCCTGACCATGCTGGTCAAGCTGGGTGTGAAGCGCGAAAACATATGGCTGTGCGACATTCACGGGCTTGTCTACGAAGGGCGGGCCGAGGACATGAACCCACACAAGTCACAGTTCGAGCAGAAGTCGGACTTGAGGACGCTGGACGATGTGATCGGTGGGGCTGACCTGTTTTTAGGTCTCAGCGGACCAAATGTTCTGAAGCCTGATATGGTCCGGAAAATGGCCAGCCGCCCGATTATCTTCGCCCTGGCCAACCCGACGCCGGAAATCCTGCCAGAGGACGCGCGCGCAGTGGCACCAGACGCAATCATCGCCACGGGTCGCAGCGATTTTCCCAATCAAGTCAACAACGTGTTGTGTTTTCCGTTTATCTTCCGGGGTGCATTGGACGTCGGCGCGACCGAGATCAACGACGCGATGCAGATTGCCTGCGTGGATGGTATCGCTGAGATGGCGCGCGCAACCACAAGCGCCGAAGCCGCGGCTGCCTATAAGGGCGAGCAACTGACCTTTGGCCCGGATTACCTGATCCCAAAACCATTTGACCCGCGTCTTGTGGGCGTGGTGTCATCGGCGGTCGCCAAAGCCGCCATGGAAAGCGGTGTTGCAAAACGCCCTATCGACGACTTTGACGCCTATAAGGAAAAGCTCAACCAGACTGTCTTCAAGTCTGCCCTTCTGATGCGTCCTGTGTTCGAGGCTGCGGCCGTCGCATCCCGTCGCATCGTTTTTGCCGAAGGTGAAGATGAAAGGGTTCTGAGAGCCGCGCAGGCCATTCTCGAAGAGACGACGGAAACGCCAATTCTGATCGGGCGACCCGATGTGATCGAAACCCGGTGTGAAAAGCTGGGGCTGACCATTCGTCCGGGCAAGGACTGTCAGATCGTTAACCCGGAGAACGACCCGCGCTATTACGATTATTGGACTTCCTACCACCAGATTATGCAGCGCCGTGGGGTGACACCGGATCTGGCCAAGGCGATTATGCGCACCAACACAACAGCCATCGGTGCGATCATGGTGCATCGTGGCGAAGCGGACAGCATGATCTGCGGCACGTTCGGCGAATACCGCTGGCATCTGAACTATGTTGAGCAGGTGCTTGACGAGGGCAACCTGCGCCCGCATGGTGCCTTGTCCCTGATGATCCTGGAAGATGGCCCCCTGTTCATCGCCGACACGCATGTCCGGCAATTGCCGTCGCCGGAAGAACTGGCAGAAACCACCATTGGTGCTGCGCGACATGTTCGCCGGTTCGGGATCGAGCCCAAGATCGCCTTCTGTTCGCAATCGCAATTTGGCAATCAGGCTGAAGGATCAGGCAAACGGCTGCGGGCGGCACTGGAAATCCTTGATCGGCAGCCGCGCGATTTTGTCTACGAAGGCGAAATGAACGTAGATGCGGCTTTGGATGCAGACCTGCGGGCGCGCATCTTCCCGGCGTCGCGGTTGGAAGGGGCGGCCAACGTTCTGATATTCGCCCACGCAGATGCGGCCAGCGGCGTGCGCAATATTCTGAAGATGAAGGCGGACGGGATTGAAGTTGGCCCGATCCTGATGGGAATGGGCAACAAGGCCCATATTGTTACTCCATCCATCACCGCACGCGGTCTGCTGAACATGGCGGCGATTGCAGGAACACCCGTGGCGCATTACGGTTAACCTGGGGCGGCCTGGCTGGCGCCCCTGTCAACAGGGGGGAAGCGCATCAAAGGACATTGCCACTGCAACGCCGTGCATTGGGAAAGCGATGCCCAAGCCGCATGGAGCTGTTATTGCCACTGTTCAGATTGCAGGCGAAACTGCGCCGCGCCGGTCACGGCTTTTTTCGGACTGCCGCATGAAGCAGTCAGATGGCTGGGTCAGGCACCAAAGATCTATCGTTCATCTGAAGGGGTCGAACGTCTTTTTTGCGGCAACTGCGGAACCCAGATGGCCTATCGCACAGCGCGCGATTGCGTGAACATACATCTATACACCGCAACGCTGGACGAACCGGAAACCCTGCCACCACAGTTTCACGTGTTCCACGCCGATCACCTGCCCTGGCTGAACCTTCAGGACAAGCTGCCACGTTACGCCAAAACGGCTGGTTGAGATGATTCCCGGAGGAGCCCAAGATTTGCATGTAAAAGTTTGCAACTTTGCAAATCTTCGCACTGCGGCGATGAAAACTCTGCTACACCTGCGATTTTGCAAAAATTTGCAAGTCATATTCCGCTGATCTGCAAATTTTTTGCGATAAACTGACGCGTCGTCATGCGTCGCGCTTGCCCGGATGTTTTCTGCAACCTAACACAATGTCCAGGCCGTTGTGAGGAGGACGAGATGGCGTATCAGGACGTTTATGACAGCTGGAAGACTGACCCCGAAGCGTTCTGGATGAACGCCGCAAAAGGGATCGATTGGGTCAAGGCCCCCAGCAAGGCATTGTTCGACGACAATGCGCCCTTGTACGAATGGTTCAGCGACGCGCGGGTCAATACCTGTTGGAATGCCGTGGACCGTCATGTGGAAAACGGGCGCGGTGAACAAACCGCCATCATCTATGACAGCCCCATCACCCACACCAAGCGCGAGATATCCTATGTCGAGCTTC
Source organism: Ruegeria sp. AD9 (assembly GCF_056542305.1). Lineage (NCBI taxonomy): Bacteria > Pseudomonadati > Pseudomonadota > Alphaproteobacteria > Rhodobacterales > Roseobacteraceae > Ruegeria > Ruegeria sp. AD9. Next base: position 609,400 of record NZ_JBQFZP010000001.1, read on the forward strand.
GCAACCGCGTGGCCACTCTGGCCGGCGCGCTTCGCGCAAAGGGTGTCGAGAAAGGTGACCGTGTCATTATCTACATGCCGATGATCCCCGAAGCGCTTGAGGCAATGCTGGCCTGTGCCCGCCTCGGCGCCGTGCATTCAGTTGTGTTCGGCGGGTTTGCCAGCAACGAACTGGCTGTGCGCATCGACGACGCCAAACCCAAAGCAATCATCGCCGCGTCCTGCGGGATGGAGCCGGGCCGCGTGGTTCATTATAAGCCCCTGCTTGACGGCGCGATCGACCTGGCTAACCACAAGCCTGATTTTTGTGTGATCTTCCAGCGGGAACAAGAAGTCGCTCAGTTGATTGAAGGGCGCGACTTCAACTGGCATGGCTTCCAATACGGTGTCGAACCGGCTGAATGCGTACCGGTCGATGGCAATGACCCGGCTTATATCCTGTACACCTCTGGCACTACGGGTGCACCCAAAGGGGTCGTGCGCCCCACTGCCGGACACCTTGTGGCACTGAACTGGACGATGAAGAATATCTATAACGTCGATCCGGGTGACGTATTCTGGGCAGCCTCCGACGTGGGCTGGGTCGTGGGACACTCCTATATCTGCTACGCGCCCCTGATCCATGGAAACACCACAATTGTGTTCGAGGGCAAGCCAGTCGGCACCCCGGACGCGGGCACCTTCTGGCGCGTGATCTCGGAACATAAGGTCAAAAGCTTCTTCACCGCACCTACAGCCATCCGCGCCGTCAAACGAGAAGACCCAAAAGGCGAATTGATCGCCAAATACGATCTGTCTCATCTACAGGCCCTCTATCTGGCAGGCGAACGGGCTGACCCTGACACAATTATCTGGGCACAAAACGCGCTGAAGGTTCCGGTGATCGACCATTGGTGGCAAACCGAAACCGGCTGGGCCATTGCCGGAAACCCGCTGGGTATCGAAGAGCTTCCGGTCAAGCTGGGCTCGCCCGCAAAACCGATGCCGGGTTATGACGTGCAAATTCTGGATGAAGGCGGTCACCCGATGAAGGCCGGTGAACTGGGTGCCATCGCGGTTAAACTGCCCCTGCCCCCAGGCACCTTGCCAACACTGTGGAATGCCGAAGCACGGTTCAAGAAATCTTATCTTGAACACTTCCCCGGATATTACGAAACCGGCGATGCCGGGATGATTGACGAAGACGGGTACCTCTACATAATGGCGCGCACCGATGACGTCATCAACGTAGCGGGCCATCGCCTGTCGACGGGTGGGATGGAAGAAGTGTTGGCCGCCCACCCCGATGTGGCAGAATGCGCGGTAATCGGTGTTTCGGACCAACTGAAGGGGCAGATGCCGGTCGGCTTCCTGTGCCTGAATGCTGGTGCCACACGGGATCATGGCGATGTGGTTCAGGAAGTCGTCAAAATGGTTCGGGAAAAGATCGGGCCGGTGGCCGCCTTCAAACTGGCTGTTGTTGTCGACAGGTTACCCAAGACCCGTTCCGGTAAGATCCTGCGCGGCACGATGGTGTCGATTGCAGACGGTCAAGATTACAAAATGCCTGCAACAATTGACGATCCTGCCATCCTTGATGAGATCAAGGTGGCGTTGCAGACAATTGGTTACGCAAAGTAACCATCGGGCGGCATCGGCCGCCCATACCATGTCCGCCCTTGCAACCTGAATCTGGGCCCCTACTGTCGCTGTAAGACAGTGAGGGCCCATGACACATACCGATATCTGGCGTCTCAGCGCCACAGAGCTGACCACCCTGACCCGACGCGGCGATCTGAGTGCAACCGAGGCGGTTCAGGCCTCGATTGATCGCATGGACGCGGTGAACCCCGCGCTGAACGCAGTCGTCGAAGATTTGCGCACCGAGGCCCTGGAACGCGCGCAGTCGCTAGATGCTGCACGGGAGCGTGGTCAGCCGACCGGCCCGCTGCATGGAGTTCCGGTAACAATCAAGGTGAATGTCGATCAGAAAGGCCACGCCACCACCAACGGCGTTATTGCGCTGAAGGATGTGATCGCACCGGATGACGCGCCGGTGGTCAGCAATTTGCAAAAAGCGGGGGCCATTGTGATCGGGCGAACGAATACGCCCGAGTTTTCCTTCAGGGCCGACACCGACAACCCCCTGCATGGGCGCACGTTCAACCCGTGGGGACGGCACATTTCACCCGGGGGATCATCCGGTGGCGCTGCTGCCGCCGTGATGGCGGGTGTCGGTGCTCTGGCCCATGGCAACGATATTGGCGGCAGCCTGCGCTTTCCGGCTGCCGCCATCGGTGCCGTGACGGTCAAACCGGGGTTGGGACGCGTTCCCGCGTGGAACCCAAGTCAGAAGGCCGAACGCGGATTGCTGGCGCAGTCAATGTCGGTTCAGGGCCTGATCACCCGGTCGGCTGCGGATCTGCACCTGTCCATGCCCAGCCTGATCGCCACCGATGCGCGGGACCCATTCCACGTTCCAATGCCCTGGCACGGCGAGAGTTTTGACCAGCCGATCAAGGTGGCATTCACCAAGAACACCTTCGGCTATGCTCTGCACCCCGAGGTCGAAAAAGCCCTCGACACTGCGCGCGATGCGCTGGTCGATGCAGGGTACGTCGTTGAAGAGGTCGATCCGCCCGATGTCTTTGAATGTGGCCGGATCGGGTATCGGACCTTGATGGGCGAAGTGCTGACCCTGATGAAATCGGACATTGAAGCCGCTGGTTCCAGAACCATCCGCGACATCTTTGACGTCTACTTTCAGGAGTTCCCACCCATCGTTGAAACAGAATTGGTTCGGATGCTGGCCAAGCGTAGCCATTATGCACGCGAATGGTCCCTGTTTTTGCAGGACTATCCGCTGGTTTTGTCCCCTTTCCTGCCACAGCCATTTTTCAAACCTGACCGGGACACCGAAGGCGCGGAAGGCGTGCATGATGTTTTGGGATGCGCTGTCTATTCCTATGCGATGAACTTTCTAGGACTGCCAGCAGCTTGCGTTCCGTCGCGGCTGGCCAATCTTCCCAAAGGGCCTCAACCTATCAACGTACAGATCGCGGCACAGCGCTGGCGCGAGGATCTGGCCGTGGATGCCGCCGCCGCGATAGAAGCCCGCGTGGGACAGATGTGTTTGCCGCTTTGGGATCATATGTAGCAAAAATAGACCCCGGGTCATTGTGCCCGGGGTCCAACTGCTAAAATAAGCCCGGATTTCTGATGACGAGCGTAGCACCACCCACCCTCGCCAGCGCAAAATCTGCGCAACCATTCGAAAACACCGTTCAGGTGGCCACTCACTCCCACCTTGGCGCGTTCTCCGGGCAAGTTCACATTAGCCAATCGTTAAGGGAATTCCTGTGAACTGCTTCACACAGGCGTGAGAAAAATTTGGGGAATCCTAATATTATGTGAATTGTTCGGATATTAGACGTTCTTCCAACCCATGGCCGGGGTCGAAAAGGATACGGTGCGCAATGGCTGGTTCCGACCTGATCTCGACCCAGTCTATATCCGGGAAAGACACGGAATCAGCAGCCACAATGACCGGTCTCTTGTCAGCTTCGACCACATCGAACCTGACTTTCGCCATTTTCGGCAATAAGGCACCGCGCCACCGCCGTGGGCGAAACGCCGCGATGGGTGTCAGGGCCAGAACGTCAGCGCCAATCGGAACAATCGGCCCATGCGCGGAATAGTTGTAGGCGGTCGATCCCGCAGGCGTGGCAAGCAACGCCCCGTCACAGACCAGTTCGGCCATGCGCACCCGGCCGTCTACGCTGATCTTGAGCCTTGCTGCCTGAGGACCGGCACGCAGCAATGACACTTCGTTGATCGCCAGCGCCTCGTGCAGTTTTCCAGATTGATCCATCGCCTGCATGGCCAACGGGTTGATAACCTCTTCCTCGGCATCCTCCAGCCGCGCCATCAGGTCGTCTTCGTGATACTCATTCATCAGAAAGCCGATCGTGCCGCGATTCATCCCGTAGACCGGAATATCAAGATGCTGCATGTTGTGCAGGGTGTGCAACATGAAGCCGTCCCCACCTAATGCAACCACAATATCTGCGTCCCGAGGTGCCACGTTACCATGTTTGGCCACCAGGATGTCGCGCGCCGTTTGCGCCACTTTGACCTCACTGGCGAGAAAGGCGATTCTCTTTTTCATGTTTTGTGGTTTCCGGTGTTGCACATTTGGTTCCGAAACAAACATACCTTTCCCCAATAGGCCAGTCTTGACGCCGCAGCAGGCCAAATCGTCGCTTTAAGCCTTTTGCGAAAGTGGCGTTTCCGATAGGAAATCCGCAAGATTTTACCCAGCCATGTGGAGCGCCAATGAACGCCAATCTTCGTGACACCGGATTTTTCACCCAGTCCTTGTCGGACCGCGATCCTGAGCTTTTTGGCTCGATCCGGTCTGAGCTGGGTCGTCAGCGCGACGAGATCGAG